>CAUJIN010000026.1 GCA_963205495.1 Pseudomonadota bacterium
CGCAGCAACAGGTTGAACCTCCCGGAGCTTGTCGCATTCATCCATGCACCTCATCGGAGTTGGGTGATATCGACACGCGCCGGTTCACGGCGCGCTGTCTTGACGTTCTACCCGGCGCTCGGGTGATGGTCAAGCCATCCGCCAGAACCAGCGTGGGCCATCCGGGAGGAATCGGGCCAATCCGCGCCCGCCTCAGGCGCAGCCGCCGCAGCAGGTGCTTCCGCCGCTGATGTGGACCAGGTTCTCCAGCGGCGTCACCTCGCAGCCGATCTGCTGCAGCGCAAACGCGACCTGGCTGGCGCTGGCGGTGGACATCACTTCGAGCACGCCGCGGCGCTCGTCGATGGCGATGCGCGCGCCCGGATCGATGGGGTGCACGGCGGCTGCGACCATGCTGGCGGTGGGGCGGTTGGCGGAAAGCTGGAATTGCATGGAGATCGTCCTGGGACTGGCCCGCTGTGGAAAGGGTGCAAATGATCGGTCTTTTGCGCGCGCGGCTCACTGATCCAGGTCATTGCGGCCCGCGCGCGCCGGTGCGGATCAGCGCGAATCCTCGCCGCAGCGCAGCGCCCAGGTCGCCAGCAGGGCCGCGACGGCGCTGGCGATGTTGAGGCTTTCCACCCGCCCGCTGCCGGGAATGGTCAGGCGCAGGCCGCAGCGATCCAGCAGTGCCGAACTCATGCCTTCGCGCTCGGCCCCCATCACGAACACCGTGCGCGCCGGCAGCGCGGCGTCGAACAGCGACTGCGCGCGGGTCGGCAGGGTGGCCGCCAAAGTGAAACCTGCGGCGCGCAGGGTGGCTACGGCATCCGATTCCTCCCCCAGACGCACCAGCGGCACCGCTTCGGCACCGCCTTCGGCCACGCGGCAGGCAGCACCGGACAGCGCCAGCGGGGAATCCTGCGGCAACAGCACGCCGGCCACGCCGAAGTGCGCGGCCGAGCGCAGCAACGCGCCGAAGTTGTGCGGATTGCCCACGCCGTCGAGCCAGAGCAGGCAGGCCGGCGCGCGCGGATCGAGGCCCGCAAGGAAAGGTTCGAGCGCACGCTCGGGTGGACGGCGCATGTCCAGCACGACGCCTTCGTGGTGCTGGCTTCCGGCAAGGCGCGCCAGGTCTTCCTCTTCCACCACGCGATAGCCCAACCGCTGCTGGACGCACCAGGCCATCAGCTCGCGCAGCGCGCCCATGCGCGAAGCGGAGAGGTAGGCCTTGCGCAGGTCATCCGGGCGCGCCGCGAAGGCGGCCAGGCAGGCGTTGAATCCGAACACGCGCAGCTCGTCGCGGCGTGGATCCCGCGGCCGCTGCGCGCTTTCCTGCGGCGGTGCGGCGGCGGGCGCTCGCGGCGCGGTCTTCGCGCGTTCCGTGCGGCCGCGCGCGGCGGACCCGCCCTCCGGCGCATGTTCGCGTTCACGCTCACGTTCGCGCTCACGCGTGCGCTTGTCGCGGCGTTCGCCGCCGCGCGGCAGCCCCGGCCAGACCGGTCCCTCCTGACTCATGCGCTGCCTCCCGCGGCCGGCGTGCTTGCTTCCAGCGAATCGATCTTCCGCGCCAGCGCCTCGGGCGAGCCGGTATGGCGCGCCAGCAGGCGATAGAAGGCCGGCACCACATAAAGCGAAAGCAGGGTCGAGAACGCCACGCCGAAAATCACCACCACGCCGATGGTGGCGCGGCTGGCCGAGCCCGGGCCACCGGCCACCACCAGCGGCACCGCGCCCATGACAGTGGCAAAGGAAGTCATCAGGATCGGGCGCAGCCGCACCGAGGCGGCTTCGGCGATGGCCTCGTCGATGCTGCGGCCCTCGTCGCGCAGCTGGTTGGCGAATTCCACGATCAGGATGCCGTTCTTGGCCGCCAGCCCCACCAGCATCACGATGCCGATCTGGCTGAAAAGATTGAGCGAACCGCCCGTCACCCACAGCCCGATCAGCGCGCCCAGCACCGCCAGCGGCACGGTGAGCATGATGACCACCGGGTGGATGAAGCTCTCGAACTGCGCCGCAAGCACCAGGTACACGATCAGCAGCGCCATGGCGAAGGTGAAGAGCACCGCGCCGCCGGCCTTCAGGTATTCGCGCGACTCGCCCTTGAAATCGACCTGGGCGATGTCGGGCAGCTCCTCGGCGGCGACCTGCTTCACCCAGTCGATGGCCTCGCCCAGGGTGTAATCCGACGCGACGGCTCCGGAAATGGTGATGGCGCGCAGGCGGTTGAAGCGGTTGAGTGCGCCGGGTTCGGCCACCTCGCTGAGCGTGACCACGGTGGCAAGGGGCACCAGCGCCCCGGTGCGGGTGCGCACCTGGATGTTCTCCAGGTCCGCCGGCGCGCCGCGATCGTCCTGCCGCGCCTGCAGCACCACGTCGTACTCCTCGCCGGCATCGACATAGGTCGTCACGCGGCGCGAGCCCATCAGGGTTTCCAGGGTGCGGCCGATGTCCTGCACCGAGATGCCGAGATCCGCGGCGCGCGCGCGATCGATCTGCACGCGCAGCTGCGGGCGGGTTTCCTTGTAGTCGGAGTCCACCGCGATCAGGCCGGGATTCTCCTCGGCGCGCGCCAGGATGCGGTCGCGCCACTGCGCCAGCTCTTCATAATCGGGGCCGCCCAGCACCACGCTGAAGGGCTGGCCGCGGCTGCGCACCAGCCCGGTGCGCACCGACGGAAAGGCACGCACACCGGGGATTTCCGCCAGCTTCGGACGAAGCTGATCGACCACTTCGTTGGTGGTGACGCTGCGTTCGCGCCAGTCCTTGAGGAACACGATCGCCATGCCGGTGTGCATTTCCTCGCTGCCACCCCAGCCCGCCGGCGCGCGCGTATTGACCCGCTCCAGCGGCTGCCCTTCGCCCAGGAAAGGCGCCAGCGCATCCTCCAGCTTGCCGATTTGCTGCACGGTGTAGTCGTAGCCGGCGCCTTCCGGGCCGGACACGGAGATGAAGAAGGCGCCGCGGTCCTCCATCGGGGCAAGCTCGCTGGGCACCCGCTGGGCCACCAGCAGGCTGGCACCGAGCGCGCCCAGCATCACCAGCGCGAACAGCAGCGGCTTGCGGCTGGTGGCTTCGATCTGGCGCCGATAGGCGCGCGCCACCCGATCGAGCAGCCGGTTGATCCCGCCCGCCAGACCGCGCGCCTGCCCGTGCGGTCGCACCAGCTTGGAGGACATCATCGGCGTCAGCGTGAGCGCCACGAAGGCGGATATGGCGATGGCCGCGGCCAGCGCCACGGACAGCTCGCGGAACAGCCGCCCGGTGTTGCCTTCCATGAAGCCCACCGGCAGGAACACGGCCACCAGCACCGCGGTCGTCGCGATCACCGCGAAACCCACCTGGCGGGTGCCGCGGATCGCGGCCACCAGCGGCGGCTCGCCCAGGTCGCAGCGCCGCTGGATGTTCTCCAGCACCACGATGGCATCGTCCACCACCAGCCCGATGCACAACACCAGCGCCAGCAGGGTCAGCAGGTTGATGGAAAAACCGAAGGCGAACAGCGCGATGAAGGCCGAGACCAGGCAAACCGGCACGGTGACGGCGGGAACGATCGCCGCGCGCAGGCTGCCGAGGAAGAGGTAGATCACGATCAGCACCAGTGCCAGCGCCTCGAACAGGGTCGAGTACACGCGGTCGACTGCCGCTTCGATGAAGACCGTGTTGTCGAAGGCCACGAAGATGCTCAATCCTTCGGGCAGCGCCGCCTGGATGCGCCCGGCTTCGCCGCGCACGGCGCGCGCCACGTCCAGCGCGTTGGCGGTGGAGGTCTTGATGACGCCGAGGCCCAGGTTCGACTGGCCGTTGCTGCGATAGTAGGAACGCCGCTCGGTGGAGGCGCGCTCCACCTGTGCCACGTCGCCCAGCCGCACCAGATAGCCGTCTTCGCCCTTGCGCAGCACCAGCGCGGCGAAGTCCTCCGGCTGCAGATAGTTGCGAGCCACGCGCAGGGTGAAGTCCCGTTCCGCCGATTCGATGCGCCCGGCCGGAAGCTCCACGTTCTCGCGCCGCAGCGCATCCTCCACGTCGGCCACGGTCAGTCCGCGCGCGGCCAGCGCATCGCGGTTCAGCCAGAGGCGCATGGCGTAGCGCTGCTCGCCACCGACCATGACGCTGGCCACGCCATCCAGCGCGGAGAGCTGGTCGACGACATAGCGGTTGGCGTAGTCGGTCAGCTCCAGCGTATCCATCGTGGTGGAGCTCATGTTGAGCCACAGGATCGGATCGGCGTCGGCCTCGACCTTTTCCACGCGCGGAGGGTCGGCTTCCTGCGGCAGCCGACTGAGCACGCGGCTGATGCCGTCGCGCACGTCGTTGGCCGCCGCTTCGATCTCGCGGCTCAGCGAGAACTCGATGGTGAGGCTGGAACGCCCGTTGGCGCTGCGCGACTCGATCGTTTCCACTCCCTCGATGCCGGAAACGGCGTCTTCGAGTATCTGCGTCACGCGGCTTTCGACCACGGCGGCCGAGGCGCCCGGATAGCTCACTCCCACCGAAACCACGGGCGGATCGATGGCGGGCAGCTCGCGCAAGGTGAGCCGGGTGAAGGCCATCAGGCCCAGCGCCACCAGCAGCAGGCTCATCACCGTAGCCAGCACCGGCCGCTTGATCGACAGATCGGAAATCCTCATGCCGCGCGCTTCCGCGCCCGCGCCGTCACGACGCCGGCTCCGGCTCCACGACCCGCACCTGCGCGCCGGGGCGCAGCTTGACCGTCCCCTCGACCACGATGCGCTCGCCCGCGGCAACCCCGGAGAGGATTTCCACTTCGCCGCGGCGGCGCGCGCCCAGCGTCACGTCGACTTGCGCCACCTTGTCTCCCGGTTCGATGCGGTAGAGATAGGCGCGCGTGCCGATCTGTTCCACCGCAATCTCCGGCACCGTCAGGGCGCGGCGTACCGGCTGCAGCAGGCGCACCGTCAGCAGCATTCCCGGACGCAGCAGGCCCTCGGGATTGGGCAGGAGCGCGCGCACGGTGACGGCGCGCGTCAGCGGGTCCACGCGCGAACCCACCGCCGTCACCTCGCCTTCGAAGGTCCGGCCGGGAAAGGCGGGACTTTCGGCGCGCACGGTCTGCCCCGTGGCGATCTGGCCGAGGCGGGTTTCCGGCACCGCGAAATCGAGCTTGATGGTGCGGATGTCGTCGAGCGTGGTGATGACCGTTCCCGGCGTCACCAGCGCACCGGGACTGACGCGGCGAAAACCGAGCACGCCGGTGAATGGGGCGCTGAGGATGCGGTCGGCCAGCGCGGCGCGGATCGCGTCGGCGCGGGCCCGGGCGGCGTCGCGCACCGAGAGCTGGGTATCGAGCTGGCTGCGCGGGATCGTGCCCTGCTTCACCAGTTCGGCGAGGCGGTCGTACTGCTTGCTGGCTTCGACATGGGTGGCCTGTGCCGCTTCCAGCTGGGCCACTTCGGCGCGCCCGGACAGATCCACCAGCACCGCGCCGGCTTCGACGAAATCCCCGTCCTGGAAATTGATGCGCGTGACCGTCTCGGTGACCTTGGCGGTCAAGGTCACCGATTCGCTGGCCTGGGCCGTGCCGAGCGAACGGATCTCGTCCTGCCAGTCGCTTTCAACCACCGTTCCGGCGGTGACGGCCGCCGCCTGCGGGCCACCGCCCTGTGGTCCCGGCGCGCCGCTGCGGCCGCAGCCGGTGAGCAGGATCGCTGCGGCCAGCAGGCCGGGGCCTGCGACCCTGCGGAAAAAATGGGCGAGTGGGAGCCTTGATGCGGTTCGCAAGACGAATCATCCGGAAAACTGGGACAGATTCCCGCGATTCTAGGCGCGCACCGGGCCGAACGCATGGGTGATCGGTCATGGGTGGGGCAAGCACCCGCCGCCAGCGCAAGATGCGGGCCGAAGCTTCAGACCATGCGCAAATGGCTTTGGCGCAGCCAGGCGCGCGCGTCCTGCGCGTCGTTTTCGAACCAGACCCGCGCCGAGCCGAGGCGAAAGGTGTAGCCCCAGGCGTCCATATCCGCCATGAGCCGCGCGCTGCCCACGCCGGGAAGGCGTTCGGCCAGGAGGATTTGCAGGTAACAGGTGGCGTCTTCTTCGGCGATGGAATCGGTGGCGTCGGTATGCACCTGCGCGCGCCGCTCGGGCGGCTGCACGATGAGGTGGCAGGCTTCGTGCAGGGCCGAATGCACCGGCGTGTCCGAGCGCACATAGACCCGATGGCCGATCACTCCGGCCTCGGGCGCGCCCCAGTAGCTTCCGGGAATGGCCGCACCGTCCGGCACTTCGACCAGGTTCAGGCCGAACGACTCCAGCAGCGCGGCCAGCGGCTCGCTGCCGATGTCGGCCAGGCGCAGCACGTCGGTCTCGGCAGGTGCGTCGGACATCGCGGATTCCCGCCGGATCGGCGGTCAGGCCGGAGCCGAGCCGCCTTCGTCGCGTTCGGACAGCGAGACGGAAATGTCCAGGACATCGTGCTCGCCGTCGCGCACCAGATCGACCTTCACCGCCTCCAGATCGACGCTGACGTATTTGCGGATCACTTCCAGCAGCTCGCGCCGCAGCAGGGGAAGGTAGTCCGGCCCGCCGCGCGAGCCGCGCTCCTGCGAGACAATGATGCGAAGCCGCTCGCGTGCGATGCTGGCGGTATCTTTCTTCGGCCGCAGAAAATCGAACAGACCCATCGGATCAGCCTCCGAACAGCTTGGAGAAGAAGCCCTTCTTCTCGACCTGGGTGAAGCGCAGCGGGCGGTCCTCGCCCAAAAGCCGCGCCACGGCATCTTCATAGGCCTGCGCCGCAGGCGTCTGTGGCTCCAGGATCACCGGCTCGCCCTTGTTGGAAGCATTGAGCACATCGGGCGATTCGGGAATCACGCCAAGAACGGGAATGCCGAGGATTTCCTCGACATCCTTGATCGAAAGCATCTCGCCCACTTCCACGCGCGCCGGGTTGTAGCGCGTCAGCAGCAGGCTGTCCTTCACCTTGCCGCCCTGTTCGGCCTTGCGGGTCTTGGCCGCGAGCAGGCCGAGGATGCGGTCGGAATCGCGCACCGAGGATACTTCGGGATTCACCACTACCACGGCGATGTCGGCGAAATACATGGCGAGGAAGGCGCCACGCTCGATGCCGGCGGGCGAGTCGCAGAGGATGTAGTCGAAACCGTCTTCGGCCAGCTCCTTGAGCACGCGCTCCACGCCGTCCTGGGTGAGCGCATCCTTGTCGCGTGTCTGCGAAGCGGCCAGCACATAGAGGCTGTCCAGGCGCTTGTCGCGGATCAGCGCCTGCTTGAGTGTGCAGTCACCGTTGATGACGTTGACGAAGTCGTACACCACGCGGCGCTCGCAGCCCATGATGAGGTCGAGATTGCGCAGGCCCACGTCGAAATCGATGACCGCGGTCTTCTTGCCGCGCTGTGCCAGGCCGCAGGCCAGGCTGGCGCTGGTGGTGGTCTTGCCCACGCCGCCCTTACCGGACGTTACGACGATGATCTGGGTCAAGGGGAAATTCTCCGTTGGATCCGGTGGATGGGGAAATGACCGGCGCGGCGCATCGGTGCGCCGGTCTGTTCGGGTGCGGCGGGGTGTGGCATCAGCCCAGCTCGGCCAGATGCAGGCTGTCGGCCTCCAGCCAGACCTGCACCGCCTTGCCGCGCAGTTCACGCGGAACTTCCTCGATCACCCTGTAACGCCCGGCGATCGCCACCAGTTCGGCGTGGAACTCGCGGCAGAATATACGGGCTTTCTCGTCGCCCTGCGCTCCCGCCAGCGCGCGCCCGCGCAGCGCACCGTACACGTGCACCGATCCATCCGCGATGACCTCGGCCCCGGCGCCGACTCCCGCGGCCACCACCAGATCGCGCCCCTGGGCATAGACCTGCTGGCCCGAGCGCACGGGTGCGGTGTGCATCAGCGAAACCCCGGTTGCGGGCGCCACCGGGGCCACGGACGCCACGGGCGCAGTCGGTTCGGGAGCAGCGCGCGCGGCCGGCGGCGGTTCGCGCTCCGCGCTCTCGTACTGGGCGCGGAACTTGGCCAGCAGCGGCAGCCCCAGGCTCTGTGCAAGCGCGTCGATTTCGCGCGTGCCGTAGGCCAGCGCCACGGGGATCACGCCGGCCTGGCGCAGCGACTCCAGCAGCGCGCCCGCGGTCGTCGCGTCGGGCGCCTGCGACAGCCCGCCGAAATCCACCACGACCGCTGCGCGTGCGAACAGGTTGGGCGCGCGCGCGACGCGTTCGCGCATTTCCTCGCCCAATCGCGCCACGTCCAGCGTCCGGATGCGCAGGTTGGCGATGCCCACCTGCCCCATCTTGAGCTCGCCGGCCTGCTCGTAATCGGATCGAGACGCCATGCTCAGGCGACCTCGCCGGCCGATGCGGTGCGGTGCGGTCGCTCCGAAAGCCACGGCAGGTCCGGCAGCCCGGGGCCTTCCAGCCAGCGCGTCTTCACCCAGGAATAGCAACCCAGCTCCTTGACCAGCATCGACACGCGCAGTCCGTTCTCGTCCATCACACGCTGTCCGACCTCCTGGAATCCATAGGTGCCGTGAAACACCAGGGCGGTGTCGTTGCGCGGCTCGAGGAAGACCTCGCAGGTCAGCAGCGGCGTGCGCACCTCGGCGAAGCTGGTGACGTCGGCATAGAAGATGCGCCCGACGCCGCCGCCGCGCTGGGCGCTGGCGATGACCACCCGGTCGATGTAGAGGAACTGCGGGTAGCGCGACCGGAACCAGCGGTAGTTGCTGCTGGCATAGCGGCTGTTCTCGTCGTAGGCGATGAGGAAGCCGACGATGCGGCCCGCCGACTCGGCCACGCGGAAGTAGGCCGCCTCCTCGAAGCCGAAGCGCAGCTGCGCCTCGGTCAGGGGCAGGATGGACGGGCCTGCGGCGTTGTTCAACGCGAGAACGACATCCAGCTCGTCCTCGCGCACTTCACGGATCTGGATCGGCATTGCGCACTCCGTACGGGGCGCGCGGACGGTGGTGCACCGCGCGCCGGCAAGAGCGGCATTATCGCATGGCGGCTGGTTTTTTTTGTCCGCGCCGCGTCCGGGACCTGGATTTCCGGAGATATTGGAATGCCTGCTCGGTCGGCTTCTGGCACCATTGAGCATCCAGCCGCACCGCCTGCGGGATGCCGAATGGCCACGAACGTCGTATTCGACCTTGCGAAACTGCGCCGCAGCTGCGCGCAGTGCTCGCTGCACCAGCTCTGCCTGCCGGCCGGCATCGACCACGATGATCTGGATCGGCTCGACGCCATCGTGCGCCGCCATCGGCCACTGGCGCGCTGCGAGCGCCTGTACCGGATCGGCGACACGATGGACGCCCTGTATGTGGCGCGTGAAGGAAACTTCAAGACCGTCGCCATCAACAGCGACGGCGAGGAACAGATCATCGGCTTCCACCTGCCCGGCGAGCTGATGGGCCTGGATTCGCTCGGTACCGGACAGCACCGCTGCGAGGCCGAGGCGCTCGGGCCGGCGCTGGTCTGCGAAATCCCGATCACCGCGCTGGAGGACGTCATCCACGCCGTGCCGGGCCTGAGCGCACAGTTGCTGCGGGTGATCGGACGCAGCGTGGCGCGCGATCAGGACCACCTGGAGATGCTGGGCCGACGCCAGGCGCAGGAGCGCATCGCCATGTTCCTGCACGGACTTTCCGAGCGTTACCGTTCGCTGGGCCACCCCGCCACCGAATTCAGCCTGCCCATGAGCCGCGAGGACATCGCGCGCTATCTGGGGCTGGTGATCGAAACCGTGAGCCGCGGTTTCACCCGGCTGCAGGACGAGGGCGTCATCAAGGTGCGCGGACGCCAGCTTCGCATCATCGATCCGGCCCAGCTCGAGGCCCTCGCACTCGGGCCACAGGACGCACCGCGCGAACAATCCTGCTCGCGCAGCGCCTGAGCCGAGGCCCGTTCCCATGCCCCGGCACGCTCGCGCAGGCCTTGCCCTGTTTGCGCTGACGGTCTCTCCGGCCTTCGCCCAGCCCACCCGGGCACCGGAGCACTGCGCGACCATCGCGATGGATATCGAACGGCTGGCCTGCTACGACGCCTTCTTTCGCCTGACTGTGGAAGACACCCGCGCCGCAGATGATCGTGCCAGCGCCGCCGCAGATGCGCTGGTCCAGGCTGCGCCTGCGGAGCCGCCGCCCGATCCCGGCCGCTCGGCCGATGCGCCGGCCGACAACCGCGAGGTACTGCCTTTTGAAGAGGCCACCGCGGCACTGGCCAACGCCGGGCGCGGCTCGCTGCTGGATCGGCGCTGGGAGCTGGCGCGCGATTCCAAGCTCGGCGTATTCAACCTGCGCGCCTACAAACCCATCTACGCACTGCCTTTTTTCTGGGCCGCCCGCACCAACGAACTTCCGCAGTCGCCCAATCCGGCCAACTCCGTGACCGAGTGGGAAAACGTGCAGCCGGTCGAAGGCAAGTTCCAGCTCAGCTTCAAGACCAAGATCGCCGAAAGCCTTTTCGGCGACAACGGCGACCTGTGGGGCGCCTACACCCAGACCTCGCGCTGGCAGCTGTACAACGGCGAGAACTCGCGCCCGTTCCGCGAAACCAACTACGAACCCGAGCTGATGCTGGTGTTCCGCAACCGCTACCACTTCCTGGGCTGGAGCGGGCGGATGGCAGGCATCAGCCTCAACCACCAGTCCAACGGCCAGAGCGACCCGCGCTCGCGCAGCTGGAACCGCATCGTCGCCACGGTGGGTCTGGACCGGGAAAACTGGGCGCTGGTGATCCGTCCCTGGTGGCGCCTGCCGGAAGGCACGCGCGAGGACAACAACCCGGGCATCGAGGACTACATCGGTCGCGTCGACGCCATGCTGGTGTGGCGCAACGGCGAGCACGAGATCTCCGCCGTGGCGCGCCACTCGCTGCGCGGCGGCGAGCGTTCGCACGGATCGTTCCAGCTCGACTGGGGATTTCCGCTCGATGGCCCGCTGCGCGGCCACGTCCAGGTCTTCAGCGGCTATGGCGAAAGCCTGATCGATTACAACCACGCTTCCACCTACGTCGGCGTGGGCATTTCGCTGCTGGAGTGGTTCTGAGGCAAACGCAGGAGCTCGGCCACCCGGATCGCGGCCGGGCCTTTCCCCTACACTCGGGGCATGCACACGCCCAACGAATCCTCAGACGCGCCGCTGCGCGAAGTTTCCTTTTCCGCCGTCGACCAGCCGTTGAGCGATGACGTAAGCCGCCTCGGCAGCCTGCTTGGCGAGATGCTGGTGGACCAGCGCGGCGAGGACTTCCTCGCCCTGATCGAATCCATCCGCATCGCCGCAATCGGCCGGCGCGAGCGCGGCGAGGCGGAAGTGGTGCTGCGCCAGCATCTGGAAACCATGGCCCCGGCCACCGCCGAAGCGGTGGTTCGCGCATTCGCCGCCTACTTCAACGCGGTGAACCTGGCCGAGCGCGTGCACCGCATCCGCCGCCGCCGCGACTACCAGCGCGCCGGCAGCGCACCCCAACCCGGCAGCCTGCGCGCGGTGCTGGAAGACCTCAAGGCGGACGGTGTGGAGTTCGACACGCTGGCGCAGTGGCTGCCGCGCCTCCAGCTCGACCTGGTGTTCACAGCCCATCCCACCGAGGCCATGCGCCGCGCCCTGCTGGAGAAGGAACAGCACGTGGTGCGCGGCCTGATCGTTTCGATGGACCCGAGCCTCACCCCGCAGGAACGGCGCGCCGAAACCGGGCGCATTCGCACCGCGCTCACGGCCGCCTGGCAGACCGCCGAAAGTCCGCCCTCGCGCCCCACCGTGGCCGACGAACTGGAGCACGTCGGATTTTATCTTTCCGAGGTGATCTACCGGGTGCTGCCGGTGTTCCACGAGGCGCTGGACGAGGCGATCGAAGCGGTCTACGGCCGGCGCCTGCCGCTGCCGCGCGCGCTGCGCTTCGGCTCGTGGGTGGGCGGGGACATGGACGGCAACCCGAATGTGGGAGCCGACACCATCGCCGCCACCCTGGCGCGCCAGCGCCAGATGGTGATCGCGGCCTATCGCCGCGACCTGCAGCACCTCTCCGGCCTGCTCAGCCAGTCGCCGGAGCGCGCCGGCGTGGACACCGCTGTGTTCGACCGCATCGAGGACTACCGCAGGCGCTTTCCGGAGTCTGCGGCGCAGGAGCACCCGCGCCACGCCGACATGCCCTACCGCACCCTGCTGGCGCTGGTCGACGCGCGGCTTGCGGCCACCGCGCAAGGCGATGCGGAAGCCTATGGAAACCCGTCCGAGTTCGAGGCCGATCTGGCGCTGCTCGCCGGCAGCCTCGCCGCGCATCGCGGCGCCCACGCCGGCGCATTCAACCTGCGCCGCGTGCAGCGCCGCGCCGAAGCCTTCGGCTTCCACCTCGCCACGCTCGATGTGCGCCAGGACGCCGCTGTGCACTCCGAAGCGCTGGCGCAGTGCCTGAGCGATCCCGCGTTTCCCGGAACCGATCCTGCCGCGCGCGCGGCGCGGCTGACCGCGCTGCTCGCGGCGCCTGCCGACGCAGTCGAGATCGACTCCCTGCCCGAGCCCGCGCGCGGCACCCTGGCGGTGTTCCGCACCCTGGCGCAGGCGCGACGCGGCTACGGCGACGCCGCGCTCGGACCCTGCATCGTGAGCATGAGCCGCTGTGCCGCCGACGCGCTGGCGGTGCTGGCGCTGGCGCATCTGGCGGGCGATGCGGACGCAGCGCAAGCGCTGGACGTGGCGCCGCTGTTCGAAACCGTGGCCGATCTCGAAGCTGCGCCGCAAACCCTGCGCGAACTTCTCGGCGAACCGCGCTACCGCGCCCACCTCGTCGCGCGCGGGGATCGGCAGATCGTGATGCTGGGCTATTCCGACAGCGCCAAGGATGCCGGCATGCTGGCCTCGCGTTTCGCCCTGCAGCAGGCCCAGATCGCGCTTCTGGAAATCGCGCGCGAGTTCGGCGTGCGGCTGGTTTTCTTCCACGGCCGCGGCGGCTCGATCAGCCGCGGCGGCGGCAAGACCGAGCACGCGGTGATCGCCGCGCCGCGCGGCAGCGTCGATGGCCACCTGCGCGTCACCGAACAGGGCGAGGTCATCCACCGCCGCTACGGCATCCGCGCGCTGGCGCTGCGCAACTTCGAGCAGGTCGCCGGCGCCGTGCTGCGTACCGGGCTGCGCCCGCGCAGGCCGGAGCCGCGCGAGGCGATCTGGCGCGAGCGCATGCGCGAGATGGCGCAGGTCTCGCGCACGGCCTACCGCGCACTGGTGCACGAAGACCCGCAGTTCGCGGCGTACTTCCGCGAAGCCACGCCGATCGACCTGATCGAACGCCTGCGGCTGGGCTCGCGCCCGGCCAAGCGCGCCGGCAGCGGCGACGTCGGTTCGCTGCGCGCCATTCCCTGGGTGTTCGCCTGGGCGCAGACCCGCGGCAACCTCACCGCCTGGTACGGCGTGGGTGCGGGGCTGGCGCACGGCGCGGCGGCCTGGGGCCGCGAGGCGCTGGCGGAGATGGTCCGCGACTGGGCCTTCTTCGCCACCCTCGTGGACGACCTGGAAATGGCGCTGGCCAAGACGGACCTGGGCATCTTCGAGGGCTATTCGCGCCAATCGCCCCTGCACGAGGCGTTCCACCCGCGCATCCGCGCCGAGTTCGCGCGTACCCGAGACACCGTGCTGTCGCTGCGCGGTGCCGACGAGCTGCTCTCGCAGGACCCGAAGCTGCGCCGCTCGATCCGGCTGCGCAATCCCTACGTCGATCCGATCAACCTGCTGCAGCAGAGCCTGCTGCGGCGCTGGCGCGCCGACGGGCGCCCCGAGGACGCGAGCTACCGCGCCCTGGTCGCCACGGTGAACGGCATCAGCGCGGGGCTCCAGAACACCGGCTGAGGCCCGCGCGCCCCGCGCCGGCGCTCCAAGCGCGGGTACGCATCAGCCGAGCGAGGCCAGCCACTCGTCGTCCGAGCCCTCGTTCACGCCCTCGAACAGCGCCGTGGAAAGGTAGCGTTCCCCGGTGTCGGGCAGCATGGCCAGCACCACCGAGCCTTGCGGCGCGCGCTGCGCCACGCGCAGTGCGGCCGCTGCCGTGGCACCGGCGGATATGCCGACGAACAGCCCTTCTTCCGCCGCCAGCCGACGCGCGGTGGCAATGGCCTCCTCGTCGCTCACCGTCAGGAGCTCGTCGTGCAGCTCGCGGTTGAGGACTTCGGGCAGGAAATCCGGCGTCCAGCCCTGCACCTTGTGCGGCTTCCACTCCGCGCCGCCCAGGAGCGATGCGCCGGCCGGTTCGGCGGCGACGAGCTTTACTTCCGGCCGCGCCAGCCGGAGCATTTCGCCCGCGCCGGTGAAGGTGCCGCCGGTGCCCCAGCCGGAAACGAAGTAGTCCAGCCGCCGTCCCGCGAAATCCTGCAGGATCTCCGCGCCGGTGGTGCTGCGGTGGTAGGCCGGATTGGCCGGGTTGGCGAACTGGCTGGCGAGGAACCAGCCGTGCGTTTCGGCCAGCTCGCGCGCCCTGGCGACCGCGCCGGTGGTGCGCGCCGCGGCGGGCGTCAGGATCACCTTGGCGCCGTAGGCACGCATCAGCTTGCGGCGTTCGATCGAGAAGGTCTCGGTCATCACCGCCACGAAGCGGTAGCCGCGCGCGGCGGCCACGAGGGCCAGCGCCACGCCGGTGTTTCCCGAGGTGGCCTCGATGATGGTGTCGCCGGGCTGGAGCACGCCGCGCTGCTCGGCGTCGAGCACGATCGCCAGCGCCAGGCGGTCCTTGACCGAGCCGCCGGGATTGAACGCCTCGACCTTGGCGTAGACGGCGGCGTGCTCGGGCGCCAGGCGATTCAGGCGCACGATCGGGGTGCGGCCGATGGTTTCGACGATGGATTGGTACAGGGCCATGGGGGATTCCTGGAAAGAGGCGGGCTTGGCCCGGGCCTGCGCATGGTGGGCGCGGTCGCGGCGCGGGAAAAATGGCGGGATCGCGTTTTAATATGCTTTCGGGTTATAAGCTCGGTCGCGCGGGTGCTTGGACGCCCGCCATTTCGCGCCGTTAGCGTGCACATCGCCATTCCATATGCCATGACGCCATGACACTGACCCAGCTGCGCTACCTCGTCGCCATCGCCGACTCCGGCCTCAACATCACCCAGGCGGCCGAGTGCGTGCATGCCACCCAGCCCGGGCTGTCCAAGCAGCTCAAGCAATTGGAGGACGAACTGGGTTTCCAGCTCTTCCTGCGCCGCGGCCGCAGCCTGGATTCGATCACCGCGCCGGGCGTGGAGGTGATCGCGCGCGCCCGCAAGGTGCTGCTGGAAGCCGGCAACATCCGCGCGCTGGCGGCCAATCTGCGCGGGGAAATCCAGGGCGAGCTGGCGATCGGCACCACCCACACCCAGGCGCGCTACGTGCTGCCTCCGATCATCGGCCCGCTGCGCGAGCGCTTCCCCGAGGTCAGCATCCACATCGTCCCGACCGGCGAAGGCGAGGCATTGGCGGAGCTGGGGCGAGGCGCGGACCTGGCGCTGGTAAGCAGTTCGGGCGCACCGCCCGGCGGCGGCATCGCGGTGCCGCTGTATTCCTGGCGCCGCGTGGTGATGGTGCCGCGCGGTCACGCCCTGGCGCGGCTCGATCGCGCCCCCACGATCGAGGAGCTGGCGCGCGAGCCGATCGTGAGCTACGAATCCTCCCTCAAGCCCGAATCCTCGCTGCGAACCGCTTTCGCGCGCGCGGGTCTGGAGCCGCGCATCGCCTTCACCGCGCGCGACGCCGATCTCATCAAGACCTATGTGCGCGCCGGCCTGGGCATCGGGGTGCTGGCGGAAATGGCCGTTTCGGCCAGAGACGACGCCGACCTCGTGCCGCTGCACGCCGATGCGCACTTCGCGCCCTGCATGGCCTGGGGCGTATTGCCGCGCGAACGGGTGCCGCGCAACTACACCCTGAGCCTCCTGACCCTGCTTGCGCCCCAGCTCGATGCCCGCGATCTGCGGCGCGCATTGCAAGGCAGTTTCGAGGGACAGTGGCCGACGCCGCCGGCCTGGTCGCAGCGCGGCTGATCGCGCCGTGTTTCAGCCCAACTGCTGGCGCAGCGCCGAGGCGACGCGTTCGAACTCGGCGGCCATGGCTGCCGCACGACGCGGCGCATCGGTCACCATGCCCTGGCGGGCATCCTGCTCCATGCTGCGCGCCAGCCCGGACAGGGTGCGCGCACCGAGGTTGGCGCTGGTGGACTTGAGCGTATGCGCCAGCCCGGCCAGCGCCGCATTGCCGCCCGCGGCGGCGTGTTCCTGGATGCGTCCGATCACCGCCGGCGCATCGTCGAGGAAGACCCGCACCAGCGAAGCGAACTCCGCACCCATGATGTCGCGCAGTTCGCCGAGTATTTCCAGATCGAGCGCTGGCCCGGTGACCGGAGCCGAAACCGTGGCCGCGTGCGGACGCAGCGCCCCCAGCGGCGGCGGCACGCGCGCGGCAACCGGCGGCTTTGCTGCCGGCCGCGCGGTCGCCACGGCCACCGGAACCTGCGTCACGGGCGCCGCCGGCTGCGCGGCCATCCAGTTGCGCAGCGTGGACTCCAGCAGGGCGCGGTTGAGCGGCTTGGAGAGATAGTCATCCATGCCTGCATCCAGGCACTTCTCGCGGTCGCCCAGCATGGCATTGGCGGTCATCGCGATGATGGGCAGCCGCGCCAGCCGGTGCGCCTTCTCGTGCTGGCGGCGCTGGCCGGTGGCGGTATAGCCATCCATGATCGGCATCTGGCAGTCCATGAGCACCGCGACATAGCTCCCGGCGTTCATCTTTTCGAGCGCCTCCTTGCCGTTCTCCGCGCTGTCGAAGGCGACCCCGGCCAGGCTGAGCAGGCGCTGCGCGACCTGGCGGTTGACCGGGTTGTCCTCCACCAGCAGCACCCGCCCTGCCGCCGCATCGGACGCAGCGGACGCGGGCGGAGAGGCCGGCGCCGCTTCGACGACAGCGGGCGCAGCCTGCATCGGCGGTGGAAGAGGCGCGACTTTCGCTATCGGGCTTTCCGCAGCCGCCGGAGTGGATACAGGCTGCACCGGACTGCGGACGGATTCCGCCCGGGCAGGTTCCAGCCCCGGAATCTCGTCCAGCGGCGTTGCCGGCGTTTCCGGCAACGGCGCGACATCGCCCGACCCGATCACCTCCGAATCCGTTCCTTCGGCCTCGGCGCGCGCATCGAGCAGCGCGACCAGGCGCTGGCGCAGTTCGCGATCGTCGCTGTCGCGCGGCAATACATGGCAGCCCGGCTCCGCCCCCAGCTCACCCGGCAGCGCCTCTTCGCCACGCAGATAGACCCGCACCGTCTGGTCCGCGCGCGTCTCGCGCAGCAGGTTGCGGTGCAATGCGCGCACCGTGGTGGGAATCGACGTGGCGTCGACGAGCACCAGATCGAAGGGCCGCTGCCCCGGCCCCGGCGCGGCGCGCAGCCTCGCCAAGGCATCCTGGGTGTTGCCGGCGTGCACGAATCCCACGCCCCACTGCTGCATCAGTGCGGCCAGCCGACGCTGCTGGGTGGCATTAGCGGTCACCAGCAGTGCGCGCAGGCTGGCGACCTCGCGCACCACGCCGCCCTCGATGTCGCCGGGCGCCTTGTCGAGCAGCACTTCGAACCAGAACGTCGCGCCCTTGCCGGGCGAGGAGTCGACGCCGATCGTGCCGCCCATGAGGGTGATGATGCGCTTGCAGATGGCCAGTCCCAGCCCGGTGCCCCCGAAAGTGCGGGTGGTGGACGCGTCGGCCTGAGAGAAGGGCTGGAACAGGTGCGCCGCCGCCTCGCGCGAGATGCCGATTCCGGTATCGCGCACCTCGAAGCGCAGCTTGTTGCGGGTGCGGGTCGCGCCGGGCTGGGTGATGTGCACGCTGACGCTGCCGCGATCGGTGAACTTGATCGCGTTGCTGACCAGGTTGGTGAGCACCTGCCGCAGCCGCACCGGATCGCCGCGCACCGCAAGCCGGACCTTGGGATCGATCGACAATCCCAGACGCAGTCCCTTGGCCTCGGCGCTCTTTTCCATCAGCCGCAGCACGCTGACGGTGAGCTCCTTCAGGTTGACGCCGACATTCTCCAGCTGCAGTTTCTGGGCATCGAGCTTGGAGTAGTCGAGGATGTCGTCCACGATGCGCAGCAGCTCGCGCGAGGAGCTGTAGGCCGTGCTCAGGTAGTCGCGCTGGTCGGGCGTGAGCTGGGTGGAAAGCACCAGATCCAGCAGCGGGATGACGCCGTTGAGCGGGGTGCGGATCTCGTGGCTCATGGTGGCGAGAAACTCGCCCTTGGCCATCGTGGCCGCCTCGGCCTCCTGCTTGGCGCGCAGCAGCTCGCGTTCCAGCGCGCGGTGGCGCTCCAGCTCGGCGCGAAGCTCGCCGTCGGAAGCCGGCTCCGCGGCCACGGCGCCACTTGCAGCGGCGGGAGCCGTGCCGGACGCGCCGGGGACTTCGACCGAAGCCCGGCCAGGGCGCGGCAGCAGAAGGATCGAAGCCAGGCCCAGCCCCGCCCCCAGCGCGGAAACCAGGGCCAGAACCATCGACAGGGCCGGCAGCGCCAGCGCCGCAAGCCCCGCAACCAGGCCGATTCCGCATCCAAGAAGCGCAGTCCAACGTGCCAGATGCATCAGAGCACCGCCGAGTTGAAGTCGAAATCCAGCGAACTGCCGGCCGTCTGCACCAGGTTGCCCTGGATGTAGTCGATGCCCGACATCCATAGCACCGCCGCGGTGCGGGTGTCCTCCACGCGCGGGGCGATGACCCCCACGGTGCGCTCGTGCATGCGGTCGACGAGCTGGTTGAAGGCGCTGCGCTGCTCGCTGCTGCCCAGCCGCGTGATGAGGTCGGGCGCGACCTTGACCAGATCCACCGGCAGCACGTGCAGCATGCCGTCCTGATCCTCGCTGCCGCGGTAGTGGCTGAGGCAGAAGCGCACCCCGCGCACCACCAGATCGGTGCATACGGCGTGGACCTGATCCAGCGCCAGACCGACCTCGTCGGCATTGATTTCCAGCACCAGCGACTCGCCGAGCTGGCCAGGGCCGGAGATGCGCTCGGCCATCCAGGCGACGTAATCCCCCTGGCACATGGACTCGACCGACTGGTTGACGAACAGCGTCACGCCCTTGGCCATGGCCATGCGGTTGGCGATCACCTCCAGCGCCCGGGCCAGAACCCAGCGGTCGAAATCCGGCAGACGACCAACCTCTCGCACCACCGGCAGCAGCTTGCCGGCCGGAATCACTTCTCCATCGGGCGCATGCAGGCGCAGGAGGGTCTGGTACTGCGCCTGTTCGCCGCCCTGGAGGGCAACGATGGGCTGGAAGTCCAGATCCAGCCGGCCCGGCTCGAAGGCCTCATCGAGCAGCGCGGCCACTTGCGAAACGTGCTCGCGATCGGACGCGCGCGCCGGCGCCGACACGGGAGCCGCGGCCTGCACGACCGGCGCGATCTCGACCAGCGCCTCCTGCGGCGCAGCGTCGGCCTCCAGACGCGAGGCGTGCTCGGCCGCATTGAGCACGGCAGCGGCGTCGGCATAGGGCAGGCGCAGATCGGCCACGCCCATCACCAGATCCAGCAGCACGGTTTCCCTGGGGGTTTCGAACGGGTGCCGGCGGATCGCGTCGCGCAGCTGCTCACCGTCCAGCGTCAGTTGTTCCGCATCCACCTCGGCATCGAAGATCAGGAAGCAGCCGTCGCCGTAACGGCTGGCCATGGCACCCGAGCCGAGCTGGCCGACGACGAACTGGGCCACGTCCTCCAGCAGTTCTTCCGCCGTGGTAAGCCCCAGCCGCTGTCGCAGCGCCGGAACATTTTCCACCCCCAGGAACATCACGCCGCCGCGACGGCGGGTGGTTTCGGTCTCGACCAGCGCCTGCTCCAGCCGTTCGAGCATGGCGGCGCGGAAGTGCAGGCCGGTGCCGCTGTCGAAAGGCTCCGGCCGCGCCACCTGCGCGGCGCGGCTGCGGATCGCGCGCGCCCGGCGCACCCGGTTGGTGACGGCGGAAATCAGGTGCTTGGGGCGAATCGGCTTGGAAAGGAAATCATCCCCGCCGGCGCTGAGCGCCTCGTAATGCTTGTCCTCGTCGCTCTCGCCGGACAGGAACACGATCGGCGTGTGCAGGAACTCGTCGCGCTCGCGGATCAGCGCGGTCAGCTCGGCACCGTCGCAGTCGGGCATGTAGAGGTCCATCAGGACCAGGTCCGGCTGGAAGCGCTGCATCGCTTCCATCACCCGCAGGCCATCGGCCACCACCTCGGCCTCCATGCCGGCGTTGCGCAGGATCGATTCGGCGAACAACCCCTGCGCGTGGTCGTCCTCCACCACGAGGATGCGGTATCGGACCTCGTTTCCGGAGCGGACGATCTGCTCGATTCGGGCCAGCACCGCATCGGAGGTTTGCTCGCCGAACAGGAGCGCATCGGCACCGACCCGACGCGACGCCAGGCGCGCGCCCATGGTGTCGGCCGAACACATCACCAGCAGCCGGATCGGGCCATTGGCCTTCTGCCGCGCCGTACGCAGCGCGGCGGCAAGCCCTTCCAGCTCGCCCTCGAACGCCGCATCGATGATCACGACCTCGGGCGTCAGGGCACCGAGCACTTCGGCAAGCTCTTCGGCGTTTTCCAGAAGCTCCAGCTCATAGCCCAGCGATTCGAGGCGCTGGTCCAGCTCGATGGCCAGAGCGCCGCTGTCGGTCAGATGGAAGATGCGAATCCCCGATCCGGAAACCAGCGCGGGCGCATCGACCGGCGCACTGCGCGCAGCGGGGGGCCGCGAGGGCGAAACCGGCGCCGGCTTCGGAACCGAAGCCGGCACGGCTGCGGCGACTGGTGCTGGCACAGGAGCCGGTGCTGGCGCGGGTCCGGAAGGGATCGGCAGCGGCGCTGGGGCGATCGCGGCAGCGGATGCCGGCGGCGCAGCCGTCACCTCCCAGAAGGCGTCGAGCGATCGATCGGGCGGCGCGGCACCCAGCCCCCAGTCGTAGTCATCCGAGGGAGCGGCCACGTCGCCCTGAATGAAATCATCGGGCGGCTCTGACGCCCCGTCCCGCGATTCCGCCTCGACCGCATAGTGCGCCGCCACGCGCTCGTGCACGATTTCCAGCGGCGCGCCGGCAGCACCGCCGGACAGCACCGCGCCAAGGTCGATCTGTGCCAGCCCCAGCGGATCGCCCTCGCAGTCCTCGCCGTTTCCGCCATCCTGCGCGTCGGACCACGACTGCGGCGGCGCATCGTCAACCCAGCGTCGCCAGAATCCGGCCGGCGGCACCTCGATGCGCTCGTTTTCGCTGCGCCGCACCTCCAGGCCCGCCGACCGACCGCCACTCTCGTCGCAGTCCAGCCCCCCCAGCAGGGCCAGCAGCGCGCCGCGCGATTCGGCGTCGGGCGGCTCCGGCTGCGCCAGCGCCGCCCCCACCGCGTCCGTCAGGGAAAGCAGGGGAATCGCGTCGAACTGCGGCTCGGCAAAAGCGACCTGATCCAGCAGCGCGACCAGATCGCGCTGCAGCAGCCACACCGAACTCACGTCCCACGCCTGCCCGCACAGATGCACGAGGCGCGCGCGCGCCTCTCGGATGCGTTGGGCGTAGTAAGCGGCAAACACGGGCGAATGGAACGTCGTGTCAGCCGGATCAGCCTGCAGGTGCATGGTGCGGCGCGCTGTGTCTCCCCTGGACAGGGTGACTATACCCGTGCGGGATTGTTGCTGTCAGGCGGGCAGGCGCGCGAGCGCCAGCGCCAGACCCGCCGCGCCAGCCAGAACACGACCAGCGCCGCGCCCAGGGTGAGGCACAGCAGCAGGCCCAGCGCCAGCCACGGATGCGTGAAGACCAGCGCCAGGGTTCCGAGCGCCAGCGTGTCCTCCCCCACCGAGGTGGCGAGATTGCTGACCGGCTCGGGCGAAGTATTGAGGACCGCGCGGGTGCCGGACTTGAGCGCATGGCTGAGCAGCGCGGCACCACCGCCGGCCACCGCCCAGCCGATTCCCAGCTCACCGTCCGGCCCGGCCAGCGCGGCGCTGGCGAGAAACGCGCCGGCGGGAACCCGCAGCACGGTCTGGAGCAGGTCCCAGACCGAATCCACGCCGGGGATCTTGTCGGTGCCGAATTCCACCGCGGCCAGCAGCCCGGACACGCCCAGCACCCAGGGCGACTGGCACAGGTCCAGCGCGCCGGGAAGCTCGATCCAGCCAAAGTAGCCGGCCAGCCCCAGCCCGAAGACGGTCAGGTAGGCGCGAATGCCGGCCAGCCAGGCCAGCGTGACGCCCAAGGCGAACACCTGCGCTTCGTTCATTGCGGATTCCTTCGTTTCCTGAGTGGGAATACCTGCGCCCGGACGCACGCAGGTGCCCGTTCGTGACTGCACCGGTAGTATAAGCAGGCTCTGGTTGACGCGCCGCCGCCGCGGTGGCTAACTGCCCGACCGATCATCGCCGCGCCCATCCGCCCGCTCCGCCGATGGCTTCCCCGCCCCGCCCCCGACTGGTCATTACCGAACGCCGAACCGGCGGCGGCATGCGCATCGCGCTGCTGCTCCTGGCCTGGGCCGCATCCCTGTCCGCCGCGTGGTGGACCGGAGCGCGCCTGGCCTCCCCGGACGCCGGTCGGTTGCACGTCGAACTGGGCGCCCTGCAGGACGAGCACGGCAAGGCACTGCAGCGGGTCGAAAAACTCACCCAGAAGGTCGCCACGCTGGAGCGTTCCGAGCAGGTCGAACGCGACGCCGCGCGCGCGCTGCAGGACGCCCTGACCGAACGCGACGCCGAACTGGCGGCGCTGCGCAACGACGTGGCCTTTTTCGAGCGACTTGCGGGCAACACCGCCCAGCGCCAGCCGCTGGCGGTGCACAGCCTCTCGCTCGAACCGCTGGGCGACGGCGGCTGGCGCTATCTGCTGATCCTGACCCAGAATCTCAAGAAATCCGCGATCAGCAAGGGCAGCTTCACCCTCCAGGTCGAAGGCTCGCAGGACGGCGCCCTGCGCACGCTGGAGTGGAGCGACCTTTTGCAGAAGCCCGGCGCGGATGCGCATCCGTTCTCGTTCAAGTATTTCCAGCAGATCGAAGGCAGCATCTCGCTGCCGGCGGGCTTCCTTCCGCACCGCGTGCGGGTGAACGTCCGTTCCGACCAGGGGCCGACCGAACAGGTCGTGCCCTGGCCCGACGCCTCTTCTTCCGGAGTGTCCTGACCCATGGTGTTTGGTGAAAAGAAAAAAGCCGCGCGCGCCGTCGGCAGCGTGGAAACCCTGATCGGCTCGCAGGTGCGCATCCGCGGCGACCTGGAATTCAGCGGCGGGCTGTACGTGGACGGCGCGATCGAAGGCGCGGTCACCGCGGCGAGCGACGCCAGCGGCGCGGTGTTGACCCTGGCCGAGGCCGGCCGCATCGAGGGCGAGGTGCGCGCTCCGGTCATCCTCCTCAACGGCACCCTGATCGGCGATGTCCATGCCAGCCAGCGGGTGGAACTCGGGCCGACCGCGCGGGTGGAAGGCAACATCTATTACACCGTGGTGGAAATGATGGCCGGTGCCACGCTGACCGGCCGGCTGATCCACAGCGACGGCAAGCCGCGCCAGCTCACCGGCCCGGGTTCGGACGAGCAGACTGCCGGCTGACCGCGGCACCGGGTGCGGCAGATTTTCGCCGCCCCCTGCCCTATCCTTGTCGACATGGATATCCACACCCTTCCCACGCCGGGCACGGCGCCCGCGGCGGCATCGTCACCGATCCGCTTCAGCGCACTGGCCGCCGCCAAGGTTGGCGAACTGGTCCGCGAGGACGGAAACGCCGCGCTCAAGCTGCGCGTCTACATCTCCGGCGGCGGCTGTTCGGGCTTCCAGTACGGCTTCGAGTTCGACGAGGAGCAGGCCGAAGACGACATCGCGGTCGAACGCGACGGCGCGGTCCTGCTGGTCGATCCGCTCAGCCTGCAGTACCTGCAGGGCGCCGAAGTCGACTATGCGGAAAACCTGCAGGGCGCGCAGTTCGTGATCCGCAATCCGAACGCCAAGACCACCTGCGGCTGCGGTTCCTCGTTCTCGGCCTGAACGCCCGCACTGCGGACGCCATCGGCGTGGACCGTTCCGAAGCCAGCCTGCGCAACCGTTTCTCCGGCCTGCCGCTGGACCGCGACGAGCTTTCCCGCCTGTCCGAATCCGCGCTTGAGGCGCTGTGGCCGACCGCGCAGGTGGTCCTCGTGGACTTCGAGGGACAAACCCCCGGCGACGACGCCGGCCCGCGCTGGCTGCACGGCGCCGATCTCGGCCCGGCGCGCCTGGCCGACGCCAGTTTCCTCGGAAAAAATCCGGACCAAGCCGCCTGGTTCGCACTGCCCACCGAGCGCCTGGCGCCGGGCGAGCTTCCCGCGGCCCCGCGCATCGACCTGCGCCGCGCTGCGGCGCACTGGCCACCCTTCCATTCCGGCGTGTTCGCCTATGCCAAGGCACTGCTCCTGTGGCAAAGCCGCGCGCGCCACTGCGGTGCCTGCGGCGCGGCCACCCAGCTGGTGCGCGCCGGCCACTGCGCGCGCTGCCGCAATCCCGACTGTGCGCTGCAGCATTTCCCGCGTACCGATGCGGCCATCATCGTGCTGGTGTCCGACGGCGACCGCGCCCTGCTGGGCCGCCAGCGCAGCTGGCCCGAGCGGCGCTGGTCCACCCTGGCCGGTTTCGTGGAGCCGGGGGAATCGCTGGAAGACGCGGTGCGGCGCGAGGTGGGCGAGGAATCCGGCGTCACGCTCGATTCGGTGCGCTACCACTCCTCCCAGCCCTGGCCCTTCCCCGGCGCGCTGATGGTGGGCTTCCGCGCCGTCGCGGAAGACCCGCGCATCCGCGTCGGCGAGGAACTGGAGGACGCGCGCTGGTTCGCCGCGCGTGATCTGGTCGCGGCAATCCGCTCCGATGCCGTGCGCCTGCCGCCTCCGATCTCGATCTCGCGCCGGCTGATCGAGGACTGGCTGGTCGAAACCCTGGGCCAGGCCGCGCTCGCGGAGCTGCCGCAAGACTGACGCGCGGCCGGAAGCGCAGCGTTTGGGAATACAATTGCCACGCACTTCCGTCGGGAACTCACATGTCATCCACCCTGATCGCCGTGGTGCTGGCACTGGTGCTCGGCCACTACGTCACCGCGCTCGCGCGGCTGCGTTGCTTCGGCTGGTTCACGCGCTGGCGAGGCTGGCTGGGGCGGCGGATGGGGACCTCCTTTGCCTCGCCGTTCGCGCTGCTGGCCGTGCTGGTTCCGCCGCTGGCGCTGGTGGCCTGGGCGCAGGATGCCGCCGCCGGCCATTTCCACGGACTGGCCGGATTCGCCTTCGCCTTGGCCATGCTCGTCTACTGCTGGGGTCCGCGGGACCTGGATCTCGACGTGGAAGCGGCCGAGGAAGCCGATGACGCAGCGGCGCGCACCCTCGCGCTTGCCCGTCTGTCCGGCAGCGACCGGCCGGCCGGCGAAGATCCGGAATCCCTGATGCGGGCGGTGTTCCGCGGCGCGCGGCGGCGCTGGTTCGGCGTGCTGTTCTGGTTCCTGCTGCTCGGTCCCTTCGGCGCGCTGCTGTATCGACTGGCCGAACGCACCGTCGATCACTCCGGTCAAGCCGCACCGCCGCCGGCACAGGCCGCCGCCTGGCGGCACCTGCTGGCCATCCTCGACTGGCCGGTTGCTCATCTGATGACCCTGGCGCTGGCCGTGGTCGGACACTTCGACGCGGTGTACGGCGCCTGGCGCGACTGGCACGCCGCGAACGAAGGCGGCGGCTTCGACTTTTCCGCCGGATTCCTCGACGCCGCCGCGCGCGTCAGCGTCGGTCTTGCGCTGCACGACGCGGAAGCGGAGCGCCGCGAGGACGACGACGCCGATGACGCGGCCTCCGCCGACGCACGGGAACACCAGCCACCCGCCGACGCCCCCGCTCCCACACCGGTCCTGCACGCCTCGATGGCGCTGGTCTGGCGCATCCTGGTGGCCTGGCTCGTGGTCCTGGCCCTGTTCGTCCTTGCCGGTTATGTCTGAGGTTCCCATGAGTCACCCGCTGCGCATCGCGCTGGCATCGTTCGATTTCCCGCTCGGTGCCGTGGCCGACAACGCCGCGCGCCTTGCTGCGCTGCTCGCCGAGGCGCGCGATACGCACCGCGCCGCGATCGTGGTGTTTCCGGAATTGTCCCTGAGCGGCAGTCCGGCGCTCGATCTTCTCTCCCATCCTCCCTTCCTGGCCGAGTGCCGCAGCGCGCTGGAATCGCTGGCCGTCGGGGTGCAGGGCATCACCGCAATAGTGGGCTGGCCCTGCCGCGTGGGCGAGGTCACGGCCAGCGCGCTCAGCGTGATCGGCGATGGACGCATCCTCGCCACCGCGCTCGCGCCGGTGCGCGGCCCGGCGCCGGCGGTATCGGAACCCGCCTGCGGTGTGTTCGAACCACACGCCGTCCACTTCGAAGTCGACGGCATCCGCGTGGGCGTGGCCGCTGGCGACGACGCTGCCGCACTCCAGGCACTGTCCGAGGCGGGCGTGGCCCTGGTCCTGCGCCCGTGCGCCACGGCCTTCGCGCACGACGGGCTGGAACAAGGCGCCGCCCGCTTGTCGGATCAGGCGCAGCGCAGCGGGCTGGCCCTTGCGCGGATCAACGCCATCGGCGCACAGGACGCCTGGATCTTCCCCGGCGAGGCACAGCTCGCCGACGGCGACGGCCGCCTGCATCCCGCCCCGCGCGCCTTTCAGGAAGGCTGGCGGATCGCCGACTTCGCCCCTGCCGCGCGGCGTTTTTCCCCGCAGCAATGGCCGACCGAGGACGACCCGTCGCGCGAATCGATGGCCTGGCGCGCGCTGGTTGCCGGGCTTCGCGGCTATGTCCGCAGGAACGGCTTTTCCCGCGCACTGCTCGGGCTTTCCGGCGGATTGGATTCCGCTCTGGTGCTGGCCGCAGCGGTCGATGCGCTGGGCGCGCAGAACCTCACCGCGGTGCGACTTCCCTCCCGCCACACCAGCGCGCTGTCCAACGATCTGGCCGAGCAGCAGGCCGCGATGCTGGGCGTGCGACTGCTGACCCTGCCGATCGAACCCACCGTCCAGTCCGCGTACCAGACCCTTTCCGCCGCCATCGGCGAACTGCCGGGGCTGGCGCTGGAAAACCTCCAGAGCCGCGCGCGCGGAGTGCTGCTCATGGGCCTTGCCAATGCCGAGGGCGGGCTGCTGCTGGCCACCGGCAACAAGAGCGAATCGGCCGTGGGCTACTGCACCCTCTATGGCGACACCTGCGGCGGCTACGCGCCGCTGGCCGACCTCTACAAGACCGAGGTCTACGCGCTGGCGCGCTGGCGCAACGCGCGCGGCGACGGCGCGGCGATTCCGCAGGGCTGCATCGACCGCGCGCCCAGCGCGGAGCTGCGGGACAACCAGCGCGACGAGGATTCGCTGCCGCCCTATCCTGTGCTCGACGCCCTGCTCGACCGCCATCTCGAAGGACGGCTGTCGGCTGCGCAGCTGGTGGAGGCGGGCTTCGAGGCGCACACCGTGCAGCGCGTGCTGCACCTTTTGCGCATTTCCGAATGGAAGCGCGCCCAGTGCGCTCCGGGTCCGCGCCTCTCGACCAGCGCCTTCGGCAGCGTCCTGCAGCGGCCGATCACCTCGGGCTACGCGGGCTGAGGCCCTCAGGGCCTCGAACGCGCCGCCCCGGAAAACGCGCGGCGGGGTGGCGCGTGGCTCGAAGCAGTCAGCCGTGGTTGCCGAGCGCAGGCCCGGGAACCGCGGCCGAGCGCAAATCGCCGTAATAGCTGCGCTTGTCCGAACCGAACGGCGTCAGCTTGCGCCACCAGGAGCGTTCGGACGGCCAGTCGCCGCGCAGATAGGGGTGATCGGGATAGTTGGTCTCCAGCACGCGCCGCGCGTCGCGCGCCAGCGTCTCCTGCCGCAGGCGCGCGTAGGATTCGCTCAGCACCGCCAGCGCATCGGCGGTATAGACGTTCTGAGGGTACTGCTCGATCAGGTGCTGGCTGCGGTTGGCCGCCGCCACCCAGGCCCGGCGCTCCAGATAGAAGACCGCCACGTTGAGGTCGTGCCGGGCCATCTGGTTGCGCAGGTGCACCATCTTGGCGCGCGCATCGGCGGCATAGCGGCTGTCGGGAAAACGCTGGATCAGGTCGTTGAAGTCGTTGAAGGACTGCTGCAGCGACACCTGCTCGCGCTGGGTGGGATCGAGCCTGGCCATGCGCAGCACCATGCCCTCGTGCCGATCGAAGTTGACCAGGCCGCGCAGGTAGTACATGTAATCGATCTTGTCGTGCGCAGGGTAGGTGCGGATGAAACGGTTGATCGCCGAGGTCGCATCTTCCGGCTTGTTGCCCTTGTAGTAGGCGTAGGCCAGCTCGATCTGCGCCTGCTCGCTGTAAGGGCCATAGGGAAAACGCGCGATCAGGCGCTGGTAGACGCGCTGGGCGCGGCTGACGTTGCCTTTCTCCAGCGAGGCCTTGGCCTGGGTGTAAAGCGCATCGAGCGGCAAGGTCTCCAGCGGATCCTCGCGCTTGCCCCAGCGGCCGCAGGAAGTCAGCAGGAGGGCGAGCGCCAGCAGGAGGGCGATTCGGGCGATACCGGGAAGTCGGGTCATCTGTGACTCTGTCTGCCGCGTCGAACGCAGGGCGGGGCATAATATCCCAAAGCCGCAGGCCGGCCCATTAAGAAGCCGTGAAGCGGGTCTGCGGCGCTCCTTCCATACGACGCCGGTACAGCCATGACTTCTTCCGAACCTTCTCCGGCCATCGCCCTGCGCCAGGCGCAAATCCCCGATTCGGCCGCCGGCCGCCGGGTCGATCAGGCCCTCGCCGAGCTGTTTCCCGAGTTCTCGCGCTCGCGCCTCACCGCCTGGCTCAAGGCCGGGGACATCACCCTCGACGGCAAGGTGCCGCGGCCGCGCGACGCCGTGCGCGGCGGCGAACGGGTCGAGGTGAACGCCACGCTGGAACCGGCCACGGATTCCCGGCCCGAGCCGATCCGGCTTTCGATCCTGCACGAGGACGCCCACCTGCTGGTGATCAACAAGCCGGTCGGACTGGTGGTGCATCCGGGCGCGGGCAATCCCGACGGCACCCTGGTCAACGCGCTGCTGCACCACGACCCGGCCCTGGCCGTGCTGCCGCGCGCCGGCATCGTGCACCGCCTCGACAAGGAAACCTCGGGCGCGCTGATCGTGGCGCGCACCCTGGAGGCTCACACCGCCCTGGTCGAGCAGCTCGCCGCGCGCGAGATCCATCGCCAGTACGAAGCCATCGTCAACGGCACGATGATCGCGGGCGGCACGGTCGATGCGCCGCTGGACCGCCATCCGGTCGACCGCCTGCGCCGCGCGGTGCGCGAAGACGGCAAGCCCGCCGTCACCCACTACCGGGTGCGCGAGCGATACCGCGCCCACACCCGCATCGAATGCGTGCTGGAAACCGGCCGCACCCACCAGATCCGCGTGCACATGGCCCACGTCCGCCACCCGCTGGTGGGCGACTCGCTGTACGGGGGCACCCTGCGCCTGCCGAAAGCCGCCGGCGAAACCCTGGTCGCCACGCTGCGCGGCTTCCGCCGCCAGGCGCTGCACGCCGAACGGGTGGCGCTGTCGCACCCGATCACGGGCGAGGCGCTGGAAATCCTGGCGCCCGCGCCCGAAGACCTGCTTGCGCTGGCCCGCGCGCTGCGCGAGGACACCGCGGCACACGCCGATGATCGCGCCTGATCTGCTGCTTCCCGACTGGCCGGCGCCGCCCGGCGTGCGCGCCTGCGTGACCACGCGCCGGCTGCCCGGCGCATCGCTTCCGCCTTTCGATGCCTTCAACCTCGGCGCGCGCTGCGGCGATGATCCAGACGCCGTCCGGGCCAATCGTGCGCAGCTGGTCGAACTGGCCGCGCTGCCCGGCGCGCCGCACTGGCTTTCGCAGGTGCATGGCACGGCGGTGCATGAGGTCGCCGCCGGCACTCCGGAGACGGATGAGCCGGAAGCCGACGCCGCCGTCACCCGCGTTCCGGGCGCGGTGCTGGGCGTGCTCACCGCCGACTGCCTGCCGGTGCTGTTCGCCACGCGCGACGGCTCGACGATCGGCGCCGCGCACGCCGGCTGGCGCGGCCTGGCGGCAGGCGTGCTGGAAGCCACCGTCGCGGCGATGCGCGCGCCTGGCGGCGAAATCCTTGCGTGGCTGGGGCCCGCAGCCGGCCCCGCGCGCTATGAAATCGGCGCCGAGGTGCGCGCCGCCTTCGTCGATGCGGACGCCGATGCCGCCGCGAGCTTCATCCCGACGCGTCCCGGCCACTACATGATCGATCTCTACGCGCTCGCCCGCCGCCGCCTCGCCGCCGCCGGCGTATCGCGCATCCACGGCGGCGGGCTGTGCACGATTTCGGATGCGACGCGCTTTTATTCCTACCGCCGCGACGGCCACACCGGCCGCATGGCGTCGCTGATCCACCTGGCCGACGCCGCGGCCCGCCCATGACCACGCCTGGCGCGGTGGCCCAACGAGAAACGGCCCGCGGATGCGGGCCGTTTCCGTAACGATGCCCCGCGGGCGGATCAGCGGCGGCTGTTGCGCTTGGACGGCTTCTTGGTCAGGGCCGGGTCCAGCGGCGCGTAGGCCAACTGCTGGGGCGCACGCTGCGAACGCACGATGTCGCCCGCCTTGGGCATCTTCCCGCCCGCAAGGCGGGCAACGGAGAACTTGTCCTGCACCTGGGTGACCTCGATGGAGCCGATTTCGCTCTCCTCGCTGCCCAGGCTGATGCCCGTTTCCGGATCGATCAACGCCTCGCCCTTGCTCATGAGCGACAGGCGGTCGCCCACCTGCACGGCCCCCGCACCCAGGTTGAGGTAAATGCCCTTGGCGTCGGCCTTCACCACCGAGCCGCTGGCCGGGCGCGCGCCGATCTGCGCGATGAGGTCGTAGACGCCTTCGTTGACAGCGGCGGTGACGGCCTGGCCGATGGGGGTCTTGGCGTACTGGCTCATGAAGCCGCCCATCGCGTTGGTGTTGCCGAAGCGCGCCGCACCGAAACCGATGCCCGAATCCTTGATCTGGCGGTCCACCTGATTGGTGAAGATGACCTCGCTGGTGGTGGCGTCGATCAGGCGGAAATTCATGCCGATGATCGAGGTCTTGCTGCCCACGTGCACGTTGCCGAGCAGGCCGCCGAGCCGGGTGCCCGAGGCCAGCGCGCCGACGTTGACGTTGTTTCCGGCCACGCCCGGCTCATAGCTGGTGATGACCACTTCGATCAGGTACTCGGCGCCGAGCACGCTGCCGATCTTGGCGGCCGAGGGCTGCGCCACGCGGCCGGAAGCGCCGAAATCCTGCTCCTGCAGCACGTTTCCGATGGCCTGGCGCTCCACCATGCGGAAGCGACCGGTGCGGTGCATCACGTCGGTGATCATCGCCTCGATGCCGTTCACCGGCACCGACTGGTAGGCGAAGGAAATGTCGGAGGAATAGCCTTCGCTGTTGCTGTAGGTGTAGCTGCTCATGCTGCTGCGGTTGTCCACCTTGCTCACCGCCACGCGGGTCTTGGGTCCGCTGTACTCGGACCAGTCCACGTCGACCAGGTACAGCGTGTCCACCTCGGCCAGGTCGCTGGGCGCAGGCAGCGGAATCGCCCGTCCATTGGCCACGGCGTGGGCGACGTACTCGCTGGCGCCCGCCGGCAGCGGCAGCAGGGCGGCCAGGGCGAGTGCGGAAAGAAGGGGCTTGAGATTCATGGTTCCACCTGGCTGATTGATACGAAGAGACCTGGACACCCACCCGGACAACGCAACCGATTGCCCGGCGCATCTGAAAGACGTCACGACGAAGGAATACGCGACAGGGCCGGATTTTGCGCCCACGCGGGCCCAGTCCGTTCAGGTGCCGTGCATGGTACGGCGTTTTCGCCCACCTGCATACCCCGCCGCCGCGCTTGAAACCCGTGCTGCAGGACGCATTTAGCATCGCATCGCGGCCCGCGCCGCGCCTCATCACGGATTGCCCGCCATGCGAATGGACAAGCTCACCTCGCGCTTCCAGCAGGCCCTCGCCGACGCCCAGTCGCTGGCGGTGGGTCGCGACCACAACCTGCTCGAACCCGCCCACCTGATGCTGGCCCTGCTCGACCAGCAGGGCGGCTCCACCCTGCCGCTGCTGACCCAGGCCGGGGCCAACGTGAACGCGCTGCGCGCGCGCATCGCGCAGGCGCTCGACACCCTGCCCAGCGTGCGCGGGCAGGAGGGCAACATCAATGTATCCAATGACTTGAGCCGCCTGCTCAACCTCACCGACAAACTCGCCCAGCAGCGCGGCGACGCCTTCATCGCCTCCGAGCTCTTCGTGCTGGCGGCGCTGGACGACAAGGGCGCGGCGGGCGAGGCGCTGCGCGCCGCCGGCGTGCAGAAGACGCGGCTGGAAGCCGCCATCGAGAAGGTTCGCGGAGGAGAAGCCGTGCAGTCCGAGAATGCCGAAGACCAGCGTCAGGCGCTGGAGAAATACACCATCGACCTCACCGCGCGTTCGGAAAAGGGCAAGCTCGATCCGGTGATCGGGCGCGACGAGGAAATCCGCCGCGTGGTGCAGGTGCTGCAGCGGCGCACCAAGAACAATCCGGTGCTGATCGGCGAGCCGGGCGTGGGCAAGACCGCCATCGTCGAAGGGCTGGCGCAGCGCATCGTCAACGGCGAGGTGCCCGAGGGCCTGCGCGGCAAGCGCGTGCTCTCGCTCGACATGGGCGCGCTGATCGCCGGGGCCAAGTTCCGCGGCGAGTTCGAGGAGCGCCTCAAGGCCGTGCTCAACGATCTGGCCAAGAACGAGGGCCAGATCATCCTGTTCATCGACGAGCTGCACACCATGGTCGGTGCCGGCAAGGCCGAGGGCGCGATGGACGCCGGCAACATGTTGAAGCCTGCGCTGGCGCGCGGCGAGCTGCACTGCGTGGGTGCCACCACGCTGGACGAATACCGCAAGTACATCGAAAAGGACGCCGCGCTGGAGCGCCGCTTCCAGAAGGTGTTCGTGGGCGAGCCCAGCGTCGAAGACACCATCGCCATCCTGCGCGGGCTGAAGGAAAAGTACGCCGTGCACCACGGCGTGGAAATCACCGACCCGGCCATCGTCGCGGCCGCCACGCTCTCCAACCGCTACATCGCCGATCGCCAGCTTCCCGACAAGGCCATCGACCTGATGGACGAGGCCGCCTCGCGCATCCGCATGGAGATCGACTCCAAGCCCGAAGAGCTCGACCGCAAGGAACGTCGCCTGATCCAGCTCAAGATCCAGCGCGAGGCGCTGAAGAAGGAAAAGGACAGCGAATCCAGGCAGCGCCTGGCCGATCTTGAAGCCGAGATCGGCGTGCTCGAGCGCGAATACAACGACCTGGAAGAAGTCTGGAAGGCCGAGAAGGCCACGCTCCAGGGCGCGACGAAGATCAAGGAGCAGATCGAGGCTTCGCGCCTGGAGCTGGAGGCCGCCCAGCGTCGCCAGGACTACGCTCGAATGAGCGAAATCCAGTACGGCCGGCTGCCGGCGCTGGAAAAGCAGCTCAAGGCCGCGCAGGAAGCCGAGACCCGCGGTTTCACCCTGCTGCAGGACAAGGTCACCGCAGAGGAAATCGCCCAGGTCGTGGCGCGCTGGACCGGAATCCCGGTGTCGAAAATGCTCGAAGGCGAGCGCGACAAGCTCTTGCGCATGGAAGACGAACTGCACCAGCGCGTGGTGGGTCAGGACGAGGCGGTGCATGCGGTCTCCGACGCCATCCGCCGCGCCCGCGCGGGGCTCTCCGATCCCAACCGCCCCAGCGGCAGCTTCCTCTTCCTCGGCCCCACGGGCGTGGGCAAGACCGAGCTGTGCAAGGCGCTGGCGAGCTTCCTGTTCGATACCGACGAGGCCATGGTGCGCATCGACATGAGCGAGTTCATGGAGAAGCACTCCGTGAGCCGCCTGATCGGCGCGCCCCCCGGCTACGTCGGCTACGAGGAAGGCGGCTATCTGACCGAGGCCGTGCGCCGCCGCCCCTACAGCGTGATCCTGCTGGATGAAGTCGAAAAGGCACATCCGGACGTCTTCAACGTGCTCCTGCAGGTGCTCGACGACGGCCGCCTCACCGACGGCCAGGGCCGCACCGTGGACTTCCGCAACACCGTGATCGTCCTCACCTCGAACCTCGGATCACACCTGATCCAGGACATGCCCGGCTCCACCGAGGAGGAGTACGTCCAGATGAAGGCCGCGGTGATGGGCGTGGTGCAGGGCGCGTTCCGCCCCGAGTTCATCAACCGGCTCGATGAAATCGTCGTGTTCCGCCCGCTCGATCGCGCCCAGATCCGCCAGATCGCCCGCATCCAGATCGCACAGCTGGAAAAACGCCTGGCCGAACGCCAGCTCAGGCTGGAAATCAGCGAAGCCGCGCTGGACCTCCTTGGCAACATCGGCTTCGACCCGGTCTACGGTGCCCGTCCGCTCAAGCGTGCCATCCAGCAACAGCTGGAAAACCCGCTGGCAAGGCAGATTCTGCAAGGCGCCTTCGCCAGCGGCGACACCATCGCGGTGGAGGCCGAGGGCGGCCATCTTGTGTTCCGGAAAGCGTAAAGAACCCGGCGATGGCGGAACCGCCGCAGACGATTCCGCCATCGCCGCGTGGCAAGGTGCGATTTGCCGTCGCCCGACGCAGGCCTCTTCAGCGATCCCATCCGGACCCGTCCGTGAAGAGGATCCTCAAGATGCTTGCCCTTGACCCCCGGTCCTCCGCAGGAATCACGACGAGCAGGGCCGCGCATGGGGAGGCGTTTGCCCGCCGCCCGAAGGAGTGATTTCCGCCGCTGCGGCTCTGCCACAATGCACGGCTGGTGGCGCGGATGCCGCTCTCATGCCTGGGACCACGGCGATGCGGCAGGAACGTGCAAGAAAATGACGGCAGGGCCATGAGCGAATCCGGCGTCGCGCAGTCCGGGGCATCCGGGCGGGCCTTCCGCACCGACATCGAGGGCCTGCGGGCGCTGGCGGTGCTGGCGGTGCTGGGCTATCACGCGCAGGTGCCGGGGTTTTCCGGGGGCTTCGTCGGGGTGGACGTGTTCTTCGTCATCTCCGGATTCCTCATCACCGGCATCCTGTTCTCTGAAATCGCGCGAACGGGCGCGGTGAACCTTGCGAACTTCTTCGCGCGGCGCGCGCGGCGCCTGCTGCCCGCCTCGGCGCTGGTGCTGGTGGTGACGGCGATCGCGGGCCGCTTCGTGCTGGCCCCGGTGGATCATCCGATGGTCGCCGGCGACCTCGCCGCGGCGGCGCTGTACGCGGTGAATCTGCGGATGGCCTGGCAGAGCGCGGACTATCTCGCCGGCGACCGCGACGGCAGCCCGGTGCTGCACTACTGGTCGCTGGCGGTGGAAGAGCAGTTCTATCTGCTCTGGCCGCTGCTGCTGCTCGCGCTGCTGGTGTGGCTGCCGCGCGGGCGTGGGCGCGCGGGCGGCGCGACGAGCCATTCGGCGCTGCGCGTTTTCCTGTTCGCGTGCTGTGCGATTTCCTTCGCGCTCGCGCTGTGGCTGACCGACCGCGCCCAGCCGTGGTCGTTCTTCTCGCCCTGGACGCGCGCCTGGGAGTTTGCCGCAGGGGCGCTGGTGTTCGCCTGGCGCGACGCCCTGCTGCGCCTCTCCGGACGCGCCGCCGCAGCGCTGGGCTGGGCCGGTCTCGCGGCGCTGGCGCTGGCCGTGGCGCGCACCTCGGAAGCGGGATTTCCGGGCGTTTCGGCGTGGCTGCCGGTGCTGGGGACGGCGGCGATGATCGCCGCCGGCGCGCGCGGCGCGTTTTCCCCGGGCCAGCTCGGCGCGCTGCTGTCGCTGGCGCCGCTGCGCCTCATCGGTCGGCTTTCCTATTCGCTCTACCTCTGGCACTGGCCGGTGGTGGTGTACGCGATCCACGCCTTCGGCCCGATGCACTGGAGCCAGAAGCTGGCCTGGACGCTGGCTTCGGCGGTGCCGGCGGCGCTGGCCTGGCGCTTCGTGGAAAAACCCGTCCACGAGGGCCGCATCGGTGCCGCAAAGCGCCCGGCCACCGGCGCGTGGATCGGCGCGGGGGCCTCGTGCAGCGGCCTCATCGCGGCGGCGTGGCTGGCGGGTCCGATGCTTTGGTCCGCCCCCTCGCCAGCCTCATCCGAAAGCGATGCGCCGCCCGCGCTGGAGGTGCAGATCGCCGCGGTGCGCGAGGATCTGCCTGCGGTCTACCGCGACGGCTGCCACCTTTCGATCCAGGCCACGGCGTCGCCGCCTTGCGTCTACGGCCGCGCCGACGGCGCGCCGCGCGTCGTGCTTTTCGGCGACTCCAAGGCGGCGCAGTGGTTTCCGGCGCTGGAGGCGATCGCGCGCGAGCGCGGCTGGCGGCTGGAAAGCCTCACCAAGTCCGGCTGCCCTGCGCCCGAGGTGGCGCTGTGGTCGAAGAACCTCGCGCGCGAGTACCGCGAGTGTGGCCAGTGGCGCGAGGAAATCTTCGCCCGTCTGGCGCGCGAGCGCCCGGACCTGGTGATCGTGGCCAGCGTTTTTCCCGGCCGCGTGTTCGACTCCGCGCTTCGCAAGGAAGCCGATGCCGAACGCTCCCGCACGCTCTGGCAGGAGGGCTGGACGCGCAGCCTCGCGCGCCTGCGTCGGGCCGGCCTCGGCGCGACGCTCCTGATCGATACGCCCACCGCGCAGCAGGACATGGCCAGCTGCGTTTCCGCGCACCTGAAAAATCCGGAGGCCTGTAACCTTCCTCCGCCGGCGCAGGTCATCGCGGCGCTGGAACGCGAGGCGGCGCAATCCACCGGCATCCCGGTCATCGATCTCTCCGATCGCTACTGCCGCAGCGGAAGCTGCCCTGCGGTGATCGACGAAATCCTGGTCTACCGCGACAAGACGCACTTCACCCCGGCCTTCGTGCGCCACCTCGCCCCGGCGCTGGCCGAGCGCCTCGACGCGTTGCGCGTCCTCCCGTAGCGCCGGCGCGCGGCGCTCAGCGCCAGTTCGCGTGCGCCTCCCAGAACGCCACCGCCTGGCGATAGGCCTCGCGGTCCAGCGCCACGCCCGATCCGCCTTCCTCCACGCCCAGCGCATTGCGCATCATCGTGATCGGCGCCATCGGAATGGCCTGCGGCTCCATGGTGTAGAGGCAGCCCACCACGCCCCAGTCGGCCTCGATCGGCGAGCCTTCGCGCGCCAGCTGCTCGCGGCTGTAGAGGATCGGGAGGAGGTAATTCGCCACCGGCGGCTCCAGCCCCTCGAACCAGCGCACCAGCACCGGCAGTTCCTCGCGGCTGCGCGCCTCGTAGGCGCTGCGCAGCAGGTGGCGGTTCTCAGCGGTCACGGGCAGCACCGAGGCGCGCGTGGAGGTCCAGTTGCGGTGCACGTGCAGCTTGCAGAAGGGAGCGTAGCCGGGCAGCACGCGTTCGGGCGCGTGGTCGTTGAGATGACGCTCGAATTCGGCGGCGGTGCAGTCGCGGATGGCGGTTGCGCGCCCGTCGCGGGGGAACAGGCGGGTTCGCGCGAAGTCGGTCAGGACGATCGGCATGGGCATTGGCTCCAAAAGAGGAATTATCCTCGGCAGCGGCCGCGCGTGCGCCGTCCCTTGAACCCGCCCTATCCGGAGATCTCCCATGCCCCGTTCCACCGCTCCCGCACTTCGTCGCCTGGCCGCCGCGATCCTGCTCGCCAGCGCCGCGCCGCTGGCCGCGCAGGCCGCGACGCAGTGCCCGCTCACCGAGGTGCCGGAAGCCGACGCCTGGGCGCTGCATTCGCGCCTGGTCACGGTGGACACCCACATCGACATCGACCCGCGCTACGCCAGCGCCCAGCACGACCCCGGCATTTTCACCCGCGGTCAGAACGACCTTCCCAAGATGCGCGCCGGCGGACTCGATGCCGCCTTCCTCATCCTCTACAGCGGGCAAGGCAAGCTCGACGAAGCCGGCATCGCCGAAGCGCGCGCGCTGGTGGAGGAAAAATACCGCGGCATCCAGCGGCTGGTTCGCGCCTATCCCGATCAGGTGGGCCTGGCCACCTCCGCCGATGAGGTGCTGGCGCTGCACGCGCAGGGCCGGCGCGCCGTGCTGATGGGAATGGAGAACGCCTATCCGCTGGGCATGGACGTGGGCCAGGTGCCGATGTGGGCGCAGCGCGGAGTGCGCTACGTCGGCCTCACCCACATGGGCCACAACCAGTTCGGCGGCAGCTCCAATCCCGACCCCGAGCTGGGCGACGCAGAAAGCGATCCGGGCCTGACTCCGCTCGGCCGCCAGCTCGTCGCCGCGCTCAACGACGCCGGCATCATGGTCGATGTTTCCCACGTCGGGCACCGCACCATGCTGGAGGCCACGCGCCTGTCGCGCGCTCCGGTGATCGCCTCGCACTCGGGCGCGATGGGCGTGCACCGCAACCTGCGCAACCTCGAGGACGACCAGCTCGACGCCATCCGCGCCAGCGGCGGCGTGGCGCAGATGGTGGCCTTCCGCGACTATGTCGGCGAACCCGATCCTGCGATCCGGGAAGGCCAGCAGACCCTGCGACAAAAGCATTTTCCCGAAGGCTGGGCCAAGGCCACGCCGGAGGCCGGAATGGCCTACATGGCCGAGCTGCGCGAACTGCGCCGCAAGAACCGCGACGTGACGGTTTCCGACTTCGTGGACCACATCGACTACGCCGTGCGCCGCATCGGCATCGAACACGTGGGCATCGCCTCGGACTTCGACGGCGGCGGCGGAGTGTCCGGCTGGGACGATGCCAGCGAGACGGCCAACGTCACCCGCGAACTGATGCGTCGCTGCTATACCGAAGAGCAGATCCGCGCGCTGTGGGGCGGCAACCTGCTGCGCGTGATGCGCGCGGTCGAGGCCAAGGCCAAGCCGCACTGATTTCCCCGCCCACCCATGCCGCCGAGCACGCCCATGAAGATCGTCGAAGTCCGCCACCCGCTCGTCCGCCACAAGATCGGCCTGCTGCGCGATGCCTCGCTCAACACCAAGGATTTCCGCGAACTGGTCACCGAGCTGGGCTCGCTGCTGGCCTACGAAGCCACCCGCGACCTCGCCACCGAACGCACCACGCGCCAGGGCTGGGCCGGCGCGGTCGAAGTGGAGCGCATCGCCGGCGCCAAGATCACCCTCGTGCCGATCCTGCGCGCGGGGCTGGGCCTGCTGCCCGGCGTGCTGGCGATGATTCCCTCGGCGCGGGTGAGCGTGGTCGGGCTGCAGCGCGACGAATCCACGCTCCAGCCGATCGCCTACTACGAGCGCCTCACCGGCCGCCTCACCGAACGCGATGCGCTGATCCTCGACCCCATGCTGGCCACCGGCGGCAGCCTGATCGCCACCATCGACATGCTCAAGCGCGCCGGCGCGCGCCGCATCAAGGGCATTTTCCTGGTGGCCGCGCCCGAAGGCCTCAAGGCGCTCGAAGCCGCGCATCCGGACGTGGAGGTCTACACCGCCGCGATCGACGATCGCCTCAACGAGCACGGCTACATCCTGCCGGGCCTGGGCGACGCGGGCGACCGCATCTTCGGCACGCGGAGCTGAAAACGCACCCCGTGTAGAATCCTTCCGCACGCCGCATCGAGCGTGGATCACCGAGGGAATCTGCTATGACTGCACGCACCGTTCTGGTCACCGGCGGCACCGGAGGCATCGGCACTGCCATCTGCAAGCGGCTGGCCGATGCCGGCCATCGCGTCGCCACCAACTATCGCAACGAGGAGAAATCCCGCGCCTGGCAGGCCGCCATGAAGGCGCAGGGCTACGATTTCATGATCGCCAAGGGCGACGTGACTTCGCCGGACGAAGCGGCCGTCATGGTGGGCGAAGTCGAAAAGGCGCTCGGCCCCGTCGACATCCTCGTCAACAACGCCGGCATCACCCGCGACGGCACCTTCCACCGCATGAGCGCGGACCAGTGGAACGATGTCATCAACACCAACCTCAACTCCTGCTTCAACGTCACCCGCCCGGTGATCGAGGGCATGCGCGAGCGCAAGTGGGGCCGCATCATCCAGATCAGCTCGATCAACGGCCTCAAGGGCCAGTACGGACAGGCCAACTACGCCGCCGCCAAGGCCGGCATGCACGGCTTCACCATTTCGCTGGCGCGCGAGAACGCCAAGCTCGGCATCACCGTGAACACGGTTTCGCCCGGCTACGTCGCCACCGACATGGTGATGGCGGTGCCGGAGGAAGTTCGCGCCAAGATCGTCGCGGACATCCCCACCGGACGCCTCGGCAAGCCCGAGGAAATCGCCTACGCCGTGGCCTTCCTCGCCAGCGAGGAAGCCGCCTGGATCACCGGCTCCAACCTCGACATCAACGGCGGCCACCACATGGGCTGGTAAGCCCGCTTCCCGGCGGCGGAACCGGGATCGTCCCGCCCCGTCTCCAGTCCTTCTTCCTCCGGAGAGGGCTGGAGCTCGGAACGCGGCGCGCCGGCTGTGCCGGACCGTGGCAGTACGCACTCGCACCGCGCGGTTTCGTCCTGCGCATGCTTGCATCGCCGTGCCGGGTACGCGATCCTGAGCAAAGGCTCTAACCGGCACCGGAGTTCTCCGGAAGCCGCACTAAGGATGGTCATGGCCCACAAGCGTGTCATCAAGAAATATCCGAACCGCCGGCTCTACGACACCGAGATTTCCAGCTACATCACGCTGGAAGACGTGCGGCAGCTGATCAGCGATGGCGAAGCCTTCGAAGTGGTGGACGCCAAGACCGGCGAGGATCTCACCCGCACCGTGCTGCTGCAGATCATCGCCGAGCACGAGGAGAAGGGGCAGCCGATTTTTTCCACCGAGCTTCTCACCCAGATCATCCGCTTCTACGGCGATGCGCTGCAGGGTTTCATGGGCAACTATCTGGAACGCTCGATGCAGCTGTTCCTCGATCAGCAGTCGCAGTTCCGCAGCCAGCTCACCAACCTCATGGGCCAGACGCCGTGGAGCATGCTGAACCAGCTCACCGAGCGCAATCTGGATATCTGGAAGAACCTCCAGCAAGGCCTGGTGGGTTCGATTCCCGCAGACGCCACGCGCAATCCCGCGTCCAAGACCACGGGCAGGAAGCCCTGACGCGCCGCGCCTGCGGCATGCGAAAACGGGGCCGATCGGCCCCGTTTTCATTTCCTCCCCGCACTCAGCGCCGCGACAGCCAGTCGCAGATCGCGGTGGGCACTTCATGCTGGGCGCGGCTGGAGACGTAGATGCCGATGTGGCCGCCGCGGAAGGCCAGCTCACTGTAGTCCTTCGTCCCCACCAGCCCTTTGAGCGCGCGCGAGGCGTCGGGAGGCACGAGGTGATCCTGCAGGGCGTAGATGTTGAGCACCGGCATCGTCACGTCGGCCAGCGTCGGGGCGCGCGTTCCCACGCGGATGCCGCCGTTGACGAAGCCGTTGCCCTTGTAGAACTGGTTGACGAACTGGCGCAGCATCTCGCCGGCCTGGTCGGGCGAGTCGAAGATCCACTTCTCCATGCGCAGGAAGTCCTCGACCTGGCCGGCGTCCTCCAGCGTGTCGACGAAGCCGGCGTACTTCTGGAAGTTGAGCCGGAACGGCTTGAGCATGAGGTAGCTCACGTTCATCTGGTCGGCCGGCACGTTGCCCAGGGTTTCGACCATGAGGTCCATGTCGATGTTCTGGATCCAGCGTGAGAGCAGGTTGTCGGGCGTGTGGAAGTCCACCGGCGTCACCGTGGTGACGAGGTTGCGGATCTTCTCCGGGTGCAGGGCCGCATAGCACAGGGAAAGCACGCCGCCCTGGCAGATGCCCATCAGGTTGATCGCCTCGATCCCGTGGCTGGCGCGCAGGAAATCCACGCAGCCGCCGAGGAATCGCTCGACGTAGTCCTCCATGTCGAGGTAGCGGTCGGCCTGGTCGGGATAGCCCCAGTCGATGATGTAGACATCCTCGCCGCGCGAAAGCAGGCCGCGCACCAGCGAACGGTTTTCCTGCAGGTCCACCATGTAGGGGCGATTGACCAGCGCATAGCTGATCAGGAAGGGCACGGCATCCTTGCGCCGGTTCGGGTTGGCGTAGCGGTAGAGCGTGAGCTTGTCGTCGCGGTACACCGCATCCTTGGGGCTGCAGCCGAAATCGACATCGCCCACGGCGCGCAGGGTGTGCGGACCGGCCGCGAGACGGCGTTGGGCGTCAAACATCTCGCGCGCCCAGGTCGCAGGATCGATCATCATCGGAGAAATCACTTGCCTGCCCTCCGCCGCTGCGCGGCCTCATTGCCCTTGCCTGTGCCCAGCGCGCGCGGCACGCTGACCTGCGGCAGCCGCGCCGTGGAAGCCTTGCCTTGCCGCGCCTTGGACGGTGCGGACGGTTTTCCCGGCGCGGCCTTCGTGGCGACCTTCGGAGCCGCCCTGCCCGCTTTTCGCGCCGGGGCCGTCCTGCGCAGCGTCTCCGCAGGTGCGGGAGTCGCTGCGACCTCGGGAGCCCGTGCGGATGCGGAAGCCGCCGCTCGTTCGACCGTGCGAGTGGTCGCGGAAGCACCCGCCGCGCGCAGATCGTCCAGCTCGCGGCGCAGGCGGCGCAGCTCGCGCTCGAGCTGGGCGATGCGGCGGTGGTCGGCATCCACTTCCTTGCGCGTGGGCAGGCCCAGGCTTTCCGCGACGCGGTTGACCTGGTCGGCCATCGCCGCGCGCACCTTCATTTCGGCATTGGTGAAACGCCCCAGCGCGGCGACGAAGGCATCGCTGCCTGCGCGCTCGGCCCAGGCCTGCTCGCCGGCCTCGACCCATTCGTCGAACAGCGCGCGCGCGCTGGTGACCGGCTCGTTCTTCTCGGCGCGCGCGGCGAGGCGCTCCTGCAGCCGGGTCTGCGCCAATCGCATCGTTTCGCCCAGCTGCGCGGAAAACTCGCGCGCGGCGTCCTGGTAGTCGAGCTGGGCCAGCATCGCGCGCTGGCCGCGTTCGACGTGCTCGCGCATCGGTCCCACGGGCGGCGTGGACAGCGCCTCGCGCAGCGCCGAAGCGTCCACGCCGGGCAGCGGCCCCAGTTCGAACGGACCTGCGGACGAGGCCAGACGCGCGCCGACCGCAGCCACCAGCGTGCGCCACTGGGCCAGCGCGTCCGCTCCGGGCTGCCCTCCCGTCGCCTGCGCCATCAATTGCTGCCATTGCGCCTGGGCCAGCTCGGAAACCTGCTGCATGGTGCCGGTGAACGCACCGGCAGCCGGTGCCCAGCCGGAAAAACCCGAGGCTGCGGGAGTGCCGAACCACGCGCCCGCGCCGGACCACGGCCAAGCCGTTCCCGCGCCCTGGAATCCGCCCGGGAACGCGCCGGGAACGGCTCCAGGAAATGCCGAACCCTGGAAGGCCGCCATGGCCTCGCGGAACGGTCGAATCCAGGCGTCGAGACCAAAGTCCGGCGCCGTCGTGGCCTGGGTCATGTGCGATCCTCCGTGGGCAATCGGCATAGTATGCCGCGCACCGTCCCACATCTCACGGCTTCCCAATGTCCGAGTCTTCCTCTCCCGCCCGTGGCCGCGACCCTCTGCCCGGCCGCACCACGCCGACCTGGGAAATGGAACTGCTGATCTCCGGCGCCACGGTGTTTTCGCTGCTGCAAGCTCCCGGACTGATGGACGAGGCGTATTACGCCATCGCCCCCGGTCTTTCCTCCGAGTATCAGGCCTTGGCCACCCTGCCCTACCTCTACCTGATGACGGCGTGCCTGGCACTGATCGCCACCTTTCTGGCGCACCTTTGCGTGCGCGGCTACTGGGTGGCGCTGGTGGGGCTGGGTTCGGTGTACCCCCAGGGCGTGGACTGGTCGAGGCTGCGCTGGGGCCCGGGTTTCGTGGCTGCGCTGCGCCGCAGCCTCGCGCCGCTGCCCGAGGCCATCGAACGCTACGACAACCGCGCAAGCCAGGTGTTCGGCTTCGGGGTCGGCCTGAGCGCACTGGCCATCGGCATCACCCTGTTCGTTGCGATCATCGGATCGGTGTCGGTGGCGCTCTACGAACTCTCCGGCCGCGCAGTGCGCATGGATATCTTCCTGATTGCCCTCCTTGGGCTGTGCTTCGGCCCCTACCTGCTGCTCTACGGCGTCGACAGCCTGCTGCGCCACGCCCCCGAACGGCATCCGCGCCTGCGCCGCTGGATCGAAGCCGCATTCACCCGGTGGATGCGCGTGCCCTTCGTCACCGGGTCCAACTATCCGCTGCTGCTGTTCACCAGCCATATCGGTGGACGCAGCGGCAACTGGCTGATGGCGCTGGCATTGCTCGCCCTGATCGGGGTGTCCGCCGTGCGCATGGAATCGGGGCGTGCGCGGTGGCAGATCGACGGCTACGGCCTGCTGCCCGACGGAGACACCAGCGGATATGTGCTCGAACCGCGCCACTACGCCGACCAGCGCACGCGCCTGGGCAGTCGCCTGCCCGCCGCATACATTCCCTCCGAACAAATCCGCGGCGACTGGCTGCGCGTCTACCTTCCGTTCCGCCCCACGGCCGACACCGAGGCGCTGCAGCGGCTGTGCCCGGCGCTCGCGGAAGCATCCCCGCCGCCGGAGGCCGTGCTCGCCTGCCTGCCGCGGCGCTTCCGGCTCCAGCTCGACGGCAAGCCGCCCGCCGTCGCGCCGGATTTTTCCTTTGCGCGCGATCCGGACACCGGACTGCGCGGCATCGTGGCGATGATCGACCTGCACGAACTGCCGCGCGGCCGGCACGAACTGGCGCTGTTCCACGACGATGCGCCTGCCGCCGGGAAGAACGAAGGCAAGCCACCGCGTGCGGCAGCGCGAATCCCGTTCTGGCACTGAACCGGGCTTCGCGCGACAAGCCGGCCGCCGCCCGCGATAATCCGGCCATGCCCGCCTTTCTCATCGCCGACGATCACCCGCTGTTCCGCGCCGCACTGAGCCAGGCCGCGACTTCGGCCGCACCCGGCAGCACGGTGCACGAGGCCGAGGATCTGGACGGCGCGCTGGCGCACCTGCACGCCGATCCGGAGATCGACCTGGTGCTGCTCGACCTGCACATGCCCGGCAACCACGGACTGGCCGGACTGGCCGCACTGCGCGCGGAATTTCCCCAGGTCGCGGTGGCGGTGTGTTCGGGCAACGACGATGTGCGCGTGGTGCAGCGCGCGCTGGCGCACGGCGCGGCGGGATTCATCCCCAAGCGCGTGGGCATGGCCGACATCCGCCAAGCCATCGCCGCCATGCTCGACTGCCGCGTCTGGCTGCCCGATGACCTGCGCACTGCGCTGTCGCAAGCCGCTCCGAACCCCGACGACAACGCCCTGGCCGCGCGCCTGTCGCGCCTCACCCCGCAGCAGTTTCGCGTGCTCGTGCTGCTCGCCGAGGGCCTGCTGAACAAGCAGATCGCCGATCGGCTCGACGTGCAGGAACGCACCGTCAAGGCGCACGTCACGGCCATCTTCGAAAAGCTCGGTGTGCGCAACCGCACCCAGGCCAGCCTGCTGCTGCGCGAGCTGGCCATCGCCGAACCCGGCGCGCTGGCTCCCTGACCGCCCGGATCGCGGGCAAGCCCCAATATCACCGTAGAGCGCAGCTTGCTGCGCTGCCCGGATCAGGTGACCGGCCAACCGATTTGCGATGCATTCCAGCGCAGCGAATGAGCGCAGCAAGCTGCGCTCTACGGCGATTGGTCGTTCGTTCCAGCGCAGCAAGCTGCGCTCTACGGCGCGGGACGTTCTTCCGCGGCTCTTGATTTCGGCGGCGGTGATCTCTTCGCGGACTCTCAGCCTCCCGACTGCGCGCGGTAGGCCGCGCGTGCGGACAGGAACAGGTCGAAGGGAAACTTGATCGACACCCCTTCCAGCGCCGCGGCCAGCATCTCCAGGTGGCCCTCGAAACCGGCGCAGGCCTTGGCGGCGTCCTCGCCCGCGGGAATGCCCACCGCCAGCGTCAGCACGGTGCCGTCGGCGCAAGGCGCAAGGCTCCAGCGCAGCGGCCGCTGCGGCTCGCCCGGGCGACTCCAGGAATACTCCAGCAGGTGCAGCGGCTCGAACGCGGTGACCTGGCTGTCGATCACCATGCCGCTGTCGGAAAAGTCGATCTTCACCGCCCCGCCCACGCGCGGCTCGATCGCGCCCGGTGCCAGCCACTGCGCCAGCGACGCGGGCTCCACCAGCATCGACCAGACGCGCTCGGCGTCGTGGCCCAGGGTGCGCGAAAGCACGCCGCGCAAGCCGCCGTCCTCGCGCTTTTCGATCCGACCGAAAGAGGTGTCGGTCATGTCGGTGGTTTCCTGCAAATCAGGGGAACAGCCGAAAATTTTAGCCCGAATGGGGCTGCCCCGCCCTGTGAGCGTGTCGCCACAAGGTGGTGCCAGCCGCCAACTCACCCCGCCAGCGCCCGCAGGGTCTGCGCCGGCGGCATGCGCGCGATGCGGCGCGTGGCCACGAGCCCGGCGAGGACGACGATCCCCACACCCAGCCCGGAGCCCAGCGCGGCCAGCCGCCAGTCCGGCAACCACGCCTGCTCGAACACCTGCACCGCGATCACGCCGGATATCACGCTGGCCGCGATCGCCGCCACCAGCCCCGCGATCGCGCCGATGGCGAGAAACTCCGAGGCGTGGGCCAGACGAAGCTGCGCCGTGCGCGCGCCCAGCACCCGCATCACGGCGCCTTCCAGCAGGCGCTCGTCCTGGCTGGCGCTGACCGAGGCCAGCAGCACCAGCACCCCCGCCAGCAGGGTGAAATGGAAGACGTATTCCACCGCCACCGACACCTGGTCGGCGGTGCGGCGCACCTGCGCCACCACCGCATCGACGTCGATCACCGAGACATTCGGATAGGTGCCAACGAGGTCGCGGGTGAGCGAGGCATCGCCCGCCGCCACCCGCGCCGAGGAGAGGTAGCTGGCGCTGTGCGCCTGCAGCGGGCCGACCGGGGTCAGCACGAAGAAGTTGGGCCGGAAGCTCTCCCAGTTCACCCGCCGCAGGCTGGTGATGGGCGCTTCGAAATGGCTTCCGGCGATGTCGAAGCCGACGACGTCGCCCAGCTTCCAGCCGAAGGTTTCGGCCATGCCCTGCTCCACCGAAAGCTGCGGCGAGGCGTCGCCCCGAGCCCAGAACGCGCCGGCGACGACGGCGTTGTCGCTTTCGCGCAGCGCATCGACCGCGCTGAGGTTGAACTCGCGCTCGGCCAGATGCCGGGCGCGCTCGCCGCGCGCCGCGTAGGTTTCACCGGTAACCGCCGCACCGTTCACCCGGGCCAGCCGCGCGCGCACCATCGGGAACAGCTCCGGCGCGGTTTCGCCGTGCCGGCGCAGCAGCCCGCGCACGCCTTCGAGCTGATCGGGCTGCACGTTGATCAGGAAGCGATTGGGCGCGTCGGCGGGAAGCGAGGCCTGCCAGCGTTCGATCAGGTCGGTGCGCACCAGGGTCAGCAGCAGGATCGCCATCAGCCCAAGGCCCAGCGAGGCGACCTGCGCCACCGCCGCCGCGCGCCGGCGGCTGACGTTGGCCAGGCCGTAGCGCCAGGGTCCGCGCAGCCGCGAGCGCAGGCGCGCCAGCAGTGCGACCAGCGCCAGCGCCAGCAGCGCCAGCGCGAGGAAGGTCGCAGCCAGACCGGCCAGCAGGGTCAACGCCAGCGTCGGCGAGCCCGCGCGCCACAGCATCAGCGCGGCGATGCCGAGGAAGCCTGCCGCGAGCACGGTGAACGCGCCCGGCTCGGCCGCGCCGGCATCGCGGCGCAGCACCCGCAGCGCCGGCACCCGGCGCAGCGCCAGCACCGGCGGCACCGCGAAGGCGAGCAGCACCGCGAAGCCCACCGCAAAGCCCTGCGCCACCGGCTGCCACCCGGCCGGCGGAACGGCAATCCCCATCACCTCACCCAGCCAGCCGACCACCATCGCCTGCGCAAGAAAGCCTCCGGCCACGCCCAGCGCGCTGCCCAGCGCGCCCAGCAGGACGACCTCGCCGACGTGGATGGTCGAGATCAGGCGCTGGCTTGCGCCCAGGCAGCGCAGCACCGCGCAACCGTCCAGATGCCGCGCGCCGTGGCGTCGCGCCGCCATCGCCACCGCCACCGCGGCCAGGATCACCGCCACCAGTGCGGCCAGACCGAGGAAGCGGTCGGCGCGATCCAGCGCGCTGCGTACCTCCGGACGCGCATCGGCCATCGTCTCCAGCCGCTGGCCGCGTTCGAGTCGACCCTGCATCGCGTCCACGAAGCGCTGCGCCTGCCCGCCTTCGCCCGCCACGACCAGGCGATAGGCCATGCGGCTGCCTTCCTGCACCAGCCCCGTCGCCGGCAGATCGTCCAACCGCACGAAGACGCGCGGGGCGAGGTTGAAGTAGTCCATTGCGGCATCCGGCTCCTCGGCCACCAGCGCGGCGAGGCGGAACTCCGAACGCCCGAGGCGCAGCGTCTGCCCAAGCTGCGCGCCGAGCCTTTCGGCTCCGGCGCGCGTCAGCCACAGCGTGCCCGCCGCGGGGATCCCCGCGGCATCGCGCTCCCCGGTTCCCTCGTCGATGCGGTAGCGCCCGCGCAGCGGAAAGCCCTCGCCCAGCCCGCGCACTTCGGCCAGCTTCAGGTCGTTTCCCGCCCGCAGCATGCTGCGGAACTGCCAGGTCTCGGCCTGCGCCAGGCCCGCCGCGCGCGCCAGCGCGCGCGGCGCTTCGCCGATCGGCTCGTCCGCGCGCAGTACCGCATCGCCGCCCAGCAGGCGGTTGGCTTCCAGCACCAGCGCGCGCTCGGCGCGTTCGGTGAGAAAGGACACCGCGGTCACCGCCGTCACCGCCAGCGCCAGGGCCGCCAGCAGCACGCGCACCTCGCCGGCGCGCAGGTCGCGGCGCAGGAAGCGCCAGGCCAGGCGCAGCCCGGTCACGCCGCCACCAGCCGGCCGGCGTCGATGTGGAGCGTGCGGTCGCAGCGCGCGGCCAGCGCCGGATCGTGGGTGACCAGCACCAGGGTGGTGCCCGATTCGGCGTTCATGCGGAACAGCAGTTCGATCACCGCCTCGCCCGTATGGGTGTCGAGGTTGCCGGTGGGTTCGTCGGCAAACAGCACCTGCGGCCGCGCCACGAAGGCGCGCGCCAGCGCCACGCGCTGCTGCTCGCCGCCGGAGAGCTGGCGCGGGTAGTGGTTCAGGCGCTCGCCCAGGCCGACGGCTTCCAGCACCGCCTTCGCCGGCCCGCGCGCGTCGCGTTCGCCGCGCAGCTCCAGCGGCAGCATCACGTTTTCCAGCGCGTTGAGCGAAGGCAGCAGCTGGAAGGCCTGGAACACGAAGCCCACGCGCTCGCCGCGCAGCTTCGCGCGGCCGTCCTCGTCCAGTGCCGAAAGCCTTTCGCCGGCCAGCTCCACCTCGCCGCCGCTGGGCACGTCGAGGCCGGCCAGCAGCGACAGCAGGGTGGACTTGCCCGAGCCGGACGCCCCGACGATGGCGACGCGCTCGCCGGCGCGGATCGTGAAATCGATGCCTTCCAGTATGGTTAACTCGCCCGAGGGCAGGCTCACGCGCTTGTCGAGCTTCACGGCGCGCACCGCGGCCTGGCCGGATGCGGTCGAACGGGCGGAGGCATGGTTCATCGGGACACCGGACGGCAATGAATACGGAACAGCCAACAATGCAGACCAAGACGGGCCGGCACAAGGGCCGAACGGCAGGGCTGGCGCTGGGCCTGTTGCTGATCGCGGCGCTGGCCCTTGCGGCGCAAGCCTTCGCCGCCCCGGCACGCACCGTGCTGGTGATGGGCGATTCGCTCTCGGCCGCCTACGGGCTTTCCGTGGAACAGGGCTGGGTGGCGCTGCTGGCAAAGCGCCTGTCCGAAACCCGCCCGGGCTGGCGCGTGGTCAACGCCAGCGTGAGCGGGGAAACCACCGGCGGCGGGCGCGCGCGTTTCGCCCACGCGCTGGAGGAGCACGCCCCCGCGATCGTGATCCTCGAGCTCGGCGCCAACGACGCGCTGCGCGGCCTGCCGATGGAACAGGCGCAGGCCAACCTGCAGGCCATGATCGAAGCCGCCCGCGCGCGCGGCACGCGCGTATTGCTGGCCGGCATCGAGGTGCCGCCCAACTACGGCCCCGACTACGCCGACGCCTTCCGCGCCATGTACGCCCGGCTCGCCCAGGCCAAGGGCGTCGCCTTCCTTCCCTTCCTGCTCGAACCCATCGCCACCGACCTTTCGCAGTTCCAGTCCGACACCATCCACCCGACCGCCGAGGCGCAGCCGGCGCTGCTCGATCACGTCTGGAGAACCCTCGCACCGATGCTGGAATGAGGTGATTCCGGCACGCGCTTGCAGGATCATCACGCCATGAAGATGCAGCCGCCTGCGCACGCGCCGATCCGCCTGTTCCTGACCCATCCGCACGAATGCGGCTACTTCCCGGAGCGGCAGGCGCGCAGCCTCGTGCTCGATCCGACCTCGCCGCACCTGGCGCAAGCCTATCCCGATGCCATCGACCAGGGCTTCCGCCGCTCGGGCCACCAGATCTATCGCCCGCACTGCGCCGAATGCAGCGCCTGCACGCCCACGCGCATCGTGGTTGCGCGCTTCCGCCCCGATCGAAGCCAGCGGCGCTGCGCGGCGCGCAACGCCGATCTTTCAATGGCGCTGGAAACGGCGGGCTACAGCCGGGAGCGGTTCGACCTGTATTCGCGCTATCTCGCTGCCCGCCACGGCGACAGCCCGATGAACCATCCCACGCGCGAGGACTTCGAGGGCTTCCTGGTGGGCAGCTGGAACCGCAGCTTTTTCCTGGAGCTGCGCGAAGCCGGCCGACTGGTGGCCGTGGCGGTGACCGACGTGCTGCCGCAGGGCCATTCGGCGATGTACACCTTCTACGAACCGACGCTCGAAAAACGCAGCCTGGGCACCTTCGCCATCCTGCAGCAGATCGCGCAGGCAGCGCGCGACGGACTGCCCTTCGTCTACCTCGGCTACTGGATCCAGGGACACCCGAAGATGGACTACAAGCGCCGATTCAGCGGGCTGCAGATGCTGCGCGACGGCGACTGGCAGGACGTTTCGTGAGCGCGCCCGGGCGCCTGCTGACGCAACGGATCGACGCGCTGCCGGCCGGCGCGCTGTGGGTCGGCTTCAGCGGCGGGCTGGATTCCACCGTGCTGCTGCACGCGCTGGCGCAGCTTCCGCAGGCGCGCGCGCGCGGGCTGACCGCGCTGCACGTCGACCACGGCAGCAGCGCGCTGTCGGCGCAGTGGGCCGCGCACTGCCGCGAGGTCGCCGCGCGGCTCGGCGTGGGCTTCCACACGCAGCGTCCGGTGATCGAACAGGTCCAGGCGCTGGGACTGGAAGCGGCCTGGCGGCGCGCGCGGCATGCGGTCTTCATCGAGCGCCTGCCTTCCCCCGGCGTGCTGGCGCTGGCCCAGCACCGCGACGATCAGGTGGAAACCCTGCTGCTGCGCCTCCTGCACGGCGCCGGCAGCGAAGGACTGGCGGGAATGCGAGCGCTGCGCCCGCTGCGCGCGGGAGAGAGCGCGCGCTGGCTGTGGCGACCGCTGCTGGAGCTTCCGCGCGCGGCGCTGGAAGACTACGCGCGCGCCCACGGGCTGCGCTGGGTGGAGGACCCCTCCAACGCCGACCCCCGCCACGCCCGCAGCCGCCTGCGCGCCGCGGTGCTGCCGGCGCTGCGCGCGGCCTTCCCCGACGCCGACGCGCGCATCGCCGACGCCGCCGCGCGGCTGGAAGCCGAATCCCGCGTGCTCGACACCGCCGCGCGCGAGCTGCTCGATGCCGCGCTGGATGCGCGCGACCGCAGCCTCGCCTGCGCGCCGCTGCGCGCGGCGCCCGCGCCTCTCGTGCGCCGCGCCTTCGGGCACTGGCTCGACGCCCTCGGCCTGCCGCGCCCGCCGCCCGGTGTCTGGGCGGTGCTGGGGGAAGATCTGCTCGACGCGCGTCCGGATGCGTCCCCCGAACTGCACTGGGCCGGCGCGCGCGTGCGCCGCCATCGCGACCGCCTGCACGCCGGCCCGGACGCGGCGGCACCCGTGCCCGAGCCGACACCGTGGAACGGACTGCAGCCGCTGCCCTGGGTCGGCCGCAGCCTCGCGTTCGAACCGCCGCTGCGCGCCCCGCGCGCCTTCCTGGTGCGCACGCGCGCCGGCGGGGAAACGCTCGCCCTGCGCGGCCGGCACCGCAGCGTGAAGAAACTCTTGCAGGAAGCCGGCCTGCCGCCCTGGGAGCGCGCCAGCCTGCCGCTGCTGTTCGACGAAAGCGGAGCGCTGTGCGCGATCGGCGCGCGCTGGATCTCCGATGCCTTCGCGCTGGAGCTGCGGGCGCTGGGCGCGCGCCTGGCCTTCGATCCCCGTTGAAACCGCGCACCGCAGAAGCGGCCACCTCTCATTGACCCCCGCCGACGCCCTGTCGCACACTTTCCCCGCCATGCAGAAACCGCCCGAAAATCCCGACCCGAACGCCCCCAACGCGGTGGCGCAGTTCGAGCAGTCGCTCGACGAGCTCGAATCGCTGGTGCAGCGCATGGAAAAAGGCGACCTCTCGCTCGACGATTCCCTGGCCGCCTACGAGCGCGGCGTGGGCCTGTACCGCCGCTGCCAGACCGCGCTGGAACAGGCCGAACTGCGCGTGCGCCTGCTCACCGACCCGCTCGATCCGGACGGCGCCGAGCCTTTCCATGCCCCCGAGTGAAACCTCGCCGCGCTGGCGGGCCTGGGTCCAACGCTGCGAATCCACGCTGGAACACGCGCTTGACTCTCGCGGCAACGTCGATGCGCGCCTGACGCAGGCCATGGCCCACGCCGCGCTCGGCGGCGGCAAGCGCATGCGCCCGCTGCTGGTCTACGCCACCGGCGCCGCGCTGGGCGCCGAGGAAGCCGCGCTCGACCTGCCGGCGGCAGCAATCGAACTGGTCCACGCCTATTCGCTGGTGCACGACGACCTGCCGGCGATGGACGACGACACGATGCGACGCGGCAGGCCCACCGTCCACGTCGCCTACGACGAAGCCACCGCGATCCTCGCCGGCGACGCGCTGCAGACGCTGGCGTTCGAGCTGCTCGCCCAGACCCCCGTTCCACCCGCCACCGCGCTGGAGATGGTCGGCGCGCTGGCGCGCGCTTCCGGCATGCAGGGCATGGTGGCCGGCCAGGCCATCGACCTTGCCGCGGTGGGCGCGGCGCTGGATGCCGACGCGCTGCGCCGCATGCACGGCGCCAAGACCGGCGCACTGATCCGCGCCGCCGTCGCGCTCGGTGCGCTGGCCGCGCAGGCCGACGCCACCACCCGCGCGGCGCTCGACGACTTCGCCGACGCGCTCGGCCTGGCCTTCCAGGTCCGCGACGACCTCCTCGACGTGGAAGGCGACCCGGCGCTGCTGGGCAAGACCGCCGGCAAGGACGCCGCCAGCGACAAGCCGACCTATCCCTCGATCCTGGGCATGGACGCCTCGCGCGCCCTGCTGCAAGCGCTGGTGCAGCGCATGGAAGCCCGCCTCGCGGACCTGCCCTGCGACACCGCCGAACTGGGGCGACTGGCCCGCTTCGCCGCAGCACGCGGGCACTGAAGCCGGCGCGCGGGCAGCGCAGCAAGCTGCGCTCTACGGGTGGGTTTCGGCGGAGGTATCGGCGAGGGGGATTTCGCCCAGCGCGGCGTCGAGCTTCTCCAGCAACTCCTGCGCGTTGGCGCGGCTGAAGCAGCGGAGGCTGCATCACGCACTTGCGACTATCTGCACGGGCGGGTTGCGTGTCACCGACAAGATTCAGGCCGCGTGATACTCCCGCCGGGCCTCAATCGCCATCGCTCGAGCGGGGAGGCGAGCGCGCCTGGGCATGTCCAGCTCACATAGGAAACCTGCGTCGCCAAACGGAGCTTCCGTCGTGCGGCCCGCGAGGGCCGCCCCGATCTTGCCGACACACCCGCGGCAAAGCGAAGAAGAGGCCACAGCGCCGGCTTGACGGTGGAAACCACTGCGCAGGTTTCGCCTTGGGTTCCTTCGGAACGGCACCTTGGCGATGCCTCGATAGGTATACCCGTTTCGGGTATAGTTTCACGTCGAGATGACGAACATCCTCAAGCGAAAAGACTTTGCGCGCTGGCAGGCCGGCGAGAGGTTGCCAGACGCTGCCTTGTGCAAGGCGGTCAAGGAGATGGAAGACGGCCTGATCGACGCGGACTTGGGTGGCCTTCTCTGCAAGAAGCGGGTGGCCCGCCCGGGTAGCGGCAAGAGCGGCGGCTATCGCACGATGCTGTCGGCCAGGATGGGCGGCCGCTATGTGTTCCTGCACGGCTTCCCCAAGAGCGACAGGGCGAACATCACGCAGGACGAGAAGAAGGCGCTGCAATTTGCCGGCAAGGTTTTTCTGGAACTGCTCGGCGAGGCGTTGTCGAAGGCATTGCAGTCGGGTGTTTTGGTGGAGGTGCATTGTGAGCAAGATCATTGAATCGCTGCGCGGCGACCTTGCGGCACTCGTCGAGGCTGACGCGATCAACAAGGTGACCATGCGCGAGTTCGACGCGGTCTGCCCGCCGCCGGTGCGCGAGTTCGGCGCTGCGGACATCAAGCGCCTGCGCGAAAGCCTGAAGTTCAGCCAGCCGGTCTTTGCGCTTCACCTGCATACCTCGGCTTCGACCGTGCGCAAGTGGGAGCAGGGGGAGACCCAGCCCAGCGGCCCGGCGCTCAAGCTGCTGAACGTCCTCGCCGACAAGGGTTTGCGGGCCATTCTTTGACGGGATGAGCGATTTGGCGCCGCGCGGCAGCGCAGCAAGCTGCGCTCTACGGGTGGGTTTCGGCGGGGTTTCAGGCGAGCGGGATTTCGCCCAGCGCGGCGTCGAGCTTCTCCAGGAACTCCTGCGCGTTGGCGCGGCTGAAGACGACGGGCGGCTTGATCTTGAGCACGTTGTCGTCGGGGCCGTCGGTGGAAAGAAGCACGTGGCGGGCCTTCATGGCCTCGACCACGGCGCGCACGCGGGCCGAGTCGGGGGCGCGCGTTTCGGGGTCGGTGACGAACTCGGCGCCGATGAACAGCCCGCGTCCGCGCACCTGGCCGATGCCGGGGTGGCGCGACTGGATCTCGCGCAGGCCGTCCAGGAGGAACGCGCCGACGCGGGCGGCGTTGTCCTGCAGGCCCTCGTCGCGGATCACTTCGAGCACGGCCAGGCCGATGGCGCAGGAAACGGGGTTGCCGCCGAAGGTGTTGAAGTACTCCATGCCGGTGACGAAGCTGGCGGCGACCTCGGGCGTGGTCACCACGGCGCCCAGCGGGTGGCCGTTGCCGATGGGCTTGCCCAGGGTGAGGAGGTCGGGCACGACGCCCTGCCGCTCGAACGCCCACAGGGCATCACCCACGCGGCCGAAGCCGACCTGCACCTCGTCGGCCAGGCACAGGCCGCCGGCGGCGCGCACCCGCGCGTAGGCTTCGCGCAGGTAACCGTCGGGCAGGATGATCTGGCCGCCGCAGCCGAGCAGGGATTCGCAGTAGAAGGCGGCGGGCCGGTGGCCGCGCGCGTGAAGTTCCCCGATGGCGGACTCCAGCATCGCGCCGTAGCGGGGGCCGGCATCGGCGGCATCGCGGATTTCGCCACGCCAGGCGTCGGGCATCGGCACCACGGCGACGTGGTCGGCCTGCCCTTCCCCGCCGCAGCCGTTGAACTTGTAGGGGCTCAGCTCGACCATCGAGGGCGAATGGCCGTGATAGGCGTGGTCCACCACGATCACCCCGCGCGCGCGGGTATGCGCGCGCGCCAGGCGCAGGGCGAGGTCGTTGGCCTCGGTGCCGGAGTTGGTGAGGAACACTACGGACAGCGGCGCTGGGAGCGTGGCCGTCAGGCGCAGTGCGTACTCCACGAGGTTGTCGTGCAGGTAGCGCGTGTTGGTGTTGAGCCGCGCCATCTGCTCGGCGCCGGCACGCACCACGCGCGGGTGGCAGTGGCCGACGTGGCAGACGTTGTTGACCAGATCGAGGTAGCCCTGTCCGTTCTCGTCATACAGCCACACGCCCTCTCCGCGCACGATCTTGAGCGGCTCGCGGTAGGCCACGCTCAGCGTGGGATTCAGATGCGCGCGGCGCAGGCGCAGCAGCTCGTCCGCGCTGCGGGGCGCGACGGCAATGGCCGGATCAGTCATGCGAGGACTCCAGGAAAGGTTCGACCAGCGTGCGCGCCTCGACCCGGGACAGCATCCGCAGCAGGCGGCGCATGCCGTCCTGCGAAATGAAGGCGAAGTCGTTGTCGGGCTGCTCGCGCGCGGCGCGCGCGGCCAGCAGGATGCTCTGGCACAGGCGCGCCAGGATGAAGGCGTGCAGAGATTCCAGTTCGCGCCGCAAAAGCGGCTGCTCGGCGAGGTAGCCTGCCGAGATGCGCTGCGCGCAGGAAACCGCATCGTCCTCGTACTGCATCGCGTAGGTGCAGGCGATGGCGAGGTCGGAAACGCGGAAGCTGGTGCAGGTGTCGCCGAAATCGATGATGGCCCCCACGCGCGGCACCTCGGCGTCGATCGCGACGATCACGTTGCCGTCGTTGGCGTCATTGTGCAGCACCTGGATCGGGAGGCTCTGCCGCCAAGCCGGCAGCTTCGCGCAAAAAGGCTCGGCGTGCAGGCGCACCCGCGCGCGCAGGTCGGCATCGGCGAGCTGCTCCAGTTCATCGAGCGCCTGCGGCAGGCGCATCAGGTTCCAGTCGTGTTCGCGGGCGGCAGCCGGGTGGTGGAAGTCGGCCAGCCCGCGGGTGAGGCGGCCCACCGCGCGTCCGAGGCTGCCGTGCAGCGCGGCGCGCGGCGCGGCGGCCAGCCCGCCGATCGCTTCGGCATAGGTGAGGCCGGGAACGAAATCGAGCAGGCGCACCAGGCGCGTTTCGCCCGCGATCTGCAGGGCGAAGAGGTGCGCGCCGTCGCACGCCGGATGCACGCGCGGACAGCCGAGCGCCGGCTCGCGCTCGGCCAGGGCCAGCATCGCCTGATTCTCCAGATCCAGCTCCTCGCGCGCCCAGGAGGCGTTGGCGATCTTGAGCACGTAGCGGGAACCGTCCCCGCAGCGCAGCAGGAAGTTGTGGTCCGAGTGCGAAGGCAGCGCGTGCGCGGCGGCGCGCAGCCCCCAGTGCCGCAGGACGATCGCTTCGGCAGTGGCTTGGGTCAGTGCGTCCATCGCGGCCTGCATTGGGAAACCCGAAGGATAATGCGGACCGGGCACCGCGCGCTGCCGACGCGCGCGATCAGCGCATCCCCAGACCGCGCGGCGCCCCGTTCCAGCCGGCCTGGCTGGCGTATTCGGCCTCGTAGACCTTCAGATCGGCCTGCGAGGCGTACTTGACGTAGTGGATCTTCACCTGCGCCTGCGAGGCGTAGGGCGCGCGCCACCACAGGGCATCGCCCCGCGCCTGGCTCTGGTAGCGCATCCAGTGGATGCGCAGATCGGCCTCGGAGGCGTATCGGACCCGATAGACCTTGAGATCGGCCTGCGAGGCGTAGGGAACCTCGAACACGTCGAGCGCGGAGGCCGGCAGCGTCGCCAGCATTCCGATCGACGCGAAGACCGCACGCAGGCGTTTCATGCGCAATCCTCTCCGGCGGGAACGAATGCGGCCACGACGCTCACCCGACCAGCCCGCGGCGCGCGGCTTCGAGCGTGGCTTCGGCGCGGCTTCCCACGGCGAGCTTGCGGTACACATCCTTGAGATAGCCGGCCACGGTATGCGCGGAAATGTCCAGCAGCTGCGCCACTTCCTGCCGGGTCAGGCCCTTGGCGGTCAGCCGCAGCACTTCGGTTTCGCGCGCCGTGAGTTCTACCTCGCCGTTGGCCGCCGCGGCACCGGGCGCGGCGACGGGCGCGAAGTGGCGCAGCACCCGGCGCGCGATGGAAGGCGACAGCGGCGGCTGCCCGGCGGCGATGCCGCGCAGCATGTCGGCCAGCGCCTCGTGGCTCTGGTCCTTGAGCACATAGCCTTCCGCCCCCGCGTGCAGGGCCGGAAACAGGTGCGCATCGTCGTCGAACACGGTGGCGACCACGCACATGGCGCGGCCGCGCAGCCGTTCGATCAGGCTCACGCCGGAACCGTCCGGCAGGCCGAGGTCGATCAGCGCCAGCGGCGGCGGCGAAGCGAGGTGTCGGGACGCTTCGGCCAGGCTTGCGGCCTGCTCGACCGCAATGCCGGGAAAGGCCAGCGCCAGGGCCCGGCCCAGCCAAGCCCGGCTGGAAGCCAGATCGTCCACCACCAGGGCGCGGGAAAAGGGCGCGTTCATGCCGCCGCCTGCGCGCGTTCGATCGGCATCGACAGCAGCACCTTGGTGCCGCCCTCGGTGCCCGGCGTCCAGCGGATGTCGCCCTCCAGTTCGGCGGCGCGCTCGCGCATCGAGCGCATCCCGGCGCCGGCGCGGCCCGGCGAGGATTCCACGCCCTCGCCGTCGTCGGTCAGCTCCAGCCCGAGCTGGCCTCCGGAAAAGCGCAGCCGCACGCGCAGCCGCCGCGCCTGCGCGTGGCGGATGACGTTGCTGATCGCTTCGCGCACGATGCGGTGCAGGTGCAGGGCGCGCTCGTTGTCCAGCGGCGGATCGGGCAGCTCGTCGAGCTCCTGCCACGCAAGCCCGATGCCCACCGCCGCAAGGCGCTGCGCGGCTTCGCCACGAATGTCGGCGAGCACGTCGCCCAGCGTGCCGGGCGTGCCGCGCGAGCGCGTCACCACGTCGCGCAGGTCCTGCAGGAGCGCGCGGGCCTGATCGGCTTCGCGCGCCGAGGCGGCGCCGTGGATCAGGCCGAGCAGCTTGGCACCGAGGTCGTCATGCAGATCGGAATAGATGCGCTCGCGCTCGGCTGCGGCGGCTTCGGCGCACAGCGCCGCTTCGCGTCGAACGCGCTCGGCCTCGGCCTGCTCGCGCACCTGCGCCAGGCGCGCCCGGGCGCGCCTCAGCGCCGCGAGCAGCGCGAGGAGGATCCCTCCTTCGAGCAGCAGCGCGACAAGCAGGAGGCGATCCATGGCATCCACCGGCCGCAGCGAACGAGCGGCGGCCGTTCAGCCCGCCGCCTCGCCCAGCTTGCTTTGCAGATACAGCGCAAGCCCCAGGCTGCGAATCAGGCGCAGCTGCTTCTCCAGCCAGTAGGCGTGGTCTTCCTCGGTGTCCTTGAGCTGGGCCAGCAGCAGGTCGCGGGTGACGTAGTCGCCATGGCGCTCGCACAGCGCGATGCCCTCGGCCAGATGCTTGCGCACCGCGTACTCGGTGGCCAGATCCTTCTCCAGCATCTCCTCCACCTCGCGCCCCGGCTCGAACGCATCGGCGCGCATGTCCGGCGTGCCTTCCAGGAACAGGATGCGGCGCATCAGCGCGTCGGCGTGCTGGGTTTCCTCCTCCATCTCGTGGCTGAGGCGCGCGTGCAGGGCGTGCAGGCCGAGATCCTCGTAGCGGCGCGAGTGGGCGAAGTACTGGTCGCGCGCGGCCAGCTCGCCGCGCAGCAGGTAATTGAGGAAATCGACAACCTCGGGATGGCCCTTCATCGGCAGGCTCCGGCGAAAACAGGCAGACAGTATGCCAAGTCCGGCCTGCGGGAGGTGCGATGCGGACCGCGCATCCGCCGAACCCGTGCTGCAATCCCTGCACGAGCCGCGGATACCGCCCCGGCGGCTTCGGCACCAGATCCATTCCCGCGAAAGCCCCCAAGGCTTGTCAGACGCGCGATCTCGCGCACCGACTTCTTCTCGCGCCAATGCAGCCGCCGTGCTTTTCCCGTCATCGACATGGGGCACACCTCGTCGGATTCCTCCTGGTCAAATACCGCAGGAAGGTTGGGGTACCCCGGTCAGATTTGGATCGGCATCAACAGAGCAAGCGCTACGAGCGCACCAGCGTGTCACCTGTCCGGAGGGGTACGCGGTTTGCCTGGCGCGGGATCAACGGGGAAGGGCGGCGAACGGGGTTTGAATCGCCGCAGGACAATCGGCGGGTCGCGGAAACAGAGGCTGGAGTTCAGTTTTCCGAACCCGGGATCAGAGTACGGTTTTCGACACGGAGCCGCGTCGGACTCGAGGGTGGAACATGGCAGTCAGATGCACCGTGCCCCTCTGATCACTATCCGCGACACACCGCTGCATCCGGCTCGCGCGCCGGTGGAAGTGGCAGACCATTGCGTACTTGCCGCTGATTGTTGTAGCGTGTAGCCCGTCATCACGAGCACAGGCCGCCTGCCTGTCACCAACCTGCCGACCTGCGGCAAGGTGGTTTCCGGGACAACCGGGATGAGGCGTTCGGGGATTCCCGTCGCAACAGCTGCAGGCAACCGGCCCTCCTCGTGAGGGCTTTTTTGTTGCCATCGCCCGATTAATCGACAACTTGCGGGGCGATTCAAAAATACCGCTAAAGCGTCGGCTGCGCCCATTCCGTCCGGCGCCGCCTGCGCATCCGTGGGCGGACGGTTGGAGCGTAACCATGAAGAAGGAATCACCTGCGCGAATGCCGGAACAGGCGTCGTCGGCAGTGGCGCACGCGGCGGCACCAGGGTCCGGGCAGGCCGAGGGTTTTCTGGAGTCTCTGGGGCTGTACGGCCTGTCGCACCTGGATGCTGCGGTGCTGGCGGCGCTGGCCGCGGAAACCCCGATGCTGCTGATCGGACCGCACGGCAGCGCGAAAAGCGCCTTGCTGGAGCGCCTTGCAGCGGCGCTGGGCCTGGAGCACCGGCACTACAACGCGAGCCTGCTGTCGTTCGACGACCTCGTGGGCTTTCCGGTGCCCGAGGGAGGCGGGCTGAAATACCTGCACACGCCCGCCACCCTGTGGGGCGCGCAGAGCGTGTTCCTGGACGAGATCAGCCGCTGCCGTCCCGAAGTGCAGAACAAGCTGTTCTCGATCATCCACGAAAAGCGCGTGCAGGGTATCGCCCTGGGCGAGCTGCGCTACCGCTGGTCGGCGATGAACCCCCCGGCCGGAGAGGACGACGAGGAGGAGGACGCCTACCTCGGCTCCGTGCCGCTGGACCCGGCGCTGGCCGACCGCTTCGGTTTCGTGCTGGAACTCCCGGCGCTGGAAGATCTCGACCCGCAGGCGCGCCGGCAGGTGATCCGCAGCGGGCTGGCGAACTCGGGCAACGCGGCTCCGGCCATCGAATTTCCTGCGCTGGTGGAGGCCAGCCGGCAGCACGCACAGCGCAGCGCGCAGCGCGACGCGGGCTGGATCACCGGCTAAACGAGCGCGCTGGTCGGGCCGCTCAAGCAGGCGGGGCTGGCCCTTTCCGGTCGCCGCGCGGCGATGCTCGCCGGCAACATCGCCGCCGTGCAGGGGGCGCGGGAAGCGCTGGCCGACAGCGGCCTCGGACCGCAGATCGAGGGGCTGGATGCGCTGGCCGACTCGGCCCTGGTCGCGCTGCGCCACGGCCTGCCGCAGCGCGCGCAGGGCAAGCCCGTGGACGCCGGACTGCTGGCTACCCTGCACCGCCAGGCCGCCGACGCGGTGACCCAGGCCCAGGCGGACGATGCCCTGGCAAAGATCCTGGACGAAGTCCATCCCGTGCGCCGGGTGGGCATGGCGCTGGAGACCCTCGCGCACGACCGCGCCCGGATCGCGCGCGGCACGATGTCGCTGCTGGTGTCCGACGCGCTCGCCGCGCAGGACACCCAGGCCCGCTGGGTGCTCTCGCAGGAGCTGCTGCCGCGCATCGCCGCGCTCGACTGCGTGGATGTGCCCACCCTGGAGCTGCTGGCGGGCCCGTTCACGGCCCAGGTGGCCTTCGAGTCGCGGCCGGACCTTCGCCAACAGATTCCCCGCAGCCGGGTCGATCCGTTCAACGCGCTGGTGGAAGCCGTCGGCGCGCTGGACGCGAACGACCCGGGCGACGTGGCGCTGGGCAACCTCGGCGCGGCGCTCTACGCCAGCGACGAGGGCGCTTCGGCACCGGCGCTGCTGGCGCGCCAGCGCGCCCTGCTGCGCGAGAAGCTGGAGGAGGGCGCGCGCCGTGCACGCTGAACTCCCCGCCCGAATGCTGGGCAACATGAGCGCGCCGCCGCGCTCGGTGGTCACCCTTCCCCGGCTGCCGGTGCCGGGAACCGCGCCCGCGGAAGCGGCCAACGAGCCCGCCAGCGACGCCGAAACCGGCGCCGCGGGCGGGGTTCCGGTCGGTCCGGGCGGCGGCCTGCTGCAATCGGGCGCGCTGCGCATCGCGCGCATCCGCCTGGGAACCGCGCTCGACGCGGCGACGGCCCCGGGCATTGCGGAGATCCTGCTGGCCCGGCCGCTGGAGCTGGTCCGCCAGCTGGTCGTTCTTGCGCGCAGGCAGCAGGGCGCTGAAGGCGCGGGCGACCCCTTCGGCTCGGCGGGCACCGCGCTGCCCCCGCCGATGCGGATGGAGGAGGGCGCGGCGGTCGACGAACTGGTCCGCCGGTTCGGGGCGATGCCCTGGCCCGACTGGGTGCCCACCGTGGGCTTCATCGTGGCGGGCTCGCCCGAGGCCGAGGAGGAATCCGGCGCGTCCGGGCGCACGCCCGTTCCGGTGGGCGTGGCCTGCCCGCTGCTCGCCGCGCGGCTCATCACGCGGATGCGCGGCCCGGTGTTCCTGCGCGACGCCGCGCCCGCCTTCGCCCGCCTGCTCGCGCCCAGTGAGCGCGACGCCGCGTACGCCATCCACGATCTCTGGCTGCCGATCCGGCCGGGCCGCGCGCGCCCCGCGCCCTGCCCGATCGAACGTCCCGAAGGAGAAACCCGATGAACGCCCCCGCCCCTGCGCTCCCGCGCGAAGCGCCCGCCGCCGCGTCGCGGGCCCTGCCCCCCATTTCTCCCGCCGAGCAAGAGCGCGTTGCCGCCTTGGTGCGCCAGTGCGTGCCGCTGCGCCATCCCGCCTTCGGCAAGCTGCTGCGGCTGCTGTCGATCGAACTCTCCCGCGAGGTACCGACCGCCGCGGTCACCACCGGCTCGCGCTCGCGCCTGCTCATCAACCCGGACTTCCTCGCCGAACGCTGTCGCACCGAGGAGCATCTGGCCATGCTGGTGATGCACGAGCTCTACCACGTCCTGCTCGGCCACACCCGGATCTACCGGCGCCCGACGCTGGCCGCCAACTGGGCGTTCGACTGCATCATCAATGCGCAGCTCTGCCGGCTCCATCCCGGCCCGGGGTTCACCTCGTTCTTCCGCTCGCTGGCCGCGCCGGACGGGCCGTGGAGCCTGATCGCCCCGCCGCCCGGCTGGCCCGACGCGCCGCGCTACGCCGGCGGCGCGCTGGGCGACGTGCACCGGCGACTGTACGACGACGACGGCGTGACCACGGAGGAGCTCTTCGCGCTGCTGGAACGCACTGAGATCCGGCTCGATCCCGAGGACATCCGGCGACTGCTGGGCAGCCACGAGTCGGACTCGGGCTCGGAAGCACCGAACGGCGACCCGCTGCGGCTGGATCCGGACCTTCTCTCCGAGGTCCGGCGCATCGTCGCGCGCTGGCCGATGGTCACCCGCCGCGGGGGCGTCGACGACGGGGGGGAACCGGAACTCCGCCGGGACACCCTGCGCCGCCACCCGCGGGCGCGGCGCGCGCTGCGCCGGCTCCTGCGCAAGGCCGCCTTCGGCGCGGGCGGCGGGCCGCCACGGCGCACGCAGGTGATGCTGGATGCGTCCACCGTGCTGCCGCAGGCGCGCGACCGTCGCGCGCAGCTGCAACGGCTCATGGGCAACACGCCCCTGCTGTGGCAGGGCCAGATGCGACAGGACGGCCGACAGGACAGCGGGCAGGTGAACGTGTATCTGGACGTGTCCGGCTCCATGGCCTCGTGGCTGCCGCTGCTGCTGGACGCGCTCTCCAGCGCGGCCGCGCTGGTGCGCTGGCCGGTGTTCGGGTTCTCCACCCAGGTGCACCCGATCACCCGCGCCGAACTCGCCGCGGGAAGCTACCGCTCAACCGGCGGCACCGACATCGCCTGCGTTGCGCAGCATCTGGTCGATACCGGAGCAAAGCGCGCCTTGATCGTTACCGATGGCGAGGTGCAGGAGATCCCCGCCCGCCTGTTCGAGCGCCTGCGCCGCTCCGGTCCGCGCGTGCAGGTGGGACTGATCGACGGCGGCCGGGCCGACTTCTGCGCGCGCCTGGGCTGGAGCGTTACCGCGCTGCCGCCCCTGGACTTCGCCGCCGCCTGATTCACGACCAACCCCTGTACCGATAAAGGAAACCAACATGGACATGACCCGTTCCACCCTGGCCGAGTGGGTGCTGCCCGGCCACCCCGACAAGCTCTGCGATGCCCTGGCCGACCGCATCGTCGGCGAAGTGCTGCGCGCCGATCCGATGGCCCAGTGCGGCATCGAGGCCGCCTGCGCCTTCGACCGGGTGTTCGTCACCGGCCTGATCGGCCTCGACCGGGGCGCCCTGCCCGACCTCGAGCAGCGGATCGAGGGCTGGGTGCGCGACACCTACCGCTCCGCCGGCTACGGCGGGCGCTGGGACCCATTGCCCGTCGAACTGAAGATCGACCTTTCGGCCCTGCGCATCGAACACCGCGGCAGCGAGTGGCAGGAGCTGCGCCACCTCTCCGACGATCAGTGCATCTGCGTGGGCTACGCGCAGGACACGCCGGAAACGAACCGCCTCCCCGGCGCGCTGTGGACCGCGCGGCAAATCGCCCGTGCGCTCCACGCCCGTCAGCAGCAGGCACCCCAGTCGCACATCGGCCCGGACGGCAAGGTGATCGTGCGCGGGGAAGAAGATTCGGACGGACGCTTCACGCCCCGCTCGGTGTCGGTTTCCCTGCACCACGCCGAAGAGGCCGACTGGCTCGCCATGCGCCGCCACGTCCACGGCGCGCTCTGCGATGCGCTGGGCGAGAGCAGCGTGCCCGAGTTCGTGATCAACGCCGCCGGCATGTTCCTGTGCGGCGGGCCGACCGGCGACAACGGCACCACCGGCAAGAAGCTGGTGATGGACGCCTACGGGCCGGGCATCCCGATCGGCGGCGGCGCGTGGAGCGGCAAGGACTTCCACAAACCCGACCGCGTGGGTGGCATGCTGGCGCGCCGGCTGGCGTTGGAGTGCGTGCGAGCCGGCCTGGGACGACGGGTGCGGGTGCAGCTGGAGTATCGACCCAACTCGCCGCGACCCGAATCGGTTACGGTCTGGGCCGATGGGCGACTAACCGCATTGCCGCCCGGAATTGAGCCGCTACCCACGCAGCTTGCCGCCCGGCGGATCATCGACGGGCTTGCCGCACAGGACTTTTCGGTGCTGCGCTCGGGCCAGTTGGCCCGCTGGGGGCATCCTGGCGCGCAGGATGGCTGGTGGGAGCACATGGCACCGCCCGCCCCCTGCAGTGGAACAGTACGCACCAGACAGCAGGCCGCCTGAGCCCGACCTCCTGGGTTGACCGAGGTGCCGAGAAGCTTGCCAAGGCGAGGATCGTCATGCACACGCGACAAGACGAAGCGAGAACGGATGAGGCTCCCGGCGGAGCGGATGCAATATGGTCTCGCCGATACTTTGAGACAGGGCTGCGTCGCACCGGATCCGAAGCCGGTCGTGCGGCACGTTTCCGCATCCGGGGCCTGCGCAGCGGAGCCCCGGTGGCGCAGTCACAGATGGTGAGAAGGATCCTTGAGCACGTGAGGCAGAAGGGAATCTCGCTCGCGCCTGGGAAACGGACACTCCAGGCATCCTTCCGGGACGGCGGGTTGCGGATTGATGAGGGTCTTCCCGGCGTTCGGGCGCGCGGCGCCTGGATTGATGGAGAGGGCGCCGCGGCGTGGGTGGCGCACGGACTCGGCCTGCGGCCCGCCGCGGCCCTTCGCCCAAGCCGCATCCCCGAGCCCACTTCAGCCTTGCGCGCCGCCTACACCCAAACCGACTACATGACACTGGGAGGCGCCGAACTGCGGCTGCGGATCGGTGAGCCGATCCCCGGCGAATTGGTGGAGCGCATGAGGGAGAACGCGGTGAAAACAGGCGCGATCATCACCGCGTGGAACCCCTTCAGCCGGGCGCTGGGGGCGGCTGAAAACCGATTGCGCCAGCTCCAGCTCCTGTGCGACCTCCGCCGCCAGGACATCGCCTGGCTCGACGCCAAAGGCCGCGATGCCGCGGGAGTCTGGCCTCCCGAAGCCAGCGCGCTTGCACCTCAAATCAGGTGCGCCATGCCGGGCGCACCAAAGAAAAACCCCGCAGCGGGAGCTGCGGGGTTTTGGTGTAAGGCCCTGGCGATGACCTACTCTCGCATGCGCGAAGCACACTACCATCGGCGCGGCTGCGTTTCACTTCCGAGTTCGAGATGGGATCGGGTGGTTCCAC
>CAUJIN010000027.1 GCA_963205495.1 Pseudomonadota bacterium
TGTCTTCGGGCGACATCGCTGCGCGCATGAACCTCTCCCAGGGCACCGTGCGCAACTATCTTTCCGAGTGCATCGGCAAGCTCGGCGTCGGCAACCGCATCGAGGCCTACCGACTGGCGCGGCAGAAGGGCTGGCTGTAGCGCGTAATGTGAATAGTTCGCTGTGCCGGGCTCTTGCCGCACCGAACGGCTGGTTGTCGGCAGCCGTGGAGAGTCAGCGCATCTCCACCTCGATGCGACGCCCGCCTTCCGGCAATTCGAAAACGGCCTCGTCGAAGCGCGCGCGCCGCATCAGCCGGGGATTGTTGCTGAAGCCGTAGCCTTCCTTGGGGATGCCCAGCACCGTCTTGTCCAACGTGCCGTTTCCGTTCTCATCATGCATCACCAGAACGCCGTAACGCCCCGGCTCCAAATCCGGAAAACGCAGGTCAACCTGGCCCTTGGATGCGTCCACGCGCCGTGCCGCGCGCGCCTTGGCGCGGCCATCCCATCCATCTTCCGAATCGAATACCGCCACCACGATTTGACCCTTGTCGTTGGCCACACGGGTCAGGCGGACGTCCAGATCCGCGGCCAGCGACGATGTGGCGGTGGCCACGGAGAACAACAAAACCAAAGCGCGCGTCATGGTGACTGGCTCCTGCATTCAGTTGAGGGAATGTCAGTGTCCATTGATGCACCACGATGTTCAGGTATCGCCTGTCACCGTATTGGGTGACACGCGTCACCCCCGGTTGGGTCGCACGCGCCTGGCTACGCGCGTGGCGGTCTTTGAGGGAAGCGCAAATGACATCCGCGCCAGGAGCAATCAACCGACTCCGGCATCGGCATCGTTCCTGCCGCATTTCCATCACCCGCGCGTGGGCTTCAACGTCAGGCAAAACCCAAGCACCCGCGCCAGTTTGCCGACGGTTTCAATCGTGGGGAATCGGAGTGGTCAAGGCTGTGGCCGGCTGCGCCGCGCGCCCGACATTCACGTCGCCGATATCGAAGTGCCCGTTGCCAACGGGCCCGGAGCTGGCGCATGGCGTGCGGCACCGCCGTCCGTCGGCGAGGGTCGTCATGGGCCGGAAATGCTGCGCACATGAACTTCCCCCAGGGCACCGCGCGCATCTTTCCGAGTGCATCGGCAAGCTGGGCGTCTCCAACCGCATCGAGGCCTGGCGGCTGGCGCGGCAGAAGGGTTGGCTGTAGCGCACCCGATCCCGCCCCGTAGAGCGCAGCTTGCTGCGCTATCCGGCGCCGCTGTCTGATTCCTACCTGCCTCTACGACATCGCAGCAAGCTGCGCTCTACGGCTTCATCGCCTGCACGGTCACCCTGATGTTCCTGCGCCCCGATCGCGTGCCCGAGGTGATCGGGGACATGCATGCGCACACCCTGGCGGGTGGCTGCAACCTGATCGTGTGCGCCATGGACACCGCGACCACGCCCTGCCCGATCGGGTTTCCCTTCACCTTCGGCGAGGGGGCGCTGAAGGACACCTACGCGGGCTGGGAAGTGCTCAAGTACAACGAGGACCTCGGCACCATGCACAACGGCGCGCAGCTCCAGTTCGCCACCCTGCTGGCGCGCAAGCCGGCCGCATGAATCAGCGGGACGCGCCGGCGAACTCCCGCTGGCGCCAGGCCTCGTACACGGCAATTGCCACGGCATTGGAGAGATTGAGGCTGCGGTTGTCCGGCCGCATCGGCAGGTAGAGGCGTCGATCCTCCGGCACCGCGGCCAGCGCCGCCTCCGGCAGGCCGCGGGTTTCCGAGCCGAACATGAGCGCATCGCCCGGCGCATAGGCCACCCGGTCGAACCGCACGCGCGCCTTCGAGGAAAACGCGAACAGCCGTGCCGGCCGCACCGCGTCGAGGAACGCCTGCAGCGAGGAGTGCACGCGCAGATCCATGAACTCGCGGTAATCGAGCCCGGCGCGGCGCATCTTCGCGTGGTCGATGGGAAAGCCCAGCGGTTCGATCAGGTGCAGCGCCGCGCCCGCGTTGGCGCACAGGCGGATGACGTTGCCGGTGTTGGGCGGGATTTCCGGTTCGTAGAGGACGACGTGGAACATCTGCGCATTGTCCCAGAACCAGGATGCGATCCGGCACCCGTGCGGATCACGCGAAGATGCGCCGCGCGGGCCCTGGAACCTGCCGCAGCGGCGGACGAAAGGAGCGCAGCGCGGCCCGCGAATTGTGAAGAAAGTTGACAACTCAGGGCGCGCGGCGCATTACTGCCCCCGCGCGTCGTGAATCGGGGGGCGACAAGCGCGGTCAGGAGCTGAAGATGCAAGGAAGCACGTCCCGCCTTCCGGGCCTTGGTGCGATCAGGGCCTTCGCCGCTGCGGCCTTTCTGCTGGGTGCGCTGTCGCCCGGCGCGGCCGCTGCGCAGACGCTGTTCGACGACGGCTTCGAATCGCCCGCCGACTGGCCGGAAAACGATGCGGCGGCGGCGCGCTTCCTGGCCCAGGCGACCTTCGGGCCGACCCTTGCGCAGATCGCGCGGCTGCGCCAGATCGGCTACCCGGCCTGGCTCGACGAGCAGTTCGCGGCACCCGTCTCCACCCAGGTGCCCTACCTGAACTGGGTTACGGCGCAGCCCGAGCAGCCCGACGGCAACTCGGTCACCGACGGCACCCGGCTGGAAATCTGGACGATCAACGCGCTCGGCACCCCGGACCCGAGCCGCGGCCACGCCCTGCCCACCGACCAGCTGCGCCAGCGCGTGGCGTTCGCCTGGAGCCAGGTGTTCGTCGTCTCGGCGCTCAACGGCACCCTGATCTACGAGCCCTGGGCGCTGGCGGACTGGAACGACATGCTGGCCGAGAACGCCTTCGGCAATTACCGCGATCTCCTGCGCGAGGTGACCCTGCACGGCGCGATGGGCGTGTACCTGAGCCATATCCAGAACCGCAAGCAGGATCTTGCGCTCAACGTGCGGCCGGACGAGAACTATGCGCGCGAGGTGATGCAGCTCTTCTCCATCGGTCTGGTGCAGCTCAACCCCGACGGCACGGTGCGCGACGGTGACCCAGCCACGCCCGGGGTGCAGCCGGTGCCGACCTACGATCAGGCCACGGTGCGCGGCTTCGCGGCCGTCTTCACCGGATGGAACTGGAACAACACCGGCTGCGGCGTCAACGGGCACGTGTGCTGCACCGTGGCCAGCTACGGCAACTGCGGACCGATCGGCGAGGCCAGCCACGACAAGCTCGCCTGGCAGCTGCCGATGCAGCCGATCGAGGCCTTCCACGACAACACCAGTAACAAGCAGCTGCTGGTCTATCCCGGCGTGGCCCTGCCCGGGGGCGTGCTGGCGGCCGGCGGCACGGCGCAGCAGGAGCTGGATGCCGCGCTCGACAACATCTTTCACCACCCCAACGTCGGGCCCTTCCTCGCGCTGCGGCTGATCCAGCGGCTGGTCACCAGCAACCCCACGCCCGCCTATGTCGGGCGCGTGGCCGCGGCGTTCGACGACAACGGCGCGGGCGTGCGCGGCGACCTGGGTGCGATGGTGCGCGCGGTGCTGCTCGATGAAGAGGCGCGCCGCGGTCATCTTGCCCGGCCCACGGTCTTCGGCAAGCTGCGCGAGCCGCTGATCCGCACCACCCACCTGTGGCGGGCGATGGACGCACGCTCGGAGAGCGGGCGCATCAAGACCCTGGAGCCGTGGCCGCCGATCCAGGACTGGTACGGCCAGGGCCCGCTGCGCTCGCCCTCGGTGTTCAACTTCTACCGCCCCGACTTCAGCCCGCTGGGCGCGGTGGCGAACGCGGGGCTCGTGGCCCCCGAATTCCAGATCCTCACCGACTCCACCGCCGTGGACACGGCCAACCGCCTGTTCAGCCTGTCGTTCTGCTGGTGGACCGCCCCCGGCGATCCCTTCGGCGGCAGCTGCTGGGCGCAGGGCGAGGCGGTCCTGCACCTGGATACTGCGCGCGACATGGGGCTCTCCGTCGCCGCGCTGATCGACCGCTACGACCTGCTGTTCCTCTCCGGCCAGATGTCCCCGCAGATGCGCAGCGTGCTGACCACGCGCCTGAACGCGGTCGGCGGCAGCGGCAACGAGCGCACGCGCCGGCGGGTGCAGCACGCGCTGTACCTGATCCTCAATTCGCCCGAATACGCGATCCAGAAGTAGGAGCCGGATGATGAACTTCGACCGCCGCGCCTTCCTGCGCCGCTCCCTCCACACCGCGCTCGGCGGCGTCGGCCTGTACACGGCCCTGGGCAACCTCAGGGTGCTGGCCGCGGCGGCGCAGCCGCGCGGCGGCGGCAGCGACTACCGCGCCCTGGTCTGCGTGTTCCTGTTCGGCGGCAACGACAGCATCAACACGGTGATGCCCTGGAGTGCCGGCCAGTACAACGACTACCGCAGCTCGCGCCAGCAGCTCATTGCCAGCGGCGGGCTGGCCTTCGAGCAGGCGCAGATCCAGGCGCAGTCCCTCAACGCGCTCGCCAACGGCCTGCCGGGCGACGGCGGCAGCTACGGGCTGCACCCGGCACTGTCGGGTCTGCGCGGGCTGTTCAACCAGGGCAAGGCGGCGATCGTCGCCAACGTGGGCACCCTGCTCTATCCGGTGACGCGTCCCCAGTACCAGGCCGGCACGGTGCCGGTGCCGCCGCAGCTCTTCTCCCATTCGGACCAGAGCGTGTTCTGGCAGACCTCGCGGCCCGACGACGCCAACGCCAACGGCTGGGGCGGGCGGGTGGCCGATCTGCTGTACGAACAGAACCCGGGCGTGATCCCGATGGCGATCTCGCTGGCCGGCAACAACCCGTTCCAGCGCGGCGCGATCACCAGTTCCTACGGCATGAGTGCGGGCGGGATCGACGCCATGAGCTATCTGGGCGGCGGCCCGGAGTCCTGGGTCATCGGCGCGAACGCGAACGACGTGGCGGCCTACGAGGCCCTGATCGCCGAAGGCGCGCAGGCGCATCTTCTGGAGCGCGCTTTCGCCGACACCAACCGGCGCGCCATCGCGGCCTATGAAATCGTGCGCGGTGCGCTCGCCGGGCAGGCACTGCCGGTCACGCCGTTCCCCAACACCTCGCTCGGCGGCCAGCTGGCGATGGTGGCGCGGCTGATGAAGGCGCGCCAGGCGCTGGGTATGCGGCGCCAGGTGTTCTTCTGCTCGGTGGGCAACTACGACACCCACAGCTACCAGGTCGATCAGCAGGAGGCGAACCTGGGCGAGCTGTCCGAGGCACTGGTGGCTTTCCATGCCGCCACCGAGGAACTGGGTCTGGGCGATGCGGTGACGAGCTTCACCGCCTCGGACTTCGGGCGCAGCCTGGGCATCAACGGCGACGGCACCGACCACGGCTGGGGTGGCCACCACTTCGTCATCGGCAACGCCGTGCAGGGCCAGCGCTTCTACGGGACCATGCCCTCGCTTCGCGCCAGCAATAATCCCGATGACACCGGCTACGGGCAGATCATCCCGACCACCGCGGTGGACCAGTACGCCGCCACCCTGGCGCGCTGGCTGGGCGTGGCGGATACCGACATCGCCGACATCTTCCCGAGCCTGGTGAACTTTTCCGCCAGCGATCTGGGCTTCATGGGCTGAACAGGCGGGCCAGGTCGGCGGCGTCGAGCGCGCGCCACTGCCCCGGCTCCAGCGCCAGCGCGTCCAGCCGCAGGCCGCCGACGGCGACGCGGCGCAGCGCGACGACGGCGTTGCCGGTAGCGGCGAACATGCGGCGCACCTGGTGGTAGCGGCCTTCGGTGACGGTGAGGCGCGCGCGGCGCGGGCCGAGCGTCTCCAGGTGCGCGGGTGCCAGCGGCGTGGTTTCCGATTCGAGCATCAGGGTGCCCGAGGCGAAGCGCTCGGCCTCGTCGCCGGCGAGGTCCTGCGCCAGCTCGGCTTCGTAGACCTTGGGGACGCGGGATTTGGGCGAAATGATCCGGTGCAGGAGCTGGCCGTCGTCGGTCAGCAGCAGCAGACCCGAGGTGTCCCGGTCGAGCCGGCCGACGGTGGACAGCGCCGGCTTGCGCAGCCGGAAGCGCGGCGGCAGGAGGTCGTATATCAGGCGCGAGGGATCGCGCGTGGAGCAGGTGTAGCCGACCGGCTTGTCGAGCGCGATGACAACCCCGGGCGCGGGGTCCAGCGGTTCGCCGTCGATGCGCACGGTTTCGTGCGGCACCCGGTCGTCGCCGTAGAGCGGCTCGCCGTCGGCGCCGGTGACGCGGCCGTCCGCGAACAGCGCCAGCACCTCGCGGCGGCTGCCGTAGCCAAGATTGGCGATCTGGCGAAGCAGGCTCATCGGCGCGGCTCCCGCGCGTGGATCACCTTGAAGCCGTCGTGCTCGGCGGTGCGGCGCACGGTGCCGAATCGCGCCTCCAGCTCGGCCTCGTAGGGCAGGTGCCGGTTGGCGACCAGCCACAGCGCACCGCCGGGCGCCAGCGCCGCCGCGGCCGATGCGATGAAGGCGCGGCCCAAGGCAGGATCGTCGGCGCGGCCGACGTGGAAGGGCGGGTTCATCACCACGGCATCGAAGGGGCCGGGCAGGCCGCGGGTCACGTCGTGCCAGTGCAGACTGATGTCGATGGCTGCGTTCTCCAGATTGCGCCGCGCCGGTTCCAGGGCGCGCGCGTCGGCCTCGAAGAGGTCGAGCGCGGTGATCCCCGGACAGCGGCGCAGCAGTGCCATCGAGAGAAAACCCCAGCCCGCGCCGGCGTCGGCGGCGCGGCCGGAAAGATCCGCCGGCAGCTGCTCGGTCAGCAGTGCCGAGGCGGCGTCGATCCGGTCCCAGGCGAAGAGGCCGGGCCGGGTCCAGAAGGAAAACTCGCCCTGCGCGAGGTGCCGCACTTCGCCCAGCGCGCGCCACTGCGCCAGGAGCTCGGCGTTGATCCGCGCCGGATCCTTGCGCGCCCAGGCGATGCGGCAGCGGTGCTTGGAGCCGGCCTGCGCCTCGCCCAGCAGGGCGGCCAGGTCGTCGCGCAGTGTGCCCCCGCCCTCGCTGTTGCCGGCGACCGCGGCGATCAGGCCGCCGGGTGTGAGCGCATCCAGCGCCTGCGCCAGCCGGGCGCGCGAGGCCTCGCGCGAGCGCGGGGCCAGCACCAGGGCGGCGGCGCAGCTTTCGGCCGCGGGTTCCGGCGTTGCGTCGAAGCCGTGCGCTGCCAGCCTCTCGAACGCCGGCCGCAGCGGCTGCACGCAGCGCCACCCGGGCCGCGGCAGGCCGTGCCCGAGGCGCGCGTCGAAAAAGGCGACCTCGCCCGCCGGCAGGGTGAACGCGCCGGTGTCCAGCGCCCAGGCCAGAGCCGCCAGCGGCGCGTCCTCATCCAATCCGTTCATCACCTTCCCAGCCAAAGTGCTCGCGAATCGCCGCGGCCACGCGCGCGGTCTCGCGCAGCGGCACGATCTCCGCCGGATCAAAGCTTTCGCCCAGCATCCGCACCCGCCCACTCTCGCGGAGCGATTCCACGAAGCGTCCGACCTTGCCGCCGACCGGCCGCGGCGCGAAGGTGAAGACGGGCGCGCGGGTGGCGGCGGCCTCGCTGAGGAGGTTGACCGAATCGGGCGTCGCGAGGATCGCGTCGGCCCAGGCGAGGAAGCCGGCGTAGGGGTTTTCGCCATCCTCCGCGCCGTGCCACTGGCGACCGGGGATGCCGGCGAAATCGCGCCGCGCGGCGGCGCGCAGCCAGTCCGGCGTGCGGCGCGAGCTGGTCACCAGCAGGCTGCCGCCGGTCCGCGCCAGCTGCGCCCGGACGGCGTCCGCCAGCCCGCCCCAATAGGCCTCGTCCAGCGCCAGCGCGCGGGTGGGTCCACCGATCAGGAGCGCCAGCCGCGGCGCGGGCAGATCGGCGAAGGCGGCATAGCGCTCGCGCGCCCGCGCCAGCCAGGCGTCGTCGACGGCGTTGAGGCCGCCGCGCGCGGTGATGACGTTTTCGCCGCGCAGCCGGTCGTGCTCGGGCACCACCACCAGATCGAAATGGCTCGGGTCGATGCGCGGATCGAGGATCTGCACGACGCGGCACGTACCCTTGCCGGCCTCGCGCAGCAGGCGCGCCGCGAGCGCGGCCTGACGCCCGCAGCCGACGACGAGCTCGGGCCAGGGCGCGCGCAGTCGCGCAGCGAATGCGGGCCCGAATGCCCGCGCCGCGCCGGGCAGGCGACGGGGCGCGCTCCAGCGCCACGGCGCGCGGGATTCGAGCCGCAGCGCCTCGACCGCTGGCGCGAGCAGCGAGGCCAGCGTCAGCGCCTGGTTCTCGTTGCCTGCCGCGCCGTCGCTGAGCACCAGCGCGCGGCGCGTCGGCGACGCGGGTATCGCGCCCACGGTCAACCGGGCTCGCGCAGCGCGCCGCGCTCGGGGCAGGTAGACGCCAGCGCCTCGCGCAGGTACTGGATCAGCTGCTGGCTGCGGCGCACCGTTTCGCGCCGGCGCGGCAGCACCGCCTTCATGATCTTTTGCGGCAGTCCGTAGCCGGGCAGCACTTCCACCAGCCGGCCCGAGGCCAGATCCTCGCGCGCCAGAAAGTACGGCAACAGGGTGATGCCCTCGCCGTCCAGCGCCGCATCGCGCATCACCGCGCCGCTGTTGGTCGACAGGCGCGGATGCACCAGCACCCGGAACGTCTCTTCGCCACGCATGAAGCGCCATTCCAGGCCGCTGTCGTTGTAGAGATACTGGATCACCTCGTGCTGGCGCAGATCGGCCGGTTCGGCCGGCGTGCCGTGTTCGGCCAGATAGCCGGGCGCGGCGCAGCAGACCAGGTCGAAGCGCAGCAGCGGCTCCTCCTGGAACTGGCCGGAAACCGCGCCGCGGTCGGTGATGACCACGTCGTAACCTTCTTCCGCCGGATTCACCGGCTGGTCGTTGAGCACCAGCTCGAAGGTCAGTTCGGGATGCTGGCGCAGGAAGCTGGCCAGCGCCGGGCGCAGGGCCTGGATGCCGAAGGCGGTGGGCGAGCTGATCCGCATCAGCCCGCGCAGATTGAGCGCGCTGCCGGAAATGCTGCTCTCCAGCGAATCCAGCTCTTCCACCAGCCCGGCGACGTGCTGGCGGTACAGCGCCCCGGCCTCGGTCAGCCGCACCCGCCGCGTGGTGCGCACCAGGAGCGGCGTGCCGAGCGCGTCTTCCAGCGCCTTGATGCGCCGGGTCACCAGCGATTTGGGCACGCCGAGCTGGCGCGCGGTCTCGGAAAAGTTCTCGAGCTCGGCGACGCGCAGGAAGGTGCGGATGCTGTCGAGGTGGGACATGGCGGCGTGGGCGGAAGCTGCGACGCGGTCGGTGGTCCAATCTATCAGGTCGGGCGCGCAAGCCGCGCGTGAAGCCGCGCGTGAAGCCAGCGGGCAGCGGCCGCTGGCGCAGGATGGCGGTGCCACGGCAACCTCTGATCGCCCATCCCGACTATGAATTGCCGTGCTTTTGTGGCTGCCGAGCATCGAACACCGCGTCGGGGGGGCGAGTCCATCCAATGACGAACCGCCTCGGTAGTGGCGCACTGTTGCATGTGAGTGAACACCGGATTCCGATGAATCCGTCTTATCGGAGGCGATCCGCGCCCATAAGATGATGGCCATGAACATGCAACTCATTCCATCGCAGGAACGCGGCCGCACTCGACTGACCTGGCTCGACAGCCGCCACAGCTTCTCCTTCGGCCACTATTACGAACCGCGCCGCATGGGCTTTGGCTCGCTGCGGGTGATCAACGAGGACGTGGTGGCACCCAAGGGCGGGTTTTCCACCCATCCGCACGCCAACATGGAGATCGTCTCGATCGTGCTTTCGGGCGCGCTGGCGCACCGCGACAGCATCGGCACCGTGCAGACCATCGAGGCCGGCGAGGTGCAGCGCATGAGCGCCGGGACCGGCATCGAGCACAGCGAATTCAATCCTTCGTCCAGCGACCCCGTGCACTTCCTGCAGATCTGGCTGCACCCGGCGCACAGGGATCGGCCGCCAAGCTACGCCCAGCGCGCTTTCGACGAGGCCGGACGGCGCGGGCGCTGGCAGACCGTGGTGTCGCCGGACGGGCGCGAGGGCGGCCTGACCATCGACCAGGACGCCAGCCTCCACCTGTCCACGCTGCCGGCCGGCAGTACGCTGGCGCGACCGCTGGTCACCGGGCGACGCGCCTTCGTCCAGGTCGTGTCAGGCTCGCTGGACGCCAACGGCCAGGCGCTGGACGCCGGCGATGGCCTGGCGATCAGCGGTGGCGATGAACTCGTTCTGCGCGCCAGGGTCGACAGCGCCGTTCTGCTGTTCGACCTGGCCTGACCCCACATCACTTTTTTCGCAAGGAATCCCGATGCCGCATTCCCCGCTGGATGATGCCGCGCTCGACCAGCTTTTCCGCGCCGCGCGCACCTTCGCCTCCACCCACGACACCTGGCTGGACCGGCCGGTATCGACCGACCAGATCGAACAGATCTGGGCGCTGGCGCGGCTGGGGCCGACCCAGACCAACTCGGTGCCGGCGCGCGTGGTCTGGGTGAAGTCGCCCGAAGCCAAGGCGCGCCTCGTTCCGCTGATGGACGAGGGCAATCGCGACAAGACCCTGACCGCACCGGTCACGGCCATCATCGGTGCCGACCTCGACTTCCACGAAAAGCTGCCCTACCTCTACCCGCACGCCGACGCGCGCGCGTGGTTCGAAGGTGCGCCGGAGCAGGCCGCCCTCCTGACCGCCTGGCGCAACAGTTCGCTGCAGGGCGCCTACCTGATCCTGGCTGCGCGTGCGCTCGGCCTGGACTGCGGGCCAATGTCGGGTTTCGATGCCGACAAGGTCACCGCGGAGTTTTTCCCGGGCACGCGGATTCGTGCCAATTTCATGTGCAACATCGGCTATGGAAACCGCGCGTCGCTGCGCCCCCGCAACCCGCGCCTGCCGTTCGACGAAGCCTGCCGTATCCTCTGACCCACCGCCATTTTCAGGAGAATCCCGATGAAAACCCGTCTTCTTGCCCTGGCCCTGGCCGCCACCGCCGCTGCCGCGCCCGCCTTTGCCGAGCCGGTCACCTACACCATCGATCCGACCCACACCCAGATCCAGTTCACCTGGAGCCACATGGGTTTTTCCAACATCACCGGGCGCTTCGATGCGACCGAGGGCACCCTGGTCTATGACCCCGCCAATCCGGCGGCATCCTCGATCCATGTGACCACGCAGATCGCCAGCGTCACCTCCGGCGTCGCCAAGCTCGACGAGGAGTTCCTGGCCGCCGAGTACTTCGATGCCGCCCGGTTCCCCACGGCCAGCTTCAAGAGCACCGCGGTCGAAGCCGCCGGTGAAGGCAAACTCAAGGTCACCGGCGACCTGAGCATCCACGGCGTCACCCAGTCGGCCACGTTCGATGTCACGGTCAACAAGGTCGGCGAGCACCCGATGCGCAAGGTCCAGGCCGCCGGCTTCGACGCGACGGGCACGATCGATCGCACCGCCTTTGGCGTGGACAGGTACACCATGGTGACCGGGCCGGAAATCCACCTGCGCATCACCACCGAGGCCTACGTCGAGGCGCAGTGACGGCGGACGTTCCCGCAGCGCTGCCGCCCGGCCGTTCGGGCCGGGATCGCGGCGATCCGCGCTAGAATGCGTGGATCGCCGTTTTTTTCGGGAATCTCCCATGAGCACCGCCCTGACGCCCGCCAACGCGCAGAAGCGCTACGAAGTCACCCGCGCCGACCTGACGCTGTCGTGCCCGATGCCGGGGATGGAGCTGTGGAATGCGCATCCACGCGTGTACCTGCCGGTGGACGCGACCGGCGAGGTGCGCTGCCCGTACTGCAGCGCGGTCTACGTGCTCAAGGATTGATCGCCAGCAAGGGGCCGGCGTGCCCGCTCCGCTGACGGTGATGCAGCTCCTGCCGGCGCTGGAGTCGGGCGGCGTGGAGCGCTCGACGATCGAGATCGCGCAGGCGCTGTCGCGCGCCGGGCACCGCGCGCTGGTGGTGTCGGCCGGCGGACGGCTGGTGCCGGAGCTGGAAGCGGCCGGCGGCACCCACTTCACCTTGGCCATCGGCCGCAAGTCGCCGTTCGTGCTGCGCCAGGTGTTCGCGCTGCGGCGGCTGATCGAGCGGCAGCGACCCGACGTCGTGCATGCGCGCTCGCGCCTGCCGGCGTGGATCGCGCAGTTCGCCCTGCGCGGCCTGCGCGGGCCGAGGCCCGCCGTCGTCACCACCGTGCACGGGCTCAATTCCGTCAGCGCCTACAGCGCCATCCTGACGCGCGGCGAGCGCGTGGTCTGCGTTTCGGAAACCGTGCTCCGCCACGTGCTGGCGAACTACCCCGAAACCGACCCGCAGGCGCTGCGGGTGATCGAGCGCGGCATCGACCCGGATGCCTTCCCGCGCGGCCACCGCGCCGGCGACGGCTGGCGCGCCGCGTTTTTCGCGCAGCATCCGGAACTGGCCGGCCGGCCCTGGTTCGTGCTGCCCGGCCGCGGCACCCGGCTCAAGGGCCACGCCGAGGCCATCGCGCTGATCGCGGACCTGCGCCGGCGCGGCCTGGACGCCGGCCTGCTGCTGCAGGGCGCGGTCGAGCCCGGGCGCGAGCGCTACCTTGCCGAACTTCGCGCGCAGTGCGCGCGCCTGGGCGTGGCCGATGCGGTGGCCTTCGCGCCGCCGCGCCGCGACATCCGCGAGGTGATGGCCGAATCCTTCGCCGTGCTGCAGCTTTCCTCCAAGCCCGAGGCCTTCGGGCGCACCGTGACCGAGGCGCTGTCGCTGGGCGTGCCGGTGCTGGGCTGGGACCACGGCGGCGTGGGCGAACTGCTGGCGTGCGGCTTTGCGCAGGGCGCGGTGGCGCGCGGTGACGCTCTCGCCCTGTGCGAACGCGCCGCCGCGTGGCTGGTCCGGCGCCCGCAGCCGGCACCGTTCGCGGCGTTTTCTCTCGCCGCCATGCAGGACGCAACGCTGGCCGTCTACGCCGAGGTCGCCGATGGCCGCTGAGCGCCCGCGCCTGCCGATGGCGCACGCCTTCCTGCTGGCGGCGCTGGCGATGCTGCCCTTCGGCGCAGGCCCGGAGCTGCCGGTGCTGGCGGGCGCGATCGCGGGCACGGTGCAGCTGCTGCGCGGCCGGATCGACTGGAGCCTGACCACCACGCGCCTGGCGCTGACGCTGGGGCTGGCGTACTGGCTGCCGGAACTGTTCTCCGCCTTCGACAGCGTGGCGGCGCAGAAGAGCTGGACCGAAGCCGCCTTCGACCTGCGCTTCCTGCCCTTCCTGCTGTTCGCGGCCCAGCCCGTGCCGGACGCGCCGCAAGCGGGACGCAGGTTGCGCACGGGCATCGCCGCAATCGTGGCCTTCTGGTGCGCCGACGCCCTGCTGCAGGCCAGCACCGGGTGGAGCCTGGGCGGGGCGGCCACCAGCGACCGGCTCAGCGGCATCTTCGGCGCCGACAACCTCAAGCTCGGCGGCGTGATGGCGGCGCTGGCGCCTTTTCTGCTGTTCGCGGCCCGGGAAAGGCTCCGCGCCCGCGGCCTGTCCGCCGCCCTGCTCGCCCTGCTGGTCGTGGTGCTGCTGGCCGGCGCGCGCGCGGCGTGGATCGCGCTGGCGCTGGGCACGGCGCTGGCGCTGTGGCATTTCCTTGGCGCACGGCGCGCGGCGATCGCGCTGGCCGCCGCGCTGGTGCTGGGCGCGATCGTCGGCGCGCTGGGCTTTGCTGCTTCGGAACGCTTTGCCGAGCGCGTGCATCGCACCGCCGCTGCGCTCGCCGGCGACCACGACGGCGTCGAACACGCGCTGTCGGGACGGCTGGCGATCTGGGAAACCGCCTGGCGCATGGGCGAAGCCCACCCGGTCAACGGCGTGGGCGTGCGCGCCTTCCGCCATGCCTATCCGGAGTTTGCCGAAGCCGGAGACCCCTTCGTGGACGCGCAGACCGGGCAAGGCGCCTTCCACGCCCACCAGATCGTGCTGGAGCTGTGGAGCGAAACCGGCGCGTTCGGCCTTCTGTGCTGGCTGCTGGCGGCGCTGGCAGCCTGGCGCGCCTGGCGTCGCTGCGCGAGACCGGCACGCGAAGCAGCGATGCCCGCAGCCATCGCGCTGTGCGTGGCGCTGTTCCCGTTCAACACCCACTACGCGGCGTATTCGGCCTTCTGGGGGCTGTTCCTGGTCTGGCTGGCGGGCGTCTGGCTGGCGCTTCTGGCCGGCGCGGTACCGCCCGGAAGCGCGCCGGACTGATCGTGCCGCCGGCTGCATCCGCGCCCGTTCGCGGCTATGGTGCCGGCTCGATCCGAACCGACGAGACCCACATGCGCATCCTGCTCCTTTCCTGCCTGCTGGCCGTCGCGGGCGCGGCGTCCGCCACCTCCCCCGCGGACGCGTTCTGGGACCGTTTCGAGCCGCTGTGCGGCAAGGCCTTCGAAGGCCGGCTGGTGCAGAAACCGGCCGGCGACAACGGTTTTGCCGGCAAACGTCTGGTGATGCACGTGCGCGACTGCGCGCAGGATCGCATCCGCATTCCCTTCGCCGTCGGCGAAGACCTTTCGCGCACCTGGGTGCTGACCCGCCGCGGCGACCGCATCGAGCTCAAGCACGACCACCGTCACGCCGACGGCACGCCGGAGGAAGTCACGAGGTACGGCGGCACCGCGGCCAACGCCGGCCGCGCCGACGCGCAGTATTTTCCGGCCGACGAGGAGACCCGGCAGGTGATCGAATACGCCTTCTCCAACGTCTGGTCGATGCGCTTCGAATCGGACGCGAGCTTCAGCTACGGCGTGCAGCGACTGGGTACGGATCGGGTGTTCCGGGTCGATTTCGACCTGTCGCGGGAAGTGGAGGCGCCGCCCGCGCCCTGGGGCTGGAAGAACTGAACCTCGCGGAAGCTCATTCGTAGACCGGCGCCGCGCCTTCCGGGCGGCGCTTGAATCGCTTGTGCAGCCACAGGTACTGCGCCGGCGTCTGGCGCACCATGGCTTCGATGGCCGCCATCACCCGCGCGGTGTCGGCAGCGGCGTCGGTGCCGGGGAAATCCTCGAACGGCGGCTTGACTTCCAGCGTGTAGCTGCCGTCGGCCTCGCGCCGATGGAAGAAGGCCAGCACCGCCGCGCCGGACATGCGCGCAAGCTGGTGGGTGGAGGTGAGGCTGCGCGCCGGCTCGCCGAAGAAGGGCACGAACACGTTGTCGCCGCGCAGGGTGTCCTGGTCGGGCGCGAACCACAGCACGCCGCCCTGCTTGAGGTGCCGCAGCGCCGGGCGCAGCTCGTCGCGCCCGAACATGGCGCAGGCGTATCGCAACCGGCCGCGCTTGACCGCCCATTCCATCACCTCCGTGTCGTGCGGCCGGTACATGCCGGCCACCGGCACCGCGTCGCACAGCAGCCGCCCGCAGATTTCCAGGGTCATGAAGTGGCCGGAAACGAGGATCACCCCGCGCCCTGCGGCCTGCGCGTCGCGCAGGTGCTCGATCCCCGCCAGTCGCATCGTCGGGCGCAGCGTCTCGACCGAGCCCCACCAGGCCCGCGCGAACTCGAACAGGCCCACGCCCAGCGCGCGGAAGTTCTCGCGCGCCAGCGCCGCGCGCCAAGCCGCATCGCGCTCGGGAAAACACAGCGCGAGGTTGGCCTCGACCACGCGCCGGCGCGAGCGCAGCGTCCGATGGAGAAGGCCGCCCAGCGCGCTTCCCAGCGCGCGCTGGATGCTCCAGGGCAGCTGCGCCACCAGCCACAGCGCGCCCACGCCGATCCAGACCGGCCAGTGGCGCGGAGCCAGCGGCGGAGGGGGCAGCGGGAGCGTCGGCGGCAGCGGGCGAAAAGGCGGAGGCATGCGCGGTGGTGGATCGGCACGCACCCATGGTAGCGGCTATTCTTTCGCCGATGGCTCCTGTCCCGCGAATCTCCCGGTTCGGCAGCGCACTGCGGCGGCTCGTCTACACCGCGGTGCTGTACCTGCTCACTCCGGTGATCTTCTACCGCCTCGTGTTTCGCGGGCTGCGGGCGCGCGGCTATTTCTCGCGCTGGTTCGAGCGTTTCGGTTTCTTCCCCGACCCGCAAATCTCCTCTTCGATCTGGGTACACGCGGTTTCGGTAGGGGAAGTGAACGCCGCCGCCCCGCTGATCGATGCGCTGCGCCAGCGCTACGCCGACGAGCGTCTGGTCATCACCACGGTCACGCCGACCGGTTCGGACCGGGTGCGCCAGCTCTGGGGGGACGACGTGTTCCATGTCTATCTCCCCTACGACCTCCCCGGCGCGGTACGGCGCTTCCTGATGCGAGTGCGGCCACGCATCGCGGTGATCATGGAAACGGAAATCTGGCCCAACCTGTTTCGTCAGTGCGAGCGCCGCGACGTGCCGGTACTCATCGCCAACGGTCGCCTGTCGCGCAAGTCACTCGATGGCTACGGACCGGTGCGCCCGCTGGTGCGCGCCGCGATCCGCAGCGCCACCTTCATCGCCGCCCAGTCGCAGCGTGACGAACAGCGATTCCTGGAGCTGGGCGCGCGGCCCGGGCGGGTACGGGTGGTGGGCAACCTCAAGTACGACATGCACGTATCCGATTCGCTCGCGCCGCAGGCCGCGCGGTGGCGTGAACAGTGGGGCGCGCAGCGCCCGGTCTGGATCGCCGCCAGCACCCACGAGGGCGAGGAGCTGCCGGTGATCGAGGCCCACTCGCACCTGCTGCGGCGGTTTCCCGACGCCCTGCTGCTGGTGGCCCCGCGCCATCCCGAGCGCTTCCGCCCCATGGTGCAACTGTGCCGCAGCTACGGATTCCTCACCGCCTGTCGCAGCGAGGACCGCTTGGCGCGACCGGAGACCCAGTGCTTCGTGGTCGACACCCTGGGCGAGCTGGTGTCCTTCTGCGCCGCCGCCGACGTCGCCTTCGTCGCCGGCAGCCTCGATCCGATCGGCGGCCACAACGTGCTGGAGCCGGCGGCGCTGGGCGTGCCGGTCGTGGTCGGCCCCAACACCTTCAACTTTGCCGAAGTCACCGAGCTGCTGGTGGAACGCGGCGCCTGCGTGCGCATCACCGATGCCGAAAGCCTGGCGAGCACGCTGCAGCGCCTGCTCGGCCAGCCGGAACTGCGCCGGGAAATGGGCTCGACCGCGATGGCCGTGGTGGAAGCCGAGCGCGGCGCGGCGGCGCGCACCCTGGAGATCGTGCACCGCACCCTGGCCGGCAAGACCCCGGTGACGATGCATTGAAGCCGGGATTCGGGAAAACGTACGGGGCGGCAAAAGCCTGTGACACACTGCCGGGCCGCGCCGCAAGGCGAAGCCACGCTTCTTCCTGCCATGAATCCACGCCTCGCCCCACTCTGCCTCGCCCTGCTGCTGGCCCTGCCCGGCGCGCGCGCGGCCAAGATCGATGCCGCCGTCGAAACCGCGCTTGCCGAGCGCGGCGCGGCCGACGTGCTGATCCTGCTCGCCGACCAGGCCCGCCCGACGCTGGCACCACTGGCACCGCGGGCCGACTACCGCCTGCGCCGGCGCGCGCTGGTGGATGCCCTGCGCGATCGCGCGGCCTTCCGGCAGGCCGGGCTGCGCGACTGGCTCGACGCCCGCGCCATCGACTACCGCCCGTTCTGGCTGGTGAACGCGGTCCAGGCCACGCTCGGCCCGGGCGATGTCATCGCGCTGTCCGCGCGCGATGACATCGCCCGCATCGCCGCCAACCCGGGCATCGCGCTGCGCCTTCCCGCCTCGCCATCCTCGGCCCCGACAATCACCGCGCCGGAGGCGATCGAATGGGGCGTGGCGAAGATCCGCGCACCGGAGGCCTGGTCCGCCGGGTTCACCGGACAGGGCGTGGTGATCGGCGGGCAGGACACCGGCTACCAGTGGGACCACCCTGCGCTCAAGACGCAATACCGAGGCTGGAACGGCAGCAGCGCCGCGCACGATCGCAACTGGCACGACGCCATCCATCCCGGCGCGCCGTCCAACGACTGCGGCTACAACCGTCCCGCGCCCTGCGACGATGACGGCCACGGCACCCACACCGCCGGCACCTTCGCCGGCGACGACGGCGGCGCCAACCGGGTCGGCGTGGCGCCCGGCGCGCGCTGGATCGGCTGCCGCAACATGGCCGCAGGCAACGGCACCCCGGCGACCTACATCGAGTGCATGCAGTGGTTCCTGGCACCCACCGATCTGGCCGGCAACGATCCCGACCCCGACTATGCGCCTGACGTCCTCTCCAACTCCTGGGGCTGCCCGCCCTCGGAAGGCTGCACCGTGGGCAACGAACTGGACGCCGCGGTCCAGACCCTGGTGGACGCGGGCATCTTCTTCGCTGCCGCGGCCGGCAACGACGGCTCCGGCTGCGCCACGATCTTCGACACCCCCGCAACCCACGACGCCAGCTTCGTGGTCGGTTCCACCAGGTCCTCCGATGCCATCAGCGGCTTCTCCAGCCGCGGACCGCTGGCCGGTGCCGCCAGCATCCGTCCGGACGTGGTCGCGCCCGGCTCCAGCGTGCGCTCCGCCGTCCCGGGCAACGCCTACGGTTCCAAGAGCGGCACCAGCATGGCCACGCCGCACGTCGCCGGGGCGGCGGCCCTGGTGATGAGCGCCAATCCCGCGCTCAAGGGCCATCCCGAGGAAGTCGCCGCCCTGCTGCGCTCCACCGCGGTGCGCAGCGGCATCACCGATTCCAGCAACCCCGGAGGCTGCGGCGGCCTCAACCTCGGCACCTGGCCCAACCATCAGGCCGGATGGGGCCGGATCGACGCCTGGGCGGCGGTGCAGGCCGCCATTCCCGCCCTGTTCGCGGACGGGTTCGAGGACTGATCGACCCCGTTGCGGAAGGGACGTTTCATGCCAGGGCCTGATCTGAACATTTCCTGAGGTGCTTGTTAGGAAAACGTTCCCGCCCCTAGAATCCGACGGTCGGGCCGCACGCGGTCAGGCACAAGGGTGCATCTTTCCTACGATCAAGGGGTTTCAAACAATGGCATCTCGCTATTTGACCAAGAGCCTGAAGCGCAGCGCGCTCACCATCGCGCTGGGCCTGTGCTTTGCTGGCAGCGTGCAGGCGCAAACCAACGTTGCGGGCGCAATCACCGGCAAGGCAACCGCCGGCGACACCATCACCATCACCAACCCGTCCACCGGCTTCAGCCGCACCATCACGGTGGATTCCTCGGGCGCCTACCGTTTCTCCCAGCTCCCGACCGGCCAGTACCAGGTCAGCCGCAACGGGGCGGATGCGCGCAACGTCGTGGTCAACGTCGGCGGTGCGACCAACGTGGACTTCTCCGCGGCCGCGCGCCTCGACACGGTGGAAGTGGTCGGCGGCGGCGTGATCAATCCGATCGACGTTTCCTCGGTCGAATCCAGCACCATCATGACCGCCGCGCAGATCGCCCGCATTCCGGTGGCGCGCGACACCACCGCGGTGGCGCTGCTGGCGCCGGGCACGGTGAAGGGTGATGCGGCGTTCGGCAACCTCGCCTCCTTCGGCGGCTCCTCGGTGGCCGAAAACCAGTACTTCTTCAACGGCTTCAACATCACCAACACCTTCAACAACCTCGACTTCGCGGCGGTTCCGTTCGAGGCGATCGCCGAGCAGCAGACCAAGACCGGCGGCTACGGCGCCGAGTTCGGCCGCTCCACCGGCGGCGTGGTGAACCAGATCTCCAAGCGCGGCAGCAACGAGTTCCACGCCGGCGGCAACCTGTTCTGGTCGCCCGGCAGCTTCGTCGAGACCCGCCGCAGCTACTACCTCAACGACGGTACGCTCTCGGCCGACCGCAGCAACAACACGACCGGCACGGCGCTGACCGGCGCGGTCTGGGCCAGCGGCGCGCTGGTGCAGGATCGCCTCTTTGCCTACGGCCTGCTGCAGTACAGCGACCAGGGCGGCAGCGAGGCTTTTTCGTCTTCGCGCGGCTTCAGCACCTCGCAGACCAGCACCCAGCCCAAGTGGCTGGTGAAGCTCGACTGGCACATCAACGACAGCAACATCCTCGAGTTCACCGGCATCTCCGACCGCCGCAAGTACGAGACCGACTATTTCTCGACCAAGTACGACGATCCGGTCAGCCCGATCAACCCGCAGTTCGACCAGTTCAAGGGCACCGAATACAACCGTGCCGGCGGCGAAACCTACATCGCCAAGTACACCGGCTACCTCACCGACGCCATCACCCTGTCGGCCCTGGCCGGCACCAGCACCTCGGCGCGTGAAAACTACTCGGTCACCGCCGACGGCACTCGCAACTCCTATCAGGGCACGGTGGGCCAGCCCGCCAACGGCTGCCCGGTGATCACCGACGCGCGTCCTTCCGCGGTCAACCGGCAGGTGCCGTCGATCTCCGGCTGCGCGCTGGCCAACTTCCTCGGCCGTCCCGATGCGGAAGACACCCGCGACCAGTTCCGCGTCGATCTGGAATGGCAGCTGGGCGACCACCTGCTGCGCGGCGGCGTGGACATCGACAACTTCGAGTCCGTCGCCGGCGAGTCCTACTCGGGCGGCGCGGTGTGGCGCTACGGCCGCTATGCGTCGACCGGCTACACCGGCGAGAACGAGGTGGTGCGCAAGCGCGTGTTCCAGTCCGGCTCGACCGTGGCGGTCGACCAGACCGCGTTCTACATCGAAGACAGCTGGAACATCACCCCCAACTTCATGGCCTATCTCGGCCTGCGCTGGGACACCTTCGACAACATGAACGGCGACGGCGAGACCTTCGCCAAGATCAAGAACCAGTTCGCCCCGCGCCTGGGCTTCTCCTGGGACGTGAAGGGTGACTCCAGCCTCAAGGTGTTCGGCAACGCCGGCCGCTACGCCCTGCCGCTGACCGCCACCGTGGCGGTGCGCGGCGCCTCCAAGTCGCTCTACAGCGAGGAGTTCTTCACCTACACCGGCGTCGATCCGGCCACCGGCGCGCCGATCGGCCTGGTGCGCATCGACAACCCGGCCAACGGTCGCCCGATCCGCTACCTCAACAACGAGTTCGGCGTCGGCAAGAATCCCGAGACCATTGCCGACCAGGGCCTCAAGCCGATGTACCAGGACGAGTACATCTTCGGCTTCCAGAAGCAGCTCGCCGACAATCTTTCGGTCGGCACCCGCGTGGTGCGCCGCGACCTGAAGGCCGCGATCGACGACCAGTGCGACTACCGCCCGATCATCGAGTGGGCGCTGGCCAACGGCTTCACCGACGACGGCGGCATCTTCATCGAGCCGGAAGACAAGACCCAGGACAGCGACATCGCGGTCTACAACCCGGGCTTCGCCTTCTGCCACCTCTACAACCCGGGCCGCGATTCCACCTTCAAGATGGACATCAACGGCGACGGTACCCTGGAAGAGGTGAAGCTCACCGCCGACCAGCTCGGGCCGGACGCCAAGCGCACCTACACGGCGGTCGAAGTGTTCTTCGAGACCAGCTGGGACCGCGCCTTCCTGCAGGGCTCGTACACCTGGTCCAAGAGCCGCGGCAACACCGAGGGCGGCGTGAAGTCCGACATCGGTCAGGATGACACCGGCACCACGCAGGACTTCGACTACCCCGAGCTGATGCAGGGCGCCGACGGCTACCTGCCCAACGACCGTCGCCACAGCATCAAGCTGTTCGGCAGCTACGACGTGACCGAGACGGTTTCGGTCGGCGCCGCGCTGATCGCGCAGTCGGGCCGTCCGATCAACTGCTTCGGCTTCCATCCGACCGACTCGGGCTACGGCAACAGCTACTTCTACTGCGAGGGCGAGCTCAAGCCGCGCGGCACCTCCGGCCGCACGCCGTGGACCCGCACGCTGGACCTCAACGCGCAGTGGCGCCCGGCCTTCGCCGAAGACCGCCTGGCGTTCAAGCTGGACGTGTTCAACGTGTTCGACAGCCAGCGCGTGACCTCGGTCAACGAGTTCGGCGAAGACTCCGCCGGCAACTGGCAGCCGAACGTGTGGCAGTCGGCCACCGGCTACCAGGCACCGCGCTCGGTGCGCTTCATGGTGCAGTACGACTTCTGATCCACCCGTGCCGCAATCCCTTCGACGGCCGCCTCGCGCGGCCGTCTTTTTTTTCACGCGCCGGCACCGCTACAGTCGGCGCTCGAGTCATGGAAACAGACCGGATGAACGCAGACGCGAACCTGCGCTGGCAGGAGGCAGAGGCACTGACCGCGCAGGGGCAGGAAATCCGCGCCCGGGCGATCTACCTTGCGCTCACCGGCGACCGCGCGCTGGCCCCCTTCGCGCACCTGCGCCTTGGCGTGTTCGCGCGCCGCGACGGCGACCCCGATGCGGCGCAGCAACACGCGCTCGCGGCCTTCCGCAGCGCCTGCGCCGATCCCGAGCTGCTCGAGCTGGTGGCCAAGAGCCTCCTGCGCGCCGGACTGGTGCAGGAGGCGCTGGCCTGCGCCGACGCATTGCTGCGGCTGGACGCGCCCGTCGGCGCGCTGGCCGAGGTCGGCAAGCTGCTGTCCGACCACATGCTGCCCGAAGCCGCGCTGGCCCTGCTGGGCAGGGCGCTGGAACGCGGCCTGCCTGCCACACCGGCGGTGCGCTACCTGATCGGCCTCAACCGGATGTACCTCGGCCACACGGCGCAGGCGCAGGAGGCGCTGGAAGCCAGCCTGCGCGGCAACGCCGAACTTGCCCCGGCGCACTGGGCGCTGGCGAAGCTGGCTGCGCCCGATGGCCGCGCCGCGCGCATCGACCGCCTGCGCGCGGCGCTGGCCCGCACGCCAGGCTCGGCGCCGGACGCGCCGCTGCTGTGGTATGCGCTGTTCCACGAGCTGGACCGCGCCGACGATGCGGCCGCCTGGGAATCGCTGCAGCACGGCATGCGCCTGCGCCGCGCCCAGGTTCGCCACAGCGAGGCCGAAGATGAGGCGCTGTTCGACGCCGCGCACCGCGCGCTGCGCCTGCCCCCGGCTGCCGATTCCACCGGCACGGCAGCCGAATCCACGCCGATCTTCGTGGTGGGAATGCCGCGCACCGGCACCACCCTGATCGAGCAGGCGCTGTGCGCGCGCGTCGATGCGGCCAGCGCCGGCGAGCTGCGCGACCTGACCCTGCAACTGCGCGCACTGCGACGCCAGCCCGGCCCGCCGCATTTCGATGCGCGCCTGCTCGAAGCGGTGACGCCCGAACAGGCGCAGGCGCTCGGAGCGCGCTATCTGGAGCGCAGCCGCTGGCGCGCTCGGAGTCGGGCCTGCTACATCGACAAGTGGCCGGAAAATTACCTGGCTGCCGGACTCCTGCTCGCGGCGCTGGGCCAGGCGCGGGTGGTATGGGTGCAGCGCGATCCGATGGACGCCTGCTTCTCCAACCTCAAGGAATGGTTCGCCGCTTCCTATTTCTACAGCTACGACCCGAAAGAAACGGCGCGCCGCTGCGCGCGCTTCGAGCGTCTGGGCGCGGCGCTGCGCGAGCGCGCCGACGCGCGCGTGGCCTTTCTTCGCTACGAGGACTTCGTGCGTGCGCCCGAGAGCTGCCTCGATCGCGTGATCGACCGCCTCGGCCTGCCGCGGCGTACCTCCGCATCCCTTGCGCCCGAAGCCACCATCGTGACCGCCAGTGCCAATCAGGTGCGCGAAGGCATCAGCACGCGCCACGTCGGCGCCTGGCGGCGCTACGCCGAACCGCTCTCGCCGCTGCGTGACGAGCTGGAACGGCTGGGGCTGGAGCGCGCCGGAGATGCTTCCGCATGAGCGCGCCTCCAGACCCGACCCGCGCCCTGCTCGACCACGCCCTTCCCTTCGCCGAGCGCCGCGATTTCGCGCCCCTGCGCCGACTTCTGGCCGGCGTGCCCGCCGATCCCGCCCGGCTGGCACGCCATCTGGTGGAAAGCTCCTACTCCGAGGCGCTGGAAGGCCGCTACCGCAGCTCGCGCACCGCCGCGCTGCTGGCCTTCCTGCTCGATCCCAAGGACGCGGAAACGCGCCGCCAGCTCGCCGCGCGCCTGCGCACCACCAACGATGTGCCCGAACTGCTCGAACTCATCCGCGCCTCCGGCCCCGCCTCGCGCATTCCCATCCCGCTGCTGCTCGGCTACGCCGCCCAGCTCTCCTACCTGAACCGGCAGGAGCAGGCGCTGCACCATCTGGACGAGGCGCGCCGCGCCGATCCGGACTATCCGCCCACCCTGGTGTCGCGCGGCCAGGTGCTGACCTACCTCGGCCGCAGCGACGAGGCGTGCGCCGAATTCGAGCGCTGCATCGCCATCGCGCCGAAGATCGGGCAGGCGCACTGGTTCCTCTCCCATGTCCGCCGCGCCACGCCGACCGACCATCGCATCGACCGGCTGCGCGCCGCGCTCATGCAGACCGGCCTTGCGCCGCAGGAGGAAGCCTCGTTTGCCTTCGCCCTGCACAAGGAGCTGGATGACCTCGGAGATGCGGACGGCGCCTGGCAGGCGCTGACGCGGGCCTGCGCCGCCAAGCGCGGCACGCTGAAGTACGATGCGGCGGACACCCGTCGGCTGGTCGATGCGCTCGTTGCCCTGCCGCCGCGAACCGTGGCAGCGGATGACGAAGCGGGCGGCACGCCGGTACCGATCTTCATCGTCGGCATGCACCGATCCGGCACCACCCTGGTGGAGCAGCTGCTCGACGCCAGCCCGCAGGTGCAGGGCATCGGCGAGATGTACGACTTCACCTGCGCGATGCGCCACGCCACCGACCACCCCTGCCGCGGCGTGATCGACCTGCGCCTCGTCGAGCGCGCGCGCGCCGCCGACCTCGCCAGCGCGGGACGGCGCTACCTCGACGGGCTGGCCTGGCGCCTGGACGCGCGGCCCTTCTTCACCGACAAGCTGCCGACCAACTTCTTCCACCTTGACTTCCTCTGCGCGGCGCTGCCGCAGGCCCGCATCCTGCATCTGGTGCGCGACCCGATGGAGACCTGCTTTTCCAACCTGCGCGAGCTGTTTTCCGACGCCAACGCCCACAGCTACGACATGGGCGAGCTGGCCGACTATTACCTGCAATACCGCCGCCTCATGGCGCACTGGCACGCGCGCCATCCGGGCCGCATCCTGGACGTGGACTACGCCCGGCTCACGCGCGAGCCGGACGCGGTGATGCGCGAGGTTTCGGCCTTCTGCGGGATCGACTACGTGGACGCCATGCGCGATCCGCGCAGCAGCACGCGCGCGGTGGCCACCGCCAGCGCATTGCAGGTACGCGAGGGCGTGGTGCGGCGCGATCAGCCCAAGTGGGCGCCCTACGCGCACCGGCTCCAGCCGCTGGCGGACGCGCTGGCGCGCGGCGGGGTTTCCGGATCGTGAAGCGCGAGACTCAGGCGCCCCGCGCGAAGACGTAGCCGACGCCGCGCACCGCACGCAGCGGCAGGCTCAGGCCGAGCTGCTCTTCGGTCTTGCGCCGCAGGCGATGGATGATCATTTCCAAACGGTGCGGGTCGAACGAAGACGCCTCCCCATCCGCAAGGTCGGCGATGAGCTCTTCGCGCGAAACCGCACCTCCCGGCCGCAGCAGAAGGCATTCGAGAACGCGGCGCTCGGGCTGGGTCAGCGGAATCTTGCGTCCGGAAGGGGCGCACAGGCACCAGCCATCCGGATCCAGCCGCCAGCCTGCGGCAGTCCCCGACTCACGCGCTGCGTGCGCTCCCGGGGTATTGGCCGCACGCAGTCGGCGCAGCACGCTTTGCAGGGTGGCCACCAGTACCTCGATCTGCACCGGTTTGGCCAGATAGGCGTCCGCCCCCATTTCCAGACCGCGCACTTGATCGCCGCCGCTGTCCAGCCCGGTGAGCATCACGATGCCCACGCCCATGCCGCGGGCACCGCGCAGATGCGCGGCGGCGGACAGGCCGTCTTCGTTGGGAAGGCCGATGTCGAGCACGACCAGTTCGCTGGGCGCGGCGACGAAGCGGCGTTACAGGGCTTCGGCGGAGGCCACGCCCTCGACCGCGAAGCCGGACAGCGCCAGCCCCGGGAGCAGGATGTCTTCACGCAGTTCGGCGTCATCCTCGACGACGATGACGCTGGCGGTTTCGGCAGTTGCGGCGCGGTGGCTCTGGGTCATGGCAGGGTCGACGCGGGGCACAGCCTGACACCATAGCGGCTCCCTCGCGCGCGGCGCGCCGACCGTTTCAGCGGGTGAGGATGAGCTTGTCGTTCTGGGTGTGGCGCAGGCGGTATTCCCGATCGCCGTGGCGGATGACCAGTTCGCGCCGCCCTTGCAGCAGGTCGTGGCTCTGGATGATCGAGCGATCCGCCACGGCGGACAGGCGGGTGACGGGAACGGCGCGGGATGCGACGACCTGGAAGGTCTGGTTCATGGCGGGATTCTCGGACGATGGACGCCGGCAGCGGCGCGATGTGAATGCTAATGATTCCCATTCTCCTGTCAAGCGCCCGCGAGCGCGTCGAGCTGCGCCATGGTGGCCGCATCCAGCCGACCGGCCAGCGCCAGCGCCCCCAGATTCTCCTCCAGCTGCGCCTGCGAGGAGCAGCCCAGCAGGGCGCTCGACAGCTTGGGATTGCGCAGGCACCAGGCGATGGCGAGAACCGCCGGCGCCACGTCCTGCGCGGCTGCAAGCGCCTGCAACCGCGCAACGGAGGATGCCTGCGTGCGCCCGTCGCCGGGCAGCATGCGCGGATGCCAGCCGTGGTCGCGCCGCGCCTGGCGCGAATCCTCGGGCACCCGCCCTTCGGCGTACTTGCCGCTCAACTGCCCCGAAGCCAGCGGCGACCAGCCGATCAGGCCCAGGCCCGGCTCGTCGTAGAGCGGCGCGTATTCGAACTCGACGCGCTCTCGGTGCAGCAGGTTGTACTGGGCTTGCTCGACCGAAGGAGGCGTCATGCCCGCTTCGCGCGCGCAGCGCAGCGCGGCACGGATGCGCTCGACCGGCCATTCCGAGGTGCCCCAGTAAAGCACCTTGCCGGCGCGCACCAGCTGGTCCATCGCCGCCACGGTTTCCTCCACCGGCGTATCCGGGTCGGGACGGTGGCAGAGGAACAGGTCGAGGTAGTCGGTGTGCAGTCGCCGCAGCGCCGCATCGCAGGCCTCGCGCAGGTGCTTGCGTGAAAGCCCGCGCTGGGTCGGACGCGGTTCCGGCGCGGCACCGAAGAACGCCTTGCTGCACAGGCAGATCGCATCGCGCGGCAGGCGCAGGTCGGCGATCACGTCGCCCAGCAGCGCCTCGGCCTGGCCGTGGGCGTAGTTCTCGGCGCTGTCGAAGAGGTTGATCCCGGCATCAAAGGCGCGCGCCACCAGACGGCGCGCAGCGCCCCGATCCAGTGCGCCGGCAAAAGTGACCCAGGAGCCCAATCCGAGCGCCGAGAGCATCAATCCGGTGGAACCCATTCTTCGGTATTGCATGGCATCGCCCGAGGTTGGCATGGCCGAAGTGTAGCCGCCGGGCGCAGCGAATCGGCCCGTTCCGCGCCATCCCGTGCGACAAAAAAAAGCGGCCCCGCGCTTGCGGGGCCGCCTGAAGTTGCGCCTGCGCGGAGCGGGATCAGCGCATCCGTTCGCGCTGCATCCAGCCCAGGCCAAGCATCGCCAGCAGCATCAGCAGCAGTGCCCAGGGCGCATCGACCGGAATGAAGCGCGGCGCGATGGCGATGGACACCTCGTCCTCGTTGTCGGTCGGCGTCGGGTCGCTGCCGATGCCGTTCTCGTCTTCGATCGACACGGCGTTGTCGATGTTGCCGTGATCGATCTCGATGCGCACCGCGAAGTAGACGACATGGGACGCACCGTCCGCAGCCACCGAACCCACGGCCAGCGTGCAGGTCGTTCCACCCGGGGAGCCATCCGCGCAGCTCCAGCCGGCCGTGCTGGCAGCCGCCACGAAGGTGGTACCAGCCGGCACCGTTTCGGTGATGACCACGCCGTTGGCATCCTGATCGCCGACGTTGCGGTAGGTCAGCCCGTAGCGCACCTGGCCACCCTGCATCGCCGCGGCGCTTTCGACCCGCTTCACGATTTGCAGGTCCGGCGCCGCCACGATCGGGCGGATGTCCTCGTCGTCGTTGTCGATCGGCGTCGGATCGGGGCCGTTGCTGCCGTCGTCGCCGACGTGCACCTGGTTGGTCAGGTCGGCCACTCCCGCCGGCAGCGGATCGACGACGCGGACCGCGAACTGCACCACGGTGCCCGGCGGCAGGCTCTGGCCACCCGGCACCGTGCCGGAGATGGCGAGGGTGCAGGCGGTGCCGGCAGGCGCGCCGTCCGCGCAGCTCCAGCCGGGCGAACTGGACGCCGCCACGAAGCTGGCGTGGGCCGGCACCGTCTCGCTGATGACCACGCCGGTGGCGCCCTGGTTGCCCACGTTGGCGTAGGCGAGGTCGTAGACCACAACATCACCGGGACGCGCGGTGGACGCGGAGGTCTTCTGTATCGCCAGATCCGGCGCCGCGTTCACCGGCGTCGGCTCCTCGTCCTGGCGCGGATCGCCCGGATCGGCCGGATTGGGCGGCGTGGACGGCTCGCCGCCGCTGCCGTCGGAGACGATGGTGACGCGGTTGTGGATCTCCGCCACGCCTGCGGCGATCGGATCGTCCACCGTCACCACGAAGCTCGCCGTGCCCGAGGCGCCGGCCGCCAGCGCACCCACCGCCAGCGTGCAGGTCGAACCCGCGTTGGCGCCGGGCGTGCAGGTCCAGCCGCTGCCCGTGTAGGTGGTGTGTGCCGGAACCACCTCGGTCAGCACCACGCCGGCCGCGTTCTGGTCGCCGGTGTTCTGGTAGCTGATCGTGTAGGTGATGGCATCGCCCGGCTGCACCGTGGCGCCGCCGTCGTCCTTGGTCACACGAAGCTGCGGCACGGCATTCACCGGCGTGGTCACGTCGTCCTGATTGTTGGTCGGATCCGGATCGGTGCCGTTGCTGCCGTCGTCGGCGATGCTCACCGCGTTGAACACGCTTTCAAAGCCGGCAGGAACCGGACTGGGGATGTTCACCGCGAACAACACGCTTGCCGGCGCGGCACCCGCAGGCACCACGCCCGCCACCGCGAAGGTGCAGAGGCTGCCGGCCGGCGCCCCGTTGGCGCAGCTCCAGCCCGCGGCGCTGGCACCGGCATTGAACGTGGTGTTCGCCGGCACGGTCTCGGTGATGACCACGCCGGTGGCGTGCTGGTTGCCCACGTTGGCATAGCTCAGGGTGTAGACCAGCACGTCGCCCGCGCCCACGCTGGACGAACCAGCCGTCTTGGTGATCGCCATGTCAGGCGTCGCACTGACGGGGGTGTCGTCCTGCGCCGGAGGTGTCGAGGGCACGCCATCGCCGCCCAGAACCGCGGCATTGTTGATCGCGGTGACGCCCGCGGCCAGCGGATTGTCCACCTGCACCGCGAACAGCGCGGTACCCGCCGCGGCCGGCACGGTGTGGCCGACCAGGGTGCCCACCGCCAAGGTGCAGGTCGAGCCGGCGCCGTTGTTCGGGGTGCAGGTCCAGCCCGCCGTGCTCGAGCCCGGCACGAAGGTCGAATTCGCCGGCACGGTTTCGCTGATCACGCCGTTGGCCACGTCGGTGTCGCCGTCGTTCCAGTAACGCAGCGTGTAGACCACCACGCCGCCCGGCACGGTCGTCACATCACCATCGGTCTTGGTCAGGTGCAGACCTGGCGTACCCAGCAGCGGCGTGGTTTCCGAATCCTCGTTGTCGATCGGGGTCGGATCGGGACCGTTGCTGCCGTCGTCGGCCACGCGCGCCGTGTTCAGGATGCTGCTGGTGCCGGCCGGAACCGGATCGACGATGGTGACCGCGAAGTTCACGCTCGCCGCCGCCGCGCCGGCCGCCACGTTGCCGATGGCCAGGGTGCAGGTCGATCCGGCGTTGCCGTTCGGCGCGCAGACCCAGCCCGCGGTGCTGGCGGCGGCGTTGAGCGTGGTGTTCGCCGGAACGGTCTCGGTGAGGACCACGCCGCTGGCGTTCTGGTTGCCCACGTTCTGGTAGCTCAGGGTGTAGACGATGGTGTCTCCCGGGGCGACCACGTTGCCGCCCGGCACATCGTCCACCTTGGTCAGCACCAGATCGGGCGCGGCCAGCACCGGCACGTCGGTCGGATCGTCGGGATCGGCCGGCGTGGTCGGATCGTCGCTGGGAATGGGCATGGGCACATCGGGCGAGCTCATCACCGCCTGATTCATCACCTGCGTCACGCTCGCCGGCAGCGGGCTGTCGATCTGCACCGCAAAAGCGCGGGTTTCTGTGGCGCCTGCCGCCACGCTGAAGGTGCCCAGGGTGCAGATCGTGCCGGCCGGCGCGCCATCGGCGCAGCCGGTCCAGCCGGCGTGGCTTGCGGCCGCATCGAACGTGGTGTTTCCAGGAACCGTGTCGGTCAGCGTGACGCTGTTCAGCGCAACGACGCCGATGTTCCGGACGATCACGTGGAAGATCACCACGTCGCCCGGCACGAAGGCGCCGCCCGCGCCGCTGCCCGTGTTGGCCACGGTCTTGGTGACCACGGGGCCGGGGAAGCCGAGCGAGTCGTCGTCCTGCACCGGAGCATGGATGCGGATGTCCGGATTGGCCGGATCCTCGGGAACCGAACCGTAGCCCGGGATCTCGGCCTGGTTCAGCACCGGGTTCGGGCTGGGCGGGAACACCGCAAGCGACGCGTGGATCGTGGCGGTTGCAGTGGCACCCGGCAGCAGGCCCACGCCGGTATTGCTGGTGAAATTCACCGTGGTCTGGCCTGCCACGCTGGTATCCAGCGCGCCGGTGAATCCGGTGGGCGTGGTGCCCACCACGATGGAGCTGTCCAGCCACACCGCGTGCGAGAGCACGTCTTGCAGCAGCACGTTGTAGGCCGGGCCGGTGCCGTTGTTGGTGATCGTCAGGGTGATTAGCGCGGTTCCGGGGCCCGCGCCCGGAGTCATGGTCTTCACCAGCGCCAGCGCCGGCTCCACCAGTTCGACGTCGGCCTGGTCATCCACGTCCGGCGTGGTGCCGTTGCTGAAGGTCGCGTGGTTGGTCAGGAGCAGCGCATCGACGTTCGCCGGCAGGTCGCGCACGCGCGCCGTCACCAGCACCCGGATCCAGTCGTCGGTGAGGACACCGTTGGCGGGGTTGGCGATGGTGCCGAAGTCGAAGGTCACCGTGTCGTTGTAGCCCACGCCGCTGTTGCTCAGCACGGGCGTGCCGGGCAGCGAGGTGCCGATGCCGGTATTGCCCAGCGCATCGACGCTGGCGCCGATGGCCTCCAGACCCGCCGGCAGGGAATCCACCAGCACGGCAGTGGTGGTGGTGCCCTGCGGGAAGCCGATGGTCAGGGTATAGGTCACGGTTTCACCGATCGCCAGATCCGGCACCGTGGCGCCGTGCTGGCCGCTGCCGGTATCGCCCAGCGAAGTGCTGGCGACCAGCTTGACCAGGCTCGGCCCCAGCACCGTGACGTTGTCGCTGTCGTGGTTGGTGGTGCCGGTGCGGCCCCCCGGTGCCAGCGGATTGGTCATCGAGGTGTAGGTCGCCACCGCATCGTTGACGTAGGTCTGACCCGGATTGACGGTGTTGGTCACCACGGTGTCGTAGGTGATGGTGCAGGTATTGCCCAAGGCCAGCGTGCCGACGGTGAAGCTGACCGTCGGGTAGCCGCTGCCGGAGGTCACGCCGCAGCTGCCGCCCACGTTGGTGACGCTGCCCAGGCCCGGATTGGGCAGGGTGTCGGTCACGGTCACGTTGAAGGCGTCGGCGGTCGAGGCCGGCGCCGCGGCCTGGTGCGCCACGGTGATCTGGAACGACACCACATCGCCGGCCTGCACGATGCGGGCGGGATCGGGCGCCGCGCCGTTGATCAGCGCGATGACCTTGGACAGGGTCAGGCGCGGCTCGACGATGTCCACGTCGGACGAGGCGCTGATCGGCGTCGAGATGGTGCTGGCGGTGAAGCTGGCGGTGTTGCGCACCGTCACCCCGCCGGCGGTCTGCGGCGTGTCCATCACCCGTGCCACCACTTCGAAGCGGATGGTGCGGTTGGCGGCTGCCACCGGCGCGGCGCGCAGGTTGCCCAGGCTCCAGGTCACCAGATCGGCGTGGGAATCCGCATCGGCACCGTCCGAGGACGCGCCCGCCGCGCCCGCCACGGGCGTGGACGTGGGCGCGATGCCGCTGATGCCCGCGCCGACCGAAACGATGCGCGAGGACACCACATTCATCGAAACGGTGTTGACGGGCAGCTGGTCGGCGACCACGGCATTTAGGCTGTCGCCGGCCGGGAACTCCACGTCGAACTGCCAGGTGACTTCGGCACCGATCGCAAGGTCGTGCAGCGACGGGTCCACCTGGGCGGAACCGATGCCCGGGCTCACCGACTGCACCCACTTGCTCATGCCCGGAGACGAGATGAGGACCTCATGGGTGTCGCTGTCGGAATGATCGCGGCCGTTCGGATCCACGCCCGGGTCGATCGAGTGCCAGGAGAGGCTCGCGGTGTTGATGACGCTGGTGTTGACCACCACGTCGGCCATCAGGGTGGCCTGGTAGGTAATCGTCAGCGAACAGTCCAGCGGCAAGGTGGCGATGACGATGTCGAGCGCGGTGGCGGTGCTGTTGTTGGCGACGCTCGGAGCCGGCGAGGTGGCGCAGGTCGGCGTCACCGTGACGGCGGTCAGATTGTTCAGGCCCGCCGGCGTGGGCAGCGTGTCCTGGATGCGCAGCGCCTGCGCCTCCATCGCCGAGGCGGCGGCGTGCGCGACATTCAGCGTGAAGGTCACCACATCGCCCGCCTGGCCGGTGGTGGTCGGGCTGGACTTCTGGATGTCGAGCAGCGGCTCGACCACGTCCACCTCGGCGCTGGCGCTGCCGTTGAGACCCGGACCGAACTGCACCAGGGCGTTGTTGGTGAGCTGGTCGCCGTTGGCGTTGTCGGCATGGTCGATCAGGCGCGCGACGACTTCCACCACGATGGTCTGCGGCGTCGGCGTGTTGTTGCCGATCGGGTTGGAAACTGCTCCGAAATTGAAGCTGATGGTGTCGTTGATGCCGTCCCCCAGCTGGGCGTCGCTGATCGCGGGCACCGGACTGGGCGTGGCGATCGTCATGCCGCTGCCGATGGAGACGACCGCGCCGGAGAGAACCTCCATGCGCCCGTTGCTGTAGGGCACGGTGTCGGTGATCAGCACCTGCGGTGCGGTGCCCTCGGGGATGGTCGCGGTGATGCGGAAGGTGGCGACTTCACCGATCGCAAGATCCGGCGCGCCCGCCCGCACCTGGCCGTCGCCGGTGTAGCCCAGCGAGGTGCTGTGCACGACCTTGCCCAGCGTCACCGGCGTCACCGTGATCGGTGCCTGCGCGGTGCCGGTGAACTCGCGCTCGCCGTTGTTGGCGCCGGTGGCACCCGGCGTGGTCGAGCCGGTGGGGTTGGGCGCGGTGCCGTTGCCGCCCGGCAGCGAATTCCACGCACCGTTCACCGAATTGACGATCGAGCTGCCCGGGGCCGAAGCCACCAGCAGGGTGGCCTGGTAGGTGATGACCACGCTGCCGCCGGGCGGGATCACGCTGACCGTGCCCTGCACGGTATTGCCGGCCGAGGTGTTGGCGAAGGCCGCGGCGCCGCCGCCCGGGACGGCGCTGACCGTGCCCAACTGCAACTGAAGTTGCGCGGGCAGCACGTCGTTGACCGCCACGTCGTAGGCAGGCATCACGTTCGCGCCGCTGGCGTTGGCAAGGGTCAGGGTGTAGGTGACGGTATCGCCTGCCTCCAGCCCGCTCGAAGGCGTCACGGTCTTGCCGACGGTGAGGCTCGGCAGGCGCGTGGTGACGCGCACGTTCGGCGAAGTGGCGAGCGAGGTGGTGCCGCTGCCCACGCGGAAATTGTTGTCGCGATGGGTGCCGTTGCCGTTTCCGGCGATGTTGAGCACCAGCGCGTTGAACTCGAGGACGACGAACTCAGCGTCGGCATCGCTGTCGGCGTTGGTGACGTCACCCAAACGGAAGCACACGTCGGTGCCGTTGCCGAAGGTGCCGGGAGGGTTGCAGGTCAAGGTGCCGGTGCCGACCTGGATAGCGCTCGCCGGCAGGGCGAAGGTGAGCGGCGTGGCGGCCGCGGAAGCGGCGTTTCCATTCACGTTCGGAACGCCGGCCAGCGTGCTGGAGCCGATGCCGCCGCCGTTGGAGACGAAGGCGATGCGCGCGGTGCCGTCGTTGAGGAACTCCAGGCCGGTGGGCAGGTTGTCGAACAAGCGCATGTCGGCGATGCGGCCTTCGGGCATCTGAACCGCCAGGCGGTAGCGCACGATCTCGCCGATCATCACGTTGGGCGTGGTACTGGCTGCTTCCGAGGTGGCGACGATGGACTTGACCGCCGCCACATTGCGGATGGTGGCGCTGGCGTCATCCGCCACCGGCGGGAAGGTCTGCGAAGCCGGATCGCTCGGATCAAACGGCTTCCAGGTGGCGCTGGCGGTGTTGGTGATGACCTGGGTCGGGGAAACCGTTGCATCCAGGGTGCAGGTGACCTCCACCCACGCGGTGTCGGTCGCGCTGCCCGCGGCGTCGAGCACGATGGCGTCGGGATTGCCGCCGCGGATCAGCTTCAGGCCGGTGGTGAACAGGTTTCCACTGGAGGTGAGCGGCGTGCCGTCGGAAAGCTGGGTCGCCGTCACCGCGCAGCCGATCAGGCCCGCCGGAACCGAGTCGGTCGCCACCACGTCGTAGGCCGGCGCGCCGCCGGTGTTCTCGATCGTGAGGCGATAGACCACCTGATCGCCCGCGTCGGCACCGCTCAGGTTGCCATCCACCGGCAGGGTCGAGGGCGGCGGGGCAATCGTGCCGGCACCGTTGGTGGACAGCACGCCCTTGGTCATGGACAGCGCCGGGGCGCGCACGTGGATCTGGGTCGGCGTCTCGCCGATCGCCGCCTCGTTGTCGGTGTTGTTGGAGGTGGCGCGGAAGATGTTGGTGAGGAACAGGTTGTCGGCGAAGGCGTTGGGCATCACCCGCGCCCGAACGTCCACCGCCACCACCTGCGGCGCGGTGGTGTTGATGTTCGGATAGGTCAGGATCAGCGCGTTGGTGGCGGGGTTCACCGTCACGACCGGCGTGAGGTTCATGGTGTCCGCCGTGGCCGCCGGCGCGCCCGTGGCGCGATAGATGTCCGGCCCGCCGTAGGTGGTGTTGATCGTGGCGACATCGAACACCGGCAGCGGGAAGTAGTCGGTGAACACCACGTCCTGGGTGTCGCCCGACGGGATCGCCATGGACAGACGGAAGGTGACGTACTGGCCGGGTACGAACTCGCTGCCGGGAGACAGCAGTTCCTTCTGGATCGAGACCGGATCCACGATCACCGTGGCGCCGCTGTTATCGGTGCAGGCATTGGCGCCTTCCACCAGGTCATAGGTGGCCACGACCGTATTGGTCAGCGGATCCGCGGCCAGGATCGGCGGAGTGCCGGGGCGCTTGTAGAGCTGAAGCACGGTGCCGGTATAGGTGATGGTGACGGCAGTATCGGTCGGGAGGTTGCTGCCGTAGGCGGCGCGCACATCGAAGGTCAGGGTGTCGTTGATGCCGGGCGCATAAACCGGCGTGATGCCGCCGGCTGCGCCGCCGTCGAAGGCGATGGTGGCCGAGCCGACGTCGAAGTTGATTCCATCGGGCAGGGTGTCGAGCACGCTCAGCGCGCTGGTGTTGCCGTACTGGGTGGTCTGGAAGTTCAGCGTGTAGGTGACCGTGGCGCCGGGTGCGAGCTGGCCGGGCGAGGCGCCCTTCTGCACCGCGACGTGCTTGGCGGTGACCTCGGAAGTGTCGGTGGCCTGCGGCAGGACCACGTCGGCGCCGCCGCCGGCCGGCTTGTAGGTGCCGTCCGCGGTGGCGGTGTTGGTCAGCAGCTGCGTGCCGCACCCCGTCTCATCCAGGATGTCCGTGATGTAGACCGGGAAGCGGACCACGATGTCGCTGTCGGACGTGGTGCCCAGCGTGTTCCCGGTGCACTGCACCTGAACATTGCCGCCCGGGACGCTGGTCGAGGGCGTCTGCGTGGCGGAGCAGCCCGCGCCGCCGGTGATCGTGACCGGACCGACGAACTGCACGTTGGCCGGCAGGGTGTCGGCGATGGTGATGGGCGTGACCAGGGCACCGTTGGCGATGTCCACGGCCAGCACGTAGTCGTACGGCCAGGCCGGACCCGGCGGGCGCTCGTGTTCCGGCGCGGTGTTGTCCTTGGTCAGGCGCAGCACCTGCGGAGTCAGCGTGGGCGACTGGGTGGCGCCGACGATCGAGCCGTTGATGCCGGTGGCGGTGTCGCCATAGCGGTACACCGGGGCGATCCGGATCGGATAGGCGGTGCCCACGTCGGCCAGGTTCGGCGGCGCGTTGTTGCTGGTGACGCAGATCGAGGTGGTCATGTCCGGGCCGCCGGTGACCACCGATCCGACCGGCATTTCCAGCACTACCATGCGCCAGCCGGCCGTGCCGGTGACCTGATTTCCCGGCGCGGTGGCCGGCAAAAACAGCGGGTCGGTCAACACGGAAGGCGCCGCAGGAAAGACCGCGTTGCTGACGACCGTCAGCGCGCTGCCGAACAGGGTCGCCCCGTCGAAGCTCAGCTCAGGAGGCAGGATCACGCGCAGGTAGGAACCGTAGCCGGGGCTGCCGGCGTTGACCCAGGGCGTATCGAGGCAGTACTGCTCGCCCAGCATTTCCTCGCCCGCCATGGGGTTCGGAGCAACGGAGGGAGTCTGCGCCTGCGCCGCAGCGAACGGCAGGAGGCCGGCAAGGAGTGCCAGCCAGCGCGCCGCGCGCGGCAGCCATCGGGAGTGCATGTTCATGGTGGATCGACCCTGTTTTGTTGAACGATTCGGCCGCGTCGGAGGCGGAAGAGGCCCTTCCTGACGACGCAAAACGCGGCCAGACTCACGAAACCTCACCAGAATTCACCGCAACGCAGTAATTTTGAAGGAGATTCCACCAAAACAGGTTACTTCATACGGACATGGATCAAAAGTAAACAAAGGTCGCAAGCGGCCAAACCACAGGCCGCGATGATTTTGCTGAGCCGGCACCATGCTGCGCGCGGCTTGCGTCGGGCGCGCGCGCTCCCCTACGCTCCGGGGTCGGCCGCCGGACCGGACGGCCAGGGGACAATCGCATGCTGCACATTCTCTTCGGCGTCTTCGGACTGGCCTGCCTGATCGGGCTGGCCTTCCTGTTTTCCAGCAACCGACGCGCGGTCGACTGGCGGCTGGTGCTCACCGGCATCGGCCTTCAGATCGTCTTCGCGGTGCTGGTGCTGGTGGTGCCCGGCGGCAAGGACGTGTTCGACGCGCTCGGGCACGGCTTCGTGAAGCTCCTGGGCTTCGTCAACGCCGGCTCGAACTTCATCTTCGGCGGCCTGATGAACACCGAGACCTACGGCTTCATCTTCGCCTTCCAGGTGCTGCCGACGATCATCTTCTTCGCCTCGCTGATGGCGGTGCTGTACCACCTCAACGTGATGCAGTGGGTGGTGAAGGTGATGGCGCTGGCGATCACCAAGGTGATGCGCGTCTCCGGCGCGGAAACCACCAGCGTCTGCGCCAGCGTTTTCATCGGTCAGACCGAGGCGCCTCTGACGGTGCGACCCTACATCGAAAAGATGACCCAGTCGGAGCTGCTGACGATGATGATCGGCGGCATGGCGCACATCGCCGGCGGCGTGCTGGCGGCCTACGTCGCGCTGCTGGGCGGCGGCGACGAGGCGCAGCAGGTGTTCTACGCCAAGCACCTGCTCGCCGCCAGCATCATGGCCGCGCCCGCGACCCTGGTGATCGCCAAGATCCTGATTCCGGAAACCGGCCAGCCGCTCACCGGCGGCAGCGTGAAGATGGAAGTGGAAAAGACCTCCAGCAACCTCATCGACGCCGCGGCCGGCGGCGCGGCCGACGGCCTCAAGCTGGCGCTCAACATCGGCGCGATGCTGCTGGCCTTCATCGCGCTGATCGCGATGATCAACTGGCCGCTGACCTGGATCGGCGAGGTCACCGGCCTGGCCGACGCGCTCGGCCGCCCGACCGACCTCGCCGGCCTGCTCGGCTATGTGCTCGCCCCGATCGCCTGGATCATCGGCGTGCCCTGGCAGGACGCCAACGCGATCGGCGGGCTGATCGGCCAGAAGATCGTCATCAACGAATTCGTCGCCTACCTGCAGCTGGCCGACATCGTGAACTGCAAGACGCCCGGCCTTGCGCTGACCAACCAGGGCGCACTGATCGCCACCTATGCGCTGTGCGGCTTCGCCAACTTCAGCTCGATCGCGATCCAGATCGGCGGCATCGGCGGGCTGGCCCCGAGCCGGCGCCAGGATCTGGCCCGCTTCGGCCTGCGCGCGGTGCTGGGCGGCTCGATCGCCACCTTCATGACTGCGACCATCGCCGGCGTCATCTACGTGCTCCAGTCGTCTTCGGAGTCCGCCGCCGCAATGGCCTGCGCCGTCACGCCATGAGCCGCGCCCGCGTCGTCGTCACCGGCTCCTACAACCAGGATTTCGTCTGGCGCACGGAGCATTTCCCGGTGCCGGGCGAAACCCGCCTCGGCCGCTTTTCCACCGGGCCGGGCGGCAAGGGCTTCAACCAGGCCGTGGCGGCGGCGCGACAGGGCGCGCATGTCACCTTCCTCGGCGCACTCGGGCGCGACGCCATCGGTGCGGGCGCGGCAGCGCTGGCCCGGGCGGAAGGCATCGACGCGCGCTGGCAGTGGTGCGAGGACCTTCCCAGCGGCAACGCCGCGATCGTGCTCGACGCCGCCGGCCAGAACCTCATCGTGGTCGGGTCCGGCGCCAACCTCGCGCTCTCGGCCGCGCACGTGGAAGCCCAGCGCGAGGCCATCGCGCAGGCGGCGGTGATGCTGACCCAGCACGAAGTGTCGCCCGAGGCCACCCTGCGCGCGCTGGAGCTGGCGCGCGCGGCGGGACGGATCACCGTGCACAACCCCGCGCCGCCGCTCGAAGGCGAAGACGGGCGCCTGCTGCCGCTGGTGGACGTGCTCACCCCCAACGAAACCGAATTCACCCACCTTTTGGCGAGCTGCGCCGGCACGCGCGTGGATTCCGAGGCGCTGCACGCGCTCTCCGACGGGGCCCTGCACGACCTCGCGCGGCGGCTGGACGTGCCCACCGTGGTCGTCACCCTGGGTTCCGCCGGCGCCTTCGTTTCGCACGCCGACCCGGCGCGCTGGCACGACGCGCTTGCCTGCTACCGCGTTCCGGCCGCGCCGGTGCAGCCGCGCGACACCACCGGTGCGGGCGATGCCTTCAGCGGCAGCCTCGCCGCCGCGCTCGCGGAGCTGGACGATGCGCCCTTCGCCGCGGCCATCGGCCACGCCACGAAGGTCGCGGGCCTGGCCACCGAATCGCCTGGCGCCGCCGCGGCCATGCCCACGCGCGAGGCGGTCCGCGCGCGCTTCGCCGGATAGTCGCGGCCTTGCCGCGCCGCGCGACGGCTGCGCGTGGCTCCGAATCGTTTCCCCGCGCCTCAGCGCGCCGTGCAGCTTTCCAGGAGCTCGCCGGAAGTGCCGTCGGACAGGTGCGCGAACTGCGAGCCGGACGCCCCGATCAGCCGTAGCGCGCCTTGAGCATCGCGAAAACCGAGCGCAGCGCCATGGCCTCGCCGCCGCGCGGGCGGCCGGGGCGGTCGGCGTCGTTCCAGGAATAGACGTCCAGATGCGCCCAGCGCTGGCCCTCGGGAATGAACTTCTCCAGGTACAGCGCGGCGGTGACGGCGCCGGCCATGCGCGAGCCGGCGTTGGCGAGGTCGGCGATGGTGCTGTCGAGATAGCGCAGGTAGGGCCGCCACAGCGGCAGGCGCCAGACCGGATCGCGTTCGGCCTCGCCCGCCTCGATCCAGCGCGCGGCAAGCGCCTCGTCATTGGCGAACAGCACGGGAAGGTCCGGCCCCAGCGCGATGCGCGCCGCGCCGGTGAGGGTGGCGAAGTCGAGGATCAGGTCGGGCTGGCCTTCGGCCGCGTATGCGAGCGCGTCGCACAGGATCACGCGCCCCTCCGCGTCGGTGTTGTCGATCTCCACCGACAGCCCCTTGCGCGTGGCGATGACCTCGCCCGGGCGGTAGGCCTCCGGCCCCACGGCGTTTTCCACCGCCGGCACCAGAAGGGACAAACGCACCGGCAGCCGGCGCGCCATCACCAGCCCGGCCAGCGAGATGGCGTGGGCGCCGCCGCCCATGTCCGTCTTCATGTTGCGCATGCCGTCGGAAGGCTTGAGATCCAGGCCGCCGGTGTCGAAGCACACGCCCTTGCCGACCAGCGCGAGCCTGGGGTGCGAAGGATCGCCCCAGGTCAGCTCGATCAGGCGCGGGGCGCGGTGGCTGGCACGGCCGACGGCGTGGATGGCGGGAAAGTTCTCGCGCAGCAGGTCCTCACCCTTCACCACGCGCAGCTGCGCGCCGTGGCGCTGCGCCAGCGCGCGCGCGGCGGCCTCCAGCTCCTCCGGCCCCAGGTCCTGGGTCGGCGTGTTGACGAGATCGCGCACCCGCGTGCATGCCTCCAGCAGCGCGGCGCTTTCCCCCAGATCGGCGGCGGGGTCCAGCACCAGCGTGGCCGGCGCGCGCGGCGCCTTGAGGTAGCGGGTGAATCGGTACGCCCCCAGCCCCCAGCCCAGCAGCGCGTGGCCCGGCGCGATGCGCTCGCCCAGCGCGGGATGGAGCGCGTAGCGGCCTTCGGGCAGCGCGTTGGGCAGCGCGGACAGCGCGCGTGGATCGGCGGCATCCTCGATGCCGGCCAGCACCAGGGCGATGCCGCCCTGGCCATCGGGCACAGCGATCCAGGTGTCGGGCCTGGCGGCAAAGCCGTTGGCCTGCACCCAGGCGCGCGCGTCGGGTTGCAGCGCGGCAAGGGTCGCCTCCAGCGCATCCGCGCGCACGGCGAGGATCGGGGTGGCGGCGGAAGGATCGGCCGGTTCGATGCAGTCGGGAAGATTCATGCGGATACTCGCTCAGCAGGGGAATTCGCGTTCCAGCCGGTCGGCCAGCTCCACGAGGTCACGGAAGATGAAATCGGGGCGCACGCCGGCCTCGGGCCAGCGCGCGTCCCCGCGGTTGATCCAGGCGCTGCGCATCCCTGCGCGGTGCGCGCCCAGCACGTCCAGCTGCGGATCGTCGCCCACGTGCAGCACCTGCGCGGGGGCAAGACCCAGGCGCCGGCAGGCGGACAGGAAGATGCTCGCATCGGGCTTGGCGCTGCCGTGCTCGCGCGCACCGATCTGGAACACGAAGTGCTCGCCGATGCCGATGCAGTTCAGGTCGGCGGTGCCGTTGGTGAGCGCGGCGACGGGAAAGCGCGCTGCCAGCCGCGCGAGCGCCTCGGGCACGCCGGGATAGAAGTCCACGGTGTTGCGGTAGCGGGTGAACAGCTCCATCGCCGGCTCGGCCAGCGCGACCTCTTCGCCGCTCGCTTCCAGCGCGCGCTCCAGGGTGATCCGGCGCTGGGCGCTGTAGTCGTGCGCGATGTCCGGACGCGCGTCCTGGATGGATTCGCGCAGCGCTCGCAGGGCAGGCACCGGAAAGCGCGCGGCGGTGTGCGGCGCGCGTTCGGCCAGCCATTCGTGCAGTTTCTCCTCGGCCCGGGCGATCGTCGGCCAGATCGGCCAGAGCGTGTCGTCCAGGTCGAGGGTGATGGCGCGGATGGTCACGGGGCGGGCGCGGGAAAAGAATCGTCCATGATAGTACCTGCCCGCGCAGCGGGGACCGCGCGCCCCGCACCGGGAGGCCGGCGAACCGGGACGCGCGCGGCGCATCGCGCCGCGCATCCCCTCACTCCATCACCGCCAGATACGCGCGGTTGCCGCGCACCAGGGTCAGCAGGAGCTGCGCCGGCCTTGCCGCCAGGCTGCGCTCCAGTCCGTCCAGATCGTTCACGTCGCGCCGATTGACCGCGGTGAGCAGGTCGCCTTCGCGCAGGCCGTTCTGTTCCGCCCGGCTGCCGGCCTCCACGGCGTTGACCAGCACGCCGGTGACGCCTTGCCGACGCAGGCGCTCCGGCACCGCGCCCAGAAGCGCCCCGGCCAGGCGCTGGTCGACGCGGCCGCCTTCCAGCTCGGTCCGCCGCGCGGCCAGTCGGGTGCGAAGCGGCTGCGTCTTGCCCTCGCGGTGGATCGTGAGCGTGACCGGTTCACCCACCGGGAGCAGGCCTTCGAGGTTGGCCAGCTCCTCCGGGTGCTGCACCGGCTGGCCGTTCACCGCGGTGATCGCATCGCCCACTCGCAGCCCGGATTGCGCCGCGGCCGAGCCGGGCTGCACCTGGGTGACGATCACGCCCTGGGTCTGGCCCAGGTCCAGCGCGCGGCGGATTTCCGGCGTGAGGTCCTGGGTCTCGACGCCCAGCGTGCCGCGCTGCACCTCGCCGGTTTCCAGCAGCTGCCGCATCACGCGCAGCGCCAGATCGGAGGGAATGGCGAAACCGATGCCGATGTTGCCGGCCGTGCTTCCGCCCGGATTGAAGATCGCGGTGTTGATGCCGACCAGCTCGCCGCGCAGGTTGACCAGCGCGCCGCCCGAATTGCCCGGATTGATGCTGGCGTCGGTCTGGATGAAATTCTGGTACCCCAGCCCGGGAAGGCCGTGCCGGCCCAGCGCCGAAACGATGCCCGAAGTCACCGTCTGCCCGAGACCGAACGGGTTGCCCACCGCCACCACGAAGTCGCCCACGCGCAGCGCCTCCGAGCGCGCCAGCGGCACCTCGACCAGCCTTTCGGTCTCGACCCGGATCAGCCCCACGTCGGTGTCCTCGTCGGAACCGACGACCTCGGCGGTGAGCGTGCGCCCGTCGGCGAGCGAGACCTGGATGTCGTCGGCCCCGGCGATCACGTGGTTGTTGGTGAGGATCAGCCCGCGCGCGGCATCGACGATGACGCCCGAGCCGAGCGACTGCTTGATGCGCTCCTGCGGCACGTTCGGCAGGCCGAACAGGTGCCGGAAGAACGGATCGTCGGCGTAGGGGCTGCGCACCCGCACCACGGTCTTGCTGTGGATGTTGACCACGGCCGGAGTGACGTGCTCCAGCATCGGCGCAAGCGAAGGCAGCGGCGTGCCGGAGACCTCGACGGGAAGCGCCGCGCGTGCGGCCGCAAAGGGGGATGCGAGCAGCACCGCGACCAGCGCGACGCGACAGGAAAGGAAAGGCAGCATGGAAGTCTCCCGAAACCAGACAGCGCCGCGTTCGACTGCCTGCGAGGACGGAGGTTCCCGATCCTGGGCGGGATACTCCTCGCGCGCGGCGCGCGCAGGATCGCATTGCAGGCTTGCGCAAAGGGAAATTCCGGCGCAGATTGCGCCAGAGCAACCCAACGCCCACTTGAGGAGGGGCACGCGATGAGCAGTGGAAACGGTGTGACAGAAGTGATCTCCAACGCCGCCGAAGCGGTCTCGGAAAAGGTGCAGGACCTCGCCGCGGACGCACGCGCCGCCGCGGAAGCCGTGAAGGAAAAGATCGAGAAGAGCGCGGCAGGAAAGTCCATCAAGAAAGCCGCGGCCGCCGCCAGGAAAAAGGTCGCCGCCGTGAAGAAGGCGGCCGTGAAAAAGGCGGACGGTGCAAAGAAGGCCGTGGCAAGGAAAGTGGCCGAAGTGAAGAAGACCGCCACCGGCGCGAAGAAGGCTCCGGCAAAGAAGGCTCCGGCCAGGAAAACGGCCGCGAAGAAGGCGCCGGCAAAGAAAGCCGCTCCACAAAAGGCGGCCGCGAAGAAGGCCGCCCCGAAGAAGGCCGCGGCAAAGAAGGCGGTTGCCAAGAAGCCGGCTGCAAAGAAGGCCGCTCCGGCGAAGAAGGCCGCTCCGGCCAAAAAAGCCGCGGCAAAGAAAGCCCCGGCCAAGAAGGCCTGACCCGCAGGCGCCGGTTCCCGCCTCGCGCGGGGACCGGCGTCAGCGATCCTCGCGCAGTGCGAGGAAGAACGCCCACACGCCCGTCAGCATCACGGCGGCCGACAGCAGCACGATCAGCGCGCCCCAGAACCAGTGCGGCGCCCACAGCAGATCGGCCAGCTGACCGGTATCGGAAAGCAATTCCCCGGCGCCGGTACGCGCGGTGCGAGAGAACAGTCCGCCGAGCCGCGACAGGCTGGAAAGACAAAGCTGCACCGCGACAAGGCAGGCCAGCGCCTGCACCCAGGCTCCCGACGCACGCCACGCCGCCGCACCCGCCAGCGCCGCGCACAGCCCCACCCAGAGCGCACCGAACGCAGTGCGCACCCAGATCACCAGCGCGAACGCCAGCAGCAGGGAAATCAGCGCCAAGGCCGCGCGCGCCGCGCCCGCACGCCGCGCCGCGAGGAACAGCCCGAGCGCGGCCAGCGGTGGCCCGAGCGGCCCTCCGGCGGCGATCAGCGCGCGCTGCATCGCACCGCCCGCGCTGCGCGTATGCGCGACGCCGGAACCGTCGGCGTAGAGCTGGAGCGAATCGAACCCGCCGCCCGAGACCAGTGCCGCCAGCCCGTGCCCGAGCTCGTGCGCCAGGGTCGAAGCCAGCACCTGCGGCCAGGCCAGCCAGGCCAGCGCCGGCAGAAATTCGGGCAACCAGGCCAGCGCCAGCGAGATCGCGACCGCCCAGCCCAGCGCGCGCCGCGCCGCGCGCGCCTCCGTCACCGAGGCGGTTGCGCCGGCGTTCGGCAGGACTTGGCCCGAATCCTGCTTCATTGGAGTGGACCTCCTCCCGTACCAATCAAGGCAGCCGCCATGATGACCCCCGCTCTCGTCGAAAAGCTCGCCCTTCCCGCCCTGGACTGGGCCGCGGCGCTGCTTCAGGCATTCCTTCACCTGGCGCAGGGTACACTGTGCGCCGATCCGGCCCCGGCCTGCGCGACGGACGTCGAGTAGGAACCCGCCCCGCGCAGCCTGAACCGGCTGCCGCTCACGGGCACCTGACGCCCCGCGTCACCTCCGGCCCGGATCACCCCGACGTTTCCGGCCCGGTTCCCGAATGGATTTCCCGCTCTCCGCCTCGCTGCGCGCCCCGACGCGCCCCATTTCCCTGGTCGGATTCGACGCCGACGACACGCTCTGGCACAGCGAAATCCACTTCCGCGCCGCGCACGCCGAATTCGAGCGCATCCTCGCGCCCTATCTCGACCTTGCCGACAGCGCCCTGCACGACCGCCTGCTCGCCACCGAACAGGTCAACATCCGCCTGTTCGGCTACGGCGCCAAGGGCATGACCCTGTCCATGCTGGAAACCGCGATCGCGATGACCGAAGCGCGCATCAGTGCCCGCGACCTCGCTCGCCTGCTGGACCTTGGCAAGGAAGTCCTGCGCCATCCGGTGGAACTCCTTCCCGACGTGCGCAGCGCGGTGGAAACGGTGGCCGCAAGCCACGACATCGTCCTCATCACCAAGGGCGACCTGTTCCATCAGGAAGCCAAGATCGCCGAATCCGGCCTGGCCGACCTGTTCACCCGCATCGAGATCGTTTCGGAAAAGGATCCGGCCGCCTACGCGCGGGTCATCGCCGAATGCGGCGGCGCGCCCGAACGCTTCGCCATGATCGGCAACTCGCTGCGTTCGGACATCGAGCCGGTGCTGGCCCTGGGCGGCTGGGGCGTGCACATGCCCTACCCGGTGACCTGGGCGCTGGAGATGGTGCACGAGGTGGCCGACGACGATCCGCGCGTGCAGCGCATCGACGGCCCGGCACAGATCCCCCAGGCGATCGCGCGGATCGAGGCGCTGGCTTCGGCTTCCGCGTTCAGCCGGAATTGATGCCGGGTCCGCCGCGTTGCAGGTGGGTTCACCCGCGTTCGTCGATGCTCACGACGCGCCTTTCCGGCGCGTCCACGGAGCACTTGCGATGCGCATTTCCTTCCTTCTTGCCGGCGCCGCCCTCGCGTTCGGGATGAGCTTCGGTACGCCTGCGCAAGCACACGACCACGGCGCGCGCGTCTGGGTGTCGATCGGCGATGTGGCGTTCAGCGCAGGGCGCCCCTACCACCGCCACCACCAGCACCCGCTGCACGTCGTGCACGGCCGTCATGGCCCGCGCTACTACTACGTCCCGACGCCGAAGTACGCCTACTTTCCGCCGCGACCTCATCCCTATCCGTATCCGGTCTACGGCTCTCCAGCCCACGGCCATCACCACTACGCCCCGCCGCCTGCGCCGCCGCGCCCGGGCTATTACCGGCATCGCCCGGGCTATTACCGCTGAGCCAGCCAGCGAAAGGAATGCGGGCCGCGCAGCAAACGCGGCCCGCTTCGTGTCGCTGTCGCAGTCTCGCGGCAGACACGCAGCCTGCGCCCCTTCAATGCAGGGAGAAGCGGACCGGCAGCTCGCCCGCTGCAGCCACGCCCGGCGGGGAAAAGCGCCAATTCCCCAGCACATGGCGCTGTGCCGCACGATCCAGCTCGCGGTGGCCGCTGCTGCGCACGACCGTCACTTCGTGCGGCCAGCCGTCGGCATCGATGGCGATACGCAGCAGCACCTCGCCCTGCAGGCCCCTGCGCCGCGCGCGTGCAGGATAGGGCGGCGGCGAGCCGCGCAGCACCGTGAGCACCCCCGCACCCGAAGCGGCGCCCGCCGCATCGGACGCGCCCGCGGTCGCATCGGAAAAATCCGCAGCCGTTGCGACCAGAGCCTCGGACACCACCTCGACCGGAACCGGCAGCTCGCTCGGCATCGCCACTGGAACCTCCGGCACCGGCACGCGCCTGTCGTGATGCCGCACCGGCGCGCTGGGCATGGGCGGCGGCGGCAGCGGCCGCAGCACCGGCACGATCACCACCTCGATGGCATCGGCAACCGCCTTCTTCAGCGGCAGCTCGAAACCGGACGGCGCCGCCAGGCTCAGCGCCAGCAGCGCCGCCGCATGTGCCGCCACGACCAGACTTCCCGCACCAACGCGCAGGGGCGAAAACCTCGTGGATTCGACAGCAACATCGCGCATGGCAGAACTCCTTGTCATGGGTGCAAGGGTCAGCAACGGCATTCGGTGACGAGCGGGGTTGACAGGGTCGCAGTAGCGAGACAGTTGCTTCAGTCCGACTTTTAAACTTTCAACATTGAACAAACCGAGCAATCGCAGGCATAGTGCGTTGCGCCCTTCGCGTTCGTCCCATCACTTCGGCACGCACAATGAAAACAACTTCCTGATTAGCCCTGAGTCTCAGCCGCGCCCAGAGGGGCGAGTCCCCTCTCTCCCGCCAATGGGCGGGGGAGATGGCTAGGGTGAGGGGGTACGCGCTGGGAGGCGCTATTGCGGTCTTCGCGGAACGGCTCCGAAAGCCCCCTCACCCCAACCCTCTCCCCCATTTGCATGGGGGAGAGGGAGCTTTACAGCTGAGACTCAGGGCTAATCAGGAGCTTGCATCCACTGAGATGGATGACTTTCCATTGAGGAACCTGTTGGAATTAAAGGTGGATATTTCATCGCTGAACTTGATGTGGATGAGGGGAATATAATTCCTTATTAGCCCTGACCCTCAGCTGCCAGTCGCAGGATATGAGACGGTCGGCGCGCAGGATGCTGTCACCCGACCCTGCGAGGTGACGACCATGAGCATCAACCACATCCAGTTCCAGCCCGGCCTGACACTGAGCGAGTTCTACCGCCTCTACGGTACCGAGGCCAAGTGCTATCGGGCCTTCTACAGGTGGCGCTGGCCGCACGGATTTCGCTGTCCGGCATGCAACGCACGCGCCCGTTCGCGGTTTCGCCGGGCCGGCGTGGTCTACTACCAGTGCCGTGCCTGTCGGCACCAGACCACGCTCAGCGCGGGCGCCCTGTTGGAGGGGACCAAGCTGGCGCTGCGAATCTGGATGCAGGCGCTGTATCTGCTCACCTCCACCAAGACCAACGTCTCCACCCTGGAGCTGAAGCGCGATCTGGGCATCAACTACAAGAGCGCCTGGCGCCTCAAGCACAAGATCATGCAGGCCATGACCGAGCGTGAAGAATCCAGAAAACTCAATGGCTTCGTGCAGATGGACTATGCCTATCTGGGCGGGGAGCGCAACGGCGGCAAGGCCGGCCGCGGCTCGGAGAACAAACAGCCCATCCTGATCGCAGTGCAGACCGATGCGGAGCACAAGAGCGTGTTGTACGCCGTGATCGAGCCGATTCGTGCGTTCGACAATGCCTCTCTGGACGACTGGATCGCCCGACGCCTGGAGCCGGGCTGTGAGGTCTACAGCGACGGACTGGGCTGTTTTCGCCGCCTGGAAGAAGCGGGGCACGCCCACACCACATTGGTCACCGGCGGACGGCGTGCGGCCACCGAGACGAGCGGTGCGCGCTGGGTGAACACGGTACTTTCCAATACCAAACGGGCGCTGGATGGGGTCTATCATGCAGTGCGTCAGGCCAAG
>CAUJIN010000028.1 GCA_963205495.1 Pseudomonadota bacterium
CAAGCCGCGTGACGATCTGCCGGCTGCACAGCCGACGGCGAAACCGGAATCCGAGCCGATGCGGCCACGATCCGCAGGGCGGCGCTCGGCCCGCTGTCGGGAATCAGCGAAGCATGGCTGCTGACAACGCCGCTGCGTGGCTCCGCGATGCCGAAATCCCACTCACAGACGTCCGATCCGTGCCCAAAACGGGGCTTGCGCGACCGCCGCCTACCCAGCAGACTGCCCGAAAAGGGCGTTTGAACTTCCTATACGCGGCCGACACCCGGGTGCGATGCGTCGACCGAACCGGCCAGTGCAAGCCATCTCCACCTGCACTGTGACGATGGGTAGCCAACGTCCTGATCGATACCGATGGCGGGGCTGGAACAGGGATCATCGTGCGATCCGCTGGATCGAGCGCGTTGAATGGACCGTCGCCATCCCTGTCGCTGCGGGCAACCTCTGTGGCGCGCCAGATCCCACGCTTGGCGATCATACGCCAGGGGATACGCCCACTCGAATCGATTCAAACCGGCATGGACACGGCCTGACGGCGACCTATCGCGCGATCATTTTACCATCGCATGCTGCATCGCAGCATAACCACATCTTCCGCTTCGCCCGCCATTCATGGCCTGGCTGAAGGCCTGGAGAACGCCTGATACACCCAGGCCGCAGCAGCCGCCCGATCCGGCCTGATGCCGCCTCGCACCCGACGCCACGCGGTCCGAAACCGAGCGCGATTGCCCTGCGCGAGGCACCCCGATGTCCGACTGCCCATCATCAGCGCATGCAGCTCGCAGAGCGATACGGCTGCGCCTATCATGGGACGCGTTCCGACACTGGATTGGAGCAGGCGCATGCCGACAGTGCAGCATCGCCCGACGCGGGGTAGGCGCAAATGACCTCGGGGCCGGTCACTCAGCTGCTGCGCGCCCGCGCCGCTGGCGACTCCGGTGCCGAAGCCGCGCTGCTGCCGTTGATCTACGGCGAACTGCGCCGCCTCGCCCAACGCCAACTTGCGGGCGAGCGCAGCGGACACACGTTGACGCCGACGGCCCTGGTGCACGAGGCCTGGATGCGGCTGTCGGCCGAGCAGGATCCGGCCTCGAACGATCGCGCCCAGTTCTATGCACTTGCCGCCCGCCGGATGCGCCAGGTGCTGATCGACTATGCACGCCAGCACAAGGCCGACAAGCGCGGTGGCGGGGTGATTCCGGTGACGCTGTCGGCGGCCGATGAGGCCGCATCCGAGCGCGATATCGACGCGCTTTCGCTGGAACAGGCGCTGCAGCAGCTGGAAACACACGATGCGCGCAAGGCGCAGGTGGTCGAACTGCGCTATTTCGGCGGGCTGGAAATGGCCGAGATTGCCGAGCTGCTGGGCATTTCCCGCGCCACCGCGCAGCGCGACTGGGAGGTCGCGCGGGCCTTCCTGCACCTGCGCCTGTCCTGAGCATGGATCCGCGCGCGCTGTCGCTGCTGGAACAGGCGCTCGACCAGCCGGCCGACGCGCGCGAGCGATTCCTGCGCGAGGCCGCCGGCGATTTCCCGGCGCTGCTGGAAGACACCCTGGCGCTGCTTCGCGCCCACGGCGAAAGCGAGGGCCGCTTCGAGCCGGACACCCTGCCCTCGCACATCGGCGACTGGCGGGTGCTGGAACGGCTTGGCGCCGGCGGCATGGGCGAGGTGTTTCTGGCCGAGCGCGAAGGCCCGGGCTTCCGCCAGCGCGCGGCGCTGAAACTGAGTGCGCTGGGTATCGGCGGTGCCGCGGCGGTGGCGCGTTTCCACGCCGAGCGCCAGTTCCTGGCGCGCTTCGAGCACCCGAACATCGCCCATGTGATCGATGGAGGCAATGCCGCAGACGGGCGACCCTACGTCGCCATGGAGTACGTCGACGGTGAGCCGATCGACCGCTGGTGCGCGAATCGAAGCCTGACACTGCGCGAGCGCGTGCAGGTTTTCCTGCAGGTGATCGCAGCAGTGGAGGCTGCGCATCGGGCCTTGATCCTGCATCGCGACATCAAGCCCGCCAACGTCATGGTGACGGCCGAAGGCCAGGCCAAGCTGCTGGATTTCGGGATCGCCAAGAGTCTTGCCGAAGAAACAGGCCTCACCGGCACCGGCTTCGCACCTCTGACGCCGCAGTTCGCCAGCCCCGAGCAGCTCGCCGGCGAGCCGCTCACCACCGCGTCCGACGTGTTCGCGCTGGGCCTGCTGCTGCACCTGTTGCTGACCGGGCGCCATGCCTTCGACCACGCCGGTCAGTCCACCGCACACGCGCTGGCGCTGATGCGCCGGCAGGCACCGACCCGGCCGAGCGGGCGCGTCGATGGGCATGCGCTGGCACTGGCGCCGCGCGACCTGAGACAGTGGCGCTCGCTGCTCAGCGGTGATCTGGATCGCGTCCTGCTCAAGGCGCTGGCGGCCGATCCGGAACGCCGCTATGCCAGCGCCGCTGCCTTCGGCGAGGACCTCGGCCGCTGGCTGTCATCGCGCCCCGTGGCCGCCCGTCAGGGCGATGCGCTGTACCGCGCGCGCCTGTTCGTCCGTCGCAATGCGCTGGCGGTCGCTTCGGGCTGCGCTGCGGTGCTGGCACTGTCGGTCGGCTTGGGCATCGCCGCCCAACAGGCGATGCAAGTGGCACGGGAAGCGACCCGGGCCGAGAGCGCGCGCGCATTCCTGCTGGCGCTGATCGCCGACGCCAATCCGGTGGTGAGCGGGCGCGAGCCCACGCTCAAGGAGGCGCTCGACCAGGCCCTGCCGCGCATTCCCGACCATTTCCGCGGCCAGCCCGAAAGCGAGGCCGACGTTCGCCTCGGCATCGGCGTGGCCTACACCAACCTGATGCAGCTCGACGCCGCCCAGGCGCAGTTCACCCGCGCGCTGGCGCTGCGCGCACCCGGCTCCCGCGGCTGGGCAGACGTGCTGCAGGCGCGTGCGCTGCTGGCCTGGACGCGCGGTCGCACCGACGCTGCCGAGGCCGATTATCGCGCGGCGCTGGCTGTCTTCCTCGCCGATCCCGAGCTGCAGCGCGAGGCCGGAGAGGTCCAGAACGATCTCGCCTCGCTGATGAGCGACCTTGGTCGATTCGACGAGGCCGCAGCGTTTGCCGAGGCGTCGGTTGCCAGCGGGCGCCGCCTCGCGGTCGACGACGGCGCGCTCGGCGCACGGCTGGAGAACCTGGGCAGCGCGCTGCAGGGTCTGGGCCAGCTCGACCGATCCGATCAGGCCTACCGCGAGGCCATCGAACGCCTGGGGCGCGCCCTGCCACAGCGCACCGTCGCCTATGCCGTCGCGCTGAACAACTTTGCACTCGTGCAGCGCGACCGTGGCCACCGCGAAGAAGCGTTGACCCTGTTTCAGCGCGCGGTGACGGTGCGCGAGGAGGCCTTCGGTCCCGATCATGCCGATCTCGCCGGACCGCTGATCAACGCGGCCCGGCTGCAGGCCGATCTGGGCCGGATCGACGATGCCAAAGCCTCGGCGGCTCGTGCGGTGGCGCTGGCCGAGCGCGCATTCGCACCCGACTACGTTGGCCGCGGCCACGTCCATCTCGGCGCCGCGCGCGTTGCCCTGGCTGCGGGTGACTTTTCCGATGCGCGCCACCACGCCGAGGCGGCGCTGGCCGTGTTCGAACGTGCCGATTCGGCGGCTCCTGAGTGGCTGGATCAGGCGCGCGAGCTGCTTGGTGCGGCAGCCGGCCAGGCCAGCGGCCAAGGCGATGAGACATCCGCAGGCCGTTCCACGCCTTAGAAGGCAGGCGCAGCGTTTCGACTGCGCAGGGGAGCCTTCGATGAACACGACCACGTTCCACCGATTCCTGCGGCGCGCAGCTCTGCCGGCGCTGCTGGCCAGCGCCGGCCTCGGCGCCGATCTCGCGCAGGCGCAGACGCCCGGTCCCAACGGCATCGCCTTCTGGGCGCAGCCCGTGGACGACCTTTGGTTCGAATCCTTGCGCTGGGGCGCCGTGCTGCCGCACCAGGTCGGCCCGCCGGATTCATCGGTCACAGCCCACCTGTCCTACAACACGCCCTACACGGTCAGCCTGCTGGGCCAGGGGCTCACCGGGCAGTGCCACCACCTCAGCATCGGCAATCCGCACGCCACCCTGCGGATCGCAGGCTCCTCGACACCGGGCATCCTGGAGGTGCACGGCAGCCAGATCGACAACGAGGGCACCATCCTGATCGGCGGCGCCGACGCGCTGCAGGATTCGCGGCTGGTGATCGCCACCCACACCAATGCCAACGGCAGCGGTCGCATCCGCCTGCACAAGCCGGCTGGCCACGACGCCAGCATCACCTCGGCAGGCAATGCCGGATGGCATCTGGTGAACTGGCCGACCCACACGATCCAGGGCAGCGGCAACATCACCGTCAGCCTGCAGAACGACGGCACCATCGAAGCCGACGTCGCCGGCGCGGAGCTGGCGTTTTCGGGGATTTACACGGTCACCAACAACGGCACCATGCGCGCCCGCAACGGCGGCCACCTGCGCCTTGCAACGGGCAATGGCAGCAACGGCTTCGACCAGTCGCCCGACGGATCGATTCGCATCGATGCCGGAAGCAGCGCGTCGCTGTGCAACGCCGGCAATCGCGGACTGACCGGCGGCCAGGTGTTCGGTCCGGGGACTCTGACGATTACCTGCCAGGGCTCGCCGATCGAGGACGTCCACCTCGAGGCATCGGCGCGCGTGGGCTTCTTCTCCAACAGCGGACTGCTGATCGGCCCGGGTGGCTTGCGCAACGACGGCATCATCAACACCGGCCCGAGCGGCTACGTGGCCTCGCGTTTCGGCGAGAGTGCGACGATCAGCGGCACCGGTCGGCTGCAGCTCGAGGGCGGCGCGCTGGCCAACATCTTCGGCGGCGCCGGCCATGCCCTGGTCAATGCGCCGGGCCACACCATCGGCGGCATCGGCACCATCGCGCTGGCCTTGACCAACCAGGGCAGCGTGCTGGCCGATCGCAACGGTCAGGGCAGCGGTGCGGGCATCCTGCAGATGCAGACCTCCGCCATGGCAAACGAAGGTCTGATGGAAGCCCGCAACGGCGGCAGCATCCTCCTGTTTGCCACCACGCTGGATCAGAGCCTCGCCGGCACGCTGCGCGCGGCGGCAGGTTCCAGCGTGGTGCTGAGCGCCGGCACCGTGCGCGGTGGCGTGCTGGCGACCAGCGGCGATGGCGTCATCGCGATGGACGGCAGCGTCTCGCGCCTGGAGAACCTCGCCATCGCCGCAGGCAGCCGCGTGCTCGTGCCCTGTTCCCGCGAGCTCGAACTGGTCGGTGGCATCGACAACGATGCCGTCATCACGGTGGACAACGCCGGTTGCGGCCCGAATGTCGCCACGGTGCGGGGTGTCGGTGATGTCGTCATCGACGGCAGCGGCGCCGTGCACCTGGCCGCCTCCAGCGCGTTCGGCAATGCCGCGACGCTCAGCGCCGGCACGGGCCTCATGACGCTGGGCTCCGCACAGTCACTGACCGGCTTCGGACGCCTGGCGGGCAATCTGCGCATCGAGGGCACCATCGCCCCCGATCAGACGTTCGCCCCGATCGGCCCGATCGGCGCGCTGAGCCTCGATGGCGGCACGCAACTCACCCTGACCGATACCACGGCACTGTGGATCGACATCATGGGTCCTGCGGATTTCGACCGGATCATCGGCAACGGCAGTGTGGCGCTCGACGGCACCTTGTACCTCGGCTTTCCCGGCAACTACGAGACCGACGGGCCGCAGGTTTTCGACATCGTGACCGGCAGTGCCGTCAGCGGACAGTTCGACCGCGTGGTGCTGCCGCCCGGAAAGCGCTGCGGACGGGCCGAGGTGGAAGTGCTGCCCGACCGGGCGCGCCTGACCGTCGAGGTGCCCATGTACTGCGACGGTTTCGAGCCCTGAGCGCCGCGCTGCGGCTGGTGCCATCCGCCTCGCTGCCGATCAGAGGGAGCTGGCGCCCGCCGCTCGGTTGCCAGCCGGGCAGCCGGGATCGTTGTCCTCGAAGCTGTCGCAGAACAGGCCGTCGCCCGGTGCCTCAACCACGTCGGCGGTGCGCGTCACCAGCGGCTCTTCGACCCCGGAGCCGGCCGCGCTGACATCGGCAAAGGCGCGTTCGCGAGTGCAATAGCGCGCGCCCACCTCGACCGTGGCGGCCATGTGGTCGACCGGCAGGGTGAGCGCGCACTCGCCTTCGGCGATGCTCGGATCGCCAGCGCTGGGCTGAAGCACGGCAAGGCACTCCTGCACGCCCGGCGGAATCGCACCTGCCCGGGAGACGGCGCTTCGCGCCCGTTGCCGCCCTCTCCGGCGTCAAGGCCTCGCAGGCGTCGAACCGGCCCGCTTTCCCTGCGGCCGGTCTTCGCCCGTATCCGACATCGTGAACGGCGGCGCGGATGCCTTCAACGATCCTGCACATCGGTGAACCCCGCATGGGCTCGGGAATGGCAACGGCGGCCATTTCACGACCTGATCGCGGCGAAGGCGTCTAGCGTGTCGGGCATGCGGGAAAACACGCATTCGCCCCCAGGAGATAGCAGGATGATCCACCGACATTTCCAGTGAAGGCACCGGGCTTCGGTGATCGTCGCAAGGCCATTCTGGAAGACATCGCCGTGCTCACCAACGGCACCGTGATTTCCGAGGAAGTCGGCCTGTCGCTGGAGAAGGCCACGATCAACGATCTGGGTCGCGCCAAGCGCGTTGTCATCACCAAGGAAAACAGCACCATCATCGACGGCGCCGGCGATGCCGAGCGCATTCAGGCCCGCATCGGCCAGATCAAGGCGCAGATCGAGGAAACTTCTTCGGACTACGACCGCGAGAAGCTGCAGGAGCGCGTGGCCAAGCTGGCCGGCGGCGTGGCCGTGATCAAGGTCGGTGCTGCCACCGAAGTGGAAATGAAGGAGAAGAAGGCGCGCGTCGAAGACGCCCTGCACGCCACCCGTGCAGCGGTGGAAGAAGGCGTGGTACCGGGCGGCGGCGTGGCCCTGATCCGTGCCAAGGCGGCCATCGAGAACCTCAAGGGCGCCAACGAAGACCAGAACCACGGCATCGTCATCGCCCTGCGCGCGATGGAAGCGCCGCTGCGCGAGATCGTCACCAACGCCGGTGAAGAGCCTTCGGTCATCGTCAACGAAGTGAAGGCCGGCTCGGGCAACTTCGGCTACAACGCCGCCAACGGCCAGTTCGGCGACATGGTGGCCTTCGGTATCCTGGATCCGACCAAGGTCACGCGTACCGCACTGCAGAACGCCGCCTCCATCGCGGGCCTGATGATCACCACCGAAGCCATGGTGGCCGAGGCGCCGAAGAAGGACGAGCCTGCCATGCCGGCAGGTGGTGGCATGGGTGGCATGGGCGGTATGGATTTCTGATCCGGTTGGCCCGGTCGTCAGGGAACCGGACCGCGCCAGCGCGGTCCGATCCCGGCAACGACCCGACATCAAGGCCCCAAGGACGGGGCCGGAGCCCGGCAGCGATGCCGGGCTTTTTGTTGTGCCCGC
>CAUJIN010000029.1 GCA_963205495.1 Pseudomonadota bacterium
GCCTGCTGATCGCGCCGGCCGCCTTCACCCACACCCACCGCGGCAACCTGCCGCGCGGCGGCACCAAGTACATCGCCACCAGCTGGATCCTGTTCCAGCGCGCCGCGCAGCTGTTCCCGACGGAGTGACGACCCTGCGGCGCGCGCTCCCTCGACACGCTGCCGCCGTGGAACCTCCCGCTCGACGCCTGGCTCTTCGGCCGACGCATTCGGCAAGTCAGGCGGCTTGCGTATACTTCCGCCACCGGCCGGATCGGCCGATGCGGGACCTGCGACGTGAACATCGACCCGGCCGCGCGCTACCACGCCGACGGCACCGAAGGCGAGCTGCCCGACGGCGATGCCGCCGCGGCGCTGCTGCTTTCGAGACGCCCCGAGCTGGTGCCGTGGATCCTGCAGTGGCAGCGCGGCCTGATCGAAACCTTCGGGGATGGGCTGCGCCAGGACGCCACTCGCGGTGCGGTCGCGCTGGGCATCGCGCTGGCGCGCATGGGCCTGCGGCACGGCAGCTGGGGCGAGGATTTCCACGCCTACCACAACGAGAACCACGCCCTGGAGCTGATGGACGGCCGCATGGGCCGGCTGCTGGCTGCGGCGGGCGAGGCGTTCGACGGCCGCGACCGCATCGCGCTGATGCTGTTCTGCGCCTGCCACGACCTGCGCCAGCGCGAGGAAGGCGAGGGCGAGGGGCCGGTCGGGCCGAACGAGGCCGCCAGCATCGCCGAGAGCGCCCGAATCCTCGCCGCCGCGGGATTCGATGCGCGCCGCGACGCCTGGCTGTACCGCTCCCTGGAGCTGGCGATCGCAGGTTCCACCTTCGACGCCCGCCCGCTGCCGCCCGACGCGCGCCGCAACACCGCGGAACTTGCGGCGCGCGGCGGCGCGCTGGCGCCGCACCTGGGCGAGTGGCTGGATGCGCGCGAACCGGGCTGGCGCGAGGATCCCGTCAGCCAGCGCGCGCTGGCGCTGGCGCAGGTGGCCTCGGATCTGGATACGGCCAACGTCTCCGAGCCGCTGCTGGAGCTGGCCGCAAGCTCGATCCGACTGTGCGAGGAGCGTGAAATGCGCATCGGACGGTCGCTCGGCGATCCCGGCTCCGCCGCGCCCTGCCTTGCGTTCCTCACCGACGGCCAGCAGCGCTTCTTCTTCGAGCTGCACCGCTTCTGCTCGGATGCCGGTCGCCTTGCCTTCGCCGGGGGCAAGGCCGCCAACGCCGGACCGATGGGCGCCCTGCTCGACGCCCTGCGCGCGCAGTACGCGCAGGGCCTTTCCTCCCACCACTGCGGGCTGGACGTGATCCGCCAGTTCGCGCGTCTTGCGCTGCGGATATCCGAATGAGTCTGAAGGAATACCAGAGCCGTTTCTTCGAACTGTCGCTGCGCTGCCAGGTGCTGCGATTTGGAGAGTTCACTCTCAAGTCCGGGCGCGTGAGCCCGTACTTCTTCAACGCCGGCCGCTTCGATCACGGCGCGGCGCTGGCCGCGCTGGGAGAGTGCTACGCGCAGGCGCTGGAGGATTCCGGGCTGGCCTTCGACATGCTGTTCGGTCCGGCCTACAAGGGCATCCCGCTGGCCACGTCCCTTGCCGTCGCGCTGGCGCGGCGCGGGCGCGACGTGCCGCTGGCCTTCAACCGCAAGGAGGCCAAGGACCACGGCGAAGGCGGCCTGATGATCGGTGCGCCGCTTGAGGGCCGCGTGCTGATCGTCGATGACGTGGTGACGGCCGGCACCGCGGTGCGCGAGTCGCTGGCGCAGATCCGTGCCGCCGGAGCGACGCCCTGCGGCGTGCTGGTGGCGCTCGACCGGCAGGAGCGGGGTGAATCGGGGCTGTCCGCCACCGCGGAAATCCGCGCCACCGCCGGCATTCCGGTGATCGCCGTCGCGCGGCTGGAAGAACTGCTGGCCTATACTTCCGACCAGCCGGCGCTGCGCGAACACCAGGCACGCCTGCAGGCCTACCGCGAGCGCCACGGCGTCGGGCAGGCCGAACCGTCCCACTGATCTTTCGCAGGTCCGCGCGTGAAAAGCCATGCATCCCTTCCCCTGATTGCCGCTGCGCTCTGCCTCCTGCTGGGCGCGCTATCCCCCGACGCACAGGCCCAGCGCAAGCTCTACCGCTGGACCGACAAGGACGGCAAGGTGCACTACACCGACGCGCTGCCCGCCGAGGCGGTGCAGGACAAGCAGGAGGAGCTCAACAGTCAGGGCATCACGGTCAAGACCACCGAGCGCGCCCGCACGCCGGAGGAACAGGCGGCGTGGGAGGCCGAGCAGGCCGAGCGGGAGAAGACGCGCCTGGCGGCCGAGGAAAAGGCCAAGATGGATTCCGTGCTCACCTCCTCCTATCCGACCGAGGACGACCTGCAGCGCGCCTACCGCGAGCGTTTCGACCTGATCGAACAGAGCCTGGAATCGGCGCGGGTGGGCATCCGCAGCCAGGAAAAGAGCCTGGCCGAACTGCTTGCGCACGCTGCCGATCTGGAGCGCAACGGCAAGCCGGTTCCCGCGCAGATCAAGGATTCGATCACCCGCGCCCGCACCCAGGTGGCCGATCAGCGCGGGTATCTGGAGCGGCGCGAGGCCGAGCGCACCGCGCTGCACGCCGAGTTCGACAGGCTGCTGGCGCGCTACCGCGAGCTCAAGGGCATCACGCCGCCTGCGGAAGAAAAAAAGCCCTGACCGCCCGCCTCGACTGTGTCATCAGCCGGCGCGGGCGCGTCGGCGCTCGATGAGCTGGGCGAGGATGGCGACCGCGATCTCGTGCGGTGTTTCGTCGCCGATCGCAAGCCCTACCGGCGCCACCAGTCCTTCCAGCCAGGCCGCGTGCTGCGGCAGCGCGGCGCGCACCTGCGCGATGCGGTTGCGGCTGCCCATCATGCCGAGGAAGGCGCAGTCCACGCCCGCCAGCGCCGCGAGCGCGGCGACGTCGGTCGGATAGTCGCGGCTGAGCAGCACGAGATAGCGGTCGCGCGCGGTGTTCGTGGCGCGGTGCAGGCTGGCGGGCGAGGCGTCGATGCAGGTGGCGGTGGCGTAGCGGCCGGGCGGAAAGCATTCGGGTCGCGAATCGGCCAGCCAGACCTCGAAATCGACCCGTTCGGCCAGCTCGGCCAGCGCGTGCCCGCAGTGGCCGGCGCCGAGGATCAGGAGGCGCGCGCGCGGGCGCAGGCGCTGCGGGGCGGCGTCCTGCGCGCCCAGCGCCTCGCCCGGCAGTTCCAGCGTTTCCCCGGCCGCCAGCGCGCCGGCGATGGCGCGCGCGAGCGTCCGGTCGTCCACGCCCTGCCATCGCCTCAGGGCGATGCGCATCGAACCGCCGCAGATGCCGGCCGAACCGGGTCGGCCGGTCAGGTCGATCGCAAGTTCGGCGTTCTGGTCGGCGCGCTCCAGCAGCGCGCGCGCCGCCGCGATCACGCGCGCTTCCATCGCGCCGCCGCCCACGCTGAATTGGATGCGGTCGGCTTCGACCAGCATGCGCGCGCCGGGCTTGCGCGGGGTTGCGCCGCGCGTCTGGATCACGCTCGCCAGCACCACCGCCGCGCCTTCGTCCATGCGCTGGGCGAGCCGGGTGAACAGCGCCTCATCCACCGCGCACGGACTCGATGGCGCGGAAGATCGCCTCGGGCGTGGCCGGTGCCGCCAGTTCAACCCGGCGCGGGTCGCGCCCGAACGCGGCGACGGCCTCGCGGATCGCCTCGCGCGCGGCGATGGCGAGCATCAGCGGCGGCTCGCCCACCGCCTTGGAGCCGAACACGGAGGCGGTCCGGGGCGGGGTTGGCGGCGCGTAGAGCTGCACCCGGAAGTCCACGGGCACCTCGCCCAGGGTCGGGATCTTGTAGGTGCTGGGCGCATCGGTGAGCAGCCGGCCCTGATCGGAGAAGCGCAGCTCCTCGCAGGTCAGCCAGCCTAGGCCCTGCACGAAGCCGCCTTCGATCTGGCCGCGGTCGATGGCGGGGTGGAGCGAATCACCGACGTCGTGCAGGACGTCCACGCGCAAGAGGCGGTGAACGCCGGTGTCGCCGTCCACCTCCACCTCGCACGCCGCCGCGCCGAAGGCGAAGTAGTGGAACGGGTGGCCCTGGCTGGTCGCCGGATCCCAGCTCAGGCCGGGCGTGGCGTAGAAGCCGGTGGCCGAAAGGCTCACGCGGCGCGCGTAGGCGGCCTGCAGCAGCGCGGTGAAGCCGGTCGCGCGCGCCGGATCGGTGCGTACCAGGGCGCGGTCGTCGGCGAATTCGATCTCGTCCGGGGCCGCTTCCAGCAGCGCCGCCGCCACCGGACGCAGGCGCGCGAGCAGGGTTTCGCAGGCCGCCTTCACCGCCGGGCCGTTGAGGTCCGCGCCGGTGCTGGCGGCGGTGGCCGAGGTGTTGGGCACCTTGTCGGTGGCGGTGGGCATGATGCGCAGGCGCGAGACGTGGACGCCCAGCGTGCGCGCCGCCACGGCCAGCATCTTGGTGTGCAGGCCCTGGCCCATCTCGGTGCCGCCGTGGTGCAGCTGGAGGCTGCCGTCGGTGTAGGCGTGCAGCAGGGCGCCGGCCTGGTTGTATTCGGTCTTGTTGAAGGAAATGCCGAACTTGATCGGCGTGATCGCAAGGCCGCGCTTGCGGTGGCGGCTGCCGGCGTTGAACTCCGCGATCCGCGCACGGCGCGCGAGGAGGTCGCTTTCCTCCAGCGCCTGCCGCCACAGCCTTGCCATGTGGTTGTCGCGCACCGGCTGGCCGTAGTGGGTGGTCTGGCCTTCGCGGTAGAAGTTGCGCGCGTGCACCTCGTGCGCGGGCAGCCCCAGGTGGCGTGCGATCTGTTCGAGGATTTCCTCGGCGACGAGCACGCCCTGCGGCCCGCCGAAGCCGCGGAAGGCGGTGTTGGAGGGGAGATGGGTGCGGCAGATGCGTCCGACCACGCGCACGTTCGGGCAGAAGCAGGCGTTGTCCACGTGCACCATGGCGCGCGAGAGCACCGCGGGCGAAAGGTCGCAGCTCCAGCCGCCGTCGGCGAACAGTTCCACGTCCATCGCGCGCAGCGTGCCGTCGCGCTCGCAGCCCACGCGCCAGCGCGCGAGGAAGGGATGGCGCTTGCCGGTCATGCGCATGTCCAGCCCGCGTTCGAGCTTGATCCGAACCGGCCTGCCGGTGCGCCAGGCCGCCAGCGCTGCGACGGCGGCGTAGGGATTGGCCTGGGTTTCCTTGCCGCCGAAGCCGCCGCCCATGCGCGGCGAGCGGCAGACCACGCGGCTGGCCGGCAGCCCGAGCACGCGCGCGACGATGGCCTGGGTTTCGCTCGGGTGCTGGGTGGAGGAGGTCACCTGCACCCCGCCTTCGCCATCCGCGCAGGCCCAGCTCGCCTGGGTTTCCAGATAGAAGTGCTCCTGCCCGCCGATCCGCAGCGCGCCTTCGAGCAGCACGGGCGCCTCGGCCAGCGCGGCGGGCGCATCGCCGCGCGCGATCTGCGCCGGCGGCAGGTGGAAGGCGTTCGCTGCCAGCGCCGCCTCGATGCCCAGGATCGCGGGCAGCGGTTCGTACTCGACCCGCACCCGCGCCGCGGCGGCGCGCGCCGTGGCGTCGTCCTTCGCCAGCACCCAGGCGACCGACTGGCCGTGGAAGGACACCGTGTCGGCGGCGATCACCGGCTCGTCGTGCAGGATCGCGCCGGAGTCGTTTTCGCCGGGGATGTCGGCGGAAGTCAGCACGGCCTCCACGCCCGGCAGCGCCGCCGCATCGCGCGCGTCGATGCGCAGGATGCGGGCGTGGGCGTGCGGCGAGACCACCGGCCACAGGCTCAGCAGCCCCTGCGGCGGAAGCTGCTCGTCGGCGTAGAGCGCCCGTCCGGTGACGTGGCCTGCGGCGCTTTCGTGCGGGAGCGGCGAGGCGGCGGTCTGGTTCCGGTTCATGCCGCGTCCTCCACGCCGAGCTTCTCCCGCGCGAACCTTGCGAACAGGTTGCCGCACAGCGCGCGGCGGTAGTCGGCGCCGGCGCGGTGATCGGACAGCGGCGAGAAGGCCCGTGCCAGCGCCGCGCGTGCGGTTTCCACGGCCGCGGCATCGAGCGGTTTTCCGAGCAGCGAGGACTCCACTTCCAGCGCGCGCACGGGGGTGGCCGCCACGCCGCCGAACGCCAGCCGCGCGTGCTCCACGCGGCCCCGCGCATCGCGTGCGACGGCGAAGGCGGCGGCGACGATGCTGATGTCGTCGGTCTGGCGCTTGGCGATCTTGTAGCCGGCCTGCACGAGGTCGCCGCGGCGCGGAAGGATCGCGGCGACGAGGATCTCGTGCGGGGCGCGCACGGTCTTGCGGTAGTCGAGGAAGAAGTCGGCAAGCGCCACCGTGCGCCGCCCGTCCGGCCCGGCCAGTTCGACCGAGGCATCCAGCGCCAGGAGCACCGGCGCGAGGTCGCCGATCGGCGAGGCCGAGCCGAGGTTGCCGCCGAGGGTGGCGCGGTTGCGCACCTGGCGCGCGGCGAACCAGGGCAGCAGGTCGTCGAGCGCGGGAAAGAGGCCGGCCAGCTCGCGTTCGATGCGCGTCAGCGGCACGCCGGCGCCGATGCGGACGGCGTCGTCGCCTGGCTCGATGAGGTGCAGCTCGGCGATGCGGTCCAGCGCGATGAAGGCCGGCGCGACCGCCTGGCCGCGGCTCAGGTTCACGCCGAGGTCGGTGCCGCCGGCGAGAAAGGCGGCTTCGGGATGCGCGGACTTCAGGGCCAGCGCGTCGGTCAGCGTCGCGGGGCTGTGGAAGCTGCCGAGCGCAGCGGCGGCGGGCGCCGTGCGCGGCATCGCCAGCTGCGCGGTGAAACGGTCCGCCGCGCGCGGATGCCGGCGCAACGCGCCGGCCGCATCGCGGATCGGGCGGTAGCCGGTGCAGCGGCACAGGTTGCCCTCGATGGCGTGGTCCGACAGCTCGCCGTCGTAGTAGCCCGCGAACAGGCTCATCACGAAGCCCGGCGTGCAGTAGCCGCACTGCGAGCCGGCGTGCTCGACCAGCGCCTGCTGCACCGGATGCAGCGTCTCGCCCTGCGCCAGCGCCTCCACCGTCAGCACTTCGCGCCCGGGCAGCGCGCCCACCGGAAGCAGGCAGCTGTTGACCGGGACGAAGCGCGAAGCGCCCGCAGCGTCGGCTTCGACCAGCACCACGGTGCAGGCGCCGCAGTCGCCGTCGCCGCAGCCTTCCTTGGTGCCGGTGAGGCGGCGCCCGCGCAGCCAGCGCAGCAGGGACTGGGTCGGGTCTTCTCCGTCCAGGTCCACCGCCTGGCCGTTCAGTGCAAAGGTCGTCGGGTTCATGCCCGAAGGGTAGCGCAGCCGGTCGCCCGTGCGTGCGGCGCTTCCGTTCCGCCGCCGGATTGGGGCAGACTCGAAGCTTTCCCAGCCGGTCTTCGCCATGACGCCGACCCCGCAGCGCCTCGACCCCGCCCTCGAACGCCTGGTGCGCACCATGCCCAAGGCCGAGCTGCACATCCACATCGAAGGTTCGCTCGAACCCGAACTGATCTTCGCGCTGGCCGAGCGCAACGGGGTCGCGCTGCCGTACCCGGACGTGGAGACGCTGCGCGCGGCCTACGCGTTCAGCGACCTGCAGAGCTTCCTCGACATCTATTACGCCGGCGCCAGCGTGCTGCGCACCGAGCAGGACTTCTTCGACATGGCCTGGGCCTACTTCGAGCGCGCCCACGCCGATGCGATCACGCGCGCGGAAATCTTCTTCGACCCGCAGACCCACACCGAGCGCGGCGTGCCGTTCGAGGCGGTGATCCGCGGGCTTTCCCGCGCCTGCGAACAGGCGCGCGCGGCGTTCGGCATCCGCGCTTCGCTGATCCTGTGCTTCCTGCGCCACCTTTCCGAGGAGGCCGCGCTGGCCACGCTCGAAGCGGCGCGGCCCTGGCGCGAGCACTTCATCGGCGTGGGGCTGGATTCGAGCGAGGTGGGCCATCCGCCGGAAAAGTTCGCGCGCGTCTTCGAAAAGGCGCGGGCGCTGGGCCTGCACGTCGTGGCCCACGCCGGCGAGGAGGGGCCGCCCGAATACATCCGCAACGCGCTCGATGTGCTCCGGGCCGAGCGCATCGACCACGGCGTGCAGGCGCTGAAAGACCCGGCGCTGGTCGCGCGCCTTGCCGCCGAACGCATCCCGCTCACGGTATGCCCGCTGTCGAACGTGAAGCTGTGCGTGTTCGAGGACCTTTCGCGCCACAACCTGCGCGAGCTGCTCGACGCGGGGCTGGTGGCGATGGTCAACTCCGATGACCCGGCCTATTTCGGCGGCTACCTCAACCAGAACTTCGTGGAGACCTTCGCCGCGCTCGGGCTCGATGCCGGCCACGCCTACCGCCTGGCGCGCAACAGCTTCGAGGCGAGCTTCGCCTCGGCGGAGGAGAAGGCATCCGACATCGCCGCGCTGGACCGGCATTTCGAAGCCTGCGGCTTCGCGGTTCCGGAGTGATGCGCGTGGGCAGTCTCACGACCCACATACTCGATACCGCGCGCGGCTGTCCCGGCGCGGGGATCGCGATCTCCCTGTTCCGCATCGAAGACGGCCGGCGCCTCGCGCTGGGACGCTGCACCAGCAACCGCGACGGGCGTTGCGATGCGCCGCTGCTGGAAGGCCCGTCGCTCGCGCAGGGCATCTACGAGCTGGATTTCGCCGTGGCCGACTATTTCCGCGCCGCCGGCGTGGCGCTGCCGCAGCCGCCCTTCCTCGACGTGGTGACCCTGCGCTTCGGCATCGCGGACGCGGACGCGCACTACCACGTGCCGCTGCTGGTCTCGCCCTGGTCCTACAGCACCTACCGGGGCAGCTGAGCGTGGGCGGCTTCTGGATCGACGCGGGCGCCTTCCTGCTGCGCTGGCTGCACGTGGTGGCGGCGATCGCCTGGATCGGAGAGTCGTTCTATTTCGTCGCGCTCGATCGCGGCCTCAGGCGCCCGAAGCTGCCGCTGCCGGGGCTGGCCGGGGAGAGCTGGTCGGTGCACGGCGGCGGCTTCTACCACAAGCAGAAGTACCTGCCGGCGCCCGAGGATCTGCCCGAGGACCTGCACTGGTCCAAGTGGAAGAGCTACACGACCTGGCTTTCCGGTTTCGCGCTGCTGTCCCTGGTCTACTTCGCTTCGCCCCGGGTATGGCTCATCGATCCGCAGGTCATGGCGCTGTCGCAGGCCCAGGCGGTGGGCGCGGCGCTGGCGCTGCTGGCGGGCGCGTGGTTCGCCTACGACCTGCTGTGCAAGGCGGTGGGCTTCCGCGACCGCCTGCTGGGCGCGCTGGTCGGGGCGCTGGTGCTGGCGCTGTGCCTGGTCGCCACCCACCTGTTCGCCGGGCGCGCCGCCTTCCTGCTGGCGGGCGCGGCGCTTGCCACGATCATGTCGGCCAACGTGTTCTTCGTGATCATCCCGGGACAGCGGCGCATGGTTCGCGCGCTTTCGCGCGGCGAGGCGCCCAACCCGCTGGACGGGGCGCGCGGCAAGCAGCGCTCGGTGCACAACACCTACTTCACCCTGCCGGTGGTGTTCGCGATGCTGAGCACGCACTATCCGGCCGCCACCTCGCACCCGTACAGCGGCCTGATCCTTGCGCTGTTCATGGCCGCCGCCGCCGCGATCCGGCAGTTCTTCGTGCTCTGGCACGGCGGCCGGCGCGCGTGGTGGCTGCCGCTCGTCGGTGCTGCGCTGCTCGGCGCGGCGTTCGCCTGGCTCGCACCGGCGCGCGGCGATACGCCAGCCGCAGCGAAGGGCGCCGGGGCGGCGCCGACGCTTCCCACGCTCGATGCCGTGCGCGCAATCCTCGCCGAACGCTGCGGCGCCTGCCACGCCGCCCGGCCCAGCCTGCTGCTCGAACCCGCCAAGGGCCTCACCTTCGATACCCGGCAGGAGATCGAGGCGCACGCCGCGCAGATCCACCAGCAGGCCGTGGTGCTGCGCATCATGCCGCCCGGCAATCTGACGCAGATGACCGACGCCGAACGCGAGACGATCGCGCGCTGGTTCGATGCGAAATAGGATCGGAGGCCCGCGCAAAACAGCAGTCAAATCCGCCAGCGCAGCTCGGCCAGGTCCAGCTCGCGGAGGAGCTTGTGGAAGGTGGTCTCGTCGATGCGGTGCTGGCGGCGCAGTTCGAGCAGGGCGCGCCGTTCGGCGGCGACGCCTGCGAGGCGCAGCTCGTGCTCGATTTCTTCCGATTCCGACTGCGTCGCCACCGGCCCGCCGCCCTCCGCCGCATCGAGGGGTTCGATCCGGTGGCGGTAGTCTTCCGCCAGGCGCGCCGCGATGGCCGCATACCGCGCGGGGTCGTCCGTGTATTGCGCCAGCGAGAGCCGATGGTCTTCGATGGCGCGCAGCCCCGCCGCCGCCGCAGCGCGCCGTGCCGGCGCTTCGGACGCGTGCTTTCCCTCGCTCGGCATGTCGCGCAGCAGGCGCGGCAGGGCCGCGCTGGCAAGAATCAGGGAGGCGAGGATCACCCCGGCCGCGAGGAAGATCGCGAGGTCGCGGGCGGGAAACGGGTGGCCGTCGTGCAGGGTCATCGGCAGGGTCAGGATGCCGGCCAGGGTGACCGCGCCGCGCACCCCGGCCAGCGACATCGCCACGACCACGCGGCGGCTGATCTCCGGGTGCGGCTGGCCGCGCCGCCGCGCGATCTTTTCCGACAGCCGCAGCGCCGCGCCGACCCATAGGTAGCGCAGCGCCGCCAGCGCCGCGACCACGCCTGCGACGTACAGCGCCAGCCACCAGGGGCTGGCGCGGCCGGCTTCGTCCACCGCGTCGACCGCGCCTGCGAACAGCGCCGGAATCTGTTCGCCCAGCAGCACGAAGATCACGCCGTTGGCGGCGAACTGCACCGTGTCCCAGAAGGCGCGGCGCTGCACCCGCGTGCTGGCCAGAAGGCGGGTGCTTTCCATCAGCGACATGCTGATGCCGGCAGCGACCGCCGCGAGGATGCCCGAGGCCTCGATCGCCTCGGCCAGCAGGTAGGCGGCGAACGGGATCAGCAGGCTGGTGAGGATGCTGGAGCCGGGGTCTTCGCCGAGCCGGCGCAGGAGCAGATCGCGCACCCGCGTCACGCCCCAGGTGAGGACCACGCCCACCGCGAGGCCGGCGAGCGCCACCCAGACGAAGTTGAGTGCGGCTTGTTCGAGCGAGAAGCTGCCGGTGAGCGCGGCGGCCACGGCGAAACGCATGCACACCAGGCCCGAGGCATCGTTGAGCAGCGATTCGCCCTCCAGGAGGTGCATCAGGCGCGGCGGGATCGGGGTGCGCGAGGCGATGGCGGATACCGCGATCGGATCGGTGGGGGAAAGGATCGCGGCCAGCGCGAAGGCGACCGCCCAGGGCATCGCCGGAATCATCCAGTGCAGGATCGTCCCCACGCCCAGCACGGTGAACACCACCAGCCCCAGCGCCAGCCCGATCACCGTGCCCTTGTCGCGGTAAAGGCCGTCCTTGGGAATGCGCCAGCCGTCCAGAAACAGCAGCGGCGGCAGGAACAGCAGGAAGAACACCTCCGGATCGAGCGCGACGCTTTCTCCGGTGTATTCGGCGATGGCGTAGCCCAGCGCGATCTGGGTCAGCGGCAGCGGCACCCGCAGCGCCCGCGCCAGCGGCCCGCTGAGCGCGACCGCGAGCAGGAACGCGAGGATGGACAGGATGAGGCTCATCGATCGCGGGAACCGAAAGGAATCGACGGGATTCTACGCAGTGCGCCTGTACGCAGGCCGCGCCGTGCGTAGCGCGGCGTGTCGCCGACTCCCGCAACGGGCGCTGCTAGAATTTCCGGTTTTCCGCGCGCATCGCGCGCGCATCCGATCCGAGATTCCATGACCGACATCGCCCAGCACATCGCCCGGACCATCGCCACCGACATCGCCGCCAGCCCCGCCCAGGTCGAGGCCGCCGTTGCGCTTCTGGACGAGGGCGCGACCGTGCCCTTCATCGCGCGCTACCGCAAGGAAGTCACCGGCGGACTGGACGACACCCAGCTGCGCCTGCTGGAAGAGCGCCTGGCCTACCTGCGCGAGCTGGAAGACCGGCGCGCGGCGGTGATCGCCAGCATCGAGGAGCAGGGCAAGATGTCCGACGCGCTGCGCGCCGACCTGCTGGCGGCCGACACCAAGGCGCGGCTCGAAGATCTCTACCTGCCCTACAAGCCCAGGCGCCGCACGAAGGGCCAGATCGCGCGCGAGGCCGGGCTGGAGCCGCTGGCCGACGCGCTGCTGTCCGACCCGACGCTCACCCCGGAAACCGAAGCGGCAGGCTTCGTGGATGCGGAGAAGGGCGTGGCCGACGCCAAGGTTGCGCTCGACGGCGCGCGCGCGATTCTCAGCGAGCGTTTTGCCGAGAATGCCGCCCTGGTCGGCGAGATGCGCGAGTTCCTGCATTCGCACGGCCGCATCCGCGCCCGCGTGATTGCCGGCAAGGAAAGCGAAGGAGCGAAGTATTCCGACTATTTCGACCACCTCGAAGCCATCGCGCAGATTCCCTCGCACCGCCTGCTCGCGCTGTTTCGCGCCAGCAAGGAGGAGATCCTCGACGTCTCGCTGCTGCCCTTTTCCACCAGCGCGCCCAGGGTCGTGGCGGCCGAGGCGCTGGACGAGGCGATCGCGGCCGGGCACGCCGAGGCCGAGGGCCGCATCGCGGTCCAGGTGGGCATCGCCGATCGCGGCCGCTCGGCGGACCGCTGGCTGCTCGATACGGTGCGCCAGACCTGGCGCGTCAAGCTGCACCTGCACCTCACGGTGGACCTGTTCGGGCAGGCGCGCGCCGCCGCCGAGGACGAGGCCATCCGCATCTTCGGCGACAACCTCAAGGACCTGCTGATGGCTGCGCCGGCGGGGCCGAAAGTGGTCATGGGGCTGGACCCGGGCATCCGCACCGGCGTCAAGGTGGCCGTGGTCGATGCCACCGGCAAGCTGCTCGACACCGCCACGGTGTACCCGCACGAGCCGCGCCGCCAGTGGGACGCCTCGCTCGCCGAACTGGGCGCGCTGTGCCTGAAGCACGGGGTGAACCTCATCGCCATCGGCAACGGCACCGCCTCGCGCGAAACCGACCGGCTCGCCGGCGAGCTGATCCGCAAGCTGGCGGGACGCTGCATCGGCAAGATCGTGGTGAGCGAGGCCGGCGCCTCGGTGTATTCGGCCTCGGAGCTGGCGGCGAAGGAATTTCCCGGGCTCGACGTTTCCCTGCGCGGCGCGGTGTCCATCGCCCGGCGCCTGCAGGATCCGCTGGCCGAACTGGTCAAGATCGACCCCAAGTCCATCGGCGTGGGCCAGTACCAGCACGATGTGAACCAGGTGAAGCTGGCGCGCGCGCTCGATGCGCGGGTCGAGGACTGCGTGAACGCGGTGGGCGTGGACGTGAACACGGCTTCTGCGCCGCTGCTGGCACGCGTGGCGGGCCTGTCGGCCAGCGTGGCCGAGAACGTGGTGAAGCACCGCGACGCCAACGGACCCTTCCCCAGCCGCCGCGCCCTGCTCAAGGTGCCGCGCCTGGGCGAGAAGGCCTTCGAGCAGTCCGCCGGCTTCCTGCGCATCGCCGGCGGCGACAATCCGCTCGACGCCTCCGCCGTACATCCGGAAGCCTATCCGGTGGTGCAGAAAATCCTCGACGCCGCCGGGCGTGAAGTGAAGGCGGTGATCGGCGACGTCGGCTTCCTGCGCGCACTCAAACCGGAAAACTTCACCGACGAGAAGTTCGGCCTGCCGACGGTGCGCGACATCCTCAGGGAGCTGGAAAAACCCGGACGCGACCCGCGCCCCGAGTTCAAGACCGCCGCTTTCGCCGAAGGCGTGGAGGACATCCGCGACCTCAAGCCCGGCATGGTGCTGGAGGGCGTGGTGTCCAACGTCGCCGCCTTCGGCGCCTTCGTCGACCTGGGCGTGCACCAGGACGGCCTCGTGCACGTCTCGGCGCTGTCGGAAAAGTTCGTGAAAGATCCGCGCGAGGTGGTGAAGGCCGGCGACATCGTCAAGGTGAAGGTGATGGAGGTGGACATCCCGCGCCAGCGCATCGGGCTGTCGATGCGGCTTTCCGACGAGCCGGGGCAGGTGCGCGGCGGGCGACCCGGCGAATCCCGCGAGCCTGCGCGTGGCGGTGCGCGACCGGATCGGGGCGGAAACGCGCGTCCGGTGCCGCAGGGCTCGCGCAGTGCCGCGCCCGTGGCGGGTTCCGCACTGGCCGACGCCTTCGCCCGCGCGCGGGGCAAGTGAGCGCGACGGTGCCGACGATCCTCCTGCATCCCGATCACGACCCGCGCCCCGAACCGCCCGAGGCGCCGCTGCCCTCGGACTGCTGCGACAGCGGCTGCGATCCCTGCGTGCACGACACCTACGCCGAGGAGCTTGCGTACTACCGCGAGCAGCTCGCTGCGTGGATCAAGCGGCATCCCGAGGCGGCGGACCTTCCGTCGGGGGCGTAGCCCCGACCTGCGGATCGAGGCGGGGGATGGCTTTCCGTCGGGGGCGTAGCCCCGCCCTGCGCGGCTGACATTGGCGTGGCGGCGTGCCGGGGCATACGGTGTGGAGTAGGTCGGCCCTACGCGGTCGACGTGCCGAGCTGCGGCATAGCACGAATTTTTCGCGCGCGGTCAGTCGAACCGCAGGTGCTTGACCGACTTGCCGCGACGACGGATCAGCTTGAGCGATTCGATGCCGACCTGGATGTGGCGCTCGACGAAGTGGGTGGTGACCACGGCGTCGCTGGCTTCGGTCTTGACGCCTTCGGGGATCATCGGCTGGTCGGACACCAGCAGCAGCGCGCCGGAGGGGATCGAGTTGGCGAAGCCGGCGGCGAAGATGGTGGCGGTTTCCATGTCGATGGCCATGCAGCGCAGGGTGCGCAGGTATTCCTTGAACTTGTCGTCGTGCTCCCAGACGCGCCGGTTGGTGGTGTAGACGGTGCCGGTCCAGTAGTCGTAGCCGAGGTCGCGGATGGTGGTGGACACCACGCGCTGCAGGGCGAACGCGGGAAGTGCCGGCACTTCCGGGGGCAGGTAGTCGTCGGAGGTGCCTTCGCCACGGATGGCGGCGATGGGCAGGATCAGGTCGCCGAGCTGGTTCTTCTTCTTGAGCCCGCCGGTCTTGCCGAGGAACAGCACTGCCTTGGGTTCGATGGCCGAGAGCAGGTCCATCAGGGTGGCGGCATTGGGACTGCCCATGCCGAAGTTGATCATGCTGATGCCATCGACCGTGCAGCTGGGCATGGGGCGGTCGCGCCCGACGACTTCGCCGCCGGTCATGCGGGCGAACTGGTCCAGATAGCCGCCGAAGTTGGTGAGCAGGATGTGTTCGCCGAACTGGTCGAGCGGCACGCCGGTGTAGCGCGGCAGCCAGTTGTTGACGATGTCGTGTTTTTCTTTCATGGGAATATTCCGGCAGGAGGCCGGCGGCACCGCGCCGGCGGGAGTCATTCGTTCACAAGGCCGGGAGATTCTAGCCGCACGCCCCCGAACCGCGCGCTACTGCCAGAGCGCGGCGATGCGGCGGGCGAGGGCGTAGGGCTCCGGATCGTTGCGGTTGGTGAGCAGCACCACGGTCAGGCGCTGTGCCGGCCAGCGAAGGATGACGTTGCGAAAGCCGATGGTTTCGCCCGAATGCCACTGCATGTCGTCCTGGATGCGCCAGCCGAAACCGTAGAAGGCCACATCCGGCTCGTCGGTGGCCGTGGCCGGGGTGACGGCAAGGCTGCGCCACGGCTCGTGCAGCAGGCGCTCGTCGTACAGCGCCGCGTCCCAGCGCGCGAGGTCGTCGATCGAGGCGTAGATGCCGCCATCGCCGAGCACCGCGCTGGTGGTGCTCTGGTCGGTGCGCTGCCAGCGCCCGTCGACGCGGCTGTAGCCGAAGGCGCGTTCGCTCACCCGGCTTCGCCCTTCTTCGAAGGCCACCGATTTCATGTGGAGCGGGGTGAAGATGCGCTCGCGCAGGAAATCGGCGTAACGCTGCCCGCTGGCGCGCTCCACGATCAGGGCCAGCAGCGCGTAGCCGCTGTTGCTGTAGCGGTATCCGGTGCCGGGAGCGAAGTAGCCGCCGCTTTCCCGCGCCAGCAGGGCCAGCACGTCGGCATCTTGTACTTGCCGGGCGTCAGCCGGGTCCATCAGATCCTCGTAATCGAGCAGGCCGCTGGTGTGGCTGAGCAGGTGGCGCAGGGTGATGGCCTCGGTCGAGGCCGGAAGCTCCGGCAGCCAGCGCCGCGCCGGATCCTCGATCGAGAGCGCGCCGTCCTGCGCCAGCAGGAGCACGGCGGTGGCGGTGAACTGCTTGCTGACCGAGGCCAGGCGGAAGGAGGTGGCGGGCGTCACCGCGCGGCCGGTTTCCAGTTCGGCCAGTCCAAAACCCCGGCGCACGAGGGCCTGCCCGTCGCGCACGACCAGCAGCGCCGCGCCGGGCGCGTTTCCCTGATAGTCGGCCAGCAGCGCCTCGGCGCGCGCCGCCGGATCGCGCGCAGCGCTCACGTCGGGCCTGGAGGGCTGGCAGGCGGCCAGCAGCAGCGTGGCGAAGCACGGCCATGCGAGTCGGATGAGTGCGAACATGCGGACATTCCACGACTTTCCCGGGGGACAGGCGGCGAGCCTACACCGCTCCGGATGCGGCGCGCACGGCAGCCCTTTGCGGCAAACGCCGTAACCGGAAAAGGTAGGCGAAAGCGCGCGCCTCTGGCAGGATGGCCCTGCGCGATGCGTTCTTCCGGCTCGCAATCCCGGATTCCAGCGCGCACAATTTTGCCGTTGCCTTGTAGAGACTGGCTCATGAGCAGCCGATTCTTCATCACCCTGCCCGATCCCTCCGCCGCGCGCGGCAGCGATTCAGGCCTTTCCTTCACCGCGCATGGCGCCGAAGCCTTTGCGCGCGAGCTGCTCGATGCGCTGGCCTCGCCTGCGCTGTTCGAGCGCTGGCGCGCGCAGCAGGAAGATCCGGACGGCGTGGACCCACATCTGGGCGAAATCGATCCGCAGGCGCAGGTGCGCGCCCACCAGACCGACCTTGCGATCGATCTGGAAGTGGATACCTCATTGCCCGGCGCGATCCTGCGCCAGCGCCTGCGCTGGCTGGCGGGCAGCGCCTGGCAGCTTCGCGACGTGAGCGGAACCTGACGGGGCGTCGCTGCGGCCGGGGTGGCGGCAGCGTCGGCGAAAACCCCACGGAGCCGCCACGGACATGGCGGCAGGAACGGAAGGAAACGGGGGAAGAATGGGAATCCTTGATCGGTTGAGCAAGCTGTTCGGCAAAGGCGATTCCGGGCAGTCGACGGTTCGGGCCGTGCACACGCAGGACGAAGAAGCGCCGGACTCCGCATCGGCCGCGCTGTCGGATCCTCCCGGTGCCGCGCTGTCCGGCCCGCCCGGCGGGCGCGAGCGGCGCCACAACGACCGCCCGCCGGCCGCCGAAGGCGTCCGCGTCCTGGTGGTGGACGACTCGCCCACCATCGTGCTGATGCTGCGACGCATGCTGGCGCAGAACGGCTACGAAGCAAGCGAAGCTTCAGACGCCGAAACCGGGCTGGAAATCGCCAGAAACACCCTGCCGCACCTGATCTTCCTGGACATCGTCCTGCCCGGAATGAACGGCTTCGAGGCGCTGCGCCGGCTGCGCCGCGATCCGGTGACGCGCGGCATCCCGGTCGTGATGATTTCCGGCAACGAACTTGCGACCGAGCAGTTCTACGCCCAGCGCATCGGCGCGGACGACTTCATGAAGAAACCCTTCTCGCGCTCGGAAGTGTTCATGCGCATCGAGAAGATGCTCGGGCCGGACCGCATTCCGCACCGCCAGACCGCGTCCACCGGCGCCTGACGCACCCGCGCGCCGGGCGGCAATCAGCCTGCGCCGCCGCGCCCTTCCCGATCGCTGCGGATCTGCGCATCGACCGCGGCGATCGCGGTCATGTTCACCACGCGCCGCACCGTGGCTGCCGGCGTGAGGATGTGCGCCGAACCGTTGACGCCCATCAGGATCGGCCCCAGGCCCACGCCGTCGGTCATGGAGCGCACCAGGTTGTAGGCGGTGTTGGCGGTGCTGAGGTCCGGGAAGGCGAACAGGTTGGCGCGCCCCTTGAGGCGCGAACCCGGCAGCAGGCGTTCGCGCACCGCCGGATCGAGCGCGGCGTCGACCTGCATTTCGCCGTCGGCTTCGAGGTTGGGCGCGCGCTTGCGGATCAGGGCGAGGGCGTCGCGCATCTTCTGCGCGCCGGCGTCGTCGCGGCTGCCGAAGTTGGAGTGCGAGATCAGCGCCAGCTTGGGTTCGATGCCGAACAGCTTGAGTCGCAGCGTGGCCTGCAGCGCGGCCTCGGCAATCATCTCGGCGCTGGGATCGACCTGCACGTGGGTATCGACGAAGAAGAACACGCCCTTGTCGTTGATGACCACGGACAGCGCGGCAGTGCGCGCCACGCCCGGGTCGCGGCCCAGCACGTTGAGGATGTAGGCCAGCTTTTTCTGGTAGCGCCCGACGATGCCGCAGAGCATCGCATCGGCCTCGCCGCGCCGCATCATCAGCGCCGCGATCACGGTCGCGCGCGAGCGCACAACCGCCTTGGCGGCGGCCGGCGTGACGCCATGGCGCGCCATGATTTCGTGGTAGAGCTGCCAGTACTCGTTGAAGCGCGGGTCGTCGTCGATGTTGGTGAGATCGAAGTGCTCGCCGGCGCGGATGCGCAGCCCGAGGCGCTGGATGCGCGCCTCGATCACCGCGGGGCGGCCGATCAGGATCGGCCGCGCCAGGCCCTCGTCCACCACGGTCTGCACCGCGCGCAGCACGGTTTCCTCCTCGCCCTCGGCGTAGACCACGCGCTGCACGTCGCTGCGCGCCTGCGAGAACACCGGCTTCATCGCCATGCCGCTGCGGAACACGAACTGGTTGAGCTTGTCGCGGTACGCTGCGAAGTCCTCGATCGGGCGCGTGGCCACGCCCGAGGCCATGGCGGCGCGCGCCACGGCGGGCGCCAGCATTTCCATCAGGCGCGGGTCGAAGGGGCGCGGAATCAGGTACTCGCGCCCGAAGCTCGGAACATCATCGCCATAGGCCGCGCCGAGGTCGCTGGCCTCGATGCGCGCCAGCGCCGCGATGGCATGCACGCAGGCGAGCTTCATTTCCTCGGTGATGGTGGTCGCGCCCACGTCCAGCGCGCCGCGGAAGATGTACGGGAAGCACAGCGCGTTGTTGACCTGGTTGGGGTAGTCCGAACGGCCGGTGGCGACGATCGCATCGGCGCGCACCGCGTGCGCGTCTTCCGGGAGGATTTCCGGATAGGGGTTGGCCAGCGCCAGGATGATCGGGTTCGCGGCCATGGTCGCGACCATCTCGGGCTTGAGCACGCCACCGGCAGAAAGCCCAAGGAAGATGTCCACGCCTTCGATGATCTCGCCCAGCGAACGCTTGTCGGTGTCGCGCGCGTAGCGCGCCTTGTCCGGGTCCAGGTGCGGGCGGCCGGCGTAGAGCACGCCCTCGCGGTCCACCGCAAGGATGTTTTCCGGCTTCATGCCCAGCGCCACCAGCATGTCCAGGCAGGCGATGCCGGCCGCGCCGGCGCCGGACGTGGCGAGCTTGACGTCCTCGATGCGCTTGCCCGCCACCAGCAGGGCGTTGACCACCGCTGCGCCGACGATGATCGCGGTGCCGTGCTGGTCGTCGTGGAACACCGGAATCTTCATGCGCTCGCGCAGCTTGCGTTCGATGATGAAGCACTCCGGCGCCTTGATGTCCTCCAGATTGATGCCGCCGAAGGTGGGTTCGAGACTGGCGATGATGTCCACCAGCTTGTCGGGATCGTGCTCGTCGATCTCCAGATCGAACACGTCGATGCCGGCGAACTTCTGGAACAGCACGCCCTTGCCTTCCATCACCGGCTTGCCTGCCAGCGGGCCGATGTTGCCCAGTCCCAGCACCGCGGTGCCGTTGCTGATCACCGCCACGAGGTTGGCGCGCGCGGTCAGCTCGGAAGCTGCCGCCGGGTTCTCGACGATTTCCTCGCAGGCGTGGGCCACGCCCGGCGAATAGGCCAGCGCCAGATCGCGCTGGGTGACCATGGCCTTGGTCGGCGTCACCTTGATCTTGCCGGGCGGATCCTGGCGGTGGTAGTCGAGGGCGGCCTGACGGAAGGCGTCTTTGCTGGACATGGGCAGACTCGGAAAGGGAGTAGGCAAGGAACCGGATTCTAGCGCGCGCGTGGCGCAGGTTCGCGGCCGGAATCGCAACGATCCCGCGCCAAGTCATCCGCCAGCGCGTTTGGCCGAATTGAACGACAATGCCCTCCGGGCGGGATCGGACCTGGAGTGGCGGTGAGAAAAACCGGCAGTTTGGACGGATGGCGCGGCACTGTGGCGCTGGCCGTTGCGCTGTTTGCGGCACAGGCTGCGCTGTGGATCAATCCCGGCTATTTCAGCCACGACGAGCTGCAGTGGGGCGCTCGCGCCGCAGTCGGGAGTGGCCGGTCGCTTCCGTTTCTCTCCTTCACCGACTGGCACACCTTCCAGTTCCGTCCGCTGACCTTCAACCTCTGGCTGCTGCTGTCGCAGTCGCTGTTCGATTCGCCGCGGCTGTTCCACGCGCTGTTCGCGGCGCTGGGCGCCGCCAATGCGCTGCTGCTGGTCAAGGTGCTGCGCGCCGCAGGCTGCCGCCGCGCGGTGGCGTTCGGCGCGGCGCTGGCCTTCACGTTCAGTCCCAGCGCCGCCTGGGTACACGGATGGGTGGGCTGTCTGGCCGATCTGCTGTGGGTGGGGCTGGGTCTGGCGCTGGTCGTCTTCCTGCAGCACTGCGCGGCGGCGGAAACTCGTGATTCCGACGCGCGCTCCACGCCCGGCCCGGCGGGCACCTGGGCGATCGCCGCGGTCGCGGCGCTGCTCACCGCGCTGGCGCTGCTGTCCAAGGAAGCCGCGCTCTCGATTCCTGCCCTGCTCGGGTTGGCCGCCGTGCTGCTGCGCCCGCCGCGCGTCTGGCGCTTGGCCGCGTTCGCCAGCGGCGCGGTGGCGGTTCTCTATCTGGCCCTGCGGCTGGAGACGCTGACCGCGCCGGACGCCGCGTCCAGCTATGCCGTGCAGTTCGGCGCGCTGCCGCTGCGGCTGGGCGAATACGCGCTGTTTCCCTGGGCCTTGGGCATGCAGGAAGTCGCCGCGATGGCGCGGGCCGATCCCGCCAAATGGCTGCGGCTGGCGCTGGCGCCGCTGGCAGTCGCGCTGTGCCTGTGGCGCGCCGGACCACGCTTCCTGCTGGCCGGCGCGGCCGGCAGCGTGCTGGCGCTGGGGCCGGTGCTGGTGCTGCCGACTTCCGCAAACCAGTACGGCTACGGATTGGCCGCCCTTGCCTGCGGCGTCGCGGCGCTGGCCTGGAGCCGGCTGGGGCGAGCGGGAAAGCTCACCCTGGCGCTGCTGGCCCTCGTTGCGGCGGTACACGGTCTCCAGATCCAGAACCGGATGCTCGAGATCGGCCGCCTGCAGTCCGTTTTCTCGCCTTCGCTGGCGGCGCAGGCGCAGGCGCAGCCGCAGGGACCGATCCGGCTCTGGCCCGAGCGGGAAGAGCACGCCTACGCCTACGCACGCCTGAGCCACGAAGTACCGAGCTGGCGCGGCGTCGCGCTCGGCGCGCGGGTTTCCCTGGCCGAACGCGCCGAGCAGGCCACCCACCGGATCGCGCCCGACGGCCGGGTGCATCCGATCCAGGCACTTCCATGAACCATCCCATCGATATTGCGAAACGCCTGGCTCCGCTGGGCTGGCGCGCCGATCTTCCGGCGGCGCGGGCCTGGGCGGAAAACCCCGCAGGCCGCGCGGCGCGCGTGAGCGAGCAGCACCGCACCGGCTTTCGCGTCTGCGACGGCGAACGGGAATTCGCGGTGCAGTCGCCCGCACCGTGGACGCGCTCCGGTTATCCCGCCGAGCTTCGCGCCGTGGTGGGCGATTTCGTGCGGCTGGAAGCCGGCTGCGATCAGATCGTCGAGGTGCTGCCGCGCAGCAGCCTGTTCCGCCGCGCCGCCGCCGGCGAGCACCTCAAGGTGCAGCCGATCGCCGCCAACATCGACACCGTGCTCGTGGTCACCGGACTGGACGGCGACTTCAACCCGCGCCGGCTGGAACGCTATCTGGTGCTGGTTAGCGCCAGCGGCGCGGCGCCGGTGGTGGTGCTGACCAAGATCGATCGCTGCGAAGAAGCCGATGCGCTGCGCGCCCGTCTGGCCGACATCGAAGGCGGCGGCGTGCCGGTGGTGGCCATCAACGCCAAGGACGCCGACAGCGCGGCCGCGCTCGCGCCCTGGCTCGGTGGCGGCCGCACCGTGGTGCTGGTGGGTTCCTCGGGCGCCGGGAAGTCCACCCTCACCAACACCTTGCTGGGGCGCAGCCGGATGCGCACCGCCGCGGTGCGCGAGCGCGACTCGCGCGGCCGCCACACCACCACCCACCGCGCCCTGATGACCCTGCCGCTGGGCGCCTGCCTGATCGACACGCCCGGAATGCGCGAGCTCAAGCTCACCGGCGAGGAAGACGTGGCCGATCAGGTGTTCGAGGACATCGAGCAGCTCGCCGCAGGCTGCCGCTTCCGCGACTGCCGCCACGACGCCGAGCCCGGCTGCGCGGTGCGCGCGGCACTCGAGGCCGGCGTGCTGGAGCCTGGCCGATTCAACAACCACCGCAAATTGCAGGACGAACGGGCGGCCGCCGCGAAAGTGCTGGCGGCACGCCAGAACGCACCGCAGGGGCGCCCGCGCGGGCCGCGCCGCTAGCGCGCCGGATCAGCCTTCCGCGGAAGCGTGGCGCACCAGCAGCACGTCGGTCGCCGCGGTTTCCAGGATGCGCCGCGCGATCGAGCCGATCAGGATGTCGAACAGCGCGCTGCGTCCGTGGGTACCCAGCACGAGCAGGTCGGCCTCGTGGTCGCGGGCGTATTCGTAGACCAGCCGCACCGGTTCGCCCTGTTCGACGTGGAGACGGACGTGCTCGCGCTGCGCCGGAGCCAGATCGGCCTGGGCCAGGAAGGCGGCGCCTTCGGCCAGCGCAGCCTTGCGCCCTTGCGCCGCCGCATTCTGCGCTTCCGGATCCATCATCCCGAGGAAAGGCACCTCGAAGGCGCTGAACACCGTGTGCTGCACGTCGGGGAACAGGCCTGCGGCGCACTCCAGCGCACCGCGCGCCGAGGCAGAGTAATCGCTGGCCAGGACGATGTTGCGGTATTCGCCGCGGGTGCGGTCGCGCACCACCAGCACCGGCACCTTCGCGTGACGCGCCAGCCAGTCGACGCTGGAGCCGAGCACCGTGCGCCCGAGCGATTCGCTGCGCGCGATGCCGGTGACGATCAATCCCGCGCCTTCCTCGTCCGCCACCCGCGCCAGGGTTTCGTTGACCTTGCCCTCCTCCACCCGCACCACGATTTCCACGTCGGTCGCGGCCGCATCGCGGCGCAGCTGGCGCAGCGTTCTTTCCACCGGACCGCTGCCGTCACCGCCCCAGGACGGGGTCGGCGCGGCGCGCACGCGGGTTTCCGACAGGGCTCCCGGATCGACCACCGTCACCGCGACCAGGCGTGCCTGCCACTGCCGCGCGAGCTGGACGGCGCGATCCAGCGCGCGGTCGCAGCGTGCGGAAAGATCGGTGGCCAGAAGAATGGTGGCGGGAAATCGGCGGGGGGCGTCGGTGCTCATGGGCGGGTTCCGGTTCCATGCGGGGGGAAGCGGGCGATTATCCCAGTCGCCCGCACAAGGTCCAGTTTCTCCCATTGCACCGAATCGCGCTTGACCGCGGTCAATCCCCGGGCCCCTGCCACAACGCGGGGCGAGGTGCTAGCGTTCGCGCGCCAACCGCACGATCACGACCATTCAAGGAATCCCTCCCATGCCTGCACAGCAGCGCCGCACCAAGATCCTCGCCACGCTCGGCCCGGCCACCGACGCGCCCGGCGCGCTGGAGGCGCTGGTCGCCGCCGGCGTGGACGCGGTGCGGATCAATTTTTCCCACGGCAGCCGCGCCGACCACGCCGCGCGGGTGGATCGCATCCGCACGGCGGCGCGCGCGGCCGGGCGCGAGGTCGGCATCCTCGCCGACCTGCAGGGCCCCAAGATCCGCATCGAACGCTTCGCGCAGGGCAAGGTGATGCTCCGGGCCGGCGCGCGCTTCACCCTGCACGCCCGCGCCGACGCATCTCCCGGCGACGAGTGCGGCGTGGGCGTGTCCTACCTCGGACTGGTCCACGACGTCGCCGCCGGCGACGTGCTGCTGCTCGACGACGGGCTGGTGTCGCTGCGGGTGGATGCCATCGAGGGCAGCGCCATCCGCACCACGGTGATCAACGACGGCGCGCTGTCCGACCGCAAGGGTCTGAACCGGCAGGGCGGCGGGCTGTCGCTGGATGCGCTCACCGACAAGGACCGCGCCGACATCCGGCTGGCGGCGGAACTGGGGGTGGACTTCCTCGCGGTGTCGTTCTGCCGCAGCGCGGCCGACATCGAAGAGGCGCGTCGGCTGGCGCGCGAAGCCGGCAGCTCGGCGCATCTGGTGGCCAAGATCGAGCGCGCCGAGGCGATCGAGCGGCTCGGCGAGATCATCGATGTCAGCGACGTGGTGATGGTGGCGCGCGGCGATCTGGGCGTGGAGATCGGCGACGCCGAACTGCCCGGCCTGCAGAAGAAGATCATCCGCGAATCGCTCGACCGCGGCCGCGTGGTGATCACCGCCACCCAGATGCTGCAGTCGATGGTGGATTCGCCCATTCCCACCCGCGCCGAGGTGCTGGACGTGGCCAACGCGGTGATCGACGGCACCGATGCGGTGATGCTGAGCGCGGAAACCGCCGCCGGCAGCCATCCGGTCAAGGCGGTCGAGGCCATGGCGCGCATCTGCCTGGGAGCCGAACGCCAGTTCGAGCACGACACCGATTTCGAGGAAGCCCCGCGCGGCCTGTCGCGTACCGACCAGGCCATCGCGCTGGCGGCCATGTACCTCACCGAGCACATCCAGGTGCGCGCCATCCTTGCGCTGACCGAATCGGGCGGCACCGCACAGCACCTCTCGCGTTTCCGCTCCAATGCGCCGATCTACGGACTATCCCGCCACGAAGACGCGCGCCGCCGCATGGCGCTGATGCGCGGGGTCTATCCGATCGACTTCGACAGCGGCGAGAACCCGCCGCGGCAGGCCGCACGCCACGCGGTGGCGGCACTGTTCGCGCACGGCGCGCTGAGCCAGGGCGATCGCGTGCTCATCACCAGCGGCGACCACATGGGCCACCTGGGCACCACCAACACCCTGCGGCTGCTGGGCGTGGGTGCCAAGGGCGAAGCCGAGGGGCTGGGCACGCTGTAGCGGCGCCGCTTCCACTCCCTTCAGCGCAGCGCGGCAAAGCCGCGCGGCGCGGCGCTGCGCCCCTGCGGCACGAGCGGCAGGTCGGCGGGAACCGGCAGGAAAATCGCCTGCCCTTCTTCATTGCCCAGCACCAGCGTCGCCGCGTCCGGGTGCGGGAGTTGCGCCAGCGCGCCGACGTGGTCCAGCGCGGTCGATTCAAGGAAGCCGGCCTCCAGCGTGAATCCCCCTTCTTGCCGCCGCGCCAGCCGCAGGTGCAGCAGCGCGGCCCTGCACCCCAGCCACGCGCCGCGACCGCTGTCATCGCCTGCGGCGGCATGGCACTCGTGGCCGATCCGGGGCAGGTCGGCCAGCTCGCCCGAGCGGCGGTCGTGGATGGCCAGCCGTCCCGGGCGCACCCCCAGCACCAGCACCGCCTCCAGCGCGGGCAGGTCCACCATGCGGTAGCCGACGTGTGCCGCGAAGGGTGCGCTGCCCAGCGCCCATTCGTCACCCGCTCGCACAAGGCGCAGGACGCGGTGGTTCCAGGTGCCGACCAGCAGCTCCGAATCATCCGGCGCGGCCCAGAGCGCGTGCAGTTCCAGCCGCGGATGGACGCGCGCCCGCAGCGCGATGTTTTCGACAGATTCCAGTTCGGGCCAGCGCCAGCGCCGCAGGCTGCCGTCGGATGAGGCGGTCCAGAGCGAAGCACCCAAGGCGATCTGATTGATCAGGAAATCGTGCCCGCGCACGCGCCACAGCGTTTCCAGCTCCGGCAACCGCCATGCCGCAAGGGTGCGATCGTCGGATGCGCTGATGAGTCGTCCGTCGTGCACGCGAAGATCGGGCACGCCGGCATCGTGCAGGCGGCGGTGCAGCGGCGCGACGCCCGGGGCCAGTCGCGCCACCATCGACGCGCTGCCGCCGAGATACGCGTACCCCCCGGCCGTGGTGATCGCCCACACCGGACCCACGCCAGCATCCACGGGCGCGAACTCCTCACCGAAGGCGTAGCGGCGCAGCACGCCGTCGCCGCCGGCAATCAGGTGCGTGGCGCCGCGGAACAGCCAGTCGCCGCCTTCCGCCAGCAGCGACTGCACCGGCTCGCCGCCGCGCCATTCCCACAGCCGCAGGCCGCGCCCGTCGATCGAGGCCAGGCGCGGGCCGTCGTCGAACCAGACCAGCCCGGTTGCGGTTTCCGGCAGGCGCGACTCAAGCGCACCGTCGGCCAGTCCGTGGATCGAGATGCCGTTCTCGGTCGCCAGCGCCAGCCGACCGAGCGACTCGTCCAGCGCCAGCGCATTGACGCGGAACTCCGGAAGCTCGCGCTCCCAGCGCAGTTCGCGCGTCGCCAGATCCAGAACCTGCAGGCGGCCGCGCGGCCCGGCCAGCGCGGCGCTGGATGCGCCCAACGCGACGCGGGTGTCGGGTGCGGTCGCGCGCTCCATCCAGCGCTGCGCGCGGCCGTCGGAAACGCGGAAAATCGTCACCTTCGCGGCCTCGGTCCGGGCCAGCCATTCGCCGTCCTCGCCCATCGCCCAGGCGGCACCTTCCGGCGCATCCAGCGTCGCGTCGGCTTTCGCCACCACTTCGCGTCGCCCACTGGCCGGATCGAGCGCGTCGACCTGCGCGTCGTGCAGCAGCCACAGCCGGCTTTCCCCGTCGGCACCGAGCAGGCGCTCGCCGCGCGCAAGACCCGCACCGGGCGCGGCAGTCAGGCGATCCAGGTCGAACAGCATCCAGCCGCCGGCCTGGCGCAGCACGAGGGTCTGGTCGCTCTGCGCCAGCGCCTCCAGCGCGCCGGGCAGCGGAGTCGCATCGACGCTGCGCAGCCAGCCGGAAGGCTGCGGCGCAGTCATTGCCGGAGCCGATGCGGCGGAAGGCATGACGGCCGGTTCGTCCTTGCGCAGCAGCCATGCGCCGGTCATCAGTACCGCTGCAAGCGCGCCTGCAGCCGTCCAGCGCCACGCCCATCCCGACTTGCGCACCGCGGGGCGGGACACCGCCGGCGCGTGCGCCGCGCGCACCGGCGCGGGCGCAGCCAGCACCGCCGTGGCCGCAGGCGCGGGCGCGGCCGGGGTCGATTCCCGCAGCGCCTGCGCCAGCTCGCCACGCGCCGGGTCCGGTAGCGCCAAGGCTTCCCGGAAACGGATCAGGTCGGAATATCGCGCCGCCGGCTGCGGGTCGGTGGCGCGGCGCAGCGCCTGCGCCTGTGGCAAGGCGGGAGGCAGCGCGGCAGCGGGCAGCGGCGCCTCGGCGTAGCGGCGCATGATGGCGGTGAGGCTCTCGCCGGCGCGCACCGCGCGCCCGTCGAGCATTTCGACCACCAGCAGCGCCAGGCTGTACTGGTCGGTCGCCGCCGACACCGCCTCGCCACGAAGCTGCTCGGGCGAGAGATACAGCGGCGTGCCCATGAGCATTCCGGTCATGGTCCGGTCCATCGCGTCTTGGCGCTGGCTGTGGGCGATGCCGAAATCCAGCAGCCGGGTCCAGGCGCGCCCGCCCTCGGCCCCGAGAAAGACGTTCTCCGGCTTCAGGTCGCGGTGCACCACGCCCTGGGAATGCGCATGGCCCAGCGCCTCGCACAGGTCCTGCACGATCGCCGCGACCCACGCCGGCGGCAGCCCTTCCGGGTGGCGCTGGAGCAGCTCGCGCAGGGTTTCGCCACGCAGCAGCGGCATCACCAGATAGGGAAATCCGAACGGCGAAACGGCGAAATCGTAGATGCCCACGATACCCGGGTGGTCGAGCGCGGCCAGCAGGCGTGCCTCCTGCAGGAAACGGCGCGCGAAAGCCTCGGCATCGGCACCATCGCCGCCGCTGCCCAGCCCCGGCTGCAGCACCTTGATCGCGGCCTCGCGCAGCAGCGCCTCGTGGCGCGCGCCGAACACCACGCCCATGCCGCCGCTGCCGAGGATCCGCTCGATCCGGTAGTTGCCAAGCGTCTGCCCGATCAGCCAGCGCTCGTCGCGCACCACCAGCGCGGTGCCGCAGTGCGGGCACTCCACCGCAGGCGGCGGCGCGGCGTAACCGCAGGGCAGGCAAAGGCGAATGTCCATCATGGGCGAAGTGTACGGCGCGGGAGGCACGGCGACCGCATTCAGGCGCACGCATGACAGCGCCGGCCCGATCTCCGACAATAGCCGGCGCTGGACCCTCGCTCGCGGCGCGCCGCGACACGCCACTTCCGGAGAATCCCCATGGCCGAACCCGTACTCACCCCGCCCGAAGGCGGCGCAAAGATCACCATCCGCAACGGCGTCCTGAACGTCCCGGACAACCCGATCATCCCCTTCATCGAGGGCGACGGCACCGGCCCCGACATCTGGCGCGCCTCGGTGCGCGTGCTCGACGCCGCGGTAGCCCGCGCCTACGGCGGCAAGCGCAAGATCCACTGGATGGAAATCTTCGCCGGCGAGAAGGCCAACAACCAGTTCGGCACCTGGCTGCCCGACTCCAGCGTGCAGGCCTGCCGCGACTATCTGGTCTCGATCAAGGGCCCGCTCACCACGCCGGTCGGCGGCGGCATCCGTTCGCTCAACGTCGCCCTGCGCCAGATGCTCGACCTCTACGTCTGCCTGCGCCCGGTGCGCTGGTTCAAGGGCGTGCCCAGCCCGGTGAAGCGCCCCGAGCTGGTGGACATGGTGATCTTCCGCGAGAACTGCGAGGACATCTACGCCGGCATCGAATGGGCCGCCGGCACGCCGGAAGCGCAGAAGGTGCTCGACTTCCTCGCGCGCGAGTTCCCGCAGGCCGCCGGCAAGATCCGCTTCGGCTCGCAGGACAAGACCAACGGCTGGCTCAAGGCGCTGGAAGGCATCGGCAGCCCGCACCGCGAACTGCCCGTGCAGGTCGGCGTCGGCATCAAGCCGGTCTCGTACCTGGGCACCGAACGCCTGGTGCACAGCGCCATCGGCTACGCCATCGCCAACAAGCGCAAGTCGGTGACCCTGGTGCACAAGGGCAACATCATGAAGTACACCGAGGGTGCCTTCGCCGACTGGGGCTACAAGGTGGCGCGAGAATACTTCGGCGCGGTGGAACTGGACGGCGGTCCCTGGCACGTCATCCCCGAGGGCAAGCCCGGTGCCGGCCTCATCATCAAGGACGCCATCGCCGACGCCTTCCTGCAGCAGATCCTGCTGCGCCCGGCCGAATACGACGTCTCCGCCACGCTCAATCTCAACGGCGACTACCTCTCCGACGCGCTCGCCGCGCAGGTCGGCGGCATCGGCATCGCGCCGGGTGCCAACATCAACTACGTCACCGGCCACGCCGTGTTCGAAGCCACCCACGGCACCGCGCCCAAGTACGCCAACCAGGACAAGGTCAACCCCGGCTCGGTGATCCTCTCGGGCGAGATGATGCTGCGCTACATGGGCTGGAACGAAGCCGCCGACGCCATCATCCACGCCATGGACGTGGCCATCGGCAACAAGACGGTCACCTACGACTTCGCCCGCCTGATGGAAGGCGCGAAGGAAGTGAAGTGCTCGCAGTTCGCCGACGAGCTGATCCGGGCGATGTAAGCCTTCCCGGCTCGCGGGCTTGTACGGAAAAGGCGCGGCCGCAAGGCTGCGCCATTTTCATGACCGTGGTGCTCGCACATTCAACAGGTGAGGCGCGCTTGCGGCGTTTCACCCCAGCGGCAACAGCCTAACGCGCGTGCGTTCCTTGTCCAACGTCAGCAACGCACCTGTTCTCAGTTCAGCGTGAAGTGCCGTCAACGCCATGGCAACACGAAGACCGACGACCTGAAACTGCGCTCATCCGAGCGCAGTTGCACCACGCTCGGTTTGCGTCCTTGTGTGGCGGCGAGGATGGCGCTGAAATCCAGATCTAGGGTCAACACCGTGTAGTCGTTTGGTGACGGCACGGCAGGTGTGGATGGGGCAATCTGGCACGTCTGTCAGCAGCCTCGGTGAGTGGCGTGCGCTGGAGCGGAATGCCCCACGGTTACTCAACCATTGGCTGGAAAAAACCCCACATCGAAGCGCTGCGCCAGCGCATCCATGATCGCGATCTGGCGCGGCTGGCGGTGGAGTTGGGGTTGGTTTGACTGACGAAGCAGTGCCGCCGAGGAGGCACGCTGGATCAGCGGAGTTCGTCGCCGCGATGCGGCTTGTTGCCCTTGCCTGCGCGTGCCAGCACCGACATGGCACGAACCGGCTCGACGCGTTGCGAACGCACGGCGAAATACCGCTCCGATTCGGCCAACGAACCTACGCGCGCTGCGATGGCGGTGGCGATTAACTGGTACATGCTGACGCCCGACGCGTTGGCCTGACGGGCGGCTTCATCTTTCAGGTCTGCAGGCATCCAGCAGCAATTGGCGCGATGCGCCGGGATCGCTTTGGAAGGCCGCGACCATGACATCGGCATCGAGGACGACTCTGCCTTCCTGCTGCGAATCCTGCTGCGCCCGGCCGAGTACGGCGTCTCCGCTCCGATCAACTTCCACGGCGACCACCTCTGGCGCGCTGGCCGCGCAGGTCGGCGGCATCGGCATCGCGCCGGGTGCCAACATCAACTACGTCACCGGCCACGCCGTGTTCGAAGTCAACCGAGGCGCTTCGCCGTTGCGCCGTAGTGCGTTGCGGCAAGGTCAAGACGATCTTTGCGAGCAGATCGCGGCGGAGCGGGACGATCAGGTGCGCGATGCGGATCGAGTTTCATCCAGACGCAAGGGATGAACGCAAGGAAGCGGCAGGCGCGACAGGCGCGATCGGTCCGGCAAGGAGGCGAGTGTGCCGGCGAGCATGGCCGGATCCGCGGAGCTTGGCATCATCCACTGCCCATGATCCACGGCGCGTGGCCCCTGAGTGCGCGGTTTCGCGTGTGAATCATGGCAAGCGGACCTTCACCCATTGCCAGAGAGCAGCCGCCGCCATGAACCGCATCCCATCTCGTACCCGGTTCGTCGCACTCGCCCTCGCCGCCCTGCCGCTGGGCGCCTGTTCCGCTGGGAGTTCGCCGGACGCGTTGGCCGGCAAGCTGCAAGCTGCGCTCGGCAAAGGCGATTTCAAGGCCGCCCGCGCACTGGCCAATCTGGATGACGCACCGGCCGACGTCCATTTCTTCTACCTCGACATGGTGCGCGAATGCGGCAGCGAGGCGACCTGCACGGTCAAGGCCGAAGCCACCAGCGCCGAAGCCTGCTCCAGCATTCGCGAAAACGCGGCAAAGATCGCACTCAAGGCCGATGGCTGCCTGGTCATCACCAGCATGGCCAAGGATGGCTCCGGCTCCGGCACCATGAAGCTGCCGTTCGTCAACCGCGATGGCGACTACAAGGTGGCGACCATCGGCTATTCCGCCGAGGAATTGGCCGCCTTGCGCGCCAAGACCAGCGAGACGTTGCTCAACGAGCTGTTCTCCAAGGGCCTGCGCGACAGCGGCAGCGGCGAGCTGCGCACCGACTGGGCCACGGCTTCGAGCCGCCTACCCGCGGATGGTGGCGCGCCGGGCAAGGCCTTCGTTGCACAGACCAGGGCCATGGCGGCGGCGATCGACGCCGGTGATCCGGATGCGGCCATGCGGTCCGGCGGAGAGCTGGCCGCGTTCCTGTTCCGCGACAAGGAGTATGACGGCATGCCGATTCCGCTCGCCACGCGCCAACAGAGGCTGCAACTGCAAGGCCTGCGCGTGCTGCGCGACGTGAGCGTCAGTGGCGGCTATCAGCTTGGCGAAACCGCCGTGCTGCTGATCGAGGCCCGCGACGGCATCGGCTGGGCGGTGCACGGCCCGATCGTGCTGGCCCAGAGCGGCGAGCACTGGGACAAGGCCGGCGACAACCTCGTCAGCCTTCCGCCGGGCTGCTAGTTCGCACCGAGAACAACGCGCGCCTTGTGCTGCATCCACTCACACGATGGCGTTCGTCATGAACATGCGTTTTCCTGTACACCTGCGTTGGTCCGATCTGGCGCTCGCCTGTGTCGGCCTGATCCTGATGGCCGCAAGTTCGACCTCGCTGGCACAGAATCAGCTTGGACCGGTTGACAACCTGTTGCTGAAGAATCCCTATGCCGACCCGGCCAATGGCCAGTTCGGTCGTGGCGTGACCACCGGCGTTTTCGATGACGACGGCACCAGAGATCTGGCCGTGTCTGAAAATGGTGGCGCTCGTCTGCGCGTGCTGCGCGGCGTCCTGGTCGATGTCGGCAGCGGCCCCGTCATTCCGTTCGTCGCCACCACGGTGGCGATGCCGCTGCATGGCCATGTCATCGCCTCGGACGATTTCGACGACGAGGCTCGCGACGAGATCGCCGTGGGCCATCCCCGCCTTCACGCGGATTGACGGGCTCAAGTACCGATGTCGCGTCGGAACTGCCTCGCCTCGTGCAGGTCCGGCGCATGTTCTGGCGCTTGCAGCAGGGCTATGGCCGCATCCACGTCGGCCAGTGCAGCCTTGCGGTCGCCATCGATCCACTTCAATCGGCCGCGGGCGAGATGCGCCTTGCCGAGAATGTGCATCACGCTTGCCTCATCGTTCGCTTCAAGACGTGCAAAAGCCGACGCTATCAGGGTCTGTGCCTCTTCGCGACTGCCTTGTGGATCGGCGCGCAGCAAGCTGGCGGCCAGCACCACGCGCGCCTCGATCGCTTCGGGATGATCCGGGCCATACATCGTATCGAGGCCTTGCAGCGCCTTGCGAAGCAGGCCGACGGCCTCGACATGGCGGCCCTGGGCTGCGTGCAGCGAACCCATCACCGATGCGGCAAAGGTATTGTTGTAGAAATCATCCGGCGCCACCTTGTGCAGGGCTGCAACAGCCTCCTCGCCGAGTTTGGCGGCCGCCTGCAGCTGACCGGCCTTGATCAGTACCTGCACTTCCAGCAGGGCGGTGAGCCAGGTATAGGTACTGTCGCCCGAGATCGACCGGAACAATTCGAACGATCGCCGCAGGCGTCGGGCGGCTTCCTCAAAGCGCCCCTCGGCGCGCGCCAGCGCAGCATAGGACTGCAAGGCCTGGGCATACTGGCCGCTCGGCTTGGCGCCGAGGATGCGCAGGGCTTCTCTGAAACTCTGCTCGGCTGCTGCATGGTCGCCGGCCCGGCGTTGCAGGTCACCCAGGCGCAACAGCGTACCCCCGATGTAAGCGTGCCCCTCCGGAAGCGTCGCACGCTCGATGCGCAGGGCGGCATCGTAGTGATCGCGGGCCTCATCGAACTTGTGCTGCGAGCGCAGGATCTCGCCGATATTGGTGCGCAGCAGAGCGGTGCGCACATGGTCCTCGCCATTGTTGCGCGCCACGATGCCCAGCGCCTCGGTCAAGCTCGCCAGGGCCTGCGGATAGTTGCCCGATTCCTGCTGGATCTTGCCGAGCACGCCCAGGCGCATGGCCAGGCGCATATCGTCGTCGCCGAAAGTCTTGCGCAAGACATCCACGCCATGACGTGCCAGCTTCTCGGCTTCGGCATTGTTGCCCTTGATGAGCTCGATCATCGCCAGCGTGGATTCCGCCCGCACTGCCGGCATGCCGTCGCCGGCACCCTGTTCGCGCAGGATGCCCAGCGCCTCGCGCAACTTCGGCTCCGCCTCCTTCTGTTTGCCGTTGGCATCGAGGGCGGAGGCATAGGCGGCCATCGCCTCGGCGCTGGCAAGGCTCCGTGCTCCACTGAGTTCGCCCTGCAGCGTCCAGGCGCGCTCGAGCGTGGCTTCGGCACCCTCGCGATCTCCGAGATTGCCCTGGATCTCGCCGAGATCGCGCAACAGCACGGCGCGCAAATCCGACTCCTTGCCCAGTTGTGCATCGACACTGGCAATACCGGCGCGCACCAATTCCAGCGGAGATCGCGCATTCGCGCTCGCGCGGCTGATGGGGTCCTGTTCGCCGAACAGGCCGAGCAGGAAGTCCTTGATGCGTTCCGCGCGCGCCAACTCGCGGCGTGCATTGGCGCTTTCCATTTCCGCGCGCGCCGCTTCGCTTCGCGCAACCCTGGCCTGCCACAGCGCCGCGCCAAGGGCGCCGATCAAGGCCAGGAACATCAGGACGCCAACCGCCACGCCAAGCCGATGACGACGAATGAATTTGCGCAGCCGATACGACGCGGAATCCGCTCGCGCCGCGATCGGCCGCCTATCCAGCCAGTTGCGCAGATCCGCGGCAAACGCGGCGGCGGTGGCATAACGCCGGGCGGGATCGCGCTGCATGGCGGTGGTGACGATGAGATCGAGATCGCCACTGAGACTGCGCGAGAGCTGGCGTGCATCGACCCTGTCGCCATAGGTTGCTCGCACAGCCACGCCACCACCTTGCGTGATCGTCGCGCTAGGACGCTCGCTGGTTTCCTCGCCAGCCACCAGCGCCAACTGGGCCAGATTGCTGGCGCGGCGATTTTGCGGCAGCGTGCCGGTCAGCAGCTCGAACAGCATCAGGCCCAGTGCATGGACATCGGTGGCCGTGCCGATCGGCTCGCCGCGCAGTTGCTCGGGTGCGGCATAGGCCGGCGACATGGCTTGCAGGGCGGTACCGGTGCGGGTCTGCTCGCCGCTTGCCTCCAGCAGCTTGGCGATGCCGAAATCAAGCACGCGCGGTTCACCTTCGGCATCAACAAGGACGTTGCCGGGCTTCAGATCGCGATGCACGACCAGCTGCGTATGGGCATGCGCCACCGCATCGGCGACCTTGCTCATCAGGTGCACGCGGGCGCGAACATCCAGATGGTGGGCAGCGGCATGGTCGGTGAGGCTCTCCCCCTCCACAAGTTCCATGACGTAGCAGGGCCGCTCGCCCGAACTCATGCCGGCGTCGATCAGACGCACGATGTTCGGGTGCCGCAGGCGCGCCAGAATGCGCCGCTCCTGCAGGAAGCGACGCAGGATGGCATGGGTATCCATGCCCGGTCGCAGCAACTTCACGGCAACGCGCTGGTCGTAGCTGCCGTCGGTGCGCTCGGCATACCAGACCTCGCCCATGCCGCCCTGGCCAAGCCGGTGCAGCAGCCGGTACGAGCCGATCTGCTCGCCTTCCGGCGTCGCTTCGCGCAAGGACTCGCGCACGCGGGCGACACCGCCCGAGTCTGCGTCCAGCAGGGGATTGTCGAGCGCATCGGCGGCAAGCAGACGTTCCACTTCGGCGGCCAGCCCCGCATCGCTGCGGCGCAGATCGACCAGAGCCTGCTGTCGCGCGGCCGGGTCGAGGTCGATCAGACGATCGAAACATTCGGAAATGCGCTGCCAGCGATCGGCGACCGTCGACATGGCTCAGGTGCTCGTCAGCTGTTGTTGCAGGAAAGCGCGCGCACGTCGCCAATCGCGCTTCAGCGATCGCTCCGAACGGCCCAGCACTTCGACGATGTCGGCCAGTTCCAGACCGGCGAAGAATCGCATCTCGACCAGGGTCGCCAGCGATGCATCCACATCCTCCAGCGCCTGCAATGCCTCGTCCAGGGCCAGCACGTCCTCATCGCGGCCTTCCGCCACCGCCGCGAACGCGGTGGTGCCCAAGGCCTCGATCTGCACATCGCCTCCACGGCGCAGAGCAGCTCGTGCGCGCACATGATCGATGAGTATCTGTCGCATGGCCTGGGCGGCAATGGCAAAGTAATGCGCCCGGTCACGGGCACCGATGGCGCCGTGATTGGCCAGCTTGAGAAAGGCCTCGTGCACCAGCGAGGTGGCGTGCATGACCGGATTGCCACGCAACTGGGCAGCCGCGAGGCGACGCAGGTCGCCGTAGAGCATGGCGAACAGGCGCTGCGAGGAAGCGGCATCGCCTTCGCGCGCCCGGGCCATCAGTTCGGTGACTTCCATTGCTGCGCTCCAGCGTGGCGAGTGGGACGGCTCAGGGAACTGACCGCCCTCAACATTCGCGGCGGAGCATAGCTTGGTCCGCGTTTGCTTGTCGCCACACGCTCCCGGCCGTGCCGCTCGGCGCCCGTCGGATCTCGACGCGACTGTGCACCACATCGGCGCCGGCGTCAGCGGTGGAAGAAATCGAAGACCTCCGTGCAACCCGCAAGCCGAGTCGGGCGCTGGCCGACGCGGCCCCCGGCAACCATCCGGATCGACGAAGGATTCGATGTAGAGCCGCTCGTAACCAGCCATGTCGATGCGGGCCTCGGCAGCCGGCACGGGATGAACCCGGGCGCATCGAGTCCTCCTGCACGGAATGGAACTGGAAGCCCCGCTCATGCCACGCAAGAATTCGACTGGCAACCCGGCGTGGCCCCGCAAGAAGCCCTTTTCCGTGCAACTGGACGAAGCACATGCCTTTCAATGCAAAGGATGCGAACCATGACGTTTCGACCTCTGACCTTGGCCGCGGCCATTCTCGCCAGCCCATTCGCACTGGCCCAGAGCGGTACCGGCGAATACTGGACCACGTTTGGCCCCGACCGCTCCGACGGCGTGTTTCTCAACATCACGCGCCAGCATCTCCGTGGCATGTCCGCCTCCGGCCTCGCGGTGGACCACAAGGATCGCCTGTACGTGATGAACGAGTGGACCGACTCCGGCAGCATCAACCGGGACTGCGGCGTCACCCGCCACATCGTCAATGCGCGCTTGCTGGACATGGACTATACCGGTCCCGAGGAACTGGAAGCCACGCGCCGCATTTCGCCGGATCTGGGCGGCCCCGACTACGATGTTTGCACGTCAATCGCCATCGATCGCAACAACAAGGCCGTGATCGGCGGCTGGGGCACGACCGCCGGCGCAAACTCGGGTTTCATCGTGCGTCTGGGCGAAAACGGCGCGCCCGATACCACCTTCTCCTCCGACGGACAGCTTGCACTCGGCAACCTTGTCGCTTTCAGCGGCACATTCAGCACGTTGAGTCAGGTGCTGCCCGTGGATGACAAGATCCTTGCCTGCGGCGCTGTCGAACGGGGCACGTTCCGCAACATGCTGATCGTGCGCTTCAATGGCGATGGAACGCTCGACACCGGCTTCAGCGGCAATGGCTATGCGGAGGTCGACTTCGGCGTGAGCGGTGATCGCAACGACCGCTGCGACCGTCTGGTTGCGCTGCCCAATGGCAACATCATCATCGGTGGCATCGTCACCAACCACGATGCCGATCAATCCTACGGGCTGGCCCAGCTCACCTCCACCGGCGCCTTTGTCTCCGCGTTCGGAAACAATGGTCGCCTGCTGATCGACGATGGAAGCCAACTTGCAGCCACTCCGAACCTGACCGATCTGGTCTGGGATGCAGCCAACAACCGCGTGATGGTCGGCTGCTACCTCACCTTCAGTGCGGGTCTGCAACCGTCCAGCTGCATCCTGGCCATCCGCGCCAGCAATGGCACGCTCGATACCGGTTTCGACGGTGACGGCCGCCTCGGCTTTCGCTTCCATACCTATGGTTCCGGCACCCTGCGTGAACCCGGCGGAAGCCGGCTCAAGCGCCTTCTGATGCGTGAAGATGGCAGCTTCTTCGCCTTAGGAACACACACCAACAGCACGGCCAACGCCCTCACCTACGGAGAGACCGACATCGTCTCCATGCGCTTCGAAGCCAACGGCAGCGTGATCGGTTCCGGTGCAAACGCCTATGCCGGTGACGGCAATCGGTTCCATGTACTGACCGGCATCAGCAACGGCAATCTTCCGGTAACGACTGCGCGCAAGGTGGCCGAAAAACTGGTCGACGCCATGATGTACCAAGGCAATCCCGTCATGCTGGCCGATGTCGAACGCTACCCCGCCGGCGTTTTCGATGCCGATGGCGATGGCAACATCAACGAACCTGGCCCTATCGCACCCGTGGTGGTGGCCACCACCGCCGATCACCTGTTCAAGGACGACTTCGACTTCGACGGCATTCCTCCGGCGTCGCCACAGATCGTGGCCATCATTCCCACACCGCCCGGTTATGGAAATTATTGCAGTGTGCGCAATCCCGCCAATGGCAGCTTCGGATTGCTGCCACAAGGAAGTGGCAGCAATCCCTGCCAGGTCTTTCTGGATGGCAACCCGAACCTGATCATCGAGCGTGCCGGCAAGTACGCGCTGAACGGCACCAACTGGGTCGTTGGCGTGTGCAGCGGCAATTTCATCACCCTTCGCCCCGGCATCGGTACCGCCCCGTTCGACCTCGCCTTCAACGACGCCAGCGGGCGCAGCAACTGCGTCTTCACCGCCACACCGGCCGAGTTCAAGGTGTTCGAGCGACCCTATTCCGGCACCAACCTCGGCGTCGGCAATACGCAGAGCTTCAACCACGATCCCTACAAGATCTCGATCGATGTGAGTGACTTCGGCCAGACCTCGACCAATGGCTTCAATGCATGCGCCATCGACAACCGTGGCCGCCAACGCAGCATCGGCAATCCGGACACCAATCCATCGACGTGCAACTACGACAACTCCGGCGTCAATGAACCGGCCATGGATATCGGTGTCGACGGTTCGCGCATGGTGCAATCGGTCGGCGCAGGCTTCGTCAGCATGGCCGTGCCGCGTCACGTTCCGGGCTATGCGCCAGCGGGCATGGATCCCTACCAGCGCGAAGTCTTTGTCCGCCATCTGATCGGCGGCGGCCGCTACGCCGAAGAGTTCACCACCTACTACGCCCACATGCAGGATACGGCCGTTCGCCGTGGTGATCACGTCAGCGCCGGCACGGTACTCGGGCGCGTCGGCACCACAGGATCATCGTCAGGCGAACACCTGCACCTGAGCGTGATCCGGCACCGCAACCTGACGTTCCGACCGGCCTTCGAGCTCGGCTTCGAAGGCGGACGCCATGACCGCGATGCCAGTGTCGCTGCCGTCGATCCGTTTGGCTGGCAGGCTCCGCAGGGGGTCGATCCGTGGGCATGGCGCTTCCGCAGCCATGCCAGCAATCCTCTGCTCGACGATGCCGGCAGCTTCAGTTCGCTGTTGTGGAAGGACGGCGAGGCGCCGCCGCTGCAATAGCCTGTCATGGCCGCCGATGCGGAGACGACGCAGCATTCGAGGCCAGCAGGACATTGCTGGCCTCGTTGTTTGAAACGGGCGCTATTCCGGCTGGTGCTCGAGTGGCGCAAGGAACATCCCGGACGCTGGCGAAACGATGCTTGCTCATTGGCGCGGCTCCTTCAACACGTCGCGCTATCGCTTTGCCGCCACATCCAGATCGTTCCTGCCCGTTTTTCCGTGGCTTCAGGACGCCAGCATCCGCGCCATCACCGTGGCGATGATCCGGCTATTGCCGGCAACCGCGACACCCGCCGCCTCCCGCGTCGCGCCTGGGTCTCAGCCCGCAGGAAGCCGCAGGACGAACAGCGCGCCGCCTTCCTCGCGGCGGCGCGCTTCGAAGCGTGCGCCATGCTCCTGGGCGATGCGCGCCACGATCGCAAGCCCGAGGCCGGTGCCGCGCGGCTTGGTGCTGCGGTAGGGCTCGAACCAGTGCAGATCGAAGCCTTCCGGCAGGCCGGGGCCGTCGTCGGCGACGCTCAGTTCGACGAAGCGGCGGCCGTCTTCCTCGATCGCGCGCGTGGCCACTTCGATCCAGGCGCGGCTGCGGTCGACGCAGGCTTCGATGGCGTTCTTGACGAGGTTGTGCAGCACCTGCCGGATGCGGCCGGCATCGGCGCGCAGCGCGGGAAGCCCCGGTTCGAGGCGGCGGACGAGGCGCACGCGCGGGTCGTGTTCGTACAGGTCGAGCACTTCGCCGGCGAGGCGGTTGAGATCGAGCGCGGACAGGGCCAGGCCCGGCGGGCGGGCGTAGTCGCCGAAGCTGTTGACCATGGTCTTGAGCGCCTCGACCTGGGCCACGATGGTGTGGGTGGCGCGGTCGAGCACCTGGGCGTCGTCTTCTTCCAGCTTGGGCAGGACGCGCCGGCGCAGGCGCTCGGCGGCGAGCTGGATCGGGGTGAGGGGGTTCTTGATTTCATGCGCGAGGCGGCGTGCGACCTCGGCCCAGGCGGCGTCGCGCTGCGCCCGCTCGATCACGGTGGCGTCGTCGAACACTGCCACCGCGCCCTCCCCGGGCAGACGCGCGCCGCGCAGCAGCAGGACGCGCGGCGCGGCATCCACGCCTTCCAGCGTGACCTCCTCGCGCCACTCGCGCGCGCCTTCGCGCAAGCGTTGCAGCAGCGTACCCACCAGCCCCGCGGCCTGCGGCGCGATGCGGCGCAGTTCGGACAGCGGCGTGGCAGCTGGCTGCTCCGGGGTCAGCCCAAGCAGCGCGCGTGCGCTCGCGTTCATGCTGCGCACCTGCAGGTCGGCATCGACCACGAGCACGCCGGCGGTCAGGTGGGTGAGCACGGTTTCCAGAAAGGCCCGCTGGCGTTCGGTTTCCTCCGCGCTGGTGCGCACCCGCGCGCGCGACAGCTCCAGTTCGCGGGTCATGCGGTTGAAGGACTGCACCAGAAAGCCCAGTTCGTCGTCCTCGCCCTCGGGAAGCTCGGCGTCGAAGCGGCCTTCGGCGATCCTGCGGGTGGCGGTGGACAGGCGCGCGATGGGCGCGACCAGGCGGCGCGCCAGTCCGAACGAGGCCAGCACGGTGGCGAACAGCGACAGCAGCAGCACCAGGCTCAGGATCAGGGTGAAGGCCAGCTTCAGCGATCCGCGCAGGAACTGTGCCTGCGAGGCGGCGTGTACGGCCGATTCGACCCGCAGGGTCTGCGCCGCGGCCTCGGCCGGAAGCCGGTACAGCGCCTGCAGGACGCGATCGCCCGGCAGCGTCGCGAGGATGCGGATGCGCAGCCCGTCGCCGTCGCGCTCGGTGGTGGCATACAGGTCGCGGTTGCGCAGCGCCAGGCGGGCTTCGTCCTGCGGCGGCACCGGCAGGAGCAGGTCGGGATCGGCCGCGGCCAGCGCGCGCACCCGCCCGTCGGCCTCGAACACCGCCATCTGGCGCGCGCGGCTTTCGTCCAGCGCGGTTTCGATGGCGGCATCCAGACCTGATGTACCGGCATCGGCCAGCGCCTGCGCGCTGCGCCGGGTTGCCGTGCGTGCTTCGGCCACGCGTTCGTCGAGATAGCGCTGGCCGAGCGCCAGCGCGTCGGCCAGCGCGTCGGCGTTGTTGGCCGGCAGCCAGGAATCCACCGTGGCGCCGATGAAGCGCACGCCGAAGCCGTAGACCAGCACCAGCGGCGGCAGCGCGAGCAGCACCAGCAGAAGCAGCAGGCGCCGGGTGAGTCGCGCACCCGGTTCGCCGCGCGCAAGCTGGCGCCGCAGCCGCCACAGGCGCAGTGCTATGGCCAGCGACAGGAGCGCCAGCGCCGCGAGGGTGAATGCGAACACGGCCGGATACCAGCGCGCATAGCGCGGCCCCAGCCCCTGCGCGCCTGCGACCAGATACAGCCCGGCCAGGAGCAGCGCCAGCAGCACCAGCGCCAGTCCGATGCGCAGCGCGCGCGCGCGGCGCGAAGCACTCACGGCGCACTCCAGACGAAAGTTTCCGAAGCCAGCTGCCACTGCTCGGGCTCGAAGAACGCCGGGAACCTGAGCGGCGTCGGCAGCGCCGCGTGGTCCAGCCACACCTGCACGCGACCGGCGCAGCGCGCATCGGCGGGCAGGTCGAGCGGCAGGCGCACCCGGTCCAGCGCTGCCGCCAGCGCCGCCAATCGGGTGAAGCCGCGAACTTCGTCGTCGCCTTCGCGCTGCAGTTCGTACTGGCGCTTGAGCGGCGCGTGGCGCAGCCAGAAGGCCCGCTGCCTCCCGTGTCCGCAGGCCTGGATGCGGTACACCAGGCGCAGCGCGATGCCGTGGTCGAGCGCTGCGTGCATCGCCTCGGACAGCTCGATGCGCTGGATCACCTCCAGCGTCAGGCCCTCGGGCGCGGGCATCGTGCGCGCGGCGCTGATGCTGGCGCGCCGCGCGCCTTCAGCGCATCCGCCCAGAAGCAGGAGCAGGGCCAGCAGCAGGCAGCTTTTCCAGGATGGCGTAGAAGAAACCGTCTCCGCCCTCGGCCTGCGGCAGGCGCTGCGCGCCCGCGCCGATGCGCCGCCCGAGGTCGTCGGGCGCAGCGAGGGCGCGGGCGCTGGGCGTGCGTGCAAGGAAGGCATCGATCTGGCGGTCGTTCTCGTCCCGGAGCACGGAACAGGTCGCATAGACTAGACGCCCGCCCGGGCGCAGCATAGGCCAGGCCGCATCGAGCAGGTCCGACTGCTGGCGCACCAGCGCCGCGATGTCTTCATCGCGCCGGTGCCATTTGATGTCGGGCTGGCGGCGGATCACGCCGGTGGCCGAACAGGGCGCATCGAGCAGGATGCGGTCGAATGGCGCGCCGTCCCACCAGTCGCCGGGCCGCGCGCCGTCGCCGGCCACGCAGCGTGCCGCAAGGCCGAGTCGCGTCAGAGTCTGCTCCACCTTCGCCAGCCGCGCCGCATCGATGTCGAGCGCCACCACTTCGGCCAGATCCCCGAAGAGTTCGAGAATCTGCGCGGTCTTGCCTCCGGGAGCTGCGCCGATGTCGAGCACGCGCTCGCCGGGACGCGCGTCGAGCAGGGGCACCGCGCGCTGCGCCGAGAGGTCCTGCACCGAGATCAGGCCTTCCTCCCAGCCCGGCAGACGCCCCGGCGCAACCGGTCGTGTCAGGCGCAGCGCCTGCGGCACATCGGCCGCAGGCTCGGCATCGAATCCTGCCGCGGCAAGCCGCTCTGCCACCGCCTCGCGCGCAGCGCGGCGGCGGTTGACCCGCAGCCACATCGGCGCCTGGGCGTTGTTGTTTTCCAGGATGCCCGCAGCGTCCTGCGGCCAGTCGGCCGCGAGCCGGTCCAGCAGCCAGCGCGGGTGCGCTCGTTCGGCCTCGGGGCGGGACTGCAGCGCCGCGCGCAGCGCTTCGCGTTCGCGCACGAAGCGGCGCAGCACCGCGTTGACCAGCCCCACCAGGCGCGGCTGACGCAGCGTGCGCGCGGCTTCGGCGGTAGCGGAAATGGCGGCGTAGTCGGACAGCGCCATCGCATCGAGCTGGGCGAAACCGCCCAGCAGCAGCGCGTGGATGCCGCGCGAAGCCGGCGGCAGCGGACGATCCAGCAGGCGGCCCAGCCAGAATTCATAGCGCGGCATCCAGCGCACGGCCTCGAAGGCGATCGCCTCGCACAGGGCGCGGTCGCGCGGATCGGGAAGCCGCGCCAGCGCCTCCGGCAGGACGGCCTTGAGCGAGCGCCCGCCGAAGCGCACCGCCGCGATCGCCTCGGCCGCGAGCGCGCGCGGCATGGCGCCGGAAGGTGCGCTCATCGGCGCAGCCCGGGGCGCGCGTTGAGGTAGTCGGTCGCGGAAATCGCCCGCCCGCCGTCGCGCTGCACCACATCGAGGCGCAGCGCGCCATCGCTGCAGGCCACCACGAGGCCCTCGCGCCCGGCCAGAAGCACCGCGCCCGGCGCGCCATTCCCTGCCACGGCGACGGCGCGGTGGATGCGCAAACGCTCGCCCTCGAGCTGGACTTCAGCGACCGGCCACGGGTTGAAGGCGCGGATGCGGCGCGCGAGCGTCGCGGCCGGCTGCGCCCAGTCGAGCCGCGCCTCGGCCTTGTCGAGCTTGTGCGCGTAGGTGGCCTGCGCGTGGTCCTGCGGCACGGCCAGCGGCGCCTTTCCTGCGGCCAGCTGCAACAGCCCCTCGGCCAGCACGTCCGCGCCCAGCCCGGCCAGTCGATCGTGCAGGCTGCCGCCGGTGTCCTCGTCCGAAATCGGAGTGGCCGCGCGCAGCAGCACCGGGCCGGTGTCCAGTCCCTTTTCCATCTGCATCAGGCACACGCCGGTTTCACCGTCGCCCGCCTCGATGGCGCGCTGGATGGGTGCGGCGCCGCGCCAGCGCGGCAAGAGCGAGGCGTGCACGTTCCAGGCGCCGAAGCGCGGGATATCGAGCACCGCCTGCGGCAGGATCAGGCCGTAGGCCACCACGATCAGGAGGTCGGGCGCGAATGCCGCCAGCTGCGCCTGCACCTCGGTCTCGCGCAGGGACTGGGGCTGGAGCACCGATATCCCGTGTTCCAGCGCGACCTGCTTGACCGGGCTCATCTGCGGCTGGCGGCCGCGCCCGGCCGGGCGGTCGGGCTGGGTCAGCACAGCAAGCACGCTGCCGCCTTCCAGCGCCGCGCGCAGGCAGGGCACGGCGAAGTCGGGGGTGCCGGCGAACAGCAGTCGGAGCGTCATTTCTTTCCTTCGGAAACGACGACGCGCGGACGGGCCGCGCGCCGGGACAGCGGATGGAGGCGGGTTCAGGCCGCGCTGCGGCGCAGCTTGGCCAGCTTGCGCTTGACCATGTCGCGCTTGAGCGGGGAGAGATGGTCGATGAAGAGCTTGCCTTCCAGATGGTCCATCTCGTGCTGGATGCACACCGCCAGCAATCCGTCGGCAGCCAGTTCGAAGGGCTTGCCGAACTCGTCGAGCGCCTGCACCACGATGGAAGCGGCGCGGGTCACGTCGGCGTTGATGGTCGGCACCGAGAGGCAGCCCTCCTGACAGACCTGCTCGCCTTCGCGCGCGACGATGCGCGGGTTGACGAAGACGCGGCGTTCGTCGCGCGCTTCGGACACGTCGATCACCATGAAGCGACGGTGGTCGTCGACCTGGCTGGCCGCCAGCCCGATGCCCGGCGCTTCGTACATCGTCTCGAACATGTCGGCGACGTGGGCGCGGAAGGCATCGTCCAGTTCCGCGGGGTCGACCGCGCGCGCCACGGTGCGCAGGCGCGGGTCGGGGAATTCGAGGATGGTGAGCTTGGCCATGACGGGAAGATGGGCTCCGGGTCCGCGGAATGCAAGGCGACCAACGATCGAAACGGACTGCAGGCGCGTCCGCCATTGTACCGGCTTGCGCCCCGCTTTCCTCCCGCCAGCGCCCCCTGTTTCGTTTCTTCACGGTTTTCCGCTATATTCACTTTCAAGTCAGGGGGCAAACCTGCTTGGGGAATCAGGTAGATGGAAGCCATGTTTAAAAAACTTCTTGCAGTTTCCGCGGCAGCGTTGTTGACCTTCGCGACGGGCGCTCTCGCCCTGCAGATGCGCGCCGACCATCCCGACACCTACACGGTGCAGAAGGGCGACACGCTCTGGGACATCGCCAAGCGGTTCCTCAACGAGCCGTGGCTGTGGCCGGAAATCTGGCAGGCCAACCCGCAGATCGAGAATCCGCACCTCATCTATCCGGGCGACGTGCTCAGCCTGGCCTATCTGGGCCGCGGCCGAAACCAGCCGGCGCTGATGGTCAATCGCCTGTCCCCCAAGGTCCGGGCCGAGGCGATGCCCGTCCCGGCGGTGCCGCTGTCGGAGGTGCAGGACTTCCTCACCAACCAGCACGTGCTGGATGAGGACCAGTACAAGGCCCTTCCCTATGTGATCAGCACGGAAGAAAACCAGCTGATGGGGGCGGAGGGGCACGTCATCTATGTGCGCGGCGCAAATCTGGAACCTGGCACCCGGGTCTCGATCGTGCGCCCGACGCTGCGCTACGCGATGATGCCGCTCGCCAACGACAAGCATCCCGAGCGCGAGCCCATCCTGCGCCGCGACGCATGGAACGCCAGCCAGGGTGCCGAGCCGATCCACAGCCGCATCCGCTGGGCGCATCGATTCATTGCGGGCAAGCGATTCGACACCCTCGGCTGGGAAGTCAACGAGATCGCCCAGGGCCAGGTCACGCGCAGCGGCGATCCGTCCACGGTGCTGCTCGTTCCGGGCGGGCACGAGGTCAAGAAGGGCGACCTGCTGATGCCCTATGAAGCCTTCCCCCACGACCTGAGCTTCTACCCGCATGCTCCCGCCCAGATCCCGGCCAACGCGCGCGTGCTTGCCATCACCGACCACTACCAGTTCGGCGGACGCAACGACGTGGTGGCCATTTCCGCAGGTGCCCGCGAGGGCCTGGAGAACGGCCAGGTGTTCTCGATCTGGCACCAGGGCGAGCGGGTCCGCGACGATGTGCGTTTCCCGCAGCGCGTCGAAGCCAATCTCGACCGCAACAAGGTCGATCTGCCGGACGAATTCGCCGGCCACGTCATGATTTTCCGCACCTTCGACAAGGTCAGCTACGGCCTGATCATGGACGGCATCCGCCCCGTCCAGCTCGGCGACCGGCTCGATGCGCCGGATCGCCACTGAAGCCACTCCGTCGCCGCGGGCGGGATTTCCGCCCGCGGCCCCATGCTGATTCCGGCGCATGACCCGTGACGCGACCGACGCCTGGCTGCGGGTGATCCGGGCACCGGGGCTGGGCGCAAGCCGCATCCGCCTGCTGCTCGAACGCTTCGGTTCCATAGAGTCCGCCGCTACCGCAAGCCCTGCCGCACTGCGTGCCGCTGGTGTGCCCGAAAGCGCGATCGACTGGCTGGCCGCTCCTGCGATCGACGCCCTCGCCGCCGATCGCGCCTGGCTGGATTCCTCCCCGAACCACCACCTCATCCCCTGCGACAGCGCCGATTTTCCCGCGCTTCTCGCCCGCGCACCGCGCGCGCCGGCGGCGCTGTTCGTGGCAGGCGATCCTCAGTGGCTGTGGTTCCCGCAGCTCGCCATCGTGGGCAGCCGCAACCCCACCGACGGCGGCCTCGCCAACGCCCGCGACTTCGCCCGCGCGCTGGCGCATTCGGGCCTTGTCATCACTTCCGGACTGGCGGACGGCATCGACGCCGCCGCCCACGCCGCCGCCCTACAGGCCGGAGTGGCAACCGTGGCCGTGGTCGCCACCGGGCCGGACCTCGTCTATCCGGCACGCAACCGCGCCTTGGCCGAGGCGATCGCAGCGCGCGGCGCCATCGTCAGCGAATATCCGCCCGGCACCGCCGCCCAGCGCCCGCACTTCCCGATGCGCAACCGCATCATCGCCGGCCTCTCGCTGGGCACCCTGGTGGTGGAAGCGGCACAGCGCAGCGGCGCGCTGATCACCGCGCGCGAGGCCGCCGAAGCCGGGCGCGAAGTCTTCGCCTTGCCCGGCTCGATCCACAACCCGCTGGCGCGCGGCTGCCACCGCCTGATCCGCGAAGGCGCGGCGCTGGTGGAAACCGCGCAGGAAATCATCGACGCGTTGGGGCCCCGCGCGCAGGAACTTGCCGCCGCGCTGCGCGGACGCCTGCAGGATGCCGCCGCCGGCAACGCACCTGCCCGCGGCGAGCCGGAGGAGGATGCCGATTACCGCAGGCTGCGCGCCGCACTGGGCCACGATCCGGTACCCATCGACACCCTGGCCGAGCGCACCGGGTTGACGGTCGCCACCCTATCCTCCATGCTGATTCTCATGGAACTGGACGGTCGCGTGACCGTTTCCCACGGGCGCTACGCGCTTGGCCACCGGCGGGACGACGCCACATGATGCCCGGCCGGGCGCAGGTTGAGGACGGATGAAAGAAACCTTGCTGGACGTACTTCTCTACCTGTTCGAGAACTACTTCTACGACGACCCGGACGCCGTCAGGGACCGCAACACGCTTCAGGCCGGCCTGATCCAGGCGGGTTTCAGCCCCAGCGAAATCAGCAAGGCCTTCGACTGGCTCGAAGCCCTGGACGACCAGCGCGCGCAGTTCGCCGCAACGGGCGAGTACCTGCGCCAGGCGCCAACCCGCGTCTACGTTGCGCACGAGCTCGAACGACTGGATGCCGACAGCCGCGGCTTCCTGATGTTCCTGTGCCAGAACGGCATCCTCGATGCCGCCCAGCACGAACACGTCGTGGAGCGCGCGCTGGCGCTGGACCATGAGGACATCGACCTGGAAGACCTCAAATGGGTCGTGCTGATGGTGTTGTTCAACCAGCCCGGGCAGGAAGAAGCCTTTGCCTGGATGGAAAGCCTCCTGTTCCAGGAGCCGGGCGAGCCGCAGCACTGATCTCCGCCAACTTCCTCGTCACCTTACCTTCACCGGATGCGGCCTTTGCGGCATCTTTCGCATCGGGAACCAGAAAAAATGTCGGACCAGTGGATCGATCCAGGCAAAATCGTCGGCAGCCATCTGATCAGGGATGACGTCGTCCAGGCCGGCTTCCTCAAGCGCTGGGCGGCACTGTTCCTCGACCAGCTCGTCATCGGCATTGCCTTCTATGCACTGATGTTCCTCGTCGTCCTCGTCGCCGCCGTGGTGGGCGGAGTCGGGAATCTGCAAGCACTGGATTCCGAGGATCCGCCCGGATGGGTGATCGCCGCCTACATCGGCCTCACGCTTTTCTACTATCTGGCCGCCGGCACCTACTACGCTCTGATGGAAAGCTCTTCGCATCAGGCCACGCTGGGCAAGATGGCGCTGGGAATCAAGGTGGTCGACCGCAACGGCGGCCGACTCACGCTCGCCCATGCCGCCGGTCGCTGGTTCGCCGCCAGCCTGTCGTACCTTACGCTCTACATCGGCTTCCTGATGGCGGCCTTCACCGACCGCAAGCAGGCCCTGCACGACCTGATCGCCAGCACCTTCGTGGTGGATCGCTGGGCCTATACCGAGCACCCCGAGCTTCAGAAGCGCGGGCTCGGCGGATGCGCCCTGGCGCTGGTGATCGGAATGATGGTGCTGATCGTCGTGTCGGTCCTTGCCGTGCTCGCCGCCATCGCCATCCCCGCCTACCAGCAATACCAGGCGCGCGCCCAGTTCGCACAGGTCGAGGTAGCGCTGAACCCGCTGCGCGAGCAGGTGGCGGAAGCCGCAGGCGAGGGCTGCCCGGACAACTCCAGCCCCGGCTTCGGCACGCCGGAGAGCTACGCCGCGCCCGGCATCACCCGCATCGTGGTCGGCGAGTTCGAGGAAGGCTTCTGCGGAATCTCGGTATGGATGCCGCCAACCAGCGGCAGCGTGGAACGCCAGTTCCTGGCGGAACTGGATCCGGATGACGGCACCTGGTATTGCACCAACAAGGCCGACATCGAGCGGCTTCCGGGCTGGTGCCGCTGAAACCCGGCGCCGGGGCGACCACCGGAAACCTCGAGATGGCACCGGGCGCCACCCGGGTCCACGCACTCGATCGCTCACCGAGGCTGCGCGCGACCCGGCGCGGAGCCTTTTGCCGCTTCAACCGACCAGCCTCGGCTTGACAGCCCGACCCATCGCATGCTTTGACTAGAAACAGGAGCTCCCGGCCCGCCGCTCCGCATTCGGGCTGCGGGAGTTCACCCACAACAAGAATCCCGATGCCCAAGAACCTGCTCATCGTCGAATCGCCGGCCAAGGCGAAGACCATCAACAAATACCTCGGCAAGGACTTCCAGGTCCTGGCTTCCTATGGCCACGTTCGCGACCTGGTGCCCAAGGAAGGCGCGGTCGATCCGGACGCCGGCTTCGCCATGCGCTACGAGCTGATCGACCGCAACGAACGCCACGTCGACGCCATCGCCAAGGCCGCGCGTTCGGCCGACGCGCTCTACCTCGCCACCGACCCGGACCGCGAGGGCGAGGCGATTTCCTGGCACATCGAGGAAATCCTGAAGGCGCGCGGACTGACCGAGGGAAAACCGGTGCACCGGGTGGTGTTCACCGAGATCACCCCGCGCGCGATCAAGGAGGCCATGGCGGCCCCGCGCGAGGTGTCCGCGGACCTGGTCAACGCCCAGCAGGCGCGCCGCGCGCTCGACTACCTGGTCGGCTTCAACCTCTCGCCGGTGCTGTGGCGCAAGGTGCAGCGCGGGCTGTCGGCCGGCCGCGTGCAGAGCCCCGCACTGCGCATGATCGTGGAGCGCGAGGAGGAGATCGAGGCCTTCGTCTCGCGCGAATACTGGACCATCGAGGCCCAGCTCGCGCACGCGGCGCAGCCCTTCAGCGCGCGCCTGGTGAAGCTCGACGGCAAGAAGTTCGAGCAGTTCGACCTGACCGACGAGGCCGGCGCTGAAGCCGCGCGCGCGCGCCTCTTGGCCGCCGCCGGAGGCGCGCTGGAAGTGGCCTCGGTGGAAAGCAAGGAGCGCAAGCGCCGCCCGGCGCCGCCCTTCATCACCTCCACCCTGCAGCAGGAGGCCGCGCGCAAGCTCGGCTTTTCCACCAGCCGCACCATGCGCGTGGCGCAGAAACTCTACGAGGGCGTGGCGCTGGGCGCGGAAGGCACGGTGGGGCTGATCAGCTACATGCGTACCGACTCCACCCACCTTTCCGCCGAGGCGGTGGACGAGCTGCGCCAGACCATCGCGCGCGACTTCGGCATGCACGCACTGCCGGCCACAGCCAACGTCTACAAGACCAAGTCCAAGAACGCGCAGGAAGCCCACGAGGCCATTCGCCCCACGTCCGCGCTGCGTTCACCCAAGTCGGTTGCGGCCTTCCTCGATGCCGACGGCGCGCGCCTGTACGAGCTGATCTGGAAGCGCGCCGTGGCTTGCCAGATGATCCACGCCACGCTCAACACCGTGAGCGTCGAACTTTCCGCCGGCACCAGCCACGGCTTTCGCGCTACCGGCACCACGGTGGTCGATCCCGGTTTCCTCGCGGTGTACGAGGAAGGCAAGGACGCACGCAGCGCCGAGGACGACGACGAGGGCCGCAAGCTGCCGGCGCTGCGCCGGGGCGAGCGCGTGCCGCTTTCCGCGATCCTCGCCGACCAGCACTTCACCGAGCCGCCGCCGCGCTATTCCGAGGCCAGCCTGGTCAAGGCGCTGGAGGAATACGGCATCGGCCGCCCGTCCACCTACGCCAGCATCATCCAGACCCTGCTCAACCGCGAATATGTTCTGCTCGACGCGCGCCGCTTCCGCCCGACCGACGTCGGCCGCGCGGTGGCGAAGTTCCTTTCCGGCCACTTCACCCGGTACGTCGATTACGACTTCACCGCCAAGCTCGAGGACGAGCTGGACGCGGTCAGCCGCGGCGAGGAGGACTGGATTCCGCTGATGTCGCGCTTCTGGGGGCCGTTCAAGGCGCTGGTGGAGGAAAAGACCGACAGCGTGGACCGCTCCGAAGCCACCGGCGCGCGCGTGCTCGGCGATGACCCGGCCAGCGGCAAGCCGGTCACGGTGCGGCTGGGCCGCTACGGGCCCTTCGCCCAGATCGGCACCAAGGAAGACGAGGACAAGCCGCGCTTCGCCTCGCTGCGCCCCGGCCAGAGCATCCACACCATCAGCCTTGCCGAGGCGCTGGAGCTGTTCAGGCTGCCGCGCACGCTCGGCAGGGACGGCGAGGAGGAAGTCACCGTGGCGGTCGGGCGCTTCGGGCCCTTCGCCAAGCGCGGCAGCACCTACGCCTCGCTCAAGAAGGAAGACGACCCCTACACCATCGACCTCGAGCGCGCCCTGTTCCTGGTCCGCGAGAAGGAGGAAATCGCGGCCAACCGCATCCTCAAGTCCTTCGAGGGATCGGCCATCCAGGTGCTCAACGGGCGCTTCGGGCCCTATCTTTCCGACGGCGAACTCAACGGCAAGATTCCCAAGGACCGCGACCCCGCCGCGCTGACGCTGGAAGAAGCGCAGCAGCTCATGGCCGAAACCGGCAAGCCGGCGCGCAAGGGCTTCGGCCGCAAGGCGGCGAAGAAGGCACCGGCGAAGAAAGCCGCCGCAAAGAAGACCGCCCCCGCCAAGGACGCACCCGCAAAGAAGGCTCCGGCCGCAAAAAAGGCGACTGCGAAGAAAGCGGCAGCGAAGAAAGCTCCTGCAAAGAAGGCGGCCGTGAAGAAAGCACCGGCGAAGAAAGCCGCCGCAAAGAAGGCCGCGACCCGCGGCGCGGACGACGACACGCCCTGGTGACCGAACCGGCCGGCGCGGTCGCCGGCCGCTCGCGCCGCAGTCAGCCGTCGGACTCGTCCAGCGTTCGCTGCATCGAATCCTGCTGCTTCTGCAAGGTGTCCTCCACCGCGCGGGCGCGGTCGATCGGCTCCTGGATGGCGCGCTGCAGCGCCTTGTGCTCTTCCTGCGGCGGAGCAGGCGGCGTCGGCTCCTGCGACCCGCAGGCCGGAAGCAGCAGGCTTGCGAAAAGGATCGCGTGCGTTCGACTCACGGCGCGGTCTCCTTCTTTGCATCCTCGCTGAGGGTCTGCACCGGCCAGCCGCGCAGCGTGGCGACCCCGTGGATGGCTTCGATGTCGACGTCGATCTGGCGCTGCTGGCGACGCAGCGCACCGGCATCTTGCGCACCGCCCGCGATGCGCGCCTCCAGCGCCTTGCGGCGGGTTTCCAGATCGGCCAGCGCCTCGCCCAGCCGGTAGCCTTCGGCGTAGCCTTCCGCCGTGCAGGCGGCGTCTGCGGCCTGGCTGCGACGACCGGCATTCCAGCCGTCGACATCGGCGCAGGAGGGCGCGACCGCGTACGCGGCGGGCGCGGCCAACAGCAGTACTAGACCCAAACGCAACGACATGCGGGACTCCCGGAACGGCTCGCCTGTATCTTATCGCCACACCGCACCGGAGACGCGAATGATCGACCCTCGCTGGCGGCTGGACGGCCAGACCGCACTCATCACCGGCGGCAGCGCCGGCATCGGGCTTGCGATCGCGCGCGAGCTGCTCGGGCTGGGCGCCGACGTGCTGCTGGCGGCGCGCGATCCCGACGCCCTCGGCGCGGTCGAATCGGACCTGGTCTGCGAGTTTCCTGCGAGCCGCATCCTCGGTTTGGCCTGCGACGTGTCCGTGCCGGCCGAGCGCGAGGCGCTGTTCGACTGGATCGAGGACGGCGGCCACGCGCTGCGGATTCTCGTCAACAACGCCGGCACCAACGCTTCGCGCGCGGCGATGGACTACGCCGAGGAGGAGTGGCGCGCGATCTTCGAGACCAACCTGTTCGCAGCCTTCGAAATCTGCCGCTACGCGCACCCGCTGCTGAGCCGCCATCCGGCCAGCGCCATCGTCAACGTGGGCTCGGTCTCGGGCCTGACCCACGTGCGCACCGGCGCGCCCTACGGCGCCAGCAAGGCCGCCCTGCACCAGCTCACCCGCAACCTCGCCTGCGAGTGGGCATCTGACGGCATCCGGGTCAATGCGGTGGCACCCTGGTACATCCGCACCCGCCGCACCGCCGGGGCCCTGGCCTCGCATGAATACCGCGAGGAAGTGCTGGCGCGCACCCCGATGGGCCGCATCGGCGAGCCGGAAGAAGTCGCCGCGGCGGTCGCCTTCCTGTGCCTGCCCGCGGCCGGCTACGTCACCGGCGAGTGCATCGCGGTCGACGGCGGGTTTCTGCGCTACGGGTTCTGAGCCGATCGAGCCGTTCGCCCGCGCGGAACCCGCGCCCGTCGCCGCGCAAGGCGGCCGGTTCGCGGCAGGATTACACTGTCTTCGTGCGGCCGACCCGCCCAGCGGCCGCCTCGTCCGAGGAGAACCACATGGCCACGATCCGATCCGGCTTTGGCAGCGCGACGGCGCTGCTGCTCGCGCTGAGCTGCACTTGGACTTCGCCGGCAGGCGCCGACGCGCTCGCTCAGGACCGCACGCTCGATGCGGCCGCGATCGCCCGCCTGCGCACCCTCGCGCCCGGGCAGACGGCGCGCGTCGCGCTGCACCGTGCGGGAGAGCCTTCCGCCACGGAATGGAACCTGCGTCGGCTGGAGGTCTACGCGCCCGACGCGCGGCTCTGGATCACCACCGCGCACGGACTTGCGCCGATGCCGCCCAGCGCGCTGGTGCACTTCGTCGGCGCACGCTACGGCGAGCGGATCTCGCTGTCGCTGCAACCCGACCTCTCCCGCGGCGAAGGGCTGCTGCTCGGCGAAGAAGGCAGCTTCCGGCTCGAGGTTTCGCCGCGCGCGGACGGCGGCCTCGACCTCGCCGGAATCTCGACCGAGGCGCCGCTGCCCGACGGCAACCGGCCCGAGGGCGACTGCCTCGGCGGGCTGGAGGCCGCCCCGGACTGGCGCAAGGCGCTCGACCTCCCGCAGACCGCAGGCCCCGCCACGCCCAAGGTCGCCACGCGCAAGGTGACGCTCGCCATCGACACCGACAACGAGCTGATGCAGCAGAAGTTTTCCAACAACGCGACCAGCGCAGGAAACTACCTGGCGGCGCTGGTCGCGGGCATGAGCGCGATCTACGAGATGGAGCCGGGCGCGGGCGGGGCCAAGATCAAGCTGGAAATCGGCACCCAGATCCTGCGCCCGTCCACCACCACCGACCCCTACCCGTCCGACAGCAGCAACTCCACGCTCGAACAACTCAACGAGTTCGGTGGCTACTGGATGGGCAGCTACCCTTACGCCAGCTACCCGCGCGCCTTCGCGCTGATGATCTCGGGCAAGTCTTCCAGCAGCTATTCCGCGGAGGGCATGGCCTGGGTGCTCGATACGGGAACCTACTGCGCCGCCACCGGCACCAACTACGGCGGGCAGATCTACGGGCACTACAGCATCAACCGCGTATTCAAGTTTGCCGGTGCCACCGCCGCAGACGACGTGTCGCTGGTGGCGCACGAGCTGGGGCACAACTTCGGCCTGTCGCACACCCACTGCACGATGAGCGGAGGGCAGTACCTCGACCAGTGCTACTCCGGAGGGGGATCGGGCTGCTACACGGGCCCGACCTCCTGCCCCACCAGCCCGGCACCCGGCGCGCCCAAGGGCACCCTGATGAGCTACTGCCACTTGAACGGCTGCGGCATGCCAAACGCCAGCATCATCCACCCGGTGCAGGTCACCGCCATCAACGGCCGCATCGCCAGCCAGCCGGCGAGCTGCGTGGTACCGCTCGGCGGCCCTTCGCCCAACCAGCCCCCGTCGATCACGTCCCCCGCCTCCATCGCGGTGACCGAGGACGTGGCCTCGGCCCTCACCGGCATCTCCTTCGCCGACCCCGACGCGGGCAGCGGCAACCTCACCGCCACCTTCACCGTGCCCGCCGGAAGCCTCACCGCCACGGGCGGCGGCGTCACCGTGGGCGGCAGCGCCACCGCGCGCACGCTCACCGGGACGCTTTCCGCACTCAACACCTTCCTTTCCGCCGGCAACCTCAAATACACCACCGCAGCCAACGCCGGCGGCAGCCTGACCCTGGGGATCGGCGTCAACGACAACGGCAACACCGGCACCGGCGGGGCGCAGAGCGCCTCGAAGAACCTCACCCTTTCGATCACCGCCGTCAACGATGCCCCGTCGATCACCGCACCGGCCGGCTTCTCCGTGGACGAGGACGTGACCACCTCGCTTTCCGGCATTTCCTTCGCCGACCCCGACGCCGGCAGCGGCAACCTCACCGCCACCTTCACCGTGCCCGCCGGCAGCCTCTCCACTGCGGGCAGCGGCGTCACCGTGGGCGGCAGCGCCGCCGCGCGCACGCTCACCGGGACGCTTTCTGCGCTCAACACCTTCCTCGCCGCCGGCAACCTGCGCTACCTCGGCGCCCCCGACGCCACCGCTGCCGTGACGCTGGGGATTGCCATCAACGACAACGGCAACACCGGCACCGGCGGGGCGCAGAACGCCACGCTCAATCGCACCATCACCCTCCAGCCCGTCAACGACACCCCAGGGATCACCGCACCGGCGAAAATCACCCTGCCGGACACCGGCACCACCTCGATCAGCGGCGTTTCCTTCAGCGACGTGGATGCGGGAAGCGGCTCGCTCACCGTGACGCTGGCCGCCAGCGCCGGCATCACCGTGAACGGCGCCAGCAGCGGCGGCGTCACGGCTTCGGGCAGCGGCTCCAACCGCAGCTTCCAGGGCAACCTGGCCAATCTCAACGCTTACTTCGGCAGCGCCCAGGCCAGCCTCACGACGGCGGGCCTCGCCGGCTCCGGCACGCTGTCCGTCGGCATCAACGACAACGGCAACACCGGCTCGGGCGGTGCCAAGTCGGACAGCGCCAGCGTTGCGTTTCGCATCGTCCTGTTCGCCAGCGACTTCGAGTGAGGCCCGAGGGTCTGCCGCCACGCCAATATCGGCCGTGCAGGTCGGGGCTACGCCCCCGACGCGCCGATTCCCTGCGCCGACCGCCGGCTCAGCGCACCACCAGCACCGGGATCCTGCTGTGGGTGATGACCGCGTTGGCCTGGCTTCCGAGCAAAAGACGCCCGAGTCCGCGGCGTCCGTGGGTGGCCATCACCACCAGGTCGCAGCCGCGCCCGGCCGAGGTCTCCAAGATCGCCTCGGCGGGATAGCGGTCGGGAACATGCAGGCTGTGGTGCGTCACGCCCAGCTCGCTGGCGCGCTTCGCCGCTTCGCCCAGAATGCGCTCGGCCTCCGTCGCCATGCGTTTGCGGTATTCCTCGGCCATTTCCGAGGATGCGGTCCAGGTGCTCACCGGCTGCCAGGGGTCGGTCACGGTCACCAGCAGGGCCTCGGCGCCGAGCGCGGCGGCAAGCTTCAGGCCGTGTTCGACGCCCTTGCCGGAAAGCTCCGAGCCGTCGGTTGCGATCAGGATCTTGCGGTACATGGGAATTCTCCTTGTTCGGGGGCGAGGGCCGGTTTCAGGCACCGTGCCGAATCGAGGTTCAGTGGTCGGACGCGGCTGAAATGCCGATGCCGGTCTGGCTGCGCACTTCCAGCGCGTCGAACGCATCCTTCTCGCGCTGCGCCGCCGCACTCCTGTCGGTAATCGAGAAGAACCAGATTGCCAGGAAGGCCAGCGGCACCGAGATGATCGCCGGGTTAGGGAACGGCGTGACGGGCGCGGCGAAGTGGAACACGTCCACCCACACCGTGCTGCTCAGCGTCACCCACGCGGTGGCCGTCAACAGCCCGATGGCGCCTCCGATCACGGCCCCGCGCGTGGTGCATCCTCGCCAGCTGATCGAGAGCAGCAGCACCGGGAAGTTGGCGCTGGCCGCCACCGCGAACGCCAGGCCCACCATGAAGGCGACGTTCTGGTGTTCGAACACGATGCCCAGGAGGATCGCGAGGATGCCCAGGCCCACCGTGGCCACGCGCGAGATCACCAGCTGCTGCTTCTCCGAATCGCGGCCGCGCGCGAGCACGTTGGCGTAGAGATCGTGCGCGATGGCGTGCGCGCCGGCCAGCGCCAGCCCCGCCACGACCGCCACGATGGTCGCAAACGCCACCGCCGCCATGAAGCCCAGCAGCAGGCTGCCGCCGACCGCGTTGGCCAGATGCACGGCCACCATGTTCTGGCCGCCGATCAGATCCTTGATGAGGTTGAAGCTGCCGTCCGCGCCGACGTTGAAGAACTCCGGATGGCGCACCAGCAGCGCCACCGCGCCGAAGCCGATCACGAAGACCAGCAGGTAGAAGTAGCCGATGAACACGCTCGCCCAGACCACCGACTTGCGCGCCTCGTTGGCGTTGGGAACGGTGAAGAATCGCATCAGGATATGCGGCAATCCGGCCGTTCCCAGCGCCAGCCCCAGCGCCAGCGAAAGCGCGTTGATCGGGTTGGCGCTGATCGCCTGGGTCGAGGTCAGGATGGCCTCGCCCGCCGGATGCACCTTGACCGCCTCGGCCAGGATCGCATCGGGGCTGAAGCGGAACAGGTAGAGCACCAGCAGCACCATGATCGTGGCGCCGAACAGCATCAGCACCGCCTTGATGATCTGCACCCAGGTCGTCGCGGTCATGCCGCCGAAGCCCACGTAGATCATCATCATCGCGCCCACCAGCACCACCGACACGTTGTAGTCGATGCCGAACAGCAGCACGATCAGCTTGCCCGCACCCACCACCTGGGCGATGAGGTAGAGCGCGATCACCAGGAGCGAGGCGCTCGCCGCCAGCACGCGCATCTTCACCTGACTGAGGCGATAGGCGGTGACGTCGGCGAAGTTGTAGCGCCCCAGGTTCCGCAGCCGCTCGGCGATCAGGAACATCACCACCGGCCAGCCGAACAGGAAGCCGATCGCGTAGATGATCCCGTAGTAACCCTGCACGTAGACCATTCCGGCGATGCCCAGGAACGAGGCCGCCGAGAGGTAGTCGCCTGCGATCGCCAGCCCGTTCTGGAAGCCGCTGATGCCACCGCCTGCGGTGTAGAAATCGGACGCGGTGCGAGTGCGTTTGGCAGCCCACCCGGTGATTCCGAAGGTCGCCAGGATGAACACGACGAACATGATGATGGCCGAGGTGTTTGCGGAACCCGATGCCTGCGCGTATGCCGGCAGCGGCAGCAGAGCCGGCAGGGCCGCGAAAAGGAAACGCAGGGCGCTCATTTCACGTCCCTCAGGATGTCGGCCAGGATCGGGTCGTGCTTCTTCCTGGAAAGGTAGACGTAAGCGCCGATCATCAGCACCGCGCTGACCTCGATCAGCACCGCCACCACCAGTCCGCGCGTCATCGTCGCGCCGGCCCACAGCGGCGCCGACAGCGCGCCGGACCAGAAGGCAAGCGTGAGGATGAAGCCGAAATACACCACGACCATCAGCAGAAAGAACGCCAGCCGCGTCCGGGCGCGGCGCTCCACCAGTTCACGATAACGCGGGTGTGCCAGCACCCGCTGCACGATGTCTTGCGTCATTTCCCTTCCCCTCTCAGAAGCTGTATTTGGTGGTGAACTGCAGGCGCGTCAGGTCGCCGTCCGCGCCGCCTTCCACCTCGCGTTTTCCGACCATCAGCTCGGCGCCGACGTCGACCTTGGGCAGCGGTGAATAGAACAGGTTGGCACGAAGGCTCGACACCGTTTTCGTGGCCGCGGCGCCCGTGAGCGCGAGGTCGTTGTCGTAGTCGCTTCGCGCGTAGACCAGGTTGCTGCGCAGCTTCGGGCTGAAGGCGTGACGCCAGCCGATGTAGCCCGCGCGTGCGCCGATGAGGTCGAGCTGGCCATCCGCATCCAGTGCGGCGTCGCCGGTGATCGCAAGGCCGATGTATCGGCTGATGCCCTCGCCCAGCGTGATCTGGTAGCGCAGGTCGTCGTCGGAACCCATCACCCACTTGCCGCCGAGGGTGATGCCGCCGCCCAGTTCGCTGTCCCGGGCACCCGCGCGGTCCACCCGCAGCAGGCGCGCGATCGCGCCGATGCCGAACGTGCCCCAGTCGCCCTTCCAGCCGTGGCGCAGGGAGAGATCGGGCATCGCCCCGCGATCGGATGCGGCGGCACCGACCAACACCGTTTCGGGGTTCTCCAGCGCGACGCTGAATCCGCCCGAGGTGTAGCGCAGCTGCGCCTGGCGCACGAACACGATCGCATCGGTCGGACCGATGAAATCCACCGTTTCCGGCATCGCGGTCAGGTCCATCAGGTTCGACCAGGTCTGCCCCGCGAGCCAGCCGTTCCAGCCCAGGTAGGCGTGGCGCAGGGTGGTGCCATAGGTGTTGGTCGCACTCTGGTTGCCCAGCGCGTTGCCGAAGAAATCGACCTCGAAGAACGCGCCGAACTTGCTGCCCGCCTCGGTGACGCTGTCGATGCCGAGGTTCACGCGCGAAAACCTGGCGTGGGCGTCGTAATCGGTGCCCGAGGAAGCGCCGCCCACCGGGATCTGGCTGGGCAGGTAGAGCGCGCGTCCCACCGCGCCGTCGGCAAGCTGGCCGTCGCCCGTGCGCGTGGCGAGAAAGTCGGCTTTTGCATAGCCCCCGATCCGGATCGAGGTGCCTGCCGCCGCGCCCGGCATTTGCAGCGTCACGCCCGCCGGGCGTGCCTCCGCGGGCTGCGGCGCTGGTACCGCCGCCGTCTTCACCGGCTCATTCCGTGCAGCCTGCGACGGCTGCTGGCTCAGCAGCGCCTGCACCATGCGCTCCAGCTCCGCCACCCGCGCCTCCAGCGCAAGCTCGCGCTCGCTCTGCGCCAGCGCGGGTGCCGAAGCTCCGGCCACCAGCAGCGCCGTGAACAGGGCCGCCCTTGCGATCCTCGTCGCGCGTTTCATCCGCAGTCCCTCCCTCAAGAGATGCCTCGGGACCGAGTCTGCGGGCCAGCTTCACGCACACGCCATTCGCCTTTGGTCGTGGCCTCGACCAAAGTCCAAGTATTCCGCAAGCAGCCACCCGGAGTGGCGAACCGGCTGGCGCGAGCCTGTCCCGCGCCGATTCACGCGGCGCGGAACCTCCGGGAGCAAGCCATGCTCTGCGCGCACTTCACGCGAAGGCGTAGCGCACCACGTGGAAGAAGATCGGCGCGGCGAAAGTGACCGAATCGAGCCGGTCGAGCATGCCGCCGTGGCCTTCGATCATCTGTCCCCAGTCCTTGGCGCCGAGGCTGCGCTTGACCGCCGACAGCGCCAGCCCGCCGAGGAAGCCGCACAGCACGATCAGCAGCGACAGCAGGCCCGATTGCAGCGGCGTGAAGGGCGTGATCCACCACAGCGCCGCGCCCACGCCCGCCGCCGAAATCCCGCCGCCGAGCAGCCCTTCCACGGTCTTGGACGGGCTGACGGAAGGTGCGAGCCTGTGCTTGCCGAACAGCTTGCCGAACACGTACTGCAACACGTCCGAAAGCTGCACCACCAGCAGCAGGTACAGGAGCAGCAGCAGGTTGCCGTTCTCGTAGCCGGGGATGTCGAGCAGCAGCAGCGCCGGCGCGTAGCTGATGCAGTACACCGTCAGCATCAGCCCCCACTGGATCTTGGTGTTGCGCTCGAGGAAGCCTTCGGTGTCGCCGGCCAGCGCCGACACCGCCGGCAGCAGCAGGAAGCCGTACACCGGGATGCACATCACGAACAGGCCGTACCAGTCGATCCCGATCAGGAAATACTGCAGCGGGATGGCGACGTAGAAGCACAGCACCAGCACCAGGTGGTCGCCGCGCCGCGTCGGGGTGAGCGTGACGAACTCGCGCAGCGCCAGGAACGAGGCCGCGGCGAACAGCACCAGGGTGGCGATCTTGCCGAGCAGGAAGCACGCGCCCAGCACCGCCACCATCGCCCACCAGGCGTTGATCCGCGCCACGAGGTTGTCCACCGTCGCGCCGGGGCTGCGGCGTCGCAGCACCGCCGCGATCGCGCTGGCCACCAGCAGGAGCGCCAGCACTCCGCCCATCACCTGCCAGAACGCTTCGGGCGTGCGGTGCACGAGCGTCTGGAACCATTGCACCGCCGTATCGATCATCGCTTCCTCGCCATTGCCGGGCCGGACCCGCCGGGCCGCGATTCTAGCCGCGCTTCCGCGCAGGAGCGCGGCGCAAGCAGCGATGCTGCCGCCATGCGGATCCGGTCTGCGGCGCGCGCGGGACCCCGGCCAGCGCCGCCCCCTCCCGTGCGATCCGCGGCGGCGGCCTCAGTCCGGCGCCGCCAGATGCTGCTTGAGCCAGGCGCTGGCGTGGGCCCACTCGCGATTGACCGCCGAAGGGTGGATATCCAGCGCCTGCGCGGTTTCCTCGATGGTGAAACCGGCGAACACCCGCAGCTCCACCACGCTGGCGGCGCGCGGATCGAGCCGCGCCAACGTCGCCAGCGCCGAATCGAGCGCGACCAGGTCCTCGGGGTTGGCGCTGAACGCCACGTCACAGCCGTCCAGCGAGGCCGGCGCGACGCCTGCGCCGCGCTTGTCGGCGAGCTTGCGGCGCGCGCGATCGACCAGCACCTGACGCATCGCGCGCGCGACGATGCGCGCGAAATGCTTGCGGTCGTCGGCGGCCGGCGCCTGCGCGGCGAGGGTGAGCTTGATCAGCGCATCATTGAACAGGGCGGTCGGCTGCAGCGTGTCGTGCCCCGACTCGCTGCGCAGCACCGCCGCAGCGAGTCGCTTGAGCTCGCCGTACAGGCGCGTGAACACGCGGTCGCGCGCGGCGGCGTCGCCGTCCTGCCAGTCGCGGATCCAGTTGGTGATGTCATCGGCATGGGCCTGCATCGCGCAAGGATACGCGAGGCCTGCCGTGCGCATCCAACGGCCGATGCCTGCCCATCGAAGCTTGTTCCCGGCGGGAGGCAGGAGTGCTCCCGCCGTCGGCACCGTGATCCCCGTCGCTCATTCGAACCCGTCGGAAAACAGTTCACCCAGCGTGAATCGCGCGATCAGCCAGTCGCTGTCGGTGTCGGGATTGCACTGGCGCGTGGCGCTGCCGACCAGCACCGGCGCCCCGTTCCACAGCGACAGACGCGTGTGTACCTGCTGGCTGGCCTGGCCGGCGCAGGAGGGCGAAGGGCTGCGGTAGCTGACGGTGGCGGCATCCGCCGGCAGGGCCGCATCCTCGGCTGCCGTGGCTCCGATGCGAGCAAGCGCCAGATGAAAACCCGAATGAGCAAAGCCACCACCGGCCGGGCGCTTGACCACCTGGGCGCCGTAGAGCACATGCGTGGCATCCAGCGGCATGATGGACTCGGCACTGGATAGAATGCCCGTTGCAACGCCGTCGATCGGGGCGCTCGGCGGCAGATCCAGCGTGCTGATGCCGCCCTGGCGAAACACCACCAGTCGCGGTGTCCGCGGCCCGCTGCTGCCATGGGCGCGCCAGCTGCTGCCGGCCACCAGCACGCCCGGCCGCAGCAGGCGCGCACCCTGCAGGACATCGTCGCCACCGCCACCGCGGATCGTCGCCGTCGGCTGCAGGGTCGCCGCATCCAGCAGGCCGAGGTAGTACACCCGCTGCCCGGAAGCATCGTCGCCGTCGCCGACCAGCCACAGCTCGCCGCCGGGGCCGTAGTCGGCACCGCTGGCCGACATGGCGCCCGACAGCCCGGGCAGGTCCGGCACGCTGGCGCCGGCGAGCGCGCCGTCGGCGCTGAAGCGCGCGACGAAAGGCCGGGACTGGCCGCCGCCCGCCGGCGCGAGCTCCGCCATGCCGGTCAGCAGCAGCTCGCCACTGGCGGCACGGTTGAGGCCCAGCGGGGCCTCACCGCCCGCGAGCCCGCCGCGGAAGTCGTCCAGGTCCAGCATCGTCACGCCTCCCGTGCCGAAGCCCGGGTCGAGCTGTCCCTCGGCGGTGATCCGCAGGAGCTGCAGATTGCATTCTGCGCCAGCATCATTCCAGCAGGCGCCCGTGCCGCCGCCCGACACACTGCGCGCGACCACGGTGCGCCCGCCCCCGACGCACAGCGCGGCGTGGCCGAAGGAGAAAGTTCCACCGCTGGACAGCGCGATGAAGCGACGGCCGGCGCTGCCAAAGGCAGGGTCGAGGCTGCCATCGGGCCGCAGCCGCACCACGCCGATCCAGTCGGAGCCGCTGATACCCCGCACCATGCCGCTGACGATCTGGGTGCCGTCCGGGCCGGGGCAACTCGCGTAGGCGCGATCGAAATCGGCACCCGCAGTCAGCGGATCGAAGCCGATCGTCTTCCAGCCGTCGCCGTCGAAACCCGCATCCAGCTTCACCGCCCGGGCCGCGCCGGCCAGACCCAGCATCGCCAAGGCAATCGCTACCCACCAACCAGCCACGCTGCGCATCGCATTCTCCTCGCGGCACCACGCCGTCTCGTCCTGCAGTACGCAGGCCGGCGGCGTTTTCACCGCGCCGCCACAGCGCACGGCGCCAACTGCGCCGCCGGTCAGGGCTCGAAGCCGTCGGCGAAGATCCGGTCGAACGGATGGTCGATGCGCGCCAGCAGCCAGTCGCTGCCGCCGCCCGCCGGGCAATCGTGCGCGGCGTGGCCGACCAGCAGCGGGCGCCGCAGCGACAGCGCGACCTGGGCGTGGAACTGGTCGCGCACGTTGCCGGCGCAACCGGGTTCCATCGGGCGCGTGTAGCTCAGGCTGAGGCTTCCGCCGTTGCCGAAATCGGTCAGCACCTGGTCGTCGGCGGCGCCGGCGCCGATGCGCGCGGCGGCGAGGTAGTAGCCCTTGTAGCCGAGGAAGGTGGCGCCCGCATCGAAGGCCTCGGCACCGGCCGCAAACAGCACGCGGTCCGCATCGACGCGGGCCACCGCCAGATCGTGCGCGTCGATGCCGGTGCCCAGGCCGGCCGCGCTGCCGAGCGGCAGCGGCGCCGGCTGCGGCAGGGCGAGCAGCGTCATCGACGCATCGCGCAGCACCAGCAGGCGCGGTTCGCCGGGGCTGCTGCCGTTGCGCTGCACCGCGCCGGCGACCAGCACGCCGGGGCGCAGCAGCCGCGCACCCTTCAACTGCACGCCATCGTCATCACTGATGTCGGTGCGCAGCACCGCGAGCGTCTGCGCATCGAGCACCAGCCGGAACGCGCGGTATCGCCCCTGCTGCAAGTGATAGCCATCACCGACCAGCCACAGCGTGTTCCCAGCGGCAGGGACCGCCGCCGAGGCCGTGGTTTCCGAGCCCATGCCCGCCACCGCGACCGTGCCGAAATCGCGCAGGTGGCCAGCTGCGTCGATGCGCAGCAGGAAGGGCTGGAAGCCGCCAGTGCCCAGCAGCCTCACGCCGCCGGTCACCAGGTATTCACCGTCGTCGGCGCGGTTGACTCCCAGCGGCCGCTGCTCGCCCGTCAGCGCGGCATTGCCGGCGGACACGTCGACCTCCAGCATCGCACCCTGGTTGAATGCAGGGTCGCGCTGGCCGCTGGCGTCGAACTTGTGGACTTGCAGGAACTCGCCCCCTCCTGCGGCGGCGATGCGCAGCACCACCAGCACCCCGCCGTCGGGCGTGCACAGCGCCGGCGCGTCGCCCAGCGCAACGAGATCCAGGCGATGATCCCGGGGAGCAAAGTCGGCATCGAGGCTGCCGTCCGCATGCAGGCGGCGCACCGACAGGTTGTCGTTGCCGCGCGAGCCCACCACCAGCAGCCTGCCGTCGGCCTGCTCGCAGGCCGCGTAGGCGCGATCCTCGACGCCTGCCGCCAGGTCCAGCGCCTGCCAGCCGTGCTCGCCAAATCCCGGGTCCATGCCGGTCTGCGCCAGCGCCACCTGCCAGGCCAGGCCCAGCATTCCACCGATCCACCCTCTCCGCATCGTCGTGTCCAGATCATGGCGCGCGTGGCGCCGGAATCCACCAGTACGCAGCCGGCCGGCGATTTCTCCGCTGCGCGCTCCGCGGTGAAGCCGCCGCCATCGTGCGTACTGCCAAGGACCCCGACCCGGAAGACACCACCATGCGCCTGATGGCCACGCTCCTGACGTGCTGCACCCTGATGACCTGCGAAGTGTCCGTCGCCCGCGACGACTCGTCCTTGCTGCGCGCGCAGGCCGAGGCCTGGGACCGCGCGATCGTGGCGCAGGACCGCGCCGCGATCGAGCGCAACCTGCACTCGGACTTCTTCCAGATCGACACGCGCGGCCAGCGCCACGCGCGCGCCGAGTTCGTGGCCAACCTCATGGATCCGCAGTTGCGCATCGAGCCCTACACGGTGCCGGATCTGGAAGTCGTGCAGCACGGCGACAGCGCGCTCCTGACCGGTACCACGCGCATGCACGGAACCTACGCCGGCAAGCCGTTCACCAGCCACTACCGCTACATCGACAGCTACGTGCGCGAGCACGGCCGCTGGCGCGTGGTGGCGGTGCAGGTCACCGCCATCGACGAGCCGTGACGGCGCACCCGCCCGGGCCGCGTCGCCACATCGAGGCGCCCGCTTCCCGCCGAGGCCCGGCCGCCGCACGGGACACGCCCGGCAGCGCGGGTTCAGCGCACCGAGCTGCCGGGCTTGGCCGCTTGGGCTGCGCACGGCTCGGCAGCGTGCGTGGCGAGCGCGGCGCGCAGGCTGCGGCCCTCGCCATCGATCACGTCGACGAGCTGCCAGCGACCGTGCCGCTGCCGCAGTTCGCCGTGCCACCGGCCGCGCGCCACCGCGCCGTCGACCAGCACCGCGTCCACGCGGGCGCGCGGGCCGCGCTGCGCGACCTGCAGGCGCTCGATCCACGCCATCGAGGTGTCATCGGAACCGCCGATGAGCCAACCGTGCTCCCAGAGGTCGGGCTTCCGGTCCGGCGGCGTGGCACGGCGGCAGCGCGCGTCACGCGCCGCCGCGGCACGCAGCCGGCGCCACAGTCGCGCGTCGACCCGGTCGCGCAGCGCAGCCAGCTCGTCCGGCGCCGGCAAGCCCGCGCGCGGAAGCTGCCATTCGAGCAAGGCGCGCGCGAAGGCCGCGGGCGTGCCGGACAGCGCCGTCTTCGACACGGGATCGACACGCGCGGCGGGCGGAGGCATGGCCGCCTGCGCCAGCGCGAGCTGCCAGGCCAGGCCCAGCATTCCACCGATCCACCCTCGCCGCATCAAAGTGTCCAGACCATGGCGCGCGTGGCGCCGGCATCCTCCAGTACGCATCCGGCCGGCGATTTCTCCGCTCCGCGCTCCGCGGTGAAGCCGCCGCCATCGTGCGTGCCGCCGCAGCATGCGCCCCGGGATCGGGAACGGACGAACTTCCTCCGCTTCCGCCGTACGCGCCAGGGCCGCGAAACCTTCGCCGCCCGCGATGCCTCACGCCAGCGCCATCACCGCCGCGCGGGCGCGCTCCAGATAGGCCGCCTTGTCCTCGCCCGGCTGCGGCCTGACCACCTTGCCGAAGCGCGCGGTGCAGGTCAGGGGCACCGGCAGCAGGCTGCCCTTGGGCAGGCTGCGGCGGGCGTTGTCGAGGTACACCGCGACCGGCTCCACCTCCGGGTGCGCGAGCGCGAGGTGGTACAGGCCGGACTTGAACGGGCCGGGCTGCTCGCCCGGATTGCGGGTGCCTTCGGGAAACAGGATCAGCGAATCGCCCTGCGCCAGCGCGGCGTGCAGCGGCGCGAGCGGATCTTCCCCGGGGCTTTTCCGCTGGCGCTCGATCAGCACCGCGTTGAGGCCGCGGTGCGCGATCACCGCGCGCAGCCCGCCGCCCCAGTAATCCTTCGCGGCCACCGGGCGGGTGCGCCGACGCAGTTCGGGCGGAAGCGCGGCCCACAGCGTCACGGTGTCGAGATGGCTGCCGTGGTTGGCGAAGTAGATGCGCTGGCGCGCTTCCGGCGCAACCCCGACCCAGCGCGGATAGGCGCCGAACAGCAGCCTGGACAGCAGCACGAGCAGGCGCGACAGCATCAGGCGCTCGCCTTGAGCCGGGCGGCGATGGCGCGGGCGCGCAGCGCGCAGGTGAGCGCCGTGCCGGCGGTGATCAGGACGCTTGCGGCCAGCAGCGCCTGCACGCTGCCGCGCCAGTGCAGCTCGGCCGCGCCGATCAGGAGCGCGAAGGTCATCACCGCCATGCGGTGCGGCTTGGCCTGCGGGCCGCGAAAATCCTGCGCCAGGCCCAGGCTGCCGCCGGTGACGCGGATGTAGGCGGTGAGTGCGGCCAGCAGCGCCATCAGCCAGCCCAGCCAGTCATGTCCGGCGGCATGGCCCAGGGCGATGAGGAACAGCGAATCGGCGATGCGGTCGGGAAACTCGTTGTAGAGCGCGCCCACCGGCGACTGCTTGCCGCCTTCGATCGCCACCATGCCGTCGAGCAGGTTGCACAGCAGCCGAAGCTGCACGCAGGCCGCGGCGAGCACGAAGCCCGCGGACGTCGGCCAGCCGATCAGCAGCCACGCGCCGAGGAGGGCGAAGCCGATGCTCAGGACGGAAATCTGGTTCGGCGTCACCGCGCTTGCCGCCAGCGCGCGCGCCAGCGCCTTGGCCCAGGCGGCCTTGCGGGTTTCCAGCGGGCGGCGGTTGGATTCGCTCATGGAGAGTTTTCCGAAAGCGTCATGCGGATGGATTTCCGGTCGGATCGCTCCGCCCCGGCAGCGATTCGGGCAGCGCGGGAAGCGCGCCGCGCCAGCGCCGCAGGGTGCGCTGGAAGAACAGGCTGTTGGGAATCTGCAGCACGGTACCGTCGGCCGCGCCCTCGGTTTCCTGCAGCGTCGTGTAGATGAGATTCACGTCCATCACGCGCCCCTTGAGGCCGGGCTTCTCGCCGTTTTCCAGCAGCTCCACCAGATCACCCACGCGGAACGAGCGCGTGGTGAGGATGAGGAAGGAGCAGAAGATGTTGGACAGCACGCTCCAGGCCGCGAAGAACGCCACCGCGCCCACCGCCGCGAAGCTGGTGAAGGCGGTCCACAGCACCGTGGCCGAGACGCCGAGCACGTCCAGCACCATCAGGCTGGCGGCGGCGAAGATGACGAAGCTGACGAGCCGGCGCGCCACCGTGCGCACGTTGGGCGGCAGGGCGCTGCGCCCGAGCAGCCGCCGCGACAGCCAGCGCAGCAGCTGCGCGATCGCCACGATCAGGGCGATCTTCAACCCCGGCTGCACCAGCGCCGGCCAGTTCTGCATCCATTCGGGCAGGTGTGCTGCCATCGACTCCGCATCCGAGTTGCTCCGTTGCGCGGCATCCTAATTGCCAAAGGTGCAGACGGAAACGCCCGGCATGCCGATAATCGCGCCTTGCCTTCAGGAATTCGAGCCATGCAGACCTGCGATGCCCTCCTCATCGGCGGCGGCCACAACGGACTGGTCTGCGCGGCCTACCTCGCGGCCAGCGGGCTGAAAGTCACCGTGCTGGAGCGTCGCGGCATCGTGGGCGGGGCAGCGGTCACCGAGGAGTTCCACCCGGGATTCCGCAATTCCACCGCCAGCTACACGGTGAGCCTTCTCAACCCGCAGGTGAGCGCCGACCTGCGCCTGCGCGAACACGGCCTGCGCGTGGTGGAGCGGCCCTACGCCAACTTCCTGCCGCTGCCCGACGGCAGCGCCTTCCGCCTGGGCGGCGAGGCGGGAATGGCCGAACTGGCGCGGCGCTCGCCGCGCGACGCGCAGCGCCTGCCCGAGTACCACGCCATGCTCGACCGGGTGGTGGCGGTGCTGCGCGTGCTGATGGACCGCACCCCGCCCAACCTCAGCGACCGCTTCGTGCTCGCGGACTGGCTGGCCTCGTGGAAGGTGACGCGCGAGCTGCGCCGGCTCGACATGCGCGGACGGCGCGACCTGCTCGATCTTTTCACCAAGTCCGCGGGTGAACTGCTCGACCAGTGGTTCGAGTGTGAACCGCTGAAGGCGGCGCTGGGCTGGGATTCGGTGGTGGGAAACTTCGCCAGCCCCTGGACTCCGGGCAGCGCCTATGTGCTCCTGCACCACGTCTTCGGCGAAACCAACGGCAAATCCGGCGTCTGGGGCCACGCCATCGGCGGCATGGGCGCGATCACCCGGGCGATGGCGGCCGAATGCCGCGCGCGCGGCGTGACGATCCTCACCGACGCGCCGGTCGCCCAGTTGCGGATGGAAAACGGCCGCGCCATCGGCGCGGTGCTGGAAGACGGCCGCGAGTTCCGCGCGCGCTGCGTGGTTTCCAACCTCAACCCCAAGCTGCTCTACCAGCGCCTGGTGCCGCAGGAAGCCCAGCCCGAGGAGCTGCGCGAACGCATCGTGCGCTACCGCTGCGGCTCGGGCACCTTCCGCATGAACGTGGCGCTGACGGAGCTGCCCGATTTCACCTGCGCACCCGGCACCGCGCTCGCGTCGCACCACCAGAGCGGCATCCTGATCGGGCCGTCCCTGGCCTACATGGAGCGCGCCTACTTCGACGCCAAATCGCGCGAGCACAACCCCGGCTGGGCGCGCGAGCCGATCGTGGAGCTGGTGATTTCCTCCACCCTCGACGACAGCCTCGCCCCGCCCGGCCGGCACGTCGCCAGCCTGTTCTGCCAGCACGTGAACCCGGAGGTCGAAGGCGGCTGGGACGCGCACCGCGATACGGTCGCCAAACTCATGATCGATACCGTGGACCGCGTGGCTCCCAACTTCGCGCGCAGCGTGCTGGGCTGGCGCGCGCTTTCCCCGCTCGATCTGGAGCGCGAATTCGGGCTCGTGGGCGGGGACATCTTCCACGGCGCGCTCGGGCTGGACCAGATGTTCAGCGCGCGCCCGCTGCTGGGCCAGGGCAACTACCGCAGCGCGCTGCCCGGCCTGTACCTGTGCGGCTCGGGCACCCACCCCGGTGGCGGCGTCACCGGCCTTCCCGGGCGCAACGCCGCGCGCGAAATCCTGCGCGACCTGCGGGCGCCCGCACGGAAAGGGCATCGGCTACAGTGACCGCGCCACCTCCGGGGAACCCGATGGACGATACCCAGGCACTCATTTCCAGGGTCGCGCGGCGCGATCCGCGCAGCGGTGCCGACCTGCTCAAGGCCCTGCCCGACGCGCGCATCGCAGATGTGCTCTGCCGCATGCACATCGGCCACGCGGTCGAGGTGCTGGAGGAATTCGAGCCGGCGCGACGCGAGCGCATCGCCTCCGCCACGCCGTTCGGTCGCGAGCCGCTGTGGCTGGTCGGTCACACCTTTCCCGAAGGCACGGTCGGACGCCTGATGGAAAAACCCCCGGCGGTGTTCCCGCCCGGCGCCAGCGCCGGCAGCGTGATCGAAACCCTGCGCGAAATCGTGCGTCAGCGCATGGTTGTCTACGTGTTCGTCACCGAGCCGGACGGCCGCCTCGTCGGCGTGGTCGCCTTCCGCGAACTGGTGTTCGCCGACCCCGCCGCCACGCTCGCGGACATCATGCTGCGCGAGCCGTTCTCGCTGCATCCCGAGCAGAAGTTCGTGGACGCGATGCGCGCCGTGGTCAAGCGCCACTTCCCCATCTACCCGGTCTGCGACGAAGCCGGCCGACTGCTCGGCGTGGTCAAGGGGCAGGCGCTGTTCGAGCAGCAGGCCTTCGAAATCTCCGCGCAGGCCGGCGCGATGGTCGGCGTGGAAAAGGAAGAACGCCTGGCCACGCCCTGGCAGCGCAGCTTCCGCTTCCGCAATCCCTGGCTCCTGCTCAACATGCTGATCGCCTTCGGCGCGGCCACCGTGGTGGGCCTGTTCGAATCGACGATCAACCAGCTCGTCCTCCTCGCCGCCTTCCTGCCGGTGATGTCGGGCCAGTGCAGCAACCTCGGCGCGCAGGCGCTGGCGGTCACGATCCGCGGCATGACCCTGGGCGAACTGCGCGACACCTCGCCGTGGAAAGTGCTGGCCAAGGAGGCCTGGCTGGGCCTTCTGAACGGCGCGATCAGCGGCCTGCTGGCCGGCACCGCGCTCTACTTCGTGGCGCGCTCGCAGCAGCAGGTTTCCCCGCTCTGGCTGGCCGCCACCATCTTCGCGGCGCTGTCGGTGAGCTGCATGTTCGCGGGCCTGGCCGGCAGCGCCATCCCGATGCTGCTGCGCCGCCTCGGCGCCGACCCCGCCACCGCCTCGGCCATCTTCCTGTCGGTCGCCACCGACATCACCAGCATGGGCCTGTTCCTGAGCCTGGTGGCGCTGCTGCTGCACTGAGGCGGCGGATGCATCGCCATCCGGTTCGTGGATAATCGGGCCGACGTCCCGCCTTCGAGGAGCCTCGCATGGGAGAGCCTGCCGGCAAGAGCGCCATGACGCTGAACGAGTTCCTCGCCTGGGAAGCGCTGCAGCCCGAGCGGCACGAGTTCGTCGATGGCGATATCTTCGCCATGTCCGGTGCCGAGGAACGCCACGTCACCACCACGCTCAACGTGGCCATGGCCCTGCGCCAGCACCTCGTCGGTGGTCCCTGTCGCGCGCTCATGCTCGACATGAAGCTGCAGGTGGACGAGCGCATCTTCTATCCGGATGTCCTGGTCACCTGCAGCCCCGCCGATCGCCAGCAGTCATTGGTCAAGCGCGAGCCGGTCCTGATCGTGGAAGTGCTTTCGCACTCCACCGCCGCCTACGACCGCGGCGACAAGTTCAGCCACTACCGCCGCATCGAAAGTCTGCGCGAGCTGGCCCTGATCGACCCGGCCACGCGCCGCAGCGATGTCTACCGCAAGGGGGCCGACGGCCTGTGGGTGCTGCACCCGTTCGAGCCGGACGAAGGCATCGAACTGGCCTCGGTGCAGCTTGCCATCGACGCCGCCACGCTGTTTGCCGAAGTGGACGAAGCGTAGGGAAAGCCCGCGCCAACCCCGATACCGGCCGGTTGGATCGTCGTCATCCCAGCATAGGTGCGGAGCTTGCTCCGCACAGTGCCGAGCAAGCTCGGCACCTACGAGAAGCAGGCGAGTCCATACATGGGTCGTCCCTGCGCGGCCGACATGGCGGGCACATCGAACACCGCGTCGGGGGCGTAGCCCCGACCTGCGGCGGCGGCAATGCTAGGCTTGGCGCGGTTCCTCACGCGCCCGGTTCCACCATGCCGATGACCCCCGACTATCCCCGCGACCTCGCCGGCTACGGACGCCACCCGCCCTTTGCCGACTGGCCGGGCGGTGCGCGCATCGCGGTGCAGTTCGTGCTGAACCTGGAAGAGGGCGGAGAAAACTGCGTGCTGCACGGCGATGCCGGCAGCGAGCAGTTTCTCTCGGAGATCATCGGTGCGGTGGCGTATCCGGCGCGCCACATGAGCATGGAGTCGATCTACGAGTACGGCTCGCGCGTGGGCGCCTGGCGCATCCTGCGGGAGTTCGAGCGACGGAGCCTTCCGCTCACCGTGTTCGGCGTGGCGATGGCGATGCAGCGCAATCCAGAACTGGTGGCGGCCTGCCTCGAACAGGGCCACGAGATCGCCTCGCACGGCTGGCGCTGGATCCACTACCAGGACATGGACATCGACACCGAGCGCGAGCACCTGCGCCGCGCGGTGGAGATCCACACCGCGCTCACCGGCGCGCCGCCGCAGGGCTGGTACACCGGGCGCGACAGCCCCAACACGCGGCGGCTGGTGGCCGAGCACGGCGGCTTTCTCTACGACGCCGACTACTACGGCGACGAGCTGCCGTTCTGGATGGAGGTGGCGGTCTCCGGCGGCGCGCGCGTGCCGCAGCTCATCGTGCCCTACACGCTGGATGCCAACGACATGCGCTTTGCCACGCCGCAGGGCTTCCACACCGCGGGCCAGTTCTTCGAATACCTGCGCGACAGCTTCGATGTGCTCTACGCGGAAGGCGCCGAAACCCCGCGCATGATGTCGGTCGGGATGCACGCGCGCCTGCTGGGGCGGCCCGGGCGCTTCGTCGCGCTGCAGCGCTTTCTCGACCACCTCGCCGCGCACGAGAAGGTGTGGGTGTGCCGGCGCGTGGACATCGCCCGGCACTGGCGCGAACGGCATCCCTTCGTGCCGGGCGCGCCGCGGGACGGGAGCCGGTCCGCATGAATCTCGATGCGCTCAACGCCGCCGCGCCGGCCGACTTCCTCGCCGCGCTCGGCGGCATCTACGAGCATTCGCCCTGGGTGGCCGAGGCGGGGCTCGCGGCGCGGCCGTTTGCCGACCCGGACGCGCTGGCGCAGGCGATGGCGCGCGCGGTTGCGGAGGCCGGCGATGCCGCGCAGATGGCCCTGATCCGAGCGCATCCCCAGCTCGCCGGACGCGCCGCGATCGCGGGGGATCTCACCGAGTCCTCCCGCAGCGAGCAGCGCGGCGCCGGGCTGGATCGGTGCTCGCCGGAAGAATTCGCGCGGCTGACCGCGCTCAACGACGCCTATCAAGCGAAGTTCGGATTTCCCTTCATCCTCGCGGTGAAGGGCCACACCCGCGCCAGCATCCTCGCCAACCTCGCCGCGCGCCTGCCCAACGAGGCCCGGGACGAACGCGCCGAGGCGCTGCGCCAGATCGACCGAATCGCGCGCTTCCGGCTGGAGGCGCTGCTGGGCGGGTGAGGCGGGCCGCGCCTGTCATTTCCCCGGGGTTTGGGGTTGAATGGCGGTCTTTCCCGACCGCGAAACCGCCATGGCCGCCGCCCCGCACGATCCCGACGCCCCCGCCTTCGTCCGCCGCTGCGTGAACCTCGCCGACCCGCGCCTGGGCGCGGTGGCGCTGGCCGCCAGCGACGAGTTTTTCGCCGCGAAAGAACGAATGCTCGATCCGGCGCCGGCGCAGTTCTACCCCGGGCGCTACGACGAGCACGGCAAATGGATGGACGGCTGGGAATCGCGCCGCCGCCGGCGCGGCGGGCACGACTGGTGCATCGTGCGGCTGGCGCGCCGCGGCACGCTGGCCGGGCTGGACATCGACACCTCGCACTTCACCGGCAACTTTCCGCCGGGCGCATCCGTGGACGCCTGCTGCCTGGCCGACGGGGAGAATCCGGGCGAGGATGCAGCGTGGTTTCCGCTGCTGGCCCCGGTCGCGCTGCGCGGCAACAGCCACCACTATTTCGCGCTGTCCGAGGCGCGGCCGGTGACGCACCTGCGGCTCAACATCCACCCGGACGGCGGCATCGCGCGCTTTCGCGCCTACGGCATGCCGGCGTTCGATCCCCGCGGCGCGGGGGAGGACGGCCTGATCGAGCTTTCCTCCGCGCTCCACGGCGGCACCGCGCTGGCCGCCAACAACGAGCACTTCGGCCCGGCCTCGGTGATGCTGCTGCCCGGGCGCGGGGTGAACATGGGCGACGGCTGGGAAACCCGCCGTCGGCGCGAGCCGGGCAGCGACTGGTGCCTGATCGCGCTGGGCCACCCGGGCGTGGTCGAGCGCATCGAGATCGACACCGCGCACTTCAAGGGCAATTTCCCCGACCGCTGTTCGATCCAGGCCGCGCGCGTGGAGGGCGGCGCGCCCGAATCGCTGGTGACCCAGGCCATGTTCTGGGAAGAACTCCTGCCCGAGCAGCCGATGCGCGCCGACGCGATCCACGTCTTCCGCAGCGAACTGCGCGCACTCGGGCCGGTGAGCCACGTGCGCTTCAACATGATCCCCGACGGCGGCGTGTCCCGGCTGCGGCTCTGGGGCCGGCCCGTGTGAGGCGGCTGCCGATCGAGGCGCTGACGCCCGAAGCCTTCGCGCCCTTCGGCGAGGTGATATCGCCGGATGCGGCGCGCGAGGTGTGGCAGATCAACGCCGGCACCGCGCAGCGTTTCCACGCGCTGGCGCTGGCCGAGTCGGCGGGCGAGGGCGGGCGGATCGGAATCAGCCTGTTTCGCGCCGAACCGCGCGCCCTGCCGATTGCCATCACGATGCTCGAACGCCACCCGCTCGGCAGCCAGGCCTTCGTGCCGCTGCACGCGCGGCCCTGGCTGGTGGTCGTGGCGGCATCGCCCGAGGCCGCGCCGCGCGCCTTCCTTGCGCGCGACGGAGCGGGCGTCAACTTCCGGCGCGGCACCTGGCACCACCCGCTGCTGGCGCTGGAGGCCACGGGCGACTTCCTCGTGGTCGACCGCATCGGCCCGGGGGACAACTGCGAGGAGGCCGCGCTGGCCCAGCCCTGGCTGCTGGCCCTGGAGCAGGCGCCGGAACCCATCCACGACACGGCGAACTTTCGATGATGCAGAAATTCCTGACCGTCGCGGCCCTTCTTCTGGGGCTGACCCTCGCCACTGCCGCGCACGGCTGGACCGCCTTCGGCCATCGTCTGGTGGCGCAGCTGGCCTACGACCGGCTGTCGCCCGCGACCCGGGCGCAGGTGGACGCGCTGCTGGCACTGGAGCCGGGAGCGGATATCCGCAACATCGCCTCCTGGGCCGACGAGATCCGCAAGCAGCCCGGCTTCGAGGCCACCGGAACGCTGCACTACGTCAATTTCCCCTACCGCAGCTGCGCCTATGAACCGGCGCGCGACTGCCCGGACGGAGCCTGCGTGGTCGCGGCGCTGGATCGATATTCCACCGCGCTGGGCGACCGCACGCTGCCCGGCGAGAAGCGGCTGGAGGCGCTCAAGTTCGTGGTGCACTTTGCCGGCGACATCCACCAGCCCATGCACGCCGGAAATCGCGACGACCGCGGCGGCAACCGCTTCCAGGTGAACGTGAACGGGCAGGGCAGCAACCTGCACGCGGTGTGGGACTACGACCTCCTCAAGAGCGCCGGGCTGGATTTATCCGGCTACCGCGACCGGCTCGCCTCGCGGGTGGCCGCGAGCGCCACCGAACCGATGGCGTTCCGCGACTGGGCGCTGGAGTCGTGCCGGCTGCTCGATGCCGACGGGGTCTACCCCAGGCGCCCGGGGAAACTGCCGAAAGGCTACCTCGACGCGCACCGCCCGCAGGCCGAGGCCCGCGTCGCGCAGGCGGCGGCGCGGCTTGCGGCGCTGCTGGAGCAGCGGCTCGGGCGATCGGAATGAGCTGCGTGCGAAGGAAGTGTGCCGGGCAGCTTTCTGCCGCGCACGGCCGCAGGGCGGTTCGGGTGGGCGCAGCAGGTGGCGTCAGGCGCGGCGGCGCTGGCGATCCAGCCACACGCCCAGGCCCTGGGCGTTGAGTTCGATGTCCATGCCGATCAGCTCGCGCACGGCGTCGGGGGCGAGGCCGGAGTGCGCCGCGGCGCGCGGCACGTAGAGCGCATCCAGCATCGCGACCAGCGCCGCGTGGCGGTCCGCGGCCTCGGCCAGCGGCAGGGCGCCTTCGACCATGGCGTCGATCCACCCGGCCAGCTCGCGCGCGTGGCGCGCGACGTCTTCGACCGCGCCGAAGTGGGTGACGAAGACGCGCGCCGGCTCCAGCGCCGCGAGGCGCGCGATGGAGGTCTTGAGCGCTTCGGGATCGAACTGCACCGGCGTGGTGGTGGGGAACACGAAGGCGCCGGCGGCCGAATCCAGCTCGCGGTAGGAGATGCCGAAGGTGTCGCCGGAAAAGACGCTGCGGCTGGCCTCGTCCCACACGCACAGATGGTGCAGGGCGTGGCCGGGGGTGTCGATGCACGCGAGCCTGCGGCCGGCAAGGTCCACGACGTGGCCGTCGCGCGCGAGATCCACGCGGTGCTCGGGAATCGGCACGATGCTGCCGTAGCTGCGCGCCATTTCCTCTTCGCCGTAGACCGCGGTGGCACCGGCGATGAGCCGCGCCGGATCGACCATGTGCGGCGCGCCGCGCGGGTGGACCACGGCGCGGGCATTCGGCAGCTGCTGGAGCAGGGCGCCGGCGCCGCCGGCGTGGTCCAGATGGACGTGGGTGAGGATCAGCCAGTCCACGTCGGCCGGCGCGAGGCCTGCGGCTTCCAGCCCGCGCAGCAGCGCAGGCACCGAGTGCGAGGTGCCGCAGTCGATGAAGGCGGCGCGGCCGTTCTCGACGATCAGGTAGGCGGCGTCGAAGCGCGCGCGGTGGAAGCCGGTGTCGAGGACGTGGATGCCGTGGTCCATGGTTCGCGTTTCCTGCGGTTGGCTCAGGCGCGCCGGAACAGCCGCGCGCGCAGCGGCAGCGCGATGGCGCCGACGAGGACGAAGGCGCCGTAGGCCATCAGCGCCGCCAGTACCTGCTTCCAGATCGCTCCTGCGTCCGGGCCGGAGTGCCGGTAGCCCCAGAGCATGGCGAAGATGCTCAGCACCAGCGAGAGCGCGAGCACGAAGAGGTCGAAGACGCGCCGCCGCCCGCCCGCGGTTTCGCGCGGAAACAGCAGGAACAGCGCGCCCATGACGAAGAAGGTGGGAAGGAACAGGATCAGGCTGAGGAACTGCACGCTAGCCTCCGGGGCGGTCAGGCTTCGGAAAAACGCGCGAGCGCGGCGGCGAGTTCGGCGGCGCTGACGTTCTCGCCCGGGACTTCGCCTTCGGCGAGCGCGCCGTTCGGATCGGCCTTGAGCGCAGCCACGCGCTGGCCGGCGTCGCGCGGCGAGGCGTGGCCCGGGCTTTGCAGCAGCAGGCGGCCATCGGCATCGATCAGCTTGAAGTAGAACTTCCCGTCGGCCTCGCGGTACTGCTTGAAGACGGGCGGCTTCGCGGCTTCGCCGGTGTCGACGTCCTGCCGTTTCACGGCGCAGGCCAGGCGCTGGAAAGAGCGCAGGCCCACCGCCTCGCGCAGTTCCTCCAGCAGCGGCGCGGCGTGGGCGCGGGCCTTTTGCGCGCCGGCCTGGAGGATGTCCTCGATCTCGGCGGGACGCGCGATCAGGGCCTCGTAGCGTTCGCGCAGCGGCGCGACCTGCGCGTCGATGGTCTGGAACAGCCGCGCCTTGGCCTCGCCCCAGGAAAGTCCTGCACTCAGCGCGGCGCGGTAGGTCACGGTGTCTTCGGCGTCGGCGAAGGCCTGGTAGAGCGTGGCCAGCGCGTTGGAATCGGGATCCTTCGGCTCGCCCGGCGCGCGCGAGTCGGTGACGATGCGCGCGATGCTGTCCTTGAGCAGTTTCGCGCCGCCCTCGAACAGCGGGATGGTGTTGTCGTAGCTCTTGGACATCTTGCGCCCGTCCAGACCGGGCAGGGTGGCGACCTGTTCCTCGACCTGCGCCTCGGGCAGCACGAAGAACTCGCGCCCGCCGCCGAACAGGTGGTTGAAGCGCGCCGCCACATCGCGCGCCATCTCGATGTGCTGCACCTGGTCGCGCCCCACCGGCACCTTGTGCGCGTTGAAGATCAGGATGTCGGCGGCCATCAGGATCGGGTAGCTGTACAGGCCCATGGTGATGCCCGAATCCGGGTCTTCTCCTGCGGCCACATTGGCATCCACCGAGGCCTTGTAGGCGTGCGCTCGGTTCATCAGTCCCTTGGCGGTGACGCAGGTCAGAAGCCAGGTCAGCTCGGGAATCTGCGGGATGTCGGACTGGCGGTAGAAGGTGGTCCGCTCCGGATCCAGCCCCGCGGCCAGCCAGGTCGCCGCGATTTCCAGCCGCGAACGCTCGATCCGCGCCGGATCGTCGCACTTGATCAGGGCGTGGTAGTCGGCGAGGAAGTAGAAGGCGTCCACGTCCGGGCCGAGGCTTGCGGCCACGGCGGGGCGGATCGCGCCGACGTAGTTGCCAAGGTGCGGGGTGCCGGTGGTGGTGATGCCGGTCAGGACGCGGGTCTTGCTCATGGCCTTGCTGCGCTGAAGTTCGGGAATCGCGCAGTGTAGCAACGCGGCCGCCGTGCGCCGTGTCATGCTGCGCCCCGGAAGCTGGCAGGGAGCGTGCGATGGCGAAGCGGAGGCGATGGCTGCGCTGGGCAATGGCGCTGGGCGCGCTGTGGCTGGCCAGCGCGCTGTGGCAGGCGTACAAGCCGCTGCCCGAGGGCGTGGGCCACGCATTTCCGTGGCGCGCGGCGCCCGAGGCGGGCTTTCTCGCCGATCGAACCTTCGTCGATGCCGAAGGCGCGCGCCACAGCGAGCAGCAGGTCTTCGACGCGGTCTTTTCCATGATCGGGCAGGCGCGGCGGCGGATCGTGCTCGATGCGTTCCTGTTCAACGACTTCGCCGGCGCGGGCGGCGCGCCGCTGCGGCCCCTGAGCGCCGAGCTGGAGCAGGCGCTGGCGAAGCGCATGGCGCAGGTACCGGCGCTGCGGGTGGCTTTCATCACCGATCCGATCAACACCGTCTACGGCTCCTTGCGCTCGCCGCCGCTGGACCGGCTCGAAGCCGCCGGCGCGACGGTCGTCTTCACCGATCTTTCCCGCCTGAGGGCCTCCAACCCGCTCTGGTCCGGCCCCTGGGCGCTGTGCTGCGAATGGGCCGGGAATTCATCCGGCACCGGCTGGCTGCCCGATCCCTTCGGCGCCGATCCGATCACGCTGCGCGGCTGGCTGGCCCTGCCCAACTTCCGCGCCAACCACCGCAAGATTCTGGTGGTCGATCGTGGCGAGAGCTGGGAGGCGCTGGTGACCTCGGCCAACCCGCACGATGCCAGCAGCGCGCACGGCAACGTGGCGCTGCGTTTCTCGGGCGATGCGGCGCTCGACCTCCTCGCCAGCGAGGCGGCGGTGGCGGCGTTTTCCGGCGCGCGGCTGGCGGACCTTCCCGCACCGGCGCCGGAAGCGCAGGTCGCGGGGCCACGGCTGCGCGTGCTGACCGAATCGGCGATCCGCGACGCGGTGCTGGAGACGCTGGCGGTGGCGGGCCCGGGCGAGCGCGTGGACCTGGCGATGTTCTATCTCTCGCACCGCGCCGTGGTCGGGGCGCTGCTTGCGGCCAAGGCGCGCGGGGCGGCGCTGCGGGTGCTGCTCGATCCCAACGAGGACGCCTTCGGGCGCAAGAAGAACGGCGTGCCCAACCGCCAGGTCGCGGCCGAGCTGGTCGATGCGGGCGTTCCCGTGCGCTGGTGCGATACCCACGGCGAGCAGTGCCACGCCAAGTTCCTGCTGCACCAGGGCGAACAAGGGTCCGTGCTGCTCCTGGGATCGGCCAACTTCACCCGGCGCAACCTCGACGATCTCAATCTGGAAACCAGCGTGCAGCTCGCCGCCCCGGCCGACCACCCCGCGATGCGCGACGCCGCGGACTGGTTCGATGAAGCCTGGTCCAACCCGCCCGGGCGCGGCTTCAGCGTCGAGTACGCGCGTTACGCCGACGATGCTTTCTCGCGCCGCACCTGGTATCGCATCGGCGAGGCGCTGGGCCTCTCCACCTGGTAGGACGGGATCGTGTCGCGGGTGACTCCGGAGCCTCGAACGCCGGTTTGCCCGTGCGACGGAATCGGCCCGGGGATGTGATGGCATCGGACACACGCAGGCGGTCGGTTAGGGAAGGTCTTAACAAGTCGTCATCCCAGCGTAGGCTGGGATCCATGTTGCTGTTTTGGAATGGGTTCCAGCGTGCGCTGGAACAACGGATAGAGGCTTGTCCAGTACCTGGCGGACCCGGAAACCGCGGCACGACTGCCGCGCGCATCGTCTCGCGCCTGTGGGGTGATTTCCGCTGGTATTGACTAACCACCGTGGGGTGAAACCGCAACGAAGCCGCTACTCCATCGCCGCAGTGAACATGAGCTTTGGTAGCGGTGCGTTCGCCAGATCTTGCGACGACCTCACCCCCTACACGCAGGTTTTCCGCCTGCTGCCATCGTCCGTCAAACGCTGGGAGCCGCACCGCACCCATTTGGACGACTTCGGCTATCAGTCCGCGCCACACCCTGCATACTGGCGCGAACGCGACTGGCAACCCATCCACCGATTTCACAGGGGTTGAATGCCTGCATCCCATGGCGGGATTCCGAGCAGGCGCATTCACCTTGCCAGCCGCCGCGCTTGCTCGGTAAACAAGCCGGCACCGAGCGAGCGAAACAGCCGCCACTCGCCCCCATCCGGTGCACGATCCATGGGTGCGACCTGCCATTGTGCTTCCAGTTGCAGGAAGGCCATGCGCAAACGCTCGATCATCCGCCCGGCTTCGCGCTGTGCCGCTGCTGGCGCAATCGCCAATGCACGGGCCAGTTCGGTCAGACGCTCGCGGTTGAGATCGCCGAATCTGCGCAACTCGCCGTGCGGCAGCGACACCTCGGCGGCGGCCCAATCCGGGCGGTCGAAGCTCGGATGCTGGCGATAGATGGCGGTGCTGAGAAGATCGTAGAACGGTGCCAGTTCAACGCCGGCCGTGCCGATGAGGAACGAGAGATTTTTCAGGTGTGCATCGCCGTTTCCGATCAGCAGATTGAAGATCGTCCAGCGCAGCAGCGCCAGCCGGGTGGCCGCCGGCTTCGTGCAGCGCGCGGCTACTTCGCGCAGGGTTTCGGGCGTGCTCAGACGATACTTGTAGCTGCGATCCACGCCCAGCAACTGGCAGGCGTCAATGGCGGGCAGGCGTTCCACTTGCCCATCAGCACCACGGCGGCGGTCGAAGCGCTGCACCAGGTACACGGGCTGCGGCACGCGATGAAAGGACGTCGCTGGCGCGTTCAGCCCGGCCGCCTCGGCCAGCCTCATGCACAGGCTTTCGTTGAAGGCGCTGTGCGGCCAGTGCTCGACCTGCGGATGATCGGGCTTGAGGATGTGGGTGGACGCGCTGTCGCCACGCGGCTCGAACCACGAATCGCCATCGACCACGATCGCCAGCTTGTGCTGCGCACCAGCCAGCGACATGCGTTTGGGCGCATCGTGCTGCAACGAGAAGCGCGGCATGGCGGCAATGCGACGCGACAGCACCGCAAACGGCAGCGGCACCAGGCCGGATTCCGGACCCTCTGCGCCAGGCGGGCGGAGCGTCCACGCACCTGCCGATTCGGCCCCCAATGCGGTGAGCAACCCGAAAGCATCGGCACTGGCCAGCGAAAGCTCGGCGGCGAGCACATCGCGCGCCGCATCCTCCGGCAGCAGGTTGTCGAAAAACCACTGCACCGGGCGATCGCTTGCGCCATCCACGTGCGGTGACTCCTGGCGCGGAAGCTGGGGCGAGAGATCGAAGCCTTCCACCTGCCAGGCACGGTCGTACTCGAAAGCCCAGACGCTGCCTTGCTCGTCCAGGCGGCCGATGCGTTGCCGCCCCAGCCACAGCTCAAGTTGTCGGCCTGTGTTCATGCCGCAGCATCATCGGAACCGGGCACCCTGGCGTGCAGCGTGATGCCAAGATCAGCCAGCACGGCGAAAAGCCGCTGCACCTGCTGCACCTCGCCGCGCTCCAGCTTGCGCAGGAACACGTGGCTGGTGCCCAGCGCTGCGGCAAGATCGTCCTGCCGCAAGCGCTGCATGCGACGCTGTCCGCGGATCAACTGGCCGAGGGCTTTTTCGTTGGGGAGGGTGGTCATGGCCGGGTAACGAATGATTTTGTTCGATTGTTGCATGAAGGAGAGCGCATGTCGATGAATCGAACGGAATCGTTTGATTTGTGATGAAAGACATCGTTGAATCAGCGATTCGAATGGAATTGTTCGATTATCTGAAAGCGAGCGAAGAACCTGCGCCCATCCGCTCATAACCTCCAATGCCCATCCTGGCAGCACATCGCGGCGCAACCCGGCAGCGCTTCGCTTGTCCCCCACGCACACCACTCTGGAGCAACCAGATCCCCTTCCAGAAATCAACGCTTGACGATGTACCCCAGCCGCCACGCAGCATCGTCCATTTCATTGGCTATCAAGGGGTCGCCCAACATCCTCAAACTGGCTGGCCTGTCAGGAAAGGGGTGCTTCGCCAATGCACGCTCGTTCAGGGCGAAAGACTCGGCGTTTCCATTCATGAAACTGCAGTAGGCGATGCCGTCCAATTCAGGCCAGGCCGCGTACAGCACTTGTGCCCATTGCCGGGTACGCCCTCGATTGCCGGAATGGATGGCGGTAGAGGCTCCCATGCGCGTCACGAATGCTCCTGTCAGATCGAGGAGCTGCAAGATGGCCGTGTTCTGCCACACCGCCAGATACGGCAGCCTCAATGTCACATCCACCACGCGGGTTTGCTGGAACACTTCGGCAATGCAGGTTCGATAGTCGGCTGCGGCATAGAGGATGCCGCGCTGTTGCTGGTGTGGCTGGCCGTTTTCATCAGGCAGGTGATGATCAAAGCGCCCAGCGCCCGGTCCCCAATGTCGCAGTTGGCTCCATGCCGAAGGGTGATCTCCGCCGGCAAATCCGATTCGAGCCAGCCACATTCCAGGTTTCAGCAGCCGCACGGGCGCAGACAGCTTGCCCAACCGTCCGTCGGAGGGTGGTGATGGCAGCTTTGCCACTACAGGCTTTCCGCCAGTGCCAGCACCGCCGCGACATCGCCGGTTCGCAGAAGCCATTCGCGTGGTGATACCGGCACGGCGTCCGGTTCGATTTCCAGATCCGGCGTCGGGGACAGAAACCACATCGCGAACGCGACCTGCGACAGCATCGAGGTGGCGGACAACACCTTGGACAAGCCGGGAACTTCAACCTTGCCCTGGAACTGGAAGCGCGGCACTCGCCGTTCTCCGTTGAGCTCAATCGACAGCAGCGACTGCTCTCGGATGCGCTGGCGGATTCGGCTGGGATCCAGCCCCAGCTTTGCGGCCAGTTCCATCGAGGTGTCGGCGTTGTTGAACAGATCCAGATACGTTGTCGCATATCGCGCGCGAGACTTTGCCGCATTCGCCCGCGTCTTGGCTGTTGGCTTCAACCCAACGTGTGCCAGTGCGCTGGCTTCGGCTTCCGGCAAGGTGGCGGCGATGGGATGGATCTGGGGCAACAGTGAATGGATGCCAGCCTCGATGAACACCTGCTCAGCCAGGCGCAAGCGATCCATTTCGGAAAGTGCCCTCAGCGCACGGTCGGCGCTGATCGGCATGCCTGCGCTCATTACTGTCAACTCCCGTTGTTAGTTGATGGTAATCATGCGCCTGGCAAAGGTCGATTTCAAGCCATCAAGCGGCCTGTGTATGCTTGGCCCCTGACGGATCGTTCGGCCTCGGCGTGCCACCCCCGGATTCCTGCGCTATTCCTTGCATAGCGGGGTCTTGTACGACTTGGCGATACAGGGGGTTTTCCGCACATGAGCCTTGCATGGCTTGACGACAACGGCAGGGGAACGGTGTGCAAGCAACACGCGGTGGAGTGAGATGGGGCGCTTTCCGGGTGGGGCTGTTGCTGGCGCTGCTCGCTTGCGCGATGCCGGTGCTGGCCACAGTGCGTTGGCAGGTTTTGGTGATCGGCGAAACCTCCAATGAGACCTTGGCGCCGAATCACCCGGCATGGCGTCGCGCGGATGCGGTGATCAGCGAGCAGCTGATCCAGGCCGGGTTCTCCATCCATGACAAGGCCGCCCTGGGGTTGGCCGAGCAGTGCCCGGATGCCGAGTGCCTGCGCCGCCCGGTGCAGGAGTACGTGAGCTGGGCTCGGGAACACGCGGCGCACATGCCCGGTGCACGGATCGATCTGATCGTGATCTATGAAGTGGTCGCCAGCCAGCGGGTCAGCGCGGCCACGCGCCCGTGGCGTGTGCAGGTGCCGGGCCGCATGGTGGATGTGGCCAATGCGGAAATCGTGGATCAGTGGAGCGGTGGAGACAACGAGTTTTCCGACCTGCCTTTCGGCTGCGTGGATGCGTGCGAAGCGAACTGGATCGCCAACCGCGTGGCCGAAGTGGCGCGCGAGGTGGGTGCGGTGCTGGCCGAGAAACTGGCCGGGTACGAGCGCAAGTTCGTCTTTCAGGCCAAGGCCGATGGGTTCACGCCTGGAGTGCCGCCGGATTTGGTGATGCGGGCGTACCGCGTGCCGCGTTGGGTGGGAATTGCCGCACTTGCGCCGCCCAATCGGCGTTCGAGGGACGAGTCCCGTGGGTGGCATGAACGACATCGATGCCCGCTTTGAACGGCTGGAGCCGCTGATCGACCGCGCGCTGGCGCTGGAAGGCGCGGCGCGCGAGCGTTTCCTTGCGCTGTGCGGGGAGATCTATCCCGATCTGGAGAACGACCTGCGCCGCGCGCTGGCGCCCGAGGACGGGTTTCCGGCGCTGGGCGGTCTGGCGGCCGAACTGACGCGGGAGCGCGCGGTCGACCGGCGCGGTCAGCGCGTGGGTGCCTGGCGGCTGGGCGAGCGGATCGGGCAGGGCGGCATGGGCGCGGTGTACCTCGCCGAGCGCGCAGACGGCGCCTTCGACAAGCGCGTGGCCATCAAGCTGCTGCGCGGCGGCGACCCGCGCTTTGGCGAGCAGCTCGACCGCGAGCGCCGCCTGCTGGCACGCCTTGATCACCCGGGCATCGCGCGCCTGATCGATGGCGGCGTGCTCGATGATGGCCAGCCGTGGCTGGCGATGGAGCTGGCCGACGGAGAGGACCTCGACTTCTGGTTGCAGGGCAATCCCGCGCTGCGCGCGCGGCTGGACGTGTTCGTGGCGATCTGCGACGCGGTGGAGAGCGCGCACGCGGCCAAGGTGGTGCACCGCGACCTCAAGCCGCGAAACGTCCGCGTGGCAGGCGACGGGCAGGTGAAACTGCTCGACTTCGGCATCGCCCGGCTGCTCGCGCCCGACGCGCGAGCCGGCACCACGCGCCAGCTCGCCCTGACGCCCGAGTTCGCCGCGCCCGAGCAGCTCGGTGGCGGCGCCGTGACCGCGCGCACCGACGTCTACGCGCTGGGCGCGCTGCTGCACCTCCTGCTGACCGCGCGTTCGCCGCATCCGCCCTTCGACGGCAACTGGGCGTCCTATGCCGAACGCATCCTGAAACTCGAACCGCTCTCTCCCAGCCGCGTGGCGGAATCCTCGCACCCGCTCGCGCTGCCGGCCGCGCGGCTGCGCGGAGACCTGGACGCGATCGTGGCGCGTGCGCTGCGACGCGACCCCGCGCAGCGCTACGACTCGGCCCGCGCGCTGGCGCAGGACGTGCGCCGCCACCTCGCACACGTTCCGGTGTCGGCGCGTGTGCCGTCTGTGGCTTACCGCACCGGCAGATGGCTGCGGCGCCATCCGGAAGCGGCGGCGCTGGCCGCCGTGCTGGCCCTGCTGGTGCTGGCGGTGCTCGGGTGGGCGCTGGTCGCGGGGCGCTGAGGCCTGCGCCGGGCGCGGCTTTGGCCGAATCGCGTGCCGCTTGCGTAGAAGGGCAAGGGTTCTTCTGCACGGTTAGGGGCATGACCTCTGGCCGGTTCGCCTGTCGCTTGCGAAACCTAGAATGCGCGCTTTCCCGTTTCCATCCAGGATTTTCGACGATGCGCATTTCCCGTCCCTTCCGCCTGAGCGCGGCGCTGGGCCTCCTGCTGGCCGGCGGCCAGGCCTGCGCCCAGACGCAGGTCGACATTCCCTACGGCGAATTCACCTTGCCCAACGGCTTGCGGGTGATCGTGCACGAGGACCACAAGGCACCCATCGTGGCGGTCAACGTCTGGTACCACGTCGGTGCCAAGAACGAGCCGATCGGCAAGAGCGGTTTCGCCCACCTGTTCGAGCACCTGATGTTCCAGGGCTCGGAGAACCACAAGGGGGAATTCTTCGAACCCTTCGAGAAGGTCGGCGCCACCAGCCAGAACGGGACCACCAACCAGGATCGCACCAATTACTTCGAGAACGTGCCCACCAGCGCGCTCGACATGGCGCTGTGGATGGAGTCCGATCGCATGGGGCACTTCCTCGGCGCGATCGACCAGTCCCTGCTGGACGAGCAGCGCGGCGTGGTCAAGAACGAGAAGCGCCAGGGCGAGAACCAGCCCTACGGGCTGGTGTGGGATGCGCTCTCCCGGTCCAGCTATCCGGCGAACCACCCTTACCACCGCTCGGTGATCGGCTCGATGGCCGACCTCGATGCCGCCTCGCTGGACGACGTGAAGGGCTGGTTCCGCTCGTGGTATGGCCCCAACAACGCGGTGCTGGTGCTGGCCGGAGACATCGACCTTGCGACCGCCAAGGACAAGGTCACGCGCTACTTCGGCGACATTCCCGCCAGCATCAGCGTGCCCCGGATCGCGCCCGACCCCGCGCCGCGCAAGACCTCGACGCGCGAGACGATGAGCGATCGCGTGGCGCAGGCGCGCGTCTACCGGGTCTGGAACGTGCCGCAGTTCGGCGCCGCCGACCTCGATCGCCTGCAGCTGGTTTCCCAGGTGCTGGGCGGCAGCAAGTCCTCGCGCCTGGACAAACGACTGGTGCACGAGGAAAAGCTGGCCGACAGCGTGATGGCCGGCGCCTGGGGCGGCGAGCTGGGCTCCTCCTTCGCAATCATCGTCAACGCCTCCTCGCCCGATCACGTGGCGCGCATCGAGGCGATCCTCGACGAGGAGGTGAAGCGTTTCATCGAAAACGGACCGACCGGACAGGAGCTCGAGCGCGCCCGTACGGTGTTCCAGGCCGGCTTCGTGCGCGGCATCGAACGCATCGGCGGCTTCGGCGGCAAGGCCGATGCGCTGGCTGAATGCGCCGTGTTCACGGGCGATCCGGGCTGCTTCCGCGCCAGTCAGGAATTGGTGGCGAAGGCGGATGCCGGTGACCTGCGCAAGGCCGCTTCGCGCTGGCTGGCGCAGGGCGACCACACCCTCGTGGTGCTGCCGGGCGAGAAGCCGCCGGTGCCGGCCGAAGAGGCTTCGCGCCCCGCTGCCGGTGCCGCCGATGCCGAAGCCGGCAAGACGCTGAAGCCCGATCCCAAGTACACCGTGGTCAGGAGCGAGGTCGATCGTTCCAAGGGCGTGCCGGAAACCACGAGCTTCCCCGACCTCACCTTCCCGGCGTTGCAGCGCACCAAGCTCAAGAACGGCATCGGGGTGGTGCTGGCCGAGCGCCACGAGATTCCGGTGGTGCAGGTGAGCCTGGAGTTCGCCGGCGGCTACGCCGCCGACACCGGTCGCAGGCTCGGCACCGCCAGTTTCACCATGGGCATGATGGACGAGGGCGCAGCAGGCATGGACGCGCTGGCGCTGGCCGATCGCGCCCAGACGCTGGGTGCGGAGCTGGGTTCGGGCGCCTCGCTCGACGGCGGCAACGTCTACCTCTCCGCGCTGCGCGACAGGCTGGAGCCTTCGCTCGACCTGCTGGCCGACGTGGTGCTTCGCCCGGACTTCGCCGACAAGGAGATTGACCGGGTGCGCAAGGCCTGGCTGGCCGGCATCGCGCAGGAAAAGACCCGTCCCAACGGCGTCGCCAATCGCCTGCTGCCGCCGCTGATGTACGGCACGGGCCATCCCTACGCGATTCCCTTCAGCGGCACCGGCGACGAGGCCTCGATCGGTTCGCTCAAGCGCGAGGACCTGGTGGCGTTCCACGCCGACCTGATCCGTCCGGACAACGTCACGATCGTGGTGGTCGGCGATACCACGCTCAAGGACATCCTGCCGCTGCTGGAGGCGCGTTTCGGCAACTGGAAAACCCCGCGCAGCCGCCTGGCCCTGCCCGACATCGGCCGCGCCGAGCTGCCTGCCAAGCCGCGCGTGTTCCTGGTGGACCAGCCCGGCGCGGTGCAGGCCAATATCCTCGTAGGCCAGGTGGTCGGCTCCACCATGGACACGACGGCGCTCGACTTCGATCTGGCCAACGGCGTGCTCGGCGGCAAGTTCTCCTCGCGCCTCAACATGAAACTGCGCGAGGAAAAGCAGTGGGCCTACGGCGCCTACAGCTTCACCAGCGCGGCGCGCGGCCAGCGCCCGTGGATCGCCTACGCGCCGGTGCAGATCGACAAGACCGCCGAGGCGATCGTGGAGATGCGCGATGACATCGCCGCCTTCGCCGAGGGCAAGCGGCCGATCGGCGCCGACGAGCTGGACAAGATCAAGATCAACAACATGCTCAGCCTGCCGGGTGCCTACGAAACCGCCGGCGCGGTGATGGGCACGATCGGCGGCATCGTGCGCTACCAGCGTCCCGATGACTACGTCACCACGCTCAAGGCGCGCACCGAGGCGGTGAGCGTGGAGGCCGCGCGCGCCGCCGCCGCCGCGATCCACCCGCAGGCACTGACCTGGGTGGTGGTGGGCGATCTGTCGAAGATCGAGAAGCCGGTGCGTGCGCTCGAGCTGGGCGAGGTCGTGGTGCTCGATGCGGACGGCCACAAGCTGCGCTGACGGTTCATCGTCCAGCCATGCGATGCGACGGGCGGGGTGACATACTCCGCCCGTCTTTTTTTGTTCCGGAGCGATCCATGATCCGTCTGCGCGTGGCACTGGCGCTGCCCTTTCTCCTGCTGGGTGCCTGCACCTGGGTCAAGATGGGTCCGGGTGGAACGCAGGTTCGCGTCCTGTCGCTGGATGCCGCGACCGACGGCTGCGCGCGGCGCGGGGAAATCGGGGTTTCGGTGAAGGATCGGGTGGCCTTCTACCAGCGCAACGACCTCAAGGTGCGCGACGAGCTGGAGACGATGGCGCGCAACGAGGCCGTCGGTCTGGGCGCGGATTCGATCCAGCCGCTGGAAGAGCCGGTTGCCGGCGAGCAGCGCTTCATGGCCCTGCGCTGCGGCACCGCCGCCCTGCCGTCGCGTTCGCAGCCACCGGCGCGCAACGCGCCGCCTGCGGCGCAGCCGCTGCAGATGGAGGAAGCGCAGACCTATCCGATGCAGGACCAGCGTCCCGCGTCCTGACGGGGCGCGGCACGGCCGGCGGTTCTTTCACCGCCCGGTCGATGCCTTCGGTCAGGGCTGCGGCTTGGCCTTGGCGGGGGCGGCGGAAGGGGCTGCGGCGTTCTGGCCGGCTGCCGCGCTCGCGGGGCGGTTGCGGAAAACCGCCAGTCCCTTGAGCAGGTTCAGCGCCTCGCGCACTCCGGCGTCGTCCAGTTCTTCTGCGCGCGGGATGGGTGCGGGCTGGATCGCGCCGGCGTCCGGCGTTTCCGCGGAGGGTTCGTTGTCGCCGTGCAGGTGGCCGGGCAGATCGCGTTCGCGCAGGGTGGGCGGCTGGAAGTCGGTCTCGGTTTCGCTGACGCGGGTGCGCTCTTCCAGCAGGATGTCCGGAACGATGCCGGTGGCCTGGATCGAGGTGCCGTTGGGCGTGTAGTAGCGCGCCGTGGTGACCTTGATCGAATCCCCGTTGTCGAGCGGCAGCACGGTTTGCACCGAACCTTTGCCGAAGGTGGTGCTGCCCAGCACCAGGGCGCGGTGGTGATCGCGCAGCGCGCCGGCCAGCACCTCGGCGGCGCTGGCGGTGTTCCCGTCCACCAGGATCGCGATCGGCGCGCCGTCGAGCAGGTCGCCGGGGTGCGCGGTGGCCTCGCTGCGCGATTGCGCGAGCCGCCCGCGCGTGCTGACGATCACGCCCGCGTCGAGGAAGGCGTCGGCGGATTCCACCGCGGCATTCAGCAGGCCGCCGGGATTGCTGCGCAGGTCGAGCACCAGCCCGCGGAGAGGCTTGCTGCCGTTTGCGGCCAGTTCCTTGAGCTTGCGCTCCAGGTCCAGGCTGGTGTTGGCCTGGAAGGCGGAGATGCGCAGGTAGGCGTAGCCGGGTTCGAGCAGCCGGGCGCGCACGCTGGAAACGCGGATGGTTTCGCGCGTCAGGGTGAACACGAGCGGCTCGCGCGCCGCCTCGCGCAGCACGGTCAGGCGGGTCTGGCTGCCGGGGGCGCCGCGCATGGTGTCGATGGCTGCATCCACGCCGTCGGCGGTGATGGACTTGCCGTCGATTTCGGTGATGACGTCGCCCGGGCGGATGCCGGCGCGGGCGGCGGGGGTGTCGTCGATCGGCGCGATCACCAGCAGGCTGCGGTCGGGCTGCTGGATCACCTCCAGCCCGAGGCCGTCGTAGGCGCCGCTGGCCGCCTCGCTGAGCGCGCGCGACTGCTCGGCATCGAGGTAGGCGCTGTGCGGGTCGAGGTCGATCAGCAGCCCGCGGATCGCCGCGCGCATCAGGGTCTGGTCGTCGATCGGATCGACGTACCCTTCCTTGACGGCGCGGAACACCGAAACGAAACGGCGGATTTCGTCCAGGCTCACGGCGTCTTTCCCGGCCTGCGCAGGAACGCTTTCCGGCGCGCTTTCGGCGGGTGGCGCCGGGGTGTCGGCGCGCGCGGACGGGGTCAGCAGGAAGGCGGCGGCCAGTGCGGCCAGGAGACGCGGGCGGAAGGCGGGATTCATGGAGGGATTATTGCACGCGCGGCTGAACCGACCGCGTGCGGCGGGCTTCAGCGGGCGCGGAACCAGCCGCGCGGGTCCACCGGTCGGCCGCCGCGACGCAGCTCGAAATAGAGCGCCGTGCCCGACTGCCCGCCCGAGCTGCCGGCGCTGGCCAGCACGTCGCCTGCGTCCACCCAGTCGCCGACTTCGCGCTGCAGGCTGTCGTTCTGTGCGTACAGGCTCATCCAGCCCTCGCCGTGGTCGAGGATGAGGATCAGACCGTAGCCCTTGAGCCAGTCGGCGAAGGCGACCCTGCCGTGCGCCACGGCGCGTACCGCCGCCCCGCCTTCGGCTTCGATCAGCCAGCCGTGGCTGGTGCGCCCGTCGGGCAGGGTGCCGCCGAAACCGACCAGGGTCGGGCCGGTGATCGGCGTGCCGAGCCGACCGCGGCGCTGGGCGAAGGGCTGGGCGGCATCGAGGCGGTCGGGGATGTCGGCGAAGATGTCGCGCAGGCGCTCCAGCAGGTCGACCAACGCCTGTTCGTCGCGGCCCAGCGCAAGCAGCCTGCTGTCGGTGTCCTTGAATCGCGCTTCCAGCTCGGCCAGCACGGCGCGTCGCTCCTCGCGCCGACCCTCCAGATCGGCCAGCTGCGCGGCCTGTGCCGTTCGGCTGGCGTCCAGCGTCAGGCGCTGGGCCTGGACCTGGAGCACCACTTCGGCCAGCGCCGCAAGCTCCTGCATGAGCCCGTCGATGCGCGCCATGCGGTCGCGCTGGAAGTAGCGGTGGTAGGCCAGCACCCGCGCCAGCGATTCGATGCGGTCCTGCGCCAGCAGCAGTTTGAGCTGCTCGTGGCGGCCCAGCGCGTAGGCCGATCGCAGCAGGGTCGCCAGCGCCTTGCGCTGCGTGCCGAGGCGCGCGGCCAGCGACTGGCGCTCGGATTCCAGTCGCGCAAGTTCGGCCTCCTGCTCGGCGATGCGTGCTTCGACCTCGCGCAGCGCGCGGCTTTCCCGGTCGACCGCCTGGTCGGCCTCGCGCAGGATGCGCGTGGCGTCGCCGCGCTCGCCTTCCAGCGCCCGCCGCGTTTCGGTCAGCTCGGCGATCCGGGCGCGCACCTGGGCCAGCTTGCGCTCGGCCTCGGTTTCGCGCGCGGCGCGCTCCTGTGCGGGGTTGTCGGCAAGGGCGGGTGACAGCGTGCCGAGCGCGGCGATCAGCGCCAGTGCGACGGCCAGCGCCCGCACAGCGCGGGTGCGCGGGCGGGCGCGGATGGCCGACGCGCCCATGGGTTCAGGCGCGCGCAGGACGGAAGGTGACGAGGTTGTGTCCGCTCATCTCGGCCGGCGGCGCGATGCCCAGGAGGTGCAGCAGGGTGGGCGCGACGTCCTTGAGCGCGCCGTTTTCGGCCAGCGTCGCGGGACGGCCGAGATAGACCAGCGGCACCGGGCCGGTGGTGTGGGCGGTGTGCGGCTGGCCGGTTTCCGGGTCGCGCATCATTTCCAGATTGCCGTGGTCGGCGGTGAGGATCATCTCGCCGCCGACCCGGCGCAGCGCCGCGACGATCTCGCCCAGCGCGGCATCGATGGATTCGGCGGCGCGGATCGCGGCGGAAAGGTCGCCGGTGTGGCCGACCATGTCGGGATTGGCGAGGTTGCAGATGATCGCGTCGAATCGGCGCTGTTCGATCGCCTCGACCAGCCGGCGCGTCACTTCCGGCGCGCTCATTTCCGGCAACAGGTCATAGGTGGCGACCCTGGGGCTGGGCACCAGCACGCGCTCCTCGCCCGGCCAGACCTCCTCGCGCCCGCCGTTGAAGAAGAAGGTGACGTGGGCGTATTTCTCGGTCTCGGCAATGCGCAACTGGGTCAGGCCGCACCCGGCCAGCACTTCGGGCAGGGTGTTGGCGAGCGACTGCGGAGGGTAGGCCACGCGCGCCGGCAGGGTGGCGTCGTATTCGGCCAGGCACACGAAGCGCGACAGCGCCGGCGCGCCGGGGCGGGCGAAGCCGTCGAAATCCGGCCGCACGAAGCAGGCGGTGAGCTGGCGCGCGCGGTCGGCGCGGAAGTTCATGAACACCACCGCGTCGCCATCGCGCATCGGCGCGGCGCCCTCGATCACCGTGGGCTGCACGAATTCGTCGGTCTCCCCGCGCGCGTAGGCGGCTTCCAGCGCCGCCACGCCGTCCCGCGCGTGCAGAGGCGACTCGGCCCGCGCGATCGCCTGCCAGGCTTTTTCCACGCGATCCCAGCGGTTGTCGCGGTCCATCGCGTAGTAGCGCCCGCTGACGCTGGCCAGGTGCGCGCCGGGAATCGCGGCGCAGCGTCCGGCCAGCGCCTCCAGGCTGGCGCGGGCGGACTGGGGCGGGGTGTCGCGGCCATCGAGGAAGGCGTGCACGGCGATGCGCGCCACGCCTTCGCGCTTTGCCAGGGCCAGCATCGCAAACAGGTGCGCCTCGTGGCTGTGGACGCCGCCCGGAGAGAGCAGGCCGAACAGGTGCAGGGTGCCGCCGGCCTCCCTCGCGGCGCGGCAGGCGGCGAGGAGTTCCTCGTTGTCGAAGAAGCTGCCGTCGGCGATTGCGGCGTCGATGCGGGTGAGATCCTGGTACACGACGCGCCCGGCGCCCAGGTTCATGTGCCCGACCTCGGAGTTGCCCATCTGCCCCTCGGGCAGGCCCACGTGCAGCCCCGAGGTGTGGATGAGGGTGTGCGGGCAGTCGCGCAGCAGCGCGTGCCAGTACGGCAGATCGGCCTGCGCCACGGCGTTGTCGGCCGGGTCTTCGCGGTGGCCCCAGCCGTCGAGGATGAGGAGGAGCACGGGCTTGGGTCGGGACACGGCGTGACTTCCGGCAGTGAAAAACGGGCGCATGATAGCGGATGCTGGCAGGGCGGCTGCCCGGCGCTGGCGCGCGGATTGCGCGCGAGACGAGGCATTTCGCGCCGCTGCACCACGGTTTTTTGTTTCCTCGATAGGAGAAGGGTCATGCGCAGGATGATTTTCGTGCTCGCACTCGTCGTCAGCCCGCTGGCGCTGGCGCAGCAGGACATCAGCAAGGTCAACGGCAGCATCCGCACCGAAGTCGGCGCGCGCTATGGCGACCTCGACACGGTGAACGGATCGGTCGAGGTGAATTCCGGCGTCACGGCCGGGGACGTCGAAACGGTCAACGGTCGCGTCGAGGTGTCCGAGAACGCCCGAGTCGGCGGTGTGGAGACGGTCAACGGCCGCATTTCCATCGGCGAGAACGTGCAAGTCGAAGGCGACGTGGAGAGCGTCAGCGGAAATATCTCGATCGGCGCGGGCAGCCGCGTGCGCGGCGGCATCGAGGCGGTCAACGGCGCCATCACCGTGACCCGCGCCGAGCTGGGCGGCAGCATCGAGAACGTCAACGGGGCGATCACCCTCGAGGGCGCGAGCCTTGCGCAGGGCATCGAAACCGTCAACGGCGACATTCTCGTGGGTCGCGACAGCGTGGTGCACGGCGACATCCGCGTGCGCCGCCCTCGCGGCATCTCGCTGGGGCGCAGCGCTCCGCCCAAGGTGACGATCGAGTCGGGCGCAACGGTGGAAGGCCGGCTGGTGTTCGAACGCGAGGTGGCGCTGACCATCGCCCCCGGCGCCAAGGTCGCCCACGCCGAGCCGGTCGAACGCTGAGGCGCCTGCTCCCGCCGTTTTTCCCGGAGCCGCCTACAATGGCGGTTCCCCTTCGTGATTCCCCTGGAGGTTTTCATGCGATTCCCCCTGCTGCCGGCCGTTCTGGCCTGCGCCCTGCTCGCCGGCTGCCAACGTTCCGAGCCGGCGGCGCCGGTTTCGGCGCCTGCGCCTGCCGCGGACAGCGTTCCCGCCGCGCCGGACAAGCACGTGTTCGAGGCGGCGATCAGCGCGGAGGATTTTCGCGCCGACATCACCACGCTGGCTTCGGACGAATTCGGCGGCCGCGCGCCTGGCACGCAGGGCGAAACCCTGACGGTGGAATACCTGCGCGACCGTTTTGCCGCCATGGGACTCCAGCCCGGCAACGGCGACCGCTGGTTCCAGACCGTGCCGATGGTGGAAACCACCGCCACGCCGGTGGCAGCGGCGGTGAAGATCCGCGACAAGTCCGTCGAATGGACCTTCGGCAGCCAGTGGGTGGCGGGCACGCGCACGGGCGAGGCGTCGGTGCAGGTGACCGACAGCCCAATGGTGTTCGTCGGCTACGGCACCGTGGCGCCCGAGGAAAACTGGAACGACTACGCCGGGCTGGATCTCAAGGGCAAGACCGTGGTGATGCTGGTCAACGATCCCGGCTTCCACGTCGATGATCCCGCGCTGTTCGGCGGCAAGCGCATGACCTACTACGGGCGCTGGACCTACAAGTTCGAGGAAGCCGCGCGCCAGGGCGCGACCGCGGCGCTGATCATCCACGACACCGCTGGCGCCGGCTACGGCTGGAGCGTGGTCGAAAACAGCTGGAGCGGCGCGCAGTACGACCTGCCGGCGGGCGAGGATCCCGAGCCGCGCCTGCCGCTGCAGGGCTGGATCACCGGCGAGGCGGCGCAGGACCTGTTCGCGCAGTCCGGCCTGTCGCTGGAGGCGCTGCGCCTGGCAGCCAACAAGCCCGGCTTCAAGGCCGTGCCGCTGCCGGCTTCGCTCACGGTCACGCTTCAAAGCGCGGTCAAGACCTCCGAATCCCGGAACGTGCTGGCGCTGCTGCCGGGTTCCGAGCGGCCCGAGGAAGCCGTCGTCTACATGGCGCACTGGGATCATCTGGGCACCCATGTCGCCGCCGACGGCAGCGTGCAGATCTTCAACGGCGCCATCGACAACGCGTCGGGCGTGGCCGGCATCCTGGAGATCGCCGAAGCCTTCGCGCGCAGCGGTCAGGCGCCCAAGCGCTCGGTGCTGTTTGCCGCGGTGACGCTGGAGGAGTCGGGCCTGCTCGGTTCCAAGCACTACGTCGCCCATCCGACCTTCCCGATGCGCAACATCGCCGGGGTCATCAACATCGACGCCATGTCCATCATCGGGCGCACCCGCGACATCGTGGTGACCGGATACGGCGCATCGGAGCTGGAGGACCTCCTGCGCCCGATCGCCGAGCGCCAGGGCCGCGTGCTGCACGGCGAGGGCAGCGTGGAAAAGGGCTTCTACTTCCGCTCCGATCACTTCAACTTCGCCAAGGCCGGCGTGCCGGCGCTGTACGCCAGCTCCGGGCTGGACCACGTCGAGAAGGGCGAGGAGTACGGGCTTTCGATCGCGCAGGAATACGGCGCCAACCGCTACCACAAGCCGGGCGACGTGGTGGATCCGGGCTGGGACCTTTCCGGCGTGGTGCAGGACCTGGAGGCGCTGTACGCGGTCGGGCGCGAGCTGGCCGACGGCGCTGCCTGGCCGAACTGGTACGAGGGCAATCCGTTCCGCGCCGTGCGTGACGCCGACCGCGCCAAGGCGGAAAATTGATCGAAGCTGCGCGCGCGGTGCCGCAAGTCCGGCGCCGCGCGATTCCTCCCGCCCGCGCTCGCGCGGGCGTTTTTTCTTTTGGACCTGCGCCATGCCGATTTCCCACCTGCTCCTGACCCTGGCCGTGGTCATGGTCTGGGGCACCAACTTCGTGGTGATCCGCTACGGCCTGGACGAATTCCCGCCGCTGCTGTTTGCCACCCTGCGCTTCGCCTTCTCGCTCTTGCCCTGGGTGCTGGTGGTGAAGCGTCCGGCGGTGCCCTGGCGCCATCTCGCCGGGAACGGACTGTTCCTGGGCTTTGGCATGTTCGGCCTGCTGTTCATCGCGATGCGCGCCGACATCACCCCCGGCGTGGCCTCGATCATGGCCCAGACCCAGGCCTTCTTCACCATCGGGCTGGCGATGCTGTTCCTGCGCGAACACCTGCATCGCTACCAGGGCGTGGGGCTGGCGCTCTGTCTGGCGGGGCTGGCGGTGTTGTTCGCCAACGTGGACGGCACCGTGACGACGCGCGGCCTGGCGCTCACCCTCGCTGCCGGGCTGTGCTGGGCGGTGGCCAACCTCATCGCCAAGCGCGCCGGAAAGGTGGACATGCTCGGGTTCATGGTCTGGTCTTCGCTGTTCGCGATCCCGCCGCTGCTGGCGTGCAGCCTGTGGCTGGAAGGGCCGCAAAGCGTTCTTGCGGCGGTGACGGCGGCCTCGTGGCCGGCCTGGGCGGCGGCGGTGTGGCAGGGCGTGGCCAATACCCTGTTCGGCTACGGTGCTTGGAACTGGCTGCTGGCGCGCCATCCGACCGCCGCCATCGCGCCGTTCTCGCTGCTGGTGCCGGTGGTGGCGATCGTGTCGTCCGTGCTGCTGCTCGACGAGGCGCTGCCGATCTGGAAGATCCAGGCCATGGCGCTCTTGATGTCGGGGCTGGCGGTGATCGCGCTGTGGCCCAAACTTCGTGCGCTGCGCATGAATCGGTTTGTCTGAAGGCGGGAGCGCGACTTCTCGCCGGTTGCGTGCGCGCCGGGCGCGCCGTCGCGACAGGCTCGTGTCCGGAGTCCGTCCATCGTGCAGTGCAGCGTGATTGCCCGGCCTGCGCCCCGTAGGATGCGCGCCACAAGATGAAATGTGGGGAGGGAGGGACCCGCTTCGTTCGCGAAGCGGGTCTTTCTTTTTGCGTGAGGACCCGCGCTGGCGCTGTGCCGCTCGATGCGGTCAGAGTTCCGGGGACAGCGCCAGCAGGCCGAGCAGGGCGTTGCGCAGGGCGACGCGCAGTTCGGCCAGCAGATCCTCCGCCTCGCGGCTGCCGAAGCGGCTCGAATCCAGGTGTTCCAGCCGTTGCGTCGCGTCGGCCAGCGCGGTGGCGCCCAGCGCGAGTGCGGAAGATCGCAGGAAGTGCGACGCCTGGTTGAGTTCCTCTGGATCGCGACGCTCGTGTCCGAGTTCGATGCGGCTCAGCAGCGCCGGGGCGTCCGCGATGAACAGCCGGATCAGGCGCGCGCTGCTGCCCGGTTCGCTTTCGTCCAGCGTTCGCAGCAGCGCGAGGGCATCGGGATGGAGGGTGATCGGCGTGCTCATCTTGCGGAGTGCGGGCATCGCGGCAGGACGTGGAAGTGCGGAGCATAACGCGATGCCGAGGCCGGTGCGCGGGCCGGTCGGCAGGCGTGATTTTTCGGCACCTTCGATGCCCCCCGACCGGGTGGGGTAGGAGTTTTCCTAGCCTCGGGCGCGCAAGTTTCCGACCCGTGCCCCGGTCTTGGGACGATGCGCCGGATTCATCCCGGCCGGCAGACTGACTCTGTTTCCCGTCACCGCGGTCGTCCCATGTTCCGTTTCCATGCCCTCCTGCGTCGCTGCCTTGTGCTCGGACTGCTGTGGGCGTTGGCGACGGTGGCCTGTGCGGCGGCGGATACGGAAAGCGTGGACATCAACACGGCCGATGCGTTCGAACTGGCCGCGCGCCTGAATGGCGTCGGCATGACGCGCGCCGAGGCGATCATCCATCACCGGCAAACGCATGGCCCGTTCGTACACCCCGACGATCTGGTTCGCGTGAAGGGCATCGGGCCCAGGACGCTCGACAAGAACCGCCAGCGCATCCGAATCGGTCCCCCGGCCGACGCCGCGCAGCCATAACAGCCCGTGTCGCGCCACGGTCCCCCGGCCGTAAGCGATTCCGCCTGCACCGCCGCGCCCTGCGCGGCGGTTCTTTCTTTCGGGTGCCCTGTGCGCGTTTCTCGGCAGGCGCTATCGTGAGCAGCTGCGTCGCGCGAGACGGCCGAGATCCGAGGGAGTACCGTGAAATTCCTGCACGCCATGGTCCGGGTACGCAACCTGGAGGAATCCCTGAGTTTCTATTGCGAAGGGCTGGGGCTGCGCGAAGTGCGCCGTTCGGAGCACCCCGCCGGTCGCTTCACCCTGGTCTACCTCTCGGCGCCGAATCATCCGGAAGCCGAGATCGAGCTGACGCTCAACTGGGACTCGGACGAGGACTACGGCAGCGCGTGCAACTTCGGCCACCTCGCCTTCGAGGTGGAGGATATCCACGCCACCTGCGCGCACCTGATGGCGATGGGCATCACCATCCATCGCCCGCCGCGCGACGGCCACATGGCCTTCGTGCGCTCGCCGGACAGGATCTCCGTGGAGCTGCTGCAAAAAGGCGAGCCGCTGGCGCCTGCCGAGCCGTGGGTGTCGATGCCCAACGTGGGGGCGTGGTGAGCACGACGCGCGCCTGCATCGACGGCGAGCCGGCCGACGTCGAGGCGCTGGCCGGCTTCACGCGCACCGGCTATGGACACTTCACCACGATGCAGGTGCGTCAGGGCGCGGTGCGCGGACTCGACCTGCACCTGATCCGCCTGCAGGCGGCCACCCGTGCGCTGTTCGGCGGACGGCTGGATATCGAAGCGCTGCGCGGCGACCTGCGCCGCGCGCTGGAAGGGCTGGCCGATGCCGCCGTGCGCATCAGCGTCGTGGCGGGAAACTGGAATGCGCGGTCCATGTCCGGGGCGGCGCGCATCCGCACCCTGATCCTCGTCGATCCGCCGCTCCCCGAGCCCAGGGAGCCGGTGCGCCTGCGCTCGTTCATGCACGAACGCTACCTGCCCCGGTTCAAGCATCTGGGCAGCTTCGAGCTGTTCCACCTGCGCCGCCAGGCGCGCATCCAGGGCTTCGACGACGCGGTGCTGCGCACGCGCGAGGGCTTCCTGTCGGAAGGGGCGACCTTTTCGCTGGGGTTCTTCTCCGGCAACACGCTGGTATGGACCCAGGCGCCGCAGCTCGACGGCATCACCCGGCGCCTGCTGATGCAGTCCGATCCGCGTGCGCAGGTGCGCGAGATTTCCCCGGAAGACGCGCGCGGATTCGACGGCGCGTTCTGCTGCCACTCGGGCGGCATCTGGCCGGTTTCGCGCATCGACGAGGTGTCGATCACGGTGGACGAGGCGCGCATCGAGGCGCTGCGGGCGCGGTTGGCGGAAATTCCGATGCAAGCTGTCTGACTGGGCTTCGGCTCGGCACGGACGGGAGCGCAGCGACCTACAATGGCAGCTTTGCGCCGCGAGTCCGTCATGTCCAACCGAACCCCCGCGCTGGTCGAAAGCGCCGCCCGCCATCTCGTGCCCACCTACCGACCGCGCGCGCTGGTGCTCGATCGCGGCGCAGGCTCGCGCGTCTGGGACATCGAGGGGCGCGAGTACGTCGATTTCGCGGCGGGCATCGCGGTCAGCGCGCTCGGCCACGGCGACCCGGACCTGCTCGAGGCCCTGCACGCGCAGGCGCAAAAGCTCTGGCACACCAGCAACGTCTTCCTCACCGAGCCGCCGCTGCGTCTGGCCGAGGAGCTGATCGCCGCCAGCGGCTTTGCCTCGCGCGTGTTCTTCTGCAACTCGGGTGGCGAAGCCAACGAGGCCGCGATCAAGCTGGCACGCCGCTTTGCCGCCAATGCCGGCCGCCCGCCCGAGCGCCGCGTGATCCTGAGCTTCCACGGCTCCTTCCACGGCCGCACCCTGGCCACCGTCACCGCCACCGCGCAGCCGAAATACCAGCAGGGCTTCGAGCCCTTGCCCGGCGGCTTCCGCTACGCGCCGTTCAACGACGTGGCCGGTTTCGACGCGACCTTCGGCGACGACGTGGCCGCGGTGATCGTGGAGCCGGTGCAGGGCGAGGGCGGCGTGGTTCCCGCCGCGCCCGGATTCCTCGCCCACCTGCGCGCGCGCTGCGACGAGACCGGCGCCCTGCTGATCTTCGACGAAATCCAGACCGGCGTGGGCCGCAGCGGCAAACTCTGGGCGCATCAGTGGGACGGCGTCACGCCGGATGCGATGACCCTGGCCAAGGGCCTGGGCTGCGGCTTTCCGATCGGCGCGCTGCTGGTGGGTGAGGCCGCCGCGCAGACGCTCGACTTCGGCAGTCATGGCACCACCTTTGGCGGCAACCCGCTGGCCGCCGCCGTGGCGCGTGCGGTGCTGGGCAAGGTCCGTTCGCCCGCGCTGCTGGAGAACGTCGAACGGCAGTCGCAGGCGCTGCGTTCGGGGCTGCGCGCGCTCGATGAAAAACACGGAGTCTTCGCGCAGTTGCGCGGCCGCGGCCTGATGCTGGGCGCCGTCCTGCGCCCGGAGTTTGCCGGACGCGCGGCGGAAATCCTCGACCACGCCGCACACGCCGGACTGCTGCTGCTCCAGGCCGGTCCCGATGTGCTGCGCTTCGTGCCCGCACTCAATATCACCGAGACCGACGTGGCCGAGGGTCTGGCGCGGCTCGATGCCGCGCTGGCCGCCTGGCGCGGGCAGCGATGAATCGGCAGCGCGTGCAACGCGCAGGAACCCCTTGGAGCGCAGCTTGCTGTGCTGCCCTGAGCCCTTCGAGTTCGAGGCCAGGGGCAAGGTCCCGGCGCACTTTCCCGGGGTGATAGCATCGTGGCTTTCGATATCGGAGCCGCGCAATGTCACGTCCCTTGCTCTTCCTTCTGCCTCTCGCATTCGTTCCTGCGGCATGGGCCGAAGCCCCGGTTCCGGTGAAGCCGGAACTGCTCGATCAGGTGGTCGAATGGCGCCGCGATCTGCATGCGCATCCGGAGCTGGGCAATCACGAAACCCGGACCGCGCAGGTGATCGCGGCCCACCTGCGCCGGCTCGGCCTCACGCCGAAAACCGGCATCGCGCACACCGGCGTCACCGCGCGGCTCAAGGGCGGCAAGCCCGGCCCGCGCGTCGCGCTGCGCGCCGACATGGACGCCCTGCCGGTGGTCGAACAGACCGGCCTGCCGTTCGCTTCCACCGTGCGCAGCGAATACCGCGGCCAGCCGGTCGGGGTGATGCACGCCTGCGGCCACGACATGCACGTGTCGATCCTGATGGGCGTCGCCGAGGCGCTTGTCGCGCGGCGCGACGAACTGCCCGGCGAGGTGCTGTTCGTCTTCCAGCCCGCCGAGGAAGGGCCGCCCGTGGCGGGAGAGGCGGCCGGCGCCGAACTGATGCTGGAGCAGGGCATCTTCGCCGACTTCAAGCCCGATGCCGTGCTCGGCCTGCACGTCTGGGCCGGATTGCACGTCGGCCAGATCGGCGTGCGCAGTGGCGGCATGATGGCCAGTGCCGACGAGTGGACGCTGACGGTGAAGGGCAAGCAGACCCACGGCTCACAGCCCTGGGCCGGTGTGGATCCGATCACCGTCGGTGCGCAGATCCTGCTGGGCGCCCAGTCGATCATCGCCCGCCAGGTCGACATCACCCGTTCGCCCGTGGTGCTGACCGCCGGCCAGTTCCAGGCCGGCGTGCGCTTCAACATCATTCCAGACGAGGCGATCCTCGTCGGCACGCTGCGGACCTTCGATCCGGCGCTGCGCGAGGACGTCATCGCGCGCTTCCGCGGCACCGCCGAACACTTCGCCGGCGCCTCGGGCGCCAGCGCCTCGCTGGAAGTCGTCAACAACGCCCCGGCGCTGATCAACGACGCTGCGCTGTACCGCCAGCTCCTGCCCTCGCTCGAGCGCGCGGTCGGGACCGGCAGCGTCGTCGAAGTGCCGCCGGTTACGGCGGCCGAGGATTTTTCCCGCTTCGCCGACGCCTCGCGCGGGCTGTTTTTCTTCGTCGGAAGCACGGCTGCGGACAAGGACCCCGCCACCATGCCGATGAACCACTCGCCCTTCTACGCCCCCGACGAAGGCGCGCTCGAAGTCGGCCTGCGCGCGATGCTCCAGGCCACGCTCGATTTCCTGGGCGCGTCCTAGTTCGCGAAGCGGCGCGCGTCGCGCCCGCGCGGGCGGATGCCCAGCGGCTTCTGCGTGCAGCTGCAAGATGGGCTCGCCTGCGCGGCTTCCACCTGCACCCGATCCCCGGAGGCCCTCGCCGAACGGCCCCGGCGCTCAGGCCGCCGAGCCGTTCACCGCGGGGTGCCGCGCACCGCGGCTATCCACGCCAGCATCAGCGCCAGTGCGATCAGTGCCCAGGTGGTATTGGTCGGTACCGTCGTGATCGCGCGCGGCGTGACGACGGGCGGCCCGCCGCCCGCCCCGGGTGCGATGAATCGACCGTAGGTGGCGAAGGCGCGGATGGGCAGGGTGGCGGTGATGGCGTGGGTGGTGGCGTCGATGGCCCAAACCCGGTCGGCGCTGATGTCTGCCACATAGAGGCGCGCATCGTCCGGCGTGATGGCAATTCCATACGGTTCGCCCGCACCTGTGGGCACGGTGGCGATCACGGCATGGCTGGTGGTGTCGATCACCGAAATGCTCGCGCCGAACTGGTTGGTCACATAGGCGCGTGCGCCCTGGTTGCTGAAGGCCACACTGTTGGGGTGGAGGCCGACCGGAATGGTCGCGATGACGGTCTGCGTGCCGGCATCGAGCACCGATACCGTGTCGCCCATGCGGTTGGTCACATAGACGCGGGAGCCGTTCGGATGAACCGCCACGCCGCGCGGATCGTTGCCCACCGGCACCGTGGCGATGAGGACGTGGGTGGTGGCATCGACGATGGAAACGGTGTTGTTGCCGGTATTGGCGACGTAGACCCGGTCGCCAGCCGGGTTCACCGCCACGCCGAACGGCGCGCTGCCCGTGCCCAGGAACACGCTGGCGAGCACGGTGAGGCTGGCGGTGTCGATGATGGCGAGAGTGCTGTCCATGAGGCTTGGCACATACACGCGCGTTCCGTCGTCGCTTGCCGCCACCGAGAACGGTGCCGCTCCGACCGGCACGCTGCCGATCTGGACATGGGCGTTGGCATCGAACACGGCCAGCGCCGCGCCGCCGGCGAGGGTGACGTAGGCGCGCGCCTGGTCGCGGCTGACGGCCACTCCCCAGGGCGAGGAGCACGCGGCCATCGGGATGCTTGCCACCACCGCGTGGGTAGCGGTGTCCAGCACCCGCACGGTGTCGCCGTCCGGACCTTCGGCGAGGTAGGCGAAGGGTGCGGCCAGGGTGCCGGCGAACGGCGCGAGCGCAAGTCAGAGGGTCGCGAGAAAACGCTGGATCAGGAGGGGCATGGGGGATTCCTTCGAATGGGGCGGAAAACGCTGAGCTGTCGAACTCACGGCATCTCGAATCCGTCGCTGAAGATGTCTCCGCCGAGGATGGAGCTTCTGCAGCGGCTGAACTCGGAGGTGCCGCGATGCCAGAAGAACGTGCCGCCCGGGTCGCCGAGCAGGCGCGTGGCCGTGGCGGTGACCCAGCGCGGGGTGTTGAAGTAGCCGGTGCTGCCGGCTGGCGCGGTCAGCGCCGCGTTCGTGTAGGTCGTCGAGCCGTCGCCCACGCCGTCCCAGCCGTTCACGATCTGGGCGAAGGTCGAGCCCAGCCAATCCTCGCCCTGGCCCCAGAAGCCCATCGGTATGCTTCCGATCACCACGGGGTTGCACTGCGGCACGGCGTAGAAGTCGATCCGGTACCAGCCGTTGGACGAGGCCAGCGCGCCGCTGGCCTGCGCGGTGTTGCCGCTGCCTTCCACCAGGGTGATGC
>CAUJIN010000030.1 GCA_963205495.1 Pseudomonadota bacterium
GCGCACACTGTCAAAGATCATCCGAGGAAGCCCTTGGCTTCAACTCTTTCCCAGCGAGGCATTTCACCTCAGGGAGCCGCTCATCTTACACCAGTTTTCCCGAACGTCAACCACTTTCGAAAAACCTTTCAGCGAGCTTCCAGCAACCGCCGGATCAGGAACCCTGAGTGGTTGCGAGCCGCCCATTGTAGCAGCTCCAGAACCCCTGTCAACAGGCAATCGCATCGGAACCAGCAACCCCTCACCGACAGGAAGCATCGCCTCGCCCCTGCCCGAAAGTGCTGAAGATCGGCATTGCAAGCCGCAACCATGCCGCCTGTTGCCCCGGAACGACTTGGGCTATCGTCGCCTTCCCCTGTCCTGAAGGAGAAGCGCGGTGGCCCGGATTGCAGCTTGCGGCGTCGTGCAGCGTCTGGCACTTGTGTCGATAGCCTCTGCTCTGCTCGCCGGATGCAGCGGCGGCGCGCCCTGGGTCGAGCTCAAGGGCCAACGCTACGAAGTGGAGCTTGCCATGGACGATGCCTCGCGCATCCGCGGCTTGATGTTCCGCGACCGCATGGAGCCTGACCACGGAATGCTGTTCGTGTTCGAACGCGAGGAACCGCAGGCATTCTGGATGCGCAACACCCGCATTCCTCTCGACATCCTCTATTTCGATTCCTCACTGCGCCTGGTATCCGTATCCGCAGGCGCACCACCGTGCACGACGCAGGAGTGTCCTTCCTACCCCAGCAAGGGGCCGGCGCGCTTCGTTCTCGAACTCAACTCGGGCCACGCGCGCAAGCTCGGCGTGGCACCCGGCGATGCGCTGACGATCGCGCCTGAACTGCGCGCACGCATCTCCCCTCCGCCGCGCGATGCGGCGACGAACTGATCCCACGGCAGCGCAGGTCCCCGCGCAGCCTACCGCACTCTTTTTTTGCGAGCCCCACCCATGAGCACCAACCACGAACTCTTCCAGCGTGCCCTGCGTCGCCTGCCCGGCGGCGTGAACTCGCCCGTCCGCGCCTTCCGCGCCGTGGGCGGCGAGCCCTTCTTCACCCGCCGTGCCGCAGGGCCGTACCTCTGGGACGCCGATGGCAAGCGATTCATCGACTACGTCGGCTCGTGGGGACCGATGATCGTCGGCCACAACCATCCGCAGGTGCGCGAAGCGGTGGAGCGTGCGGTGAAGGATGGCCTGAGCTTTGGCACACCGTGCGAGGCGGAAGTTACTATGGCCGAGACCATCACGCAGCTTATTCCTTCAATCGACGTGGTGCGCATGGTCAACTCCGGCACCGAGGCGACGATGTCGGCGATCCGCCTGGCGCGTGGGGCCACCGGACGCTCGCGCATCGTCAAGTTCGAGGGCTGCTACCACGGCCACGGCGATGCCTTTCTGGTGAAAGCCGGCTCAGGCGCGCTGACGCTCGGCACGCCAACCTCTCCCGGCGTGCCCGCCGCGCTGGCCGACCTCACCCTGACGCTGCCCTACAACGATTTCGAAGCCGCCACGCGCCTGTTCGATGAAGTGGGCCAGGACATCGCCGGCCTGATCGTGGAGCCGGTGGCAGGCAACATGAACTGCATCCCGCCGCGCGAAGGCTATCTCCAGCACCTGCGCGCGCTGTGCACCCGGCATGGCGCGGTGCTGATCTTCGACGAGGTGATGACCGGTTTCCGCGTGGCACTGGGCGGAGCTCAGGCGCACTACGGCGTGACGCCAGACCTCACCACCTTCGGCAAGATCATCGGCGGCGGGATGCCGGTCGGCGCCTACGGCGGGCGCCGCGACCTGATGCAGCAGATCGCCCCCGCCGGCCCGATCTATCAGGCCGGCACGCTCTCGGGAAATCCCGTGGCGATGGCGGCGGGACTGGCGATGCTGGAGCTGGTTCAGGCACCCGGCTTTCACGACGAACTGGCGCGCCGCACGCGGCTCCTGTGCGATGGATTGCAGGCCTGGGCGGACAGCGCGGGCGTACCCTTCTCGACCAATCGAGTCGGCGCGATGTTCGGGCTGTTCTTCACGTCGGAAAAAAACGTCGAAAACTACGCGCAGGCCATCGCCTGCGATTCGGCCGCGTTCAACCGATTTTTCCACGCCATGCTCGAACGCGGCGTGTTCCTCGCGCCCTCCGCCTTCGAGGCCGGCTTCCTGTCGAGCGCGCACGATGAAGACGTCATCGGCGCCACCTTGGACGCGGCGCGTGAGGCATTTGCTGAAGCCAAAGCCGCCTGATATCCCGGCCGTCGACTATCCCTCCTGCCGCAGGCTGCGCCCCAATGAACGCAGAAGACTTGCCTACCTACTCCGATTTGATCCTTCCGGTCTTGCGCGCGGTCCAGAAGCTGGGGGGATCGGCGCAGTCCGCCGAGATCGTGGATCAAGTCCTCTCTGATCTCGATCCTTCGGAAGAAGCGTTGGCGGTCACCTTCCCGAATCGCCCCCATCACTCTGTACTGATCGACAGGATCATGTGGGGGCGCTCCTACGCCAAACTGATCGGCGCACTGGAAAGTCCCAAGCGGGCCGTCTTTCTTCTCACCGCCCTCGGGCGCGAGCTGTTGGGACTGCCGGAAACGGAAGGTACACGTCGCACCAAAGAGCTCGACAGAGAGTTTCGACGCAATCGACCACAGCGGAAACGACTCGTTCAGAGCGGTGCTCACGATGCCATTGAGGCCAATGGCAGTCAGGGCGCCAGTGACTCCGATCCCGTCGACACGGATCTGCCTGAGGACGATGATTCTCCGGATCAGGGCAACATGTGGCGCGACGAATTGATCGCGCGCTTGCACGCCCTGTCTCCCGAAGGCTTCGAGGAATTCACGATGTTCCTGCTGCGACTCTACGGGCTGGAACTGGAACGCGTCGGAAAAAGCGGCGACAAGGGCATTGACGGCATCGGCTTCGCGCCGATCAGCCCGGTGATGTCGTCCCGCGTCGCCGTACAAGTCAAGAAATACGACCCCAACGGCAAAGCGGTCTCACGCGAAGAAGTCTCCCTGTTCCAGAACGATGCCAAAAAGCGCGGTGCGGAACACGCGATCTTCGTGACATTGGGGCGCTACTCCAAGGCTGCACGGGCAGACGCTGTGAATGGCTCTCCGACGGTGAATTTGATCGATGGCGACAAATTGACGGAGCTCATCCGGGAGAAAGAGCTTGGCGTGAGCATGCAGCCAATCGTCAACCCGGAGTGGTTCAACCGTTTCGATTTGGTGCAGCCCGGCAAGCCCGCCAGAAAAGGCCGGTCCACGTCAGGCAATCAGCCGTAAGCGCGAGTAATCAGCTCATCCAGCGCGCCAATGATGGCGTCGCCGTGTGCGGCGAGTGAGGCGACGGGTTCGCCGAGCTTGTCCTCCGGCACCGAGCCGATATCAATCGGATGCAGCACCACGGTGATGCCATCGACAACAAAGGCCGGATTCAGCCGTCTGGCATAGACCGGCACATCAGACGTCTTGCGCACCAACGGGACAACCACGCGCCGACGGCTGTCATCGTAGATGGTCGATTGCACCACGACGACTAACGGGATGGCATCCTTCTGCCGCCCCGGATTGCGATGGACATCGAACTGCGCCATCTAGAAGGCACAAAACTCATCGGAAAGGCTGCCGTGCTTCTGCGTGAACTCACCCCAAGCCTGCGCTGCACGGCGCAAGCTGGCGGCATCGGTGTCGCGCATCTGCTCCTGCCGGGCGACGAACTGGGCGAGCAGTGCTTCGACCTCACCAGACAGGTCTTGCGTCAATTCGTTCGCCTTTTCGACCAAGTCCTGATTGAGCGAGAGCTTGACGGGACGCTTCGGCGCACGCGGGTCATAAGCGGTTTTCACGGCATCCATTCCCATTCGGCGGGTTCTGTGCAGCCTAAGCGCGCGAGCGCCATGCCGCAACTTCCCAGCTCAACCCCCTCGCCACGGCTTGTTGCGGGACAAGTACACATGGAATGATGCAGCGACCTCCCCCGGACCCTGCCGTGGACACCACCCTGCTGATCGCCGCTGCCCGTTCTGGCGACAAGATCGCCGAGGCGCGGCTGTTCGATTCGGTCTATGCCGATCTGCACCGAATGGCGCAGCATCACCTGCTGCGCAGCGGCACCGACATCGCGCACGCGCAGTCGCTGGTGCACGAGGTGTACCTGCGCATGGCGAGTGGCGACGATGCACCCAACGACCGCCGACACTTCTTCGCGCTGGCCTCGCGCGCGATGCGCCAGATCGTCATCGACCACGTGCGCAAGCGCGGTGCCGCCAAGCGCGGGGAAGGGGTCGCGCCGCTGTCGCTGGATGACGTGCGCGAACCGGCCCTGACCGCCGTGCTGGCCGGTCAGGATGACGAGTTGCTGAGCCTGGACGCTGCGCTGCAGCGTCTGGAGCACTTCGACGAGAGCCTCGCGCGGCTGGTGGAGCTGCATTTCTTCGGTGGCCTGGGCTTTGTCGAAATGACCACCGTGCTCGATCGGTCCGAGCGTTCCCTCAAGCGCGACTGGCGCAAGGCCAAGGCGTTCCTGTACCGGGATCTGGCCCATGCCACCGCCGGGTGACGCCGCGCACTGGCATCGCCTGTCCGCCGCGCTCGACGAGCTGCTTGATCTCGATACCGACGAACAGGGCGAGCGCCTCGATGACATCGCGCGCGCCGATCCGGCCTTTGCCGGCGAGCTTCGCGCCCTGCTCAACGCCGAATGCGGCGAGGGCCTGTTCGAGCGCGGCCTGGGCGCACTCGCGCGCGAGGCGCTGGAGCAATCGGCCAGTGCATCAAAAGGCGGAACGTCCAACGCCGCGTCGGAGCAGGACGCCGTCACCATCGGCCACTGGCGGCTGATCGAACCGCTCGGACGCGGCGGCATGGGCGAGGTGTTTCTTGCGCAGCGCCACGACGGTGATTTCACCCAGCGCGCGGCGCTCAAGCGCCTCAAGCGCGGCATGGACAGCGAGGACATCCTGCAGCGCTTCCTGCAGGAACGCCGCATCCTCGCCAGTCTCGCCCACCCCAACATCGCGCGCCTGCTTGATGGCGGCATGGATGGCGAGGGGAGGCCCTACATCGTCATGGAGCATGTCGAGGGCACGCCGATCACCGACTGGGCGCGCGAGCACGGGCTGTCGCTGCGCGAGCGCCTGACCCTGCTGCGCAAGGTCTGCGATGCCGTGGCTTATGCCCAGAGCCGGCTCGTCGTTCACCGCGACCTCAAGCCTTCCAACATCCTCGTGGACGCACAGGGCGAACCGCATTTGCTGGATTTCGGCATCGCCAAGCTGCTCGACGACGCGCCCGACGCGCACCACACCCGCACCGGCCTGCGCGCACTCTCGCCAGCCTATGCCGCACCCGAACAGATCCACGGCGAGGCGATCAGCACCGCCACCGACGTGCACGCGCTGGGCGTGGTGCTCTACGAAATGCTCGCCGGTCAGTTGCCCTATCGGCGCGAGCGCGGGCTCACCACCGGCGTCGGTGCCGGGGGCGAATACGCCTCGCTGGTCCGCCCCAGCCAGGCGCTGCGCCAGCTTGAGCCCACGCAGCTGACGCAGCGCTGGGGCGAGGGAGCACCGGAACCGGCGAGGCTGGCCCGGCTCGTCGCGGGCGATCTCGACCGCATCGTGCTCGCTGCGCTGCGCCCCGAGCCCGAGCGCCGCTACGCCTCCGCCGCCGCGCTCGGCGCGGATCTGGGCTTGTATCTGGACGGCCGCCCGATCAACGCGCGGCCGGACACCTCCGGGTATCGGATTCGCAAGTTCGTGCTGCGTCATCGCCTCGGTGCCGCCGCGACCGCGCTGGCCCTGATCGCCCTCGTCGCCAGCTTCGGCACCGCGCTGTGGCAGGCGTGCATCGCGCGCGATCAGGCACACGAGGCCAACCGCCAGCGCGCCCTGGCCGAGCAGCACCTTGCGCGCGCCGAAGCGCAGGCTCGGCGGGCCGAGGAAACCAAGCGTTTCGTGGTTTCCCTGCTCAAGGCCGGCAATCCCGAGCTCTCGCGCAGCGGCGCGCAGACCTCGGCCGTGGACCTCATCCGCGACGCCGCCTTGCGCGTCGACGCACTCACCGACGCACCCGACACCCAGGCCGAACTGCAGGTCGCCATCGGGCACGGCCTGATTTCACTCGGCGCTGCCGACGAAGGGCGAACCCGGCTGGATGCCGGCATCGCGCAGCTGCGCACCCTGGGCGAGGCCGCCTGGCCTGCGCTGGCTGATGGCCTGCATTACTCGGCCATGCACGACACCGCGACCGGGCGACTGGCGGCGGCGATGGCGGACAGCAAAGAGGCATTGGCGATCTTCGACCGCATCGGCCCGCGCGCCGATCTCGCCCTGGGCCGCATCGCCACGCTCACCACACTGGCCAAGAACGTCCAGTTCAGCGGCGACCTTCCCGCCAGCCAGGCGCTTTACGAACGGATACTGGCCGAACGCGAGACCCTGCTCGGCCCGGACGATCCGCGCCTGGCCGTGGACTGGAACAATCTCGGTGCCACCGCCATCCGGCGCGACCGCTACGCCGAGGCCGAACACGCCTATGCGCAAGCCAGCCGTCTACTGGCGCTCGATCCGCAGGCTCCCGAATCGCGCCAGGCCTGGCTGCACCTGGGCCGCGCCAACGCCCTGTTCGGTCTGGGACGTTTCGACGAGGCCGATGCCACAGGCCTCGCCGCACTGGACATCGCCGAACGCACCCTGCCCGCCGATCACCCGATCAGCGCCAGCATCCGCACCATGCTCGCCCTGCTGTATCGCCACGCCGGCAGGCTCGACGAGGCCGCGGCGATGGCCGAGCGCGCCCGCGCCACTTTCGCGGCCACCAACGCCAGCCAGCTGGGCTGGACCGAAGCCCAGCTCGGCCTCACCCTGCTGGCGCAAGGCCGCGATGCCGAAGCGCTCGACGTTCTCGTCGCCGCGGAAGACCATTTCGCCAGCCGACGCAACCGCGAAGAGGCCGACTACTTCCAGGTTCGCGCCGCACTCGCCTTCGCGCGCCTGCGCCGCGGCGATGCCGACGCGCTTTCCATGCTGGACGAATCCCTGGACGAACTCATCGGCCGCCATCCGCACCCGAGCAACGCGCTGGCCGAGACCCTCACCCTGCGCGCCGAAGCCGCCGCCCTGCTGGGCCACGATGATGTGGCGCAGTGGCGCGAACGAGAGCTTGAAATGCTAACCGCCCTGCTCGGCCCCGAGCACCCACGCCGTCTTGCGGCAAAGCAGCGGTCGAACTCGGCGGGGCTTTCATAGCAGGCTGCGCGGGAACACCTGTTTCTCGTGGACAGGCTTGCCATCACACCCGTGCGGGCCCGCTTTCACGCCCCCTATTCCGCGTCATTGCGGGCTTGACCCGCAATGACGCGACATCAAGCCGCTTGCGCGAAATCAATTGTTCCCACAAGAACGCGGCTTCTGAAAAGCCGGCAGGACAGCCGTTCTTCACAGCAACGCTGCCCGAAGGGTGCAGCACAGGGTTGCGGCATGAAAAAAACTGGCACGACTTCCGGTGAACCTGCGTTGTTAGCGGCAAGCCCACCTTCCGAAGGATTCAGCCATGTTCGCCGTACGTACTGTTTTGCGCCCTGCCGCGTCATGGTCAGCCACGTCCACTTTGCTGCTGGCCCTGGCTGCTCCCGGCGCGATGGCGGCAGAACGTTGCGTCAGCACGGTGGCGCAGTTCAATGCCGCAGTGGCCGTGGCCACCAGCGAACCTGTCGTGATCAAGATGACGGCAGGCACCTGGAACATGGCTGGCAGCATCATCGATGGAAACGGTGGCAGCCCCGCGTATCCGGATGTTGAGGAGTCCATCAGCATCCAGGGCGGCTACGGCAGCGGCTGCACCACACGCAGCGAGAACCCTGCCGCCACCGTACTGACCGGCACCCACCTGTTCGTCAGCACCTTTCTGGCCGATGCGCCGTTGCGGATGGAGCGATTGACGCTCCGCAACCTGAATTCGCTTTACCTGATCAGCGATGAAGCCCTCACCCTGGAGCGGGTCTGGCTCGATCACGTCGGACACACCCAGCTGGGTGCGAGCCGGGTGACACTGCGCAACAGCCTGATCACCAACAGCGGTGGCGTACACCCCGGCGGCGGCTGGCTCAGCGATTGCGCGGTTGAAGTCCGATCCTATGGGATGGAGACGGCCCGCATTGAAGGCTCGACCTTTTCCCAGAACAACGGCGCCGGTGCGCTTTGCGTGACCCGTGCGGATGCGGAAGAGACCGATGCCTGGCGCATGTTCATGACCAACAATGTGTTCTGGAACAACACGCGCGACATCCGGCTGCGCAAGCGCGCCTCCGTACAGACCATCGACGCGCGCCTTTACAACAACATCCTGGGCAACGGCATGGACGCCAACCGGCCATTGGCTACCGCTCCGATGCAGAGCTTGTACGTCAATCCGCAGTTTTTGGATCCGGGCAGCGACGACTGGCGACTGGGCGGCGCCTCACCCGGCATCAACAGCGGGCGCAGCGACATCAACCTCTACGCCCAGAAGGACTTTTCCGGCACCGTGCGCTGGCAAGGCTCGGCCCCGGACCGCGGCGCGTTCGAATCAAACATCGGATCCACCGCCACCGTGCTCACCGTCACCAATACCAACGATTCAGGCGCAGGCTCGCTGCGCCAGGCGCTGATCGACGCCAATGCCGCACCCAACGTCAACCGCATCCACTTCAACATTTCCGGTGCCTGTCCGCGCGTCATCACGCTGGCGTCGCTGCTTCCCACGATCGCCGAGCCGGTCATCATCGATGGCTACACCCAACCCGGCTCCAGCCGCAACACTGCCCTGCTCGGCAACAACGCGACGCTGTGCGTGGTTCTCAATGGCGCCAACCAGATCAGCGGCACCTACGGTCTGAACGTCGCCACCACGGCCTCGCCCGATGCCACGGTGAGCATCGAAGGATTGGGGTTTTCCGGCCACTCGATTGCGGCAGTGCAATTCGCCGGCGGGCGCGACCATCGCCTGGTCGGATCCCAGGTGGGTGGCAGCTTCGGCAGCTACAACGCCCTGCCCAGCGGCACCGGGGTACGCGTGGGCGGCAGCACCGAGGGCGTGCGCATCGGCGGACCGGAGCCGGAAGATCGCAATGTCGTCGCCCATGCGCTCGGCGCGGGCGTCAGCATCACCGGGTCGGGCAGCACCCAGCCGGCCGACGCCGTGGTCGAAAACAACTACATCGGCACGCTCAGCGGTGGCGACATTCGCGGAAACGAGCGCGGCATCCTGATCCACGGCCCCGGCCATATCGTGCGGGGCAACGTGATTTCCAACAGCGCCTTGCACGGCATCGAGGTGAGTGGCAGCTACGCGATGAACAATCGCATACAGGAAAATCGCATCGGCATCCCGGGGCTGTGCGCCGGCACCTGCGCCGACCGCGGCAACGGCGGGCACGGCGTGCGCATCGCCAACTCGGCCAGCGCCACCCTGGTGGACGGCAACCGCATTGCCTTCAGCGGCAATAATGGCGTGGCGGTGATCTCATCGGCTTCGAATACCCTTCGCCGCAACCGCTTCCACGACAACGCCGGCATCGGCATCGACCTGGGCGATGACGGCATCAATTTCTTCGACAGCGTCAATTCCAACCCACCCGCGAATGCCGCCAACGGCAACCAGAACAAGCCCGGCATCACCCTGGTGGAAGGCAGCGGCAACACCGCGCAGGCCAGCGGCGCGCTGGCCTCGTCCAACGGCTGGTACCGGATCGACTTCTACGCCGTGCCGCAGTGCAACCCCGTGGTGATCGGAAGCATACCGATGGGCTTCT
>CAUJIN010000031.1 GCA_963205495.1 Pseudomonadota bacterium
CAGGCGATCAGCCGCCGAACACCAGCTTGCCGTGCATCACGGCCCAGTGCCCCGGGAAGGAGCAGAAGAAGGTGTAGTCGCCGCCCTTCTCCAGCTTGCTGACCGGGAAGGTCACGCTGGTGGTCTCGCCACCGCCGATCAGGGCCGTGTGGGCGATGATGCGGGCGTCGCCCGGGGTCAGGTAATCGTTGTCGGCGCCGGCCTTCATGCCCTCGCTCGCCACCGGCTGGTAGTCGGCGGTCTTGGTCAGGACCCAGTTGTGGCCCATGACGTTCTTGGCCAGCTTGCCGACGTGGTGCAGGGTCAGCTTGACCTCGGTGCAATCGGCCGCAACGGTCAGTTCCTTCGCGCCGAAGGTCATCTGGTCGGTGGAGTCGATGTTCAGTTCGCAGGTCTTGGCCTGAAGCTGGGTGGAGAGCAGCAGGGCCGCAGCGGCCAGCAGGGAAGTACGCAGCATGAAAAATCTCCTATGAAATGCGTCAGGGCGGCAACCAGACGGCCACCGTCCGGGCTATTGTGGGGCCGGAAGCGCGAATCACAATTGACTCAGGTCATAAACCGGGCCGGCACATTCAGCTTTCAGTTCACCCCGGTGCCCGTGCCATCACCGCACCAGCTGCAGCGCAAGCAGGCCCAGCACGATCATCACGCCGCCAGCCACCCGCAGCGAGGCGTCCGGACGCCCGAGCAGCTGCGCTACGGCTTGCTTCCAGAAGCTCGGCGCGGCGAAGAGCAGGAGCCCTTCCAGCACCAGCACCAGACTCAGTGCGGCGAGGAGGTCGTCAGACACGGCTCATTCGCTGCGGCCGGCGCTGCCGAAGTAGCGGAAGAATTCTGACTCGGGATCAAGCACCAGGACGCTCTCACTGCCCTGGAACGCCGTGCGGTAGCTTTCCAGGCTGCGGTAGAAGGCATAGAACTCCGCATCTTTGCCGTAGGCGTTGGCATAGATTTCGGTGGCCTGCGCGTCGCCTTCGCCGCGAATTCTCTGGGCGTCACGCTCGGCGTTGGCGAGGATGACCTGGCGCTCGCGGTCGGCGTTGGCGCGGATCGCCTCGGCGGCTTCCACGCCCTGCGATCGCAGTTCGTTGGCCACGCGCGAGCGTTCGGCGCGCATCCGGTTGTAGACCGACTCGGACACCTCCTCCGGCAGGTCGATGCGCTTGATGCGCACGTCCACCACCTCGATGCCGAGGTTGCGGGTGCCTTCGTTGGCCGTGCGAACCAGCGCCTCGGTCATGCTGCTGCGCGCGTCGGAAACGGTCTCCCGCAGGGTCCGCTGATTGATCTGGTTGCGCAGCGCTTCCTTGATCATCGGCGTGAGTCGCTGTATCGCCTGCAGCTCGTCGCCCGAGGTCGTGGTGTAGTAGCGCCCCACCTCGACGATGCGCCACTTGGCGAAAAAGTCGACGTTGACGTCCTTCTTCTCCGAGGTGAGATAGCGCTCGGGCTGGGACACCAGGGTCATGATGCGCCGGTCGAAGGTGCGCGCATCCTGGACCAGCGGGAGCTTCAGGTGCACGCCGGGAGCGATGTCGGTCTGGACGATGCGTCCGAGCTGGAACAGGATGCCGACCCGGTCTTCCCGTACAACGAACACGGCACTGCTCAGGAGCAGAACCGCAAAGAGCACCAGGATCAAGATTGCGTTTCTCATCGGCTCGAGCCCTCGCGCGCAGTGCGGCTGGTTTCGCGCGCCGGCGGGCGCGCAGCGTTCGGCGACGTGGCCGACTGGATCGCCGGCAGGCGCTCGACGAAGGTCGCGTCGGTCTTGTCCGGAGCGCTGGTGTTCACCCCCGAGAGGCGATCCAGCGGCAGGTACATCACGTTGTTGCCGCTGCGGTCGCCCACCACCACCTTGGGATTGGCGGCCAGCACTTCCTGCATGGTTTCCAGGTACAGGCGCTTGCGCGTAACCGCCGGCGCCTTGCGGTACTCGTCGACGAGCAGGGTGAAACGGTCGGCGTCGCCCTGCGCATGCGCGACGACCTCGGCCTGATAGGCCTCGGATTCCGCCTTGACGCGGGCTGCCGCGCCGCGCGCCTCGGGCACCTGCTTGCTGGCATAGCCCAGCGCGTCGTTCTCGAAGCGCTGCTTGTCCTCGCGCGCGATGATCGCGTCGTCGAAGGCATCCTTCACTTCCTGCGGCGGACGGGCGTTCTGGAGGTTGAACTCGCTCACCGCAAGACCGGTGCGGTACTGGTCCAGCGAGGCCTGCAGGCGCTCGCGCGCCTGTGCCGCAAGTTCGGCGCGCTGACCGGAAAGGATGGTGTCCATCACGCTGTTGCCCATGACCTCGCGTACCGCGCTCTCGGCCGCCTGGCGCAGGGTGTCATCGGGATCACGGGTACCGAACAGGTAGAGCTGGGGATCGGACACCTGATACTGGACGTTGAAGTCCACCAGCACGATGTTCTCGTCGCGGGTGAGCATGCGCACCTGATCGGAAATGTTGCGCACCTGGGTGGCATCGACCTTGATCACGCTTTCGATCGGGCGCGGCAGCTTGAAGTTGGGGCCAGGCGTCATCAGTCGTTCGTACTTGCCGAACCGCAACACCACGCCGCGCTGGCGCTCGTCGATCAGGGTCCAGGAATCGAACACGAACCAGATCAGGAAGATCGCCAGGAAGATCAATCCCAGCGAAGGGCCGCCGCTGCCGCCAATACCTCCCCGTCCGGTGCGCCCGCTGTCGCCGCCGAACACCCGTCCAAGGTTCGACTTCAGGCGTTCGAGAAAGGCGTCCACGTCGGCGCCCTGCCCGCTGCGTCCGCCATCCCGCGGGTCCCTGGGATCCTTGTCCTTTCCGCCGCCGGGTGTATTCCAGGCCATGAGAAACTCCATTGTTGACTGCGCTGCGCCCGACTGCCGGAAAACGACGTGCGGTGGCGCGCAGTGAATCATGAATTGTAGGTAGCTCGACTAGGCGCTGTCATCCACGCCCAGCAGATCCCGCAATTCGTCGCTGCCGGGATGGCCCTCGCCCAGAATCCGGCGAACCGTGCCGACCGGCAGGTCGAATTCGATCCGCCAGCCGGTCTCGTCCGCCACCTCGCCCTGCACGGCGCCTGCGGCAAACAGGCGCGCGCGCAAGCGTCCGGCAGTAGGCGGGAGAGTGAGACGCCCCGTCAGGCGTTCGCGTGACAGACGAGTGACGATCGCATCGCGCAGGCCGGCCAGCCCCGCACCAGTGCGCGCCGACACCCAGGCACGGCCGATGCCGCCATCCTCGGACGCATCGCAGCGGGCGGGGCATTCGTCGAGGCGGTCGATCTTGTTGAACACCAGCAGCTGGGGGATTTCCCCCGCGCCGATCTCGCGCAGCACCTCGTCCACCTGCACGATGCGCTCCTCGCGCGCAGGGTCTGCGGCGTCCACGAGGTGAAGCAGGAGATCCGCCTCACGCGCTTCCGACAGGGTGGAACGGAAAGCGGCAACCAGATCGTGCGGCAGGTCGCGCACGAAACCCACCGTATCGGCGAGCACGACCTCGCCTCCCGGAAGATCCAGGCGCCGGACCGTGGGATCGAGCGTGGCGAAGAGCTGGTCGGCCTCGTAGGCGTCCGCTCCGCTCAGGGCGTTGAACAGGGTCGATTTTCCGGCATTGGTGTAGCCCACCAGCGCAACCCTCGGCACCCCATGACGCACCCGCGCGCGGCGCATCTGGGTACGCTGGACTTCCACCTTGGCAAGGCGTGCCTGAAGCGCATCGACACGCTTGGCCAGCAGGCGGCGGTCGGTTTCCAGCTGGGTTTCCCCCGGCCCGCGCAAGCCGATGGAACCGCCGCGCTGGCGCTCCAGATGGGTCCAGCCGCGCACCAGGCGCGTGGCCATGTGGCGCAGCTGGGCGAGCTCCACCTGCAGCTTGCCCTCGTGCGAGCGCGCGCGCTGGGCAAAGATGTCGAGGATCAGGCCGGTGCGATCCACCACGCGGCGCTGCAGGGCGCGTTCCAGATTGCGCTCCTGCACCGGCGAGAGCGTGTGGTTGACCAGCACGAGGTCGGCATCGGCCGCGTTGCACAGGTCCAATGCCTCCTCGACCTTGCCGCTGCCGATCAGGGTGGCCGGATTGGGTCGGTCGATGCGGGCGCTGACGCTGCCCACGACGGTGCCGCCGGCAGAGCGCGCCAGCTCGGCGAACTCTTCCAACAGGGACGGGTCGCTGTGCCCTGCCGTGAACGGCTGGATCAGCAGGGCGCGCTCGCCCTTTCGCGATCGTTCGAACATCAGATCTCTTGGCTGTCGTCCTCTTCGCCCGCAGGCGTCAGGCGCACGTTGCGCGCCGGAACCACGGTCGAAATGGCGTGCTTGTAGACCATCTGGCTCACCGTGTTGCGAAGCAGCACGACGAACTGGTCAAAGGATTCCACGGTGCCCTGGAGCTTGATGCCGTTGACCAGGTAGATCGACACGGGAACGCGCTCGCGGCGCAGGGCGTTGAGGAAGGGATCCTGCAGGGATTGGCCCTTGGACATGGCGAGTGACTCCTCTCTTGGTGTTTTCTGATGTGTTGTTGTCATGGGCGATGTAAGCCCGGTGCGGGGCGAGCCGGAGTTCCCAAGAGGGGCGGACACCTCGCAATGGAGTCATGGTACACCGCGCGCCGCAACGTCATCCGCAGGATGCATCCAGAAAGCAAAAGCACGGCAGGCGCAGGTTTGAGCAATTTCTGAGCAATACGGCGCAACTAATTGATGCAATTACATGTTTTTGACGTTATTCACAAGTCTTCCCCATGACTTGTGCACGGCGCCTGTGGGAAACCCGAAAGTCGCCGTTGCGTTTCCGGGCAGCGACTGCGCCGCAGACAGGCGAATGAGGAAAAAGAAAACGCCGGGGCGCTCTCGCGTCCCGGCGTTCCTGAGGCGTCTGGCATCCGCACCTGCGCGCGGATGCCCTGTGGATCAGAGCGCCTGCACCTGGTCAGCCTGCATGCCCTTCTGGCCCTGTACGGCGACGAAGGTCACCTTCTGGCCTTCCTTGAGCGACTTGAAGCCGTTGCCCTGGATGGCGCGGAAATGCACGAACAGGTCGGGGCCACTCTCGGGCGTGATGAAACCGAAACCCTTGGCGTCGTTGAACCACTTGACGGTACCCGTCTGACGATCGGACATTGTTGCAACTCCTGCAAAAACAAATAAATGCGCCCGTATTGGGCTGTGAACTGCTTTTTTGCGGGAGTGGAATGAAGCGAAAAGACGGCCCGCCTTGCGGCTGATCGTCAGGTCACGAACCTCCGTGACCCCGGGCAAAAAATACAGCGCGCGTACAATACGCCAAATTTATCGCAAAATCCATGCCTCGCCGCAAACCCGCGTGGGGCGTCGCTCCTGGTTCAGCTTCGCCCGCGTTCAGGCGATCCGCGCGGCTCCGCCAAAGTACGGGCGCAGCGCCTCGGGCAGGGTGATCGAACCGTCGGCGTTCTGGCAATTCTCCATCACCGCGATCAGCGCGCGCCCCACCGCGACGCCCGAACCGTTGAGGGTATGCACCAGCTCGGGCTTGCCGGTTTCGGGATTGCGGAAGCGCGCCTGCATCCGGCGGGCCTGGAAGTCGCCGCAGTTGGAGCAGGAGGAAATCTCGCGGTAGGTGTTCTGCGAGGGCAACCAGACTTCCAGATCGTAGGTCTTGATCGCGCCAAAGCCCATGTCGCCGGTGCACAGCAGCACGCGACGGTATGGCAACCCCAAACGCTCCAGCACCACTTCGGCGCAGCGCGTCATGCGCACGTGCTCGGCCTGGCTTTGCGCGGGATGGGCGATGCTGACCAGCTCGACCTTCTCGAACTGGTGCTGGCGGATCATGCCGCGCACGTCGCGCCCGCCGCTGCCGGCCTCGGAGCGGAAGCACAGCGAGTGCGCGGTGTAGCGATGCGGCAGCGACTCGGCCTCGAGGATCTCCCCGCGCACGAGGTTGGTGAGCGGCACTTCCGCGGTCGGGATGAGGTAGCGGCGGCTGTCGCCGAACTCGGTGGCGAAGAGGTCCTCCTCGAACTTGGGCAGCTGGCCGGTGCCGCGCATGCTGTCGGCGTTGACGATCAGCGGCACATTGGCTTCCAGGTAGCCGTGCTCGCCGCAGTGCAGGTCCAGCATGAACTGCGCCAGGGCGCGATGCAGGCGCGCGAGATCGCCACGCAGCACGGTGAAGCGCGAACCGGAAAGCCTGGCGCCGGCCTCGCCGTCGAGCCAGCCGTGGCGCGCACCCAGTTCGACGTGGTCCTTCACCTCGAAGTCGAAGCGGCGCGGCGTGCCCCAGCGGTGCTGCTCGACGTTGCCGCTCTCGTCCGCGCCGATCGGAACGGAGGCATCGGGAAGATTCGGAATGCCCGAAGCGACCGCTTCGATCTCGCCACGGATCGCCTCCAGCCGCGCCTCCCCGGCCCTGAGCTCGTCGCCGATGCCGGCCACTTCGGCCAGGATCGCGCTGGCGTCCTCGCCCTTGGCCTTGGCCTGCCCGATGGCCTTGGAACGGGTGTTGCGCAGGTTCTGCAGCTCCTGGGTGCGGATCTGCAGGGACTTGCGCTCGGCTTCGAGGCGCTCGAACGCGGCGACATCCAGCGCAAAGCCGCGCGTGGCATGGAGCCGTGCGGCGGTTTCGGCAAGCTGGCTGCGAAGCAGGGTGGGATCGAGCATGGCGGCATCCTTCGGTGCGGAACCGCCAATTATCCTCGGCACGATGCAGCCGAGGCAACGCAGGGGCCATTGCCGGCCCCTGCGCGGTCAAAAGGCTCAGGCCATCGACCCTTCGCCGAAGCGGTTGGGACCGGGCGTGCCGCCGATGAAACCCTGCATCACCAGCACGATCAGCACACCCAGCAGCGGTACCAGCAGCAGCAGGGTCCACCAGCCGGAACGATCCTGGTCGTGCCAGCGCTTGGCCATGACCGCAAGGCCGATCCAGAACAGCGGGATCTGCAGCAGCCAGTACCAGATCGGGATCGCGCCGTAGTAGCCGGACACCGCAGCCATGGCCTGCTCGGGCGTGGCGGAAGGATCAACGACCGGCTGCGGCGGCATGGCGACCGCGTTCAGGATCAGGCCGAACACGATCGAGGCGACGACGTAGAGCCAGAAGGCCTTGCGCGAGATCCGCCCGGAAAACGAGAAGAGGAACTTTCCCCAGTCCATCGATGTGACTCCAGTGATGTGGAAGTGAGCGCCCGCCCCTGCGGGCGCGACATGGTAGCGGCTCATCGCGGCTGCGGCAGCTCCGATTTGAAGGGGTGGTGCCCGCAGAGGGACTCAGCCGCGCATCCAGAGCCCGCTGCGCCATCCGATCCAGACCAGCAACAGACCGCCGAACAGGCTGGCCGCCACATAGGTCGCCGCCCAGACGGGAGATTCGCCGCGCCCGAGCAGCAGGGTATCGACCGCCAGTGCAGACCAGGTGGTGAAACCGCCGAGCACGCCCACCATCACGAACAGCCGCCACGCCATCGAACCGCCCGCGCGCTGCTGGAACCAGGCGAGCGCAATGCCGGCCGCGAGGCTTCCGAGCAGATTCACCGCGAGCGTGCCCCAGGGAAATCCGCTGCCTGCCGCGCGCGCCATCCAGCCGCTGACCGCAAAGCGCCCGACCGAACCCAGCGCGCCGCCCAGCGCCACGACCAGGGCCTGCTGCCACCACGCCAGCCCGCTCATGCGCCCTCGCCGCGCGCCTTCGCGCGCGCATCGCGCAGGGCGTCGAGCTTCTGTCGCAACTGGATTTCCAGCCCGCGTTCCACGGGGCGGTAGTAGACCTTCTCGCCCATCGTCTCGGGAAAGCCGGTCTGATCGAGCGCGATTCCGCCTTCGGCATCGTGGTCGTACTGGTAGTCCTTGCCGTAGCCGAGCTGTTTCATCAGCTTGGTCGGCGCGTTGCGCAGGTGCAGCGGCACCGGCTGGGTGCCGAACTCGCGCACGTCGGCGCGCGCCGCCTTCCAGCCGGTGTAGACCGCATTGGACTTGGCGGTAGAGGCGAGATAGACGGCCACCTGCGCCAGCGCCAGCTCGCCCTCCGGGCTGCCGAGGCGGTCGTAGGTGTTCCAGGCATCGATCGCCATCGACAGCGCGCGCGGATCGGCCAGGCCGACGTCCTCGGTCGCCATGCGGGTGAGGCGGCGCGCGAGATACACCGGATCACAGCCGCCGTCCAGCATCCGCGCCAGCCAGTAGAGCGCGGCGTCGGGATTGGAGCTGCGCACCGATTTGTGCAAGGCGGAAATCTGGTCGTAGAACTGCTCGCCCTGCTTGTCGAAGCGACGGGTGCGGTCAGCCAGCACCTGGGCCAGCGTTGCGGCGGTGATTACTCCGCCCTCGCCCTCGGCAAGTTCCGCGGCGATCTCCAGGAGGGTGAGCGCGCGGCGCACGTCGCCGTCGGCCGCCTGCGCGATCTGCGCGAGGTCGTCCTCGCCGATGCGGATGCCGCGCCCGCCCAGGCCGCGCTCCTCGTCCGCCAGCGCCCTTCGCAAGGCATGGCCGATGTCCTCGGCGGACACGGCTTCGAGCACGTGCACGCGGCAGCGCGAGAGCAGCGCCGAGTTCAGCTCGAAGCTCGGATTCTCGGTGGTGGCGCCGACGAACACGATGGTGCCGCGCTCGATGTGCGGCAGGAAGGCGTCCTGCTGCACCTTGTTGAAACGGTGCACCTCGTCCACGAACAGCACGGTGCGCTCGCCGGCCTGGAACGCGCGCTCGGCCTCGGCCAGCACCTCGCGCACCTGCGGCAGGCCGGCCAGCACCGCCGAGATCGCGCGGAACCGCGCCTTGGCATAGTGCGCCAGCAGCAGCGCGAAGGTGGTCTTGCCGCAGCCCGGCGGACCCCACAGGATCATCGAATGCACCCGCCCGGCCTCCACCGCGCGGCGCAGCGCGGAGTTTTCCGACAGCAGGCGGCGCTGCCCGACCATGTCGCCAAGCGCGCGCGGGCGCATGCGCTCGGCCAGCGGCCGCAGCGGCGCGGAAGTATCGAACAGCGACGGGGGCGGGGGCGGGGGCGGGCTCACCCCGTCATTCTAGGCGCATCCGTCCGCTCCGTACCCCGCTTGCGCGCGGCGGGGCGGGAAACGCTCAGCCCGCCCCGCCCTGCCCGGCTCCGCCGGCCAGGCTGTGGTGCAGCGCCCTGCCGCTGCCGTCGGTCACGGTGAGGTCCACGGCGATGCCCTCGCGCACGCTTTCGGTCACGGTGCAGAAGTTCTCGAACTGCGAGAGCACGCGGTCGAGCATGGCGTAGTCCCCGGCTTCGCCGGGCAGCGCGATGTTCACCTGCACCGATTCGACGCGCACGCGGTTCTCGGCGTTGCGGCCGACCTTCGCGCTGGCGGTGGCGCGCACCGATTGCACCTTGTTCTTGAACTTGGCGAGCGCGAACACGAGGCTCGCGCTCAGGCAATTGGCGATGGCCGCATTGAGCAGGTGCTCGGGATTGGGGCCACGCGACTGGCCCAGCGGCTCGCCCAGGTCGGTGTTCAGACTGGCGATGGAGTCCTTGTCGAAGCGCACGCGGAACTCGTAGCCGTCGATCTGCTCCAGGGTGATGCCGATGGTTTCGCTCATGTCGTTCGCCTCATCCGGGTGAAAGGGGAAGGTGCTGGCGCACCCACTGCGCGATGGCTTGCGCCGGCATCGCGCCGGACTGGCGGGCCAGCTCGCGGCCGTGCAGAAAGAGGATCATGGTGGGAATGCTCTGGATCCGGAAGCGCGCGGCCAGCGTGCGCGCCTCCTCAGTATTGACCTTGGCCAGGCGAACCTCGGGCTCCAGCACGCCGGCGGCCTGCGCGTAGGCGGGCGCCATGGCCCGGCAGGGCCCGCACCAGGGCGCCCAGAAATCGACCAGCAGGGGCACGTCACTGCGCGCGGCGTGCAGGTCGAAGCCGGTTTCATCTAGGTCGAAGGGGCGCCCGGCGAACAGCGGCTGGTGGCACTGGCCGCAGGTGGGCGCTTCGCGCAGGCGTTCGGCGGGCACGCGGTTCAGGCGGTGGCAGGACGGGCAGGCCAGCACCAGCGAAGTCGCAGTGCTCATCGCGCGTCTTCCGGCGCGTCCGCGCCGTGGTCGATCTCCACCCAGAACATGCCGCGCAGGTCGCCTTCGGCAAAGCCGGTGGCCTGATCGTCCGGATAGGCGGCGGCGATGGCGGCGCGCACCGGCTCGGCGATATTCGAGCCGTGGCAGGTCAGGCACGGGGCTTCGGTGGCGATGCCGCGGGTCTGGCGATACACACGGCCCTCGCGCGAAACCCAGGACAGGCTGCCTGCGGGCTTTTCCTTGGCCTCTTCGACGAAGCCGGCGAGCACCTCCTCCTGCCAGGGCGTGGGCGCATTGGCCGGACTGCGGTGGCGCACCGCCGTGCGTCCGACCTTCAGGCCGCGCTCGGCGCTGACCGCAGCGGCGATCAGCGGGGCTTCCTCGTGGCAGAAGCCGACCGCAGCCACCGGGCCCTCGGCCTGCATCTTGGCCACCAGCGCCGTCTTGAGGCGGCTGCCCAGATCGTTCATCGCGGCCTGGGCGCGCTCGGCATCGGCGGAAACGCGCGCCTCGTCCTGTGCCGACGCACCGACGCCTGCCATCAGCAGCAGCGCGCCCAGCGCGCTCGAAATCAGGGTTTTCATGCGTGTGCCTCCTCCAATGCAGGTTCTTCAACATCACGCTGCGGCCAGCGGCGGCGCAGCATCACGTACAGCAGGGGAATGACGATCAGGGTCAGCAAGGTCGAGACGAGGATGCCGAACACCAGCGAGATCGCCAGGCCGTTGAAGATCGGATCATCCAGGATGAAAAGCGCCCCGCCCATCGCCGCCACCGCGGTCAGCGCGATCGGCTGGGCGCGCACGGCGCAAGCCTCGATGGCGGCATCTTCCAGCGCCTTGCCGCGCGCCACCAGGTGATCGATGAAGTCCACCAGCAGGATCGAATTGCGCACGATGATGCCGGCCAGCGCGATCATGCCGATCATGCTGGTGGCGGTGAACTGCTTGCCCAGCAGCGCGTGGCCCGGCATCACGCCGATGATGGTCAGCGGGATCGGCGCCATGATCACCAGCGGCACGAGATAACTCTTGAACTGGCCGACCACCAGGAGGTAGATCAGCACCAGGCCCACCGCGTAGGCCAGGCCCATGTCGCGAAAGGTCTCGAAGGTGATCTGCCACTCGCCGTCCCACTTGATCGAATAGCCGTCGCGGGCCTCGGGCGCGCGGAAGAAGTGCTGCTCAAGCTGCGCGCCTTCGATGCGGTGGTCGGCAACCTGGCCGACGATGTCGAACATGCCGTAGAGCGGGCTGTCCAGACGCCCGGCCTCGTCGGCCATCACGTAGGCCACCGGCAGGCCGTCCTTGTGCATGATCGAGGCGTCCCAGTCGGCCACCTGCGGGCGCACCAGCTCGGCCAGCGGCACCAGGGCGCCGGACTGCGCGCGCACCACCAGGGCCAGCAGGCGCTCCAGATCGGCCTGCAGCTCGGCGGGAACCCGCAGCCTCAGCGGCACGGCGTCGAGCGCGCGGCCGTCGTGGACCCAGCTCACGTTGTTGCCGGCCACGGCGGTGCCCAGCACCTCGACGATTGATGGCACCGGCACGCCCAGGCGCGCAGCGCGGTCGCGGTCGATCACCAGCAGGTCGCGCGGCGCGGGCGATTCCACCGAGGTATCGATATCGACGATGCCCTCGGTGCCGGCAAAGCGCGCCTCCAGCGCCTTGGCGATGCGGCGGATGCCGCCGTAATCCGGGCCGTAGACCTCGGCCACGATGGGCGAGAGCACCGGCGGGCCGGGCGGTACTTCGATCACCTTGACCGAGGCGCCGTAGCCGGCACCGATTTCGGCCAGCATCGGGCGCACGGCGCGGGCGATCTCGTGGCTCTGGCGCGAGCGGTGGCTCTTGTCGATCAGGTTTACCTGCAGATCGCCCAGATTGGCGCCAGAGCGCAGGTAGTACTGGCGCACCAGGCCGTTGAAGGTAATCGGCGAGGCGGTGCCGGCGTAACCCTGGAAGTTCTCGACCTCGGGCACCTGCGACAGCGCCTCGGACATCTCGGCCAGGAGCGCGTTGGTGCGCTCCAGCGGCGTGCCCTCGGGCAGATCCACGACTACCTGGAACTCGGACTTGTTGTCGAAGGGCAGCATCTTCAGCACGACCCACTTCACCCCGGCCATGCCCACGGCCGCGGCCACCAACAGACCAACGCCAACCAGCAGCATCCCACGCCGACTCCCGCCGCGATTGGCGTCAAAGAAAGGCCGCAGGATGCGCTCGAACAGGCCGCGCAGCTTCGCGGCGATGTTCGACACCTCGCCCTCGGGATGCGCCTCGACGTGCCGGCTCAGCAGCTTGAGCGCCAGCCACGGGGTGACGGTGAGCGCGATCAGCAGCGACAGCACCATGCCGACCGAGGCGTTGACCGGTATCGGGCGCATGTAGGGGCCCATCAAACCGGTGACGAAGGCCATCGGCATCAGGGCCGCGACCACGGTGAAGGTCGCCAGGATGGTCGGCCCTCCCACTTCGTCCACCGCCGGCGGGATCGCCTCGCGCAGGCTCTTGCCGCCCAGGCTCATGTGCCGGTGGATGTTCTCGACCACGACGATGGCGTCATCGACGAGGATGCCGATGGAAAAGATCAGCGCGAACAGCGATACGCGGTTGAGGGTGAAGCCCATCGCCCAGGAGGCGAACAGGGTCACGGCCAGGGTCAGCACCACGGCGCTGCCCACCACGATGGCCTCGCGCCAGCCCAGGGCAAAGAGAATCAGCAGGATCACCGAGCCGGTGGCGAAGACCAGCTTCTTGATCAGGGTATTGGCCTTGTCGGCGGCGGTCGCACCGTAGTCGCGCACGATGTCCACGTGCACGGCATCGGGGATGGTGCCGATGCGCAGCTCGGCCAGGCGCGCCTCCAGCGCGCGGGTGATATCGGAGGCGTTGGTGCCCGGCTTCTTGGCCACGGCCAGCGTCACCGCCGGCACGCGGCCATCCAGCGGCCCGGCCTTGCCGGCCGGCGCGCCGAACCAGACGTAGGTTTCCGGGCGATCCGGCGCGCGCTGCACCTCGGCCACGTCAGTCACCCGCAGGGTGCGACCCGCAGGCGTGGCAATGACCAGTTCGGCCACTTCATCGGCGCTGGCAAACCAGGTGCCGACGGTGACCGGCACGCTGCCCATCGCGCTCACCCGCGGACCCGGTTCGGCCACCGCGTTGGCGGCGGCAAGCGCTCCGCCCAGCTCGGACAGGGTCAAGCCGTGCGAGGCCAGGCGCGCGGCGTCGGGAATCACGAGCACGGCGCGTTCGGGCGCACCGATCAGGTCGATGCCGCGAGTGCCGGGCACGCGCTTGAGCTCGCTCTGCAGGGTGCGCGCCACTTCGGCCAGCGCCTCGCGGTCCACCGCGGGATCATCGGCCCACAGGGTCAGCGCCATCACCGGCACATCGTCGATGCCCAGCGGCTTGACCACCGGCGGACCGGCGCCCAGGCCCTGCGGCAGAGTGTCAGCATTGGACAGCACCTTGTCGTGCAGGCGCACCAAGGCGGCCTGGCGCGGCACGCCGACCTCGAATTCAACCGTGGCCACGGCCATGCCGGTGCGACTGACCGAATAAACGTGCTTGACGCCCTCAATCTCCGAGAGCACCCGGTCCATGGGCTTGGCGACCAGGGTTTCCACATCACGCGCCGACGCACCCGGGAAAGGCACGATCACGTTGGCCATGGTCACATCGATCTGCGGCTCTTCCTCGCGCGGGGTGATCATCACCGCGGCAAGGCCGAGCAGCAGCCCGGCGAGCGCCAGAACGGGCGTCAGCGCGTGTGCCTGGAAGGTTCTTGCCAGTCGTCCCGAAATACCCAGTCGCATCTCACCGCCCCTTCATCTGCGCGCGCTGCGCTCGTCGGGCTTCGAGTGCGGCAGCGGCATCCAGCGCAATGGTTTCACCCGCGGCCAGCCCTGCCAGCACTTCGATGCTGCCATCGTCGAAATGGCGCCCGGTGCGGACCTGGCGCAACACGACCCGGCCCTGGGCATCGAGCACGAACACCGAGGCGATCTCGCCGCGCAGGTTCAGCGCCGACGTCGGCACCGAAAGCACGCTCTCTTGGCCAAGCTCGAAGACGGCCTTGGCGCTCATGCCCGGCATGAAACCTTCCTGGGCTTCGGGCAGGTCCAGGCGCACCGGCACCGTGTGCGAGAGTGGATCGGCCTGCGGGAACACCGTGACCTTGGTCGCCGCGATGCGCTCGCCGTTCGCACCGACGACAAAGGCCTGGGGCCTGTTGCCCAGACGCAGCGCGACTTCCTGCGGCACGTCCACCACCAGACGCAAGCGGTCGAGCGACAGGCCGGACACCAGCAGCTGGCCGGGTGACACGGTTTCACCCGCCTCGACGTGGCGCGCGGTGACCACGCCGCGGTACGGGGCGCGGATCGCCGTGTAGCCGACCTGCTCGTCGGCACCCTTGAGCGCGGCGCGGGCGGCGGCAAGCTGGGCCTGGGCCGACTCGTTGGCGGCCTCGGCCCGGTCCAGCTCGGATTTGGCCACCAGGCGGCGGGCGTAGATGTCCTCGACCCGGCGGAAGTTGGCCGCCGCCTCGCTCGCCCCGGCGCGCGCGGCTTCCAGCGCTGCGAGAGCCTGACGCTGGCCTGCCTTCTGTTCGACCGAGGTGAAGCGCACCACGACGGCACCTTCTTCCACCACGTCGCCCACGTCCACCGGGATATCGGCCACGCGCCCGCTGGTTTGCGCGGCGAGCGTGGCGCGGTCGATGGCCTCGATGCGGCCGTCCCACTCGCGCGCGCTGGGCACCTCCACGGGCTCGAGCACGCGGGTTTCCAGTTCAACGCGGGGCACCGGCGCGCCGTCGCCGGAAGGGCCGGACGAACAGGCGCCCAGCGACAGCGCGGCGGCGAACAGCGCGGGGATCAGGATCGGTCGCATCGTCACTGCCTCCGGATTACTTGAACGCGCAGCCGGGCTTGAAGCCGAGCATGGCGAACACCTTGGCCGCCGGGCAGAAGCCGGTGAAGCTGGCCTGCAGGAGGTTCAGGCCGACGAAGGCCGTCAGCAGCAGCCACCAGTCGGAAACGAAGTGCGCCAGCACGGCGCTCAGCAGCACCATGGTGCCGGCAAAGGTCAGCATCACGCGATCGAGGTTCATGGTCTTTCTCCTTGGAATTCAACGGGTACGAACAATGCCCAAGAGCTTGAGCACATACTTTTCATAGATCGGCTCGGTGTTGCCCGAGCGCATCTTCATCAGGAAATATTTTTCGAAGGCGATCTTGGCCAGATGCACCCACTTGCCCACCTTGGCCCAGGTCACGTTGCGCGGCGGCATCTGCGGCAGGGCCACGAAGGCGGCTCCGGTATTGCCCATGTCGGCGAGGCAGATCGCGTTCCAGGTCGGCTTGACACTGACCGGTTTTCCCTCGAGGTCGGCCTTGATGTTCTCGGCCACGGCCGTGACCATCGATTCGATCATGAAGCCGGTCTTGGGCACACCGGTGGGCACCGGGGTCGGCTCGGGCGGCGCGATCGCCACGCACACGCCGATGGAATAGACGTTCCCGAACTTGGGGTGGCGCTGGTATTCGTCGATCGGCGTGAAGCCACGCGGGTTGCCCAGGCCCTCGCTCTGGCGCACCGCGTCCACGCCGGTAAAGGCCGGCAGGATCATCGAATAGGCGAACGGCAGCGTGTGGGTCTTCTTCGGCTGGCCGGCTTCGTCCATTTCCACCACGTCCATCTCGCCATCGCGCACCGCGGCCACCTTGGCGTTGACGATCCAGCGCACGTCGCGCTGGCGGAACTCGCTTTCCATCAGGCTCTTGGAATCACCGACACCGCCCAGGCCCATGTGGCCGATGTAGGGCTCGGGCGAAACATAGGTCATCGGTACCTTGTGGCGCAGCTTGCGCTTGCGCAGATCGCGGTCGAGGATCATCGCGAACTCGTAGGCCGGGCCGAAGCAGCTCGCGCCCGCCGCCGCGCCCACCACGATCGGGCCCGGGTTTTCCAGGAAACGCTGGTAGGCGTCCCAGGCGGTCGCCGCGTGCGGGGTCGTGCAGATGGACTGGGTGAAGCCTCCCTCCGGCCCCAGCCCCGGCACCTCGTCGAACGCCAGGCGCGGGCCCGTCGCGACCACGAGGTAATCGTAGGAAAGGCTCTTGCCGTCGCGCAGCTCCACCCGGTTCTCCTGCGGGAATACGCGCGCAGCGCCCGCACCGTCGAAGCCGATGTTCTTGCGACGGAGCGCCGATTCGGCATCGACCGTGATGTCGACCGAAGTACGCCATCCGACGGCCACCCACGGATTGGACGGAGTGAATGCGAACCAAGCGCCCTCGCCTACCACCTGTATCGAATGCGACTTGTCCAGCAGCGCACGCAACTCGTACGCCGCGCTCATGCCGCCAATTCCCGCCCCCAGCACTAGGATGTTCGCCATGTCTCTTCCTCCCGGACTCCTCGCCACGAATTCGCCTTCGTGCGATGCAAGCGCAGCCGGGCTTGCCATTAGATTAGCCACGTCTTATATTAGTGTCAACTAATTCAGAAGGAACAAATATGAGCGTCACCGCTCAAGACCTCGTTGCCGACGCCCGCACCCGCATCCGCCAGATCGACGCGACAACGCTGCAGGCCCTGCCCGAGTCACCCGTGCTCATCGATGTGCGCGAACCCGGCGAATACGCCGCAGGCCACCTGCCCGGCGCGGTGAACCTGCCGCGCGGGGTGCTGGAATTCGCCATCGAGGCCCATCCGGCACTGGCCTGCGAAGCCAGCCCGACGCTGGCCGACCGCTCGCGCCATCTGGTCGTCTACTGCCTGACCGGCGGGCGCGCGGCACTGGCAACCGACAGCCTGCAGCGACTTGGCTTCACCCGCATCGAGTGTCTGAGCGGCGGGTTCAAGGCGTGGAAGGAAGCCGGCCTGCCGGTGGCGGGAACCTGACGTGACCGCGCTTCCCTCTGCTGCGCGGGGCATTGATCCCGACGCCATGCGCGGCCACGCGGATTCAGCCGCACGGCTGCTCAAGGCGCTGGCCAACGAAAAACGGCTCCTCATCCTGTGCCTTTTGGCCGAAACCGAGCGATCGGTCGGCGAACTCAACGCCCTGCTCGACCTCAGCCAGTCGGCGCTTTCCCAGCATCTGGCGCTGCTGCGCGAGGAAGGGATGGTGGAAACCCGCCGCGAGGCACAGAGCATCTACTACTCGCTGGTTCCCGGCCCCGCATTTCAGGTCATCCAGACCCTGCACGGCATCTATTGCGGACCACCCCGGGCACCGCTCCAGCGAAATGGAGGCACACCGTGATTTCCCTGCTCAAGGCTATGCTTGGCATGGGCGGCGAAAGCATCGGCCCACGCGAGGCCGTGCAGCGCATGAACGCAGGCGCAGTGCTGGTGGACGTGCGCGAACCGCTCGAGTTCGACGCCGGTCACGCTCCGCAGGCAAAGACGCTGCCGCTGGGACGGATTTCCGCTCAGGGTGCAGTGGCAATCGACGCGCTGCACCTGCCGCAGGAGTGCTGCGAGGTGCTGCTGATCTGCCAGAGCGGAATGCGTTCGCGCATGGCCCGGAACGCCCTGCGAAGTGACTCGCGGCGGCGCTACGTCAATGTCACCGGAGGCATGGCGGCCTGGATGGCTGCCGGACTGCCCTGCCGGGCCCGCACCCGATCCTGAGCGCACCGCTCCGCGGCGCGTTCGCGTTCCAAAATCCCCCTGGAGACCCACATGTCCAATACCCGCTATCAAGACCTCACCGCCAACACCAGCAACCACCTCAAGCCGATGCGCAGCCACCTGCCCGAAGTGATGCAAGGCTTCGGCGCGCTCGCCAAGGCTGCCATGGCCGACGGCGCGATCGACGAAAAGACCAAGGAACTGATCGCGCTCGCGATCGCCGTGGCCACGCGCTGCGACGACTGCATCGGCTTCCATGCCAAGGCACTGGTGCGTCTGGGCGGCACGCCCGAAGAGCTGCGCGAAATGCTGGGCATCGCGGTCTACATGGGCGGAGGCCCGTCGCTGATGTATGCCTCGCACGCGATCCAGGCCTACGAGGAGTTTGCCGCAGCGGCGAAATAGCCCTCCGGTCGGTGCCGCAGTCCGCTCCGGAACGGTCGGAGCGGGTGGTGGCAGCACAACGACATGCGGCTGCCCCCAATTTGCCACGGAACTGTGACGCAGCCCCCCTATACTGCGGTCATCTCTTGCACAGAGCGCCCGCATGGCCATGTTCCGTCTGATCCGCTCCGCCTCGGCAATTCTCCTTTCCCTGGGCCTGGCCGCCCTGCTTCCTTCCTGCAAGCAGCAGGAAGCTCCACCCGCAGCCACTGCGCCCATCGCCGCCGAACCTGCGGCAACCGACGCCTTCACGCTCGCGGAAGCCGTCGGGGAAAACTGGGAGGGTCGCCCCGCCCTGCGCCTGACGTTCTCCCAGCCGCTGGTGGCCAACCTGCCGTTCGATGAACTGCTGCTGGTGCGCAACGATCAGGGTGCGGACGTCTCCGGCGGCTGGACCCTGGACGACGACAATCGCACCCTCCGATTCCCCTACGTGCAGGGCGACAAGACCTACACGGTCTCGTTCAAGAAAGGCCTGGCCACGCCCGACGGTCGCAGCCTCGGCGCGCTTCCCGACCGCGAGGTGTATTCCGGCAACCTTCCGCCCGCCGTCGGATTTGCCAGCCAGGGCAGCGTCCTGCCGGCGCGCGGCACGCGCGGCCTGCCGGTCGTGGGCGTGAACACGCCCGAGGTGGACGTGGAGTTCTTCCGCGTGCGGGAAAAATCGCTTCCGGCGTTCCTCGGCAACTTCGGAAGCACCGCCAATCGCAGCTACTGGGAAATGGACAACATTTCCTCGCTGGCCGATTCGGTCTATTCCAACCGCTTCGCGCTGGAGGCCGGCGCCAACGTGCGCCAGGTCAACTTCTTGCCGGTGCAGAGCATCGCCGAGCTGCGCGAACCCGGGGTGTATTTCGCGGTGATGCGCCGGGCCGGCGCCTTCGATGGCAGCTATGAAACCACCCATTTCTATGTGACCGACCTGGGCCTGCACGCGCGCACGGAGAAGGACGGTCTGTTCGTCCACGCCGCCTCGCTGGCGAGCGGCCAGCCGCGCAGCGGCGTGGAGCTTCGGGTACAAAACCACAAGGGTGAAGTCCTCGCCAGCGCCACCAGCGATTCTCAGGGTGACGCCACGCTGCCGGTGCAGGCGAAGGATTCGCGCGTGTTGATCGCACGCGAAAGCAACGAGGTGGCCCTGGTTTCCTTCAGCCAGCCGGCGCTGGACCTGTCCGACTTTTCCGTCGGAGGTCGCCGCCAGACCGCGCAGGATGTCTACGCCTGGTCCGGACGCGACCTGTTCCGTCCGGGCGAGGTGCTGCAGGTGTCCGCCCTGCTGCGCGACTACGACGGCCATCCGCTGCCCAAGGCGCAGACGCTCTACGCCACCTTGCGCCAGCCCGACGGCCGCATCACCTCCACCCTGTCGCTCGAACCGCAGGATCTGGGCTACTACAGCTACCAGCGCACCCTGACCGAGGACGTGCCCACGGGCCGCTGGACGCTCGAGTTCCGCCTCGATCCCAGCGCCAGCGAGCCGGTCGGGCGCTTCGAATTCCGCATCGAGGAATTCCTGCCCGAACGCCTCAAGCTGGTGCTCGAATCCAGCGCCGAACGCCTTGCGCCCGGCGCACCGCTGCCGCTGGACGTGGACGCCGACTACCTTTACGGCGCGCCGGCTGCGGGCAACCGGTTCCTCGCCGAAGTGCTGTATCGCCCTGCCCTGCACGCGGTTCCGGCACTGAAGGGATACTTATTCGGTGATCCGACGATCACCCTGCCCAAGGAACCCGAGCAGCCCATCGACGTGAAGCTGGACGATTCCGGCGAGCTGCACGAATCCATCCCCGTGCTTCCGGACGCACAAGCCCCCAAGGCACCGTTCGACGTGATCGTCAGCGGCAGCGTGTTCGAGTCGGGCGGACGCGCAGTGCGCCGTTCCCTGGTGCGCACCGTGTGGCCGGCCGAAGCACTGGTCGGCGTGCGCCCGCTGTTCGATGCGGAGGATGGCCCCAACGCCAACAGCGATGCGGCATTCGAAGTCGTCAAGTCCGGCCCCGAGGGCAAGTTCGTCGCGGCGCAGAACCTCGCGGTGAAGCTGGTGCGCGAGCTGCGCGACTATCACTGGAACTGGGTCGACGGCAGCGGCTGGAACACCGACTTCACCCGCCGCCACGAAACGATCGCCGAAACCACGCTGAACTTCGACGGCACCACGCCGGCGAAGTTCTCGGCGCGGGTGGAATGGGGTGAATACCGTCTGGAAGTCACCGATCCGTCCACCGGACTGACCCTGCTTTATCCGTTCACCGCCGGCTGGAGCTGGAACAACGACAACCAGGGCATCGACGCGCGCCCGGACAAGGTGAAGGTTTCCTTCGACCAGAGCGGCTACCGCGCCGGCGATACCGCCACCGTCACCCTGACCGCGCCCTACGACGGTCCCGCCGTGGTGCTGGTCGAGTCCGACCGCATCCTGCACCGCCAGAACGTGGAGATCCGCGGCGCCACCACGGTCAGGATTCCCGTCGGCCCCGACTTCATGCGCCACGATGTCTACGTGTCCGCGCTGGTGTTCCGCCCGGCCGACCAGGCCAATCTCACCGGTCCCAACCGCGCGCTGGGCGTGGCGCACCTGCCCATCGCGCGCGGCGAGCGCGACGTCGCGCTGGAAATCACGGCGCCCGAAAAGACCCGTCCCGGCGAACCGATCCGGATCCAGCTCTCCGCGCCCGGTTTCGCCGGCGTCGATGCGCGCGTGGTGGTCGAGGCGGTGGACCTTGGCATCATCAACCTGACCGCCTATCCGCTGCCGGATGCGCTCGACTACTTCCTCGCCCAGCGCGGCTTCGGCATCGAGGCCCATGATCTTTACGGTCGCGTCATCGCGCCGCTGGAAGGGGCGGCGGCGCGCCTGCGCTACGGCGGCGACGCCGCCCTCGCGGCCCTGCCGCAGGCCCGCCGCCCGACCGCCAAGGTGCAGACGGTAGCGCTGCACGCGGCTCCGGTGCGCTTCGACGCGCAGGGCCGCGCCAGCGTGGAATTCACCGCACCCGACTTCAACGGCGCGCTGCGCGTGGCCGCGCTGGCCTATTCCGAAGACCGCTATGCGCACGCCGGCGACGAGACCATCGTGCGCGCCCCGCTGGTGATGGAAGTGAGCACGCCGAGGGTGATGGCGCCGGGCGACCGCGCCCAGCTCACCGTCGATCTGCACAACCTCAGCGGCGCCTCGACCACCTGGCGGGTGAGCGCCACCGGTTCGGATCCGATCCGCATCGAGGGTGCTGCCCGCGAGGTCACGCTCGCCGACAACGCCCGCACCACGCTGAGCTTCCCGCTGCTGGCCGGAAACGCCAATGCGGTCGGCAAGTTCAGCGTCAGCGCGCAGTCGACCGACGCCAGCCTGACGCGCCGGTTCGAGATCGCCGTGCGTCCTGCCTGGCCCGCGGTGCGGCGCAGCCAGGCCCGACAGGTGCAGGGCAGCCAGGTCCTGCAATTCGGCCCCGGCCTGTTCGATGGCCTGATGCCCGAATCCGGCGTCGCGCAGCTGAGCGTGGCATCCACGCCGCCGCTGCCCTTCGCCACCGCGATCGAGGGACTCATCGGCTATCCCTACGGCTGCATCGAACAGACCACCAGCCGGCTGTGGCCGCTGGTGGATCTGGATGCCGCGACCTCGCGCAAGTTCGGTCTGGAACCGCTGGACGAGGCCAAGCGCAAGGACATGCTCGACACCGGATTCGGGCGCGTCGCCGCAATGCAGAATCAGGACGGCCAGTTCAGTTTCTGGCCCGGCGGCGGATCCGCCATGCCGCAGATGACGGCTTACGTCGCCGACATCCTGGTCACGGCCAAGGAGCACGGCATCGCGATTCCCGAAACCGTGCTGGAAAAGGCGCTCGAACGTCTCAACGAGGACCTCCTCACCGGCGGCGACGGCTATTACAGCTACGACCAGTCCGAACACCTGCGCTTCGCCGCCAATGCCTACGCCGGCTATGTGCTGGCGCGCGTCAACCGCGCCCCGCTCGGCACCCTGCGTTCGCTCTGGGACAACCAGCGCGAGCGCTCGCTCACGGCTCTTCCGCTGGCACAGCTTGGCATCGCGCTCAAGCTCGCCGGCGACGAGAAGCGTGCCGCCACCGCCATACCCGCGGCGCTGAAGAAGCAGTCCGAACGGCCGCTTTACCTGGGCGACTACGGCTCGGACGTGCGCGACGAAGCCCTGCTTCTGGCCCTGATCCACGAACAGGGTCTGGCTACGCCCGAGACCGGCGCGCGCGTGATGGAGCTGGCGCGCAAGCTGCGCCGGACGGACATGGAACGCTACTGGTTCAGCACGCAGGAACGTCTGGCCCTCTTCCGCCTCGGTCGCGCCCTGCTGTCGGAAGACAAGTCGGGGCTTCAAGGCGAGTTCCGCATTGCCGGCCAGCCGCACGCGCTCAGCGGACGCCCGCTGGTCTCGCGCGAGGTCGCCCTGCCCGAGCTGCGCCAGGGCGTGAGCCTGCGCCTGGAAGGCGACGGGCCGTTCTGGCTGTCGCAGGACATCGTGGGCTACCCGACCCGCGCGCCGGAGCCGAGCGAATCCGGGTTGCGGGTGCGCCGCGCCTGGTATCGCACCGACGGAACCCTGTTCACCGGAACGCGCCTGACCGAGGGGGAATCCCTGATCGCGATGATCAGCGTGGAGGCCGAGGAGGCGATTCCCGACGCGCTGGTCGTCGACCTGCTTCCGGGCGGCCTGGAAATCGAGAACCTCTCGCTCGGCGGCAACGACGCCTTCGGCGAGCTGAGCATCGACGGCGTGCAGCTTTCCGAGCGCGAGTACGGCGTGGACCTGCGCCACGAGGAGTACCGCGACGATCGCTACGTCGCCGCGGTCTCGCTCTGGGGCGGTTCGACGGCACGGTTGTTCTATCTGGTGCGCGCGGTGTCTCCGGGCACCTACACGGTGCCGCCGCCGAGCGTCGAGGACATGTACCGCCCGCAGATCTCGGGCATCGGCACCTCGCCTCAGGCAACGATCACGGTAGTTTCACCCTGAGGAAAAGCGCACGCGCCGTCGCCTGCCGCAAACCCGCATGCGGCAGGCGGCGACCGTGCCATCATTGGCGCGCCCCGCCCTGCACGCCCCGCCGATGAACCTGCGCCATGCCCTCGCCCAGCACGGATTCGAATCCAACGACGACTACGGCTTCGCGCTGCGCTGCCTGTTCGAATCCCGGCCCGCTCCCGTGCGGGTGCTGCATGTCGACGGCGCCGCCGGGCGGCGCAAGACCGCCTTCGCCACCGCCCTGGCGCACGCGCTCGAATACCCGCACATCCTGTATCACGACTTCAGCCAGCCCGTGCCACCACCGATCCTCCAGCCGACGGATGAAGCCCACGGCCCATCAGAGCCGCCGATGAGCGCATTCGAGCGCGCAGTGACGGAAGCCTGCGCCTATTCGGAAGCCGAACGCACCGTCCTGATCCTGGACCAGCTCCATCTGGCCGATTTCGCCCTGCACATCCGCCTGCACCATTTCGCCAGCAGCGGCGAATGGCGCCACGGCAGCATTTCGCTTGCGGCCAATCCGCGCCATCTGCTGCTGGTGCTGCTGTCGGAAAATCCGCTCTACCACTCGCTGGCGCGCATCAGCTTCCGCATCTGGACCGACGCGCAGCGCGCCTTTCTGGACTATCGCCCCGAGGATTACGGGCTGGACGACGCCGCGCGACCGCTGTTCCAGGCGCTCGCCGCGCTGCTGGAGCGCGCCGGGCTGTCACCGACGCCGAGCGAATTTTCCCGGGTGCTCGACGACCTGCTGCACCGTGCGCGCAGTGAAGAACAGCTTCGCCAGGTGCTCTACGGGCGCATCGAAAACGTGGCGCGTGAACGCCTGGAAGGCGCCTGCGGTGCGGAGCTGACCTCCGTGCTGGATGCCCTGAGCCGTTTCCTCGGGCACGACCACATCGAACTGGGCTGAGCGCCCGGATTCGAAGGAATCAGCCCGGCCCCATCGCCAGCGGGATGGTCAGGCGGTCGCCGACCTTCACCACGTCACCCTTGATGGTATTGGCCGAGCGCAGGCTGGACAGCGTGATGCCGTGGCGCTGGGCGATGAGGCTCAAAGTTTCGCCACGGCTGACCACATGCTGTCGCGCACGCGGCGTGGCGTGGCTTGCCAGCCAGGTTCCGGGGGGAGGCTGCACGCTGAAGTAGTCGCGCACGCCTTCCACGATCGCGGCCGCCAGCCGGGTGCGGTGGGCCGGATCGTTGAGCTTCTTCTCCTCGCCCGGATTGCTGATGAAGGCCGTCTCGACCAGCATCGAGGGCACATCCGGCGAACGCAGCACCACGAAGTTGGCCCGCTCCACGTGCGGCTTGTGGGTCTTTCCCAGGCGCTTCATCGCATCCAGAACGTGATTGGCCACATCGTCGGACGCCTGCATCGTGGCGCTCTGCGACAGATCGAGCAGGACCGCAGCCAGGGTGTTGTCCTTGTCGTCGAGCGAAACGCCGCCCACCAGATCCGAACGGTTCTCGCTTGCCGCCAGCCAGCGCGCGGCTTCGTTGGAGGCACCGCGCGTGGACAGCACGAACACCGAGGAACCGGAAGCCGTCGTCTTGTGGAAAGCGTCGGCGTGGATCGAGATGAACAGATCCGCGCGCGCCTCGCGCGCCTTCTGGTAGCGCTGCTGCAGGGCGATGAAGTAGTCGCCGTCGCGGATCAGCACCGCCTCCATGCCGGGTTCGGCGTCGATCTGGCGCTTGAGCTCGCGCGCCACGGCCAGCGTGATGTTCTTCTCCCAGGTGCCCGAGGCGCCCTTGGCGCCAGGATCCTCGCCGCCATGACCGGCGTCGATCGCCACGATGACCTTGCGATCGGACGTCGAAAGCGCTTCCTGCACGGTGCGAACCGCCGGCGCGGCGGCGCGTTCGGGATGCAGGTCGATCACCAGACGGTGGCCGAATTCATCCCCCGGCGGCAGCAGGAAACTCTTGGGCCGCACCGATTCGCTCAGATCGAAAACCACCCGCACGCCGCTTTTACCGAGCTTGCCGGTGCGCACTCCACCCAGACTGCCCGAGGCCGCCGGCGCCACGAAAGCCTTGCCCAGGGACGCATCGGGAATATCGAGAACCAGGCGGTACGGGTTGTCCAGCGTGAAGACCTTGTAGCCGAGCGCGCCGGACACATCGAACACCGCGCGGGTGTGGTCGGGACCAGCCCAGACGCGCAGTGCCTGAACTTCAGCGGCGTGCGACGCACCGTGCGCGCATAGCACGAGCGCAAGTGGCGCAAGAATCCGCGAGAAGGCTGCCAGAGTCGATTTCATGCCACCCATTCAAGCACCAACGACCCAGGGAATGCAACACTTTCCCCTGATAATCCATGGCGTTAGCCAATGTTCCTAGAACTTGAACGAAGTGCATCCCTCTGCGCGAACCTTGGAACACCGCAGGGCCGAATTGATTTTCCTGTTTCATTCAATCACTTGCGAGGAATATTTCGGCACAGGCCCGCGCCCTGCGGCATCCGCGCCATCGAAACCCTTGCGCAGTGCATCGACCCAGGCGCGACCCGCCGCCGAACGCGAATCCAGCCGCGCGGCCCTTCCGCCTCCGGCCACGCGCAGATGCAGCACCAGATCCGGCGAAGGAAGCACGCCCGCGCCGCGCTGCGGCCATTCGACCAGCCACAGGCGTGCGCGCTCGGCCAGTTCGTCCAGCGCCAGATAGTGCAGCTCCTCCGGATCCGCGATGCGGTAGAGATCCAGATGCGCGATTTCTCCCGCGCCGGTGTCGTAGCGTTCGATCAGGGTGTAGGTGGGGCTGCGCACGCCGCCCTGCACGCCCCGCGCGCGCAGCAAGGCGCGCGCCACGGTGGTCTTGCCGGCGCCCAGATCGCCTTCCAGATGCAGCTGAAGCCGGCCTTCGGGCAGGCATTCGGCCAGCCGCGCGCCGAGGCGTTCGGTGTCCTGTGATTCCAGCAGGGAAATCTCGCTCACGGGTTGGCCAGCCGGCGCAGGTGCGGAAAAAGATCGCTGGCCAGCAGCCCGCGCTCGCCGCCGTCGCGCGCCGCGGCATCGGCGGCGGCCGAATGCAGGAGGGTGCCGGCACAAGCCGCATCGAAGGCATCCAGTCCCTGCGCGCGCAGCGCCGCGATGGTGCCGGTGAGCACATCGCCCATGCCGCCGGTCGCCATGCCCGGATTGCCCGCGCCGATCACCACCGGCACCCTGCCGGGCGCGGCCACGATGCTGCCCGCGCCCTTGAGCACGACCACGGCGTCGAAGCGTTCCACCAGCGCCTGCGCCGCGCCGAAGCGGTCGCGCTCGACCGTCGGCACGTCGGTGCCCAGCAGTCGCGCCGCTTCACCCGGATGCGGGCTGAGCACCGCATCGGGCACGCGCGTCTGGGTGATGGCCAGCAGGTTGAGCCCATCGGCGTCGATCACGGAAGGAAGCCCGAGCGCCACGGCGGCATGGAACAGCGACTGCGACCACTCGCTGCGCCCCAGCCCCGGCCCGATCGCGAGCACTTCGGCATGGGCCGCAAGCTGGCGCAGGCTCGCAACGTCGCTCACCGCGTGCGGCATGGCTTCCGGGCGGGCCGCCAGCATCGGCGCGACGTGGCTTTCGCGGGTGGCCACGGTGACCAGCCCCGCGCCACAGCGCAGCGCGCTTTCCACGCAGAGGCGGATCGCGCCGCCGTAGCCGTGGTCGCCACCGATCGCCAGTACCCGGCCGTGGTCGCCCTTGTGCGCGTCGCGCCGGCGCGGGCGCAGCCAGCGACCGAGCTGGTTCACGTCCAGCAGCCAGGCGGCAGGCTCCTGCGAGGCGCGGGTTTCGACGGGAACGTCGAGGGTGGCCAGCTCCACCGGGCCGGCCAGCGCGCGACCGCGGCCGGTGAAAAGACCCCGCTTGTGCGAAATGAACGACACCGTTCGGGTGGCCTTCACCGCCGCGCCGGGCGCAGCGCCGTTGTCTGCATCGAGGCCGGACGGCACGTCGATCGCAAGCACCGGCCTGCCGGCGGCATTGATGGCCGCAATCAAGGCCGCACCCACGCCTTCGGGCAGACGCGAAAGACCGATGCCGAAGAGCGCGTCCACCACCACGTCGGCCTCGGGCAGCGCGTCGCCCGGGCGAAAGCACACCTCCTCCCCGCCGCACTCGCGCCAGTGCACGAAGGCGCGCGCCGCAGGCTCGACCGCAGGCGCTTCCTCCGTTCCCACCACCACGACCACCTGCATCCCGGCCATGCGCGCCAGGCGCGCGAACACGAGGCCGTCGCCGCCGTTGTTGCCCCGCCCGCACACCACGCACAATCGCCGCGCCATGGGCCAGTCGAGCTTCAGACGCGCGAAGGCCGCGGCGGCGGCGCGGGTCATCAACACATAGGCGTCGATGCCGTCGTGCCGCATCGCACGCGCTTCGAAAGCGCGCACGTCCTCGCAGCGATACAGGGGAATGGGGGCGTCCATGCGGACGATTCTACCCCCACGCGGCAGCCCGTCGGACCAATCGACGCCCGCGCATTTTCCGCGTCCCGCGGAAAAACCCGGCGGCACGATCCATCTGCGGCCGATCATCCCGGCCCGGACTTCGAGGCGGAGAAAACGCCGCCTCTCAGCCCTCCTCGACGTGCGCTTCCTCGCTGGCGCACAGCACCCGGTCGCGTCCTGCGTGCTTGGCCTGGTACAGCGCGGCATCGGCGGCGCGAACCTGCAGCGTCGGGTTGCCCGCCGGTTCCACCGCGACGCCGGCGCTGACCGTGAACACCGGAAGACCGGCGCGAGTGCAGGCGCGCGGCAGTTCGGCGCGCAGGCGCTGCAGCATCGCCACCGCCGCGGCCGCATCCACGCGCGGCATCACCAGCAGGAATTCCTCCCCGCCATAGCGGCACAGAAGATCGTCGCGCCGGATGCACTCGCGCAGCACTTCCACCAGCAGCTTGATCGCGCGATCCCCGACCTCGTGGCCGTGCTGGTCGTTGATCTTCTTGAAGTGGTCGATGTCCAGCATCGCCACGACGTAGGGCACCGACTGCTGCACCAGTTCGGACAGAAGCAGTTCGGCGCTGCGGCGATTGGCCGCGCCGGTCAAGGGATCGGTGGCCGCTTCCCGCGCCGAGGCGGAAATCGAGCGGATCACCGCCAGACGGGTGCCGACGTGGTGGGCCGCCGTGTTGAGCGATTGCAGCAGGCGATACAGCCCCGGGTCGCCCGGCGGCCCCAGCGCGCGCACCATTCCGACGCCCGTGCCGGACACCGTGATCGGCGTGCAGGCGGCGGCGCAGGAGCTGCTGATCGAGCCGCGCAGGCCGCGGCAGGCGCTCAACACCATGCTGTCTTCGAACACGGTGCCCATGCCGCGGCGAACCGCCGGGCATTCCTGCGGGCGCTCGATGTAGCAGCGCACGTCTTCGGGAAAGTTGCCGTCCACGTGCGAGTGGGTCATCGGCGAATCCGGCGACTGGGCCAGCATGATCTGCGCCGGCGCGCCGTCGGAGGCCAGCTGCAGCGCCTGGCGGGCGATGCGCAACACCGCGTTCTCGTCCTCGGCCATGTCCAGCGCCTCGGTCAGGCGCACGTTGAGGTCGTGCGCGCGGAGGCGTTCGTGCAGTGCGCCGTTTTCCTTCTCCAATGTTTCGCGCGCCTCCCTGGCCGCACGCTGCAAGGGCATGCAGAGGATGAACCAGAGCAAGGGGCCGGCCACGGCCAGCAGCAGTCCCGAATGCATCAGGATTCGCGGCACGCCGTCCAGGCCGCCGGAATACGCCAGCAGCGCGCCCAGTGCCGCATTCGCTGCCACCACGAGCAGGAGCGCCTGCCAGAAGCGGCGCACTGGCGTGACCCCTGTCACGTTTGCGATGGTCTGAACGGCCTGTCCCGCGCCACCGGGAGTGGATGCAACAGACATTTTGCCCCCCTGCAATCGCCTGTGATGGCAGAAACCGCAGGACGCATTTTCCTTCAGCCGTCGCGCCAGTCAATCTTTTTTTCAACAGAAAAATCAAATTTCTCAATATGTTGGAACATTTCCACCGATTCACTCCGGCTTGATCTGGATCAGGAAAATTCCGGCGGTTCACCGCTAGCATGGATCGATTCCGGGAGACGGTCATGGGGCATCGAATCGGATTCGCATTCGCAGCAGCCGGCACCCTGATCCTGACCGCCGGCCTCGCGCTGGCGCAGGTGCCGATGACGCCGCTGGACTTCCGCGTGCCGGGCACGCAGTTCGGCGACATGCCTGCGACCAACCTCCAGAAAGCCGGCAACTGCCGCACCTGCCACGGCGACTTCAACGCATCCGCCGAACCCTACGCCACCTGGGCCGGAAGCCTGATGGCGCTGGGCGGCAAGGATCCGCTGTTTTTCGCGCAGATGACCAATGCCAACCAGGACGTCGCCAACGTCGGCACCTTCTGCCTGCGCTGCCATGTACCGGTGGCGGTGGTGAGGGGCCACGCCGACGATGCCTCCGGCAATTCGCTCGACGCGCGCGACAGGGAAGGCGTCACCTGCCACTTCTGCCACAGCATGGTCGATCCGCAGTACCAGGCCGGCGTCAGCCCACAGGAAGATGCCGCCATCCTCGCGGCCCTGACCGACGTTCCGCAGTTCACCTCCAACGCCATGTTCGTGCTCGACCCCGAGGGCCGCCGGCGCGGCCCGCGTTCGGACCACCAGGCCGACCACGAACTGCTGGTTTCGCCCTTCCTGCGCGACGCGCGCCTGTGCGGCACCTGCCACGACGTGGGCAACGTCGCGGTATCCAGGCAAGCCAACGGCAGCTACCGCTACAACGCGATCAATGCCGAGGCGCCCGATCACGACCCATGGACGCAATTCCCGCTGGAACGCACCTTCACCGAATGGCAGCTTTCGGCCTTCGCCAACGGCGGCGTGGACATGGGCGGCCGCTTCGGCGGCAATCGCGGCGCCGTGGTGTCGAGCTGCCAGGACTGCCACATGCCCACCGCCGCCTCGCAGGCCTGCAGCTACGGGCCGCAGCGGCAGGACATGGCCACCCACGACTTCGCCGGTGCGGCGGTGCCCTCGCTCGACCTGATCGCCGCCTGGACGGCCAATGATCCGACGGTCGATCCCGCGCACATTGCCGCCGGCCGCGCCAAGGCGCTCTCGATGCTGCAGCGCGCCGCCACGATCGAGCTGAGCCGCAGCGCGGGCACGGTGCTGGCGCGGGTGGTCAACCAGACCGGCCACAAGCTCCCCACCGGCCATATCGAAGGCCGCCGCGCCTGGCTCAACCTGCGGCTCTTCGACGCCGCCGGCAACCTGCTGCTGGAAAAGGGCCACTACGACGCCGCGCAGGCCCACCTCGACGAAGCCGACACGACCGTCTACGAGATGCAGGTCGCGCTCAGCGACGATGCCGCGGCAGCCACCGGCAAGCCCGCCGGCGTGACCACGCACATGGCGCTGGCCGACACGATCTGGAAGGACACGCGCATCCCGCCGCGCGGATTCGACAACGCCGCTTTCGCGGCCGGCGGCGCGCCGGCGGTGGGCATCAGCTACGCGGATGGCCAGTACTGGCACGACACCACGGTCGCGATTCCGGCGAATGCTGTGCGCGTGGACGCGACGATCTACTACCAGTCGCTCACCCGCCACTACATCGAGGCGCTGCGCGACGGCAATACCACCGACCACTGGGGCCAGACCCTGCACGACCTGTGGCAGTCCACCGGGCGCGGCGCACCCATCGCGATGGCATCCGAACGCCTGACCTGGGGCGCGGGGGTGTTCGGCGACGACTTCGAGAACGACGTTCCCTGAAAGCGCGCGTCCGGGCCGCGCCTCACCCGTCCGCCAGTACGACCCGGTTCCGCCCCGCCGCCTTGGCTCGGTACAGCGCGGCGTCTGCTGCCCGGAGCCAGGTGGAAAAATCCTGCGTATCGGAGCTGTGGACGGCTACGCCGATGCTGATCGTCACGACCACGCTTTCGCCACGCGATTCCAGAGCGAGCGCGGCCACTTCCTGCCGGATCGAGGCCGCCAGTGCGAGCGCAGCCTCGCGCCCGAGATCGGGGCACAGCAGGGCGAATTCCTCGCCACCCATCCGCACCACCAGCGCCGTGGGTGGCACGAGCGCCTGCAGCAAGGCCGCGACCGTGGCAAGCACCTGATCGCCGAAAGGATGGCCGTGGCGATCGGTGATCGCCTTGAAGTGGGCGAGATCGGCCCTCATCAGGACGTGCCCGCGCGCCTCGTGCGCGGATTCCGCCAGCAGCGCACCGGCCACTTCATTGAGTGCGCGACGGTTGGGGATTCCGGTCAAAGCATCGCGATAGGCCTGCGTTCGCAGCACTTCTGCCAGTCGGCGCTGCGCGCGCAGCAGGCGCAGAAGCACCACCAGCCCCGCCGCAAGCAGCAGACTCAGTGTGCCGACCGCCCACATCACCAGACGCTGGCGATCGAGCCGCGACTGACTGCGATCGGCATCGAGCCGGGCCTGCTGCAGGGCCAGATCCTGGGTACGCTGCTCGGCTTCCAGTTCGCGGATCCGAAGCTGCTGCTCGCGTTCGCGGAACTGCAGCTCCAGAGACTGGAGTTCCTGCCCTCCTTCGGCATACATCCCGGTATCGCGCAGGGCGGCCGCGCGCGCGCGCAGCGCGCGGACGCGAGCGGGATCGCCTTTCCTCTTCTCCAGCAGATTGGCCTGGGATTGCAGCAGGTCTCCCTGCAGAAAAGGTTGATCCATCGACGCGGCCAGCGCCATGGCCAGGTCAAGCTCGGCCTGCGCCTCGTCGTAGCGCCCGAGGCCGATCAGTGCGTCGGCGCGCACGCCGCGCGAAATGGCGACACTTATCGCGCTGGACACGGCGATGGCCGCCGCCAGCGATTCGTCGGCCATCTCCAGCGCCTCGGCATAGCGTCCAACGACGACCAGGTCGTTGGCCATGGAACCCGCGGTGCGCGCAGCCAGGCCGTTCTGGCCCATGTCCAGAAAGCGGCGGCGCGCGCTCTGCCAGCGCTCGACGGCCTGCTTTGGCCGCGCGGAGCGGCTCAGCGCGCTGGCTTCCAGATAGTCGGCGCGCGCCATGTAGGCGGTATCACCCGAAGACTCGGCAAGCCGCCGGTAGCGCTTGCAGTGCTCAATCGCGCTTTGCGGAAGGTCGGCGGCGGTATAGGCGCTGCACAGCTCTCCCGCAGCGGCAATGCGCCCGATCGGATCACCCACGGCGAGCATTCGATTGGCCGACTCGAGCACCATCACGAGACCGGCGCGGGCATCGCCCGCATCGATTTGTTGCGCGCCTCGCAGGAAGCCCGCATAGCTGCGCGCCACATCGTCACCGTGTTTCTGCCCCAGCCGATCCAGCCGCGCGATGATGGCATCGAGTGCCTCGTGCTCGGATGCGCCCGCGGCGGCGGCACCCATGTACCAAAGCAGCAGACGTTCGCCCGCGGGATCGTTTTCGAATACTCCCGCATCCAGCACCTGCCAGCCTTCGGCCAGCCCGGCGGCGCGGTCGGTGGCGGCGCGAAGCCGGTACTGGCTGAGGTCGAAAGCGGCGGCCGGCGTCGAGACGACGGCGAAGAATGCCAGCGCCAGGATCAGGCGCTGGCAGACCCGCACATGCGTGGGCGCGTTGCGATCAGGCGAAGGGATCGCGCAGGACGATGTTGGCATCGCGGTCCGGACCCGTGGACACCATGGCCAGCGGACACCCCACCAGCTCTTCGAGCGCGCGCAGGTAGGCGCGCGCGGCCGCGGGAAGGCGACTCCAGTCGGTGATGTTGTGGGTGGACTCGCTCCAGCCCGGGAACTCCAGGTACTCGGGCTCGCACTCGTCCCAGCCGGCGGCGTCCAGCGGCGCGTATTCGGTGCTCTTGCCGCGATAGCGGTAGCCGATGCACATCTTCAGGCTGGGCAGCCCGTCGAGCACGTCGAGCTTGGTCACGCACAGGCCGCTGATGCCATTGATCGCCACCGCACGCTTGAGCGCCACGATGTCGATCCAGCCGCAGCGGCGCGGGCGCCCGGTGGAGGCACCGAACTCGGCCCCGCGCTGGCGGATTTCCTCGCCCAGCGCGTCGGTCAGCTCGGTCGGGAACGGTCCGCCGCCCACGCGCGTGGCGTAGGCCTTGGCGATGCCGAGCACATAGTCGATGGAATCGGCGCCGACGCCGGTTCCGGCCAGCGCGCCGCCCACCGTGGTGTTGGAGCTGGTGACGTAGGGATAGGTGCCGTGGTCGATGTCGAGCAGCGCGCCCTGCGCACCCTCGAACAGCACGCGCTTGCCCTCGCGCCGAAGCTGGTGCAGGAGGCCGGCGACGTCGGACTTCATCGGTTCGACGTAGTCGGCGAAGGCAAGGGTTTCGTCCAGGGTCTGCTGGAAGTCCACGGCTTCCACGCCCAGGTATTTGGTCAGCACGAAGTTGTGGTAGTCGAGCGCGGTGCGCAGCTTTTCGGCCAGCTCATCGGGATAGTGCAGGTCCGCGACACGGATGCCGCGGCGCGCCACCTTGTCTTCGTAGGCCGGGCCGATGCCGCGTCCGGTGGTGCCGATGGCCTTGCCGCCGGCGGCCTTTTCGCGCGCCTGATCCAGCGCGATGTGGTAGGGCATGATGAGCGGCGTGGCCGGGCTGATCTTGAGGCGCGAGCGCACCTCCACGCCTTCCGCCTCCAGCTCGTCGATTTCCTTGCGCAGCGCGGTGGGCGAAAGCACCACGCCGTTGCCGATCAGGCACAGCACGCCATCGCGCAGGATGCCCGAGGGAATCAGGTGCAACACCGTCTTCTTGCCGCCGATCACCAGGGTATGGCCGGCGTTGTGGCCGCCCTGGAACCGTGCGACCGCGCCGACTTTCTCGGTCAGCAGATCGACGATCTTGCCCTTGCCTTCATCGCCCCACTGGGCGCCCAACACCACTACCGACTGACCCATTGCGCTGCTCCTTCGTGTTTGTGCGGCCCGTTCATCGGGAAGTGGCCGCAGGAAAACAGGACGCCCTGCCGCACGCGCCTGGCGCGCCTCGCGCCAGTTCTGCATCGGGCAGGCTGGCGCGGAGCGAGGCGCTGGAGTGCGAACGGTCCGGACGCGAAAAAAGCCGGAGGCTGCCCCGGCTTTTGCGGATTATCCTGCAATTTGCGCGCGTCTGCTTGCTCGCGGACCTCCGGCCGGGAAATCGATGCGCGGCCCGGCGGCAGCCGCCGATTCACGCCTCCTCTCCGCCCTGCCCCAGCGCCCACCGGATGCTGTCGAGAGAAAATCCCCGCCGCTGCAGGAAGGCCCCCTGTTTGGCCAGATCCTGGCGCGAGCCCGCGCGCGCGCTGCCGAAGCGCTTTTGCAGCTGCTGGCGCGCGGACTGGTTCCAATCGACCTCGCAGGCGTCGAGCACGGCATCGATCAGATCCTGGCCAAGGCCGTGGGTGCGCAGCTCGGCGCAGATTCGCACAGGACCATGACCTGCCTGCGCGCGGCTGCGAACCAGGACCTGCGCATAGCGGGAATCATCCTGCCATCCCTCGCCCGCCAGTTCGTCCACCGCCGCACCTGCCTGCTCGGATGCAATGCCGCGCTCGGTGAGTTTGCGGACCAGCTCGCGACGCGAATGCTCGCGCCGCGTCAGGAGCTCGATCGCCTTGCGGCGCGGATCGAGCGCTGTCGAATCCCGCTGTGCTCCCGGGGATTCGAGGAAATTCGCATCGGCAGCGTGCACATCGTCTCCGCAGGCTGCCTCCGTCTGCGGCAGCGTGCGCGCCGGCACCTGCCGCGGGTCCACCGCCCCGGATTCGGACTCAAGCAGGCGCGAGGCGCGCCCGATCAGGCCGTCCAATCCGGCAGGGGGCCGGAATCGGCTCACGCTTCCTCGGCTTCCGCGGTCTCGTCACCGACGGCCAGCGTCGGCACGAACCGCTCGCGCAGGCGGGTTTCCAGTTCGATGGCGACTTCCGGGTGTTCCTTCAGATACTGCCGCGCATTGTCCTTGCCCTGCCCGATGCGCTCGCTGCCGTAGCTGTACCAGGCGCCGGCCTTGTCCACCAGCTTGGCTTCCACGCCCATGTCGATCAGCTCGCCCTCGCGGCTGATGCCCTCGCCATACAGGATCTCGGTGACGATCTGCTTGAACGGCGGCGCCAGCTTGTTCTTCACCACCTTGATCTTGGTCTGATTGCCGATGATCTCGTCGCCCTTCTTCACCGCTCCGATGCGGCGGATATCCAGACGCACCGAGGCGTAGAACTTGAGCGCATTGCCGCCGGTGGTCACTTCCGGACTCTGGCCCGGCATCATCACTCCGATCTTCATGCGCAGCTGGTTGATGAAGATGACCATGCAGTTGGATCGCTTGATGTTGCCGGTGAGCTTGCGCAGCGCCTGGCTCATCAGGCGCGCCTGCAGGCCGGGGAGCTGGTCGCCCATGTCGCCCTCGATTTCGGCCTTGGGCGTGAGCGCGGCGACCGAGTCGATCACCACCATGTCCACGGCGCTGGAGCGCACCAGCATGTCGGCGATTTCCAGAGCCTGCTCGCCGGTGTCGGGCTGGGAGAGATAAAGCTCTTCCAGGTTCACGCCGAGCTTCTGCGCGTAGATCGGGTCGAGCGCGTGCTCGGCGTCGATGAAGGCGCAGGTGCCGCCGGCCTTCTGGCACTGCGCGATGGCTTGCAGGGTGAGCGTGGTCTTGCCGGAGGATTCCGGGCCGTAGACCTCGATCACGCGGCCCTTGGGCAAGCCGCCGATGCCCAGCGCGATGTCGAGCATCAGCGAACCGGTGCTTACCACCTCGACCGCCTCGGCGACCTTGTCGCCCATGCGCATGACCGCGCCCTTGCCGAACTGCTTCTCGATCTGCGACAGGGCGGCGGACAGCGCGCGCTTCTTGTTCTCGTCCATGGGAATTTCTCTCTGTGTGAAAGGGATGGGATGCAGGGTATGGGGAAGGCTAGCGGGGCCGCGTCTCAAATCCTGAGACGGGGATCCACGATGTGCAGGATCGCTTCTGCCGCACCGGCTCGGCATCGTCCCGTGTCGCGCTCGCGCATCGGAAAAACGCCCGTTCGCGGCGGCGTGCATGCGGCCTGCAAGGAAAGATCGATCGCGCTCATCGGCCCAGGCTCCGATTGGGCCGCAGCAAGCCGCAGTAGAGGCCTTCGACGGCGAAATCCGCGTCGGCGGACACCGTGATGGGCGCGTAATCGGCGTTGCAGGCAAGCAAACGAATGCCCTGCGCCGAGGTTTCCAGCCGCTTGATGGTGATTTCCTCGTCGATGCGCGCCACGACGATCTGGCCGCTGCGGGCCTGCGAGGTGCGCTGGACCCCGACCAGATCGCCATCGAGGATGCCTTCCTCGCGCATCGAGTCGCCCTCCACGCGAAGCAGGTAATCCGGCGCGGGGCGAAACAGGCCGCGATCGATGGCCAGGACACCTTCTTCTCCGGCCTCGGCGCCCGAACCGATCGGCGCGCCCGCCGCAACCCGGCCAAGGATCGGCAGGTGCAGCATCTCGTCCGATGCAGCCGCCTTTGCGAACGGCAGTTCCGGCTGCCTCCCGGGCACCGGAACCCGCAGCCGGAGGCCGCGCGCGCGTCCGGGCAGGCGTTCGATGGCCCCGGCAGCCTCCAGCGCTTCGAGGTGGTACTGCGCCGCACGCAGGCTGCGGAAGCCCAGAGCGCGGGCGATTTCCGCCTGCGAAGGCGGCAAGCCCTCGGCCTCGATGCGTTCGGCGATGACGGCAAGAATGGCGCGCTGGGTGTCGGTCAAGGTCATGAGTTAGTAATACTACCAATGTACCCGAGCGTCAACGACGGCCGCGGCCCACCGCATCGCAGCAAAAAAAAATCCCCGGCGGAAGGCCCGCCGGGGACAGGAAACGCTCGATTGCGGCAGAAGTGCGGTCAGTACACGTCGTTGACCGTGTTGTAGGTGTTGAACTTGCCGGTCGGGGTGACCAGGCGCGGATCGTTCAGGACCTTCTTCAGCTTGCGGGTCTTGTCGTCGACGATGACGATCGCGCTCTTCTGGTCCTTGCCGTTCCACACCGAGAACCACACTTCCGTGCCGTCCTTGTTGTACTCCGGCTGCACCACGCGCTTGGGGCCTTCGCCAAGGTTGGCCCATTCGGCGATCGGCAGCACCTGATAGCCCTTGCCGAGGTTGTCGATGTCGAACACGGCGATCGACTGGCTGGCCTTGGCGGTGGGATTGAGCGTGGTATCGACCCACAGGTTGCGCGAATTGGGGTGGGTCTTGACGAACAACGAGCCGCCGCCCTGGCCCTTGAGCACTTCAACCACCTTCCAGGCGTGCTGCGGATGGCCTTCCGGGTCGGTGGCGATCAGGGTGATCTTCTCGTTGCCCAGCGCCGAGGTGGCCCACACCGGACCGAACTTGGGATGGGTGAAATTGGCGCCGCGACCCGGATGCGGGATCTTGTCCACGTCCACCAGGCCGACCATCTTCTGCTCCTTCGAGTCGACGATCGCGATCTTGTCGGAATTGTTCGCCGCCGTCAGGAAGTAGCGCTTGGTGCTGTCCCAGCCACCGTCGTGCAGGAAGCGCGCGGCATCCAGGGTGGTGACCTTGAGCGCATCGATGTTGCTGTAGTCGACCAGCAGGATGCGGCCGGTTTCCTTCACGTTGACGATGAACTCGGGGTGCTCGTGGCTGGCCACGATGGCGGCCACGCGCGGCTCGGGGTGGTATTCCTGCGTGTCGACCGTGGTGCCGCGGGTCGAGACGATCTTGAGCGGCTCCAGGGTCGGGCCGTCCATGATCACATACTGCGGCGGCCAGTAGGCACCGGCGATCGCGAACTTGTCCTCGTAGCCCTTGAACTTGGAGGTCTCGACCGAACGGGCTTCCATGCCGATCTTGATTTCGGCGACGACGTCCGGCTTCTCCATCCACAGGTCGATCAGGTCGATCTTGGCATCGCGCCCGATGACGTAGATGTAGCGGCCCGAATGCGAGACGCGCGAGATGTGCACGGCGTAGCCGGTCTGGACGATGTTGATGATTTCCTTGGTATCGCCATCGATCAGCGCGACTTCGCCGGCATCACGCAGGGTGACCGAGAAGATGTTGTCGAGGTTGTAGTTGTTCATCTTCCGGGTCGGACGCTGGTCCACCGGGACAGTCACCTTCCAGGTGTTCTTCATTTCAGCCATGCCCCACTCCGGCGGATTCGGAGGGGTGTGCTGGAGGAAGCGTGCCATCAGATCGACCTGTTCGGCGGTCAGCTCGCCGCCGGTGCCGAAGTTCGGCATGCCGCCCGGCGAACCGTAGGTGATCAGCGCCTTGAGATAATCGGTGCCGCGCGGCTGGGTCAGGTCCGGCGTGAGCGGCTTGCCGGTCGCGCCCTTGCGCAGCACGCCGTGGCAGCCGGCGCAGCGCTGGAAGAAGATCTGGCTGGCCGCGGCGAACTCGTCCTCGGTCATGTCCGGCGCACCCGGCGTGCGGACCTGCTTGATGTCCTTGCCGGACATCGCCACCGGCGCACCCTCGTAGGCAGCCTTCGCCTTGCTGGTGCCGGGGTGCAGTTCGCCCTGCGCCGGATCGGTGGAAACGGCCAGCGACTTGCGCAGCGCGGCCACTTCCGAAGCCCGGATCTTGCCGCCCTTGTTGCCCCAGGAAGAAAGCACGTAGTTGATCGTGTCGGCGATCTCGGCGTCGGTCAGGTGGCTCTGCGCCGGCATGACGCTGTTGTAGGTCTCGCCATTGACGACCACTTCACCCTGCAGGCCCTTGAGCACGGTAGAGGCCACTTCCTTTGCGGTCTTGCCCTTGAGCCAGTCGGAATTGGCGAGTGGCGGGAAGGCACCGGCCAGCCCCTTGCCGTCCGGCTGGTGGCAGGCGGAGCAATTTTGCAGGTAGGTTTTTTCACCGGCGTTATCCGCCGCGCCGGCGACCGTTGCGAATCCAAGGCCTATGCCGAGCGACAGCGTCGCCAACAGCAGGTGGGACGTGCGTTTCATGAGCTTGACTCTCCGGTTGGGTGGAAGATCAGACGGCCGTGAAAATCGACCTTTGGTCCATTGTCTCAAACTTCCTGCGGGCGATTTTGATCCCAGTCAATATGGCGACCAAAGAAAAATCATGGCCACGGCAGGGAAAATTCAAAATACTCATGCAGACAACAACTTGCATCAGAAAGCACATGACGCATCGAACTTCCGGGGTGCATCTTCCGGTTATTGACTCCAGTCAATACTCCCGCTTCCGGAAACGGATAAGATGGGAAAGATTCTCATTGTGAATTCCCCAGTCCATGAAGCGTCGCCTCCTGAGTCTTTGCATCCTCTCCGCACTCGCTGCCACTTCCCGCGCCGAACCTCCCGCATCTGACGACAAAGCCACCTCGCTCGACAGCATCGTCGTGGTGGCCAGCCGCGCGGCCGAGCCGCTGAGTCAGGTGGTTTCCAGCGTCGCCCAGATCGAGCGCGCCGACCTCGACCAGTATCTCGTCCACGACCTCGACGGACTTGTCCGCTACGTTCCGGGCATCAGCGTGCCGCGCGAAGGCCACCGTTTCGGCGGCAACGGCTTCGCCATCCGCGGATTGGAAGGCAACCGCGTGCGCATCCTGGTCGACGGCATCCCGCTGGCCGATGCCTACGCCATCGGCCAGTTCGCCTCCGCCGGGCGCGACATGGTGGACATGGAAATGCTCGAGCGCGTGGAGGTGCTGCGCGGTCCGGCGTCCACCCTCTACGGCAGCGACGCGCTCGCCGGCGTGGTCGCGTTCCGCACCCGCGACCCTTTGGACCTGCTCGCCTTCGCCGGCGGTCAACACGCCTTCGGAGCGCGCGCGGCCCGGGACGGGATGGATGACAGTCATCTACTCTCGGCGCATTGGGCCGGGGAGTCGTCCTCCGGCCGCTGGCAGGCGATGGCGGCGGCAAGTCGCCGCGACGGGCACGAGGTCGACAACCGCGCCTGGCGCGATGTGGACGCGCCGAACCCGGCCGACTACCGCCGCGAGGGCGCGCTCGCCAAGCTGGTGCACGACACAGGTGAAGCCGGCCGCTACACCTTGTCCTTCGACGGCAGCCGCCAGCAGCGCCAGACCTCGGTGAACTCGCTGCGCTTCGGTGCAGGACGCTACGGCACCACCTATCAGCTCGACGGCGACGACCGCGACCGGCGCGGACGCTTCAGCCTGTCCGGCCAGTGGAAGACCGGGCTTTCCTGGCTGGAATCGCTCGACGCCCAGCTCTACACGCAGAGCACCTCGGTGCAGCAGGAAAGCGACCAGTACCGCCTGCCCGACCGCGCCACGCCGTTCGAGTCCCTGCGCTGGCGGCGCTTCGACTACGACGCCGAAACCACCGGCTTTTCCGCGCTCGGGCAGGCCCATCGTGCGGACGGCCGCTTGAAGCACTGGCAGATCTTCGGCGTGGACATCGCGGAAAACCGCTACGAAGGCCTGCGCAACGGGCTGGAGACCAACCTCGCGACCGGTGCCACCAGCAGCACGATCCTTGGCGAACCGCTGCCGGTGCGCGACTTCCCCAATACCGACGTCAGCACCCGCGCCCTGTTCTGGCAGGACGAGATCGGGATGGGCGCTCGTTTCGCGCTCACGCCTGGAATTCGCGCCGAGTGGTACAAGCTGCGCCCCAAGCCCGACCCGATCTTCACCGAGGACTTCCCCGACGCCCAACCGGTCAACATCGACCAGCGCCAGTTCACCCCTCGTCTGGCGGCGCGCTGGTCGCTGGGCGGCGGTCACAGCCTGTTTGCGCAGTACGCCCGAGGCTTCCGCGCACAGCCCTTCGGCGACGCCAACATCGGTCTGTTCCTGCCGATCTTCAACTACGAAATTCGCGCCAACCCGGACCTTCGCCCCGAGCGCAGCCAAGGTCTGGAGCTGGGCTGGCGCCACGTCGGCGACCATCTGCGCGCCAGCGTTTCGGTCTACGAGAACCGCTACCGCGACCTGATCGAATCACGCGCCAACCTCGGCATCGATCCAGCCACCGGCGCGCTGGTATTCCAGTCGGTCAATCGCGACCGCGCCCGCATCCGCGGGGTGGAATCGGACGCCCTGTGGAAACTCGACGGCGTCTCCGCGCGGCTGGATGGCTGGCAGCTGCGCGGCGCGCTGGCCTGGTCGCAGGGCGATGACACCCGCCGCGACCTGCCGCTCAACACCATCGACCCGGCCCGCGCCACGCTGGGCCTGCGCTTCGACGCCGACTCGGGCCACTGGGGCACGGAGACCGCTCTGGTCGCCGTGCGCCGCAAGACCCGCATCGACCACGGCAAACTGGAACTGTTCGCGCCGCCCGGCTACGCGCGTTTCGATTTCTACGGCTGGTTCGAGCCCTGGCGCGGCGCGCGCGTCAACGCCGGCATCTTCAACCTCGGCAACCGCCGCTACTGGGAGTGGGCCGCGGTGCGCGGACTGGAAGCCGATGCGCGCAACCTGCAGGAAGGCGACGAAAGCATCGGCTTCTACACCAGCCCCGGGCGCAACTTCAGCGTGAGCCTTTCGATGGAGTGGTGATCCGCCGGGATCCGGCACCGCGTCGCCTTCAGGCGACGCGGCAACCTTCGATCCAGGAATCCATTTCCGCCGCCAGCACCGACAGCGGCACCGAGCCCAGCGCGAGCAGGCGGTCGTGGAAGGCGCGCAGGTCGAAGCCCGCGCCCAGCGCCGCTTCCGCGCGCTCGCGCGCGTCGCGGATGGCGAGGTAGCCCAGATAGTAGGAAAGCGCCTGGCCGGGCCAGGCGATGTAGCGGTCCACCTCGCCGGCGATTTCCTGCCCCGAGAGCGCGGTGTTCTCCAGCATGAAGTCCACGGACTGCTGCCGGCCCCAGCCGAACTGGTGCAGGCCGGTATCGACCACCAGCCGGCAGGCGCGCCACATCTGGAACACCAGCATGCCGAAGCGTTCGTACGGCGTGCGGTACAGGCCCATCTCCTGCCCCAGCCACTCGCAGTAGAGCGCCCAGCCCTCGACGTAGGCGGAAAGGTGGGTGTGGCGGCGGAACTCCGGCAGATCGTCGAGTTCGGCCGCCAGCGCCATCTGCATGCCGTGGCCGGGCGAGGCCTCGTGCAGGGTGAGCGCCGGCAGGGTGTAGAGCGGTCGGATCGGCAGGTTGTGGGTATTGACCAGATACAGCCCCGGCCCGCCACGGCCGCTGGTGTAGTGCGGGGCAAGATCTTCGGGCACCGGATGCAGCGCCACGGGGCGGCGCGGCAGGTAGCCGATGCAGCGCCCGATCACGTTGTCCACGCGCTTCATGATCCAGGCCGCGTGCATCAGCAGCTCCTCGGCGCTGCCGGCGTAGAACTGCGGATCGTGGCGCAGGAAGGCGAAAAAGTCCGGCAGGTCGCCGGAAAATCCGACCTCGTCCATCACCTCGTGCATGGCCGTGCGGATCTTCGCCACTTCATCCAACCCGCGTGCGTGGATCGCTTCCGGCTCGAGATCGGCGGTGACGTACTTGCGGATGCACATCCGGTAGTAGGCCTCGCCGTCCGGAAGATCGCGCGCGGCGATGCTGGCGCGGGCGTTGGGCGCGTAGTCCTCGCGCACGAAGCGCGCCAGCTCGCGCCAGGCCGGCAGAACCGCGGCTTCGATCAAATGCTTCGCACGGTCGCGCAGCGCCCCCGCTGCCGGCGCCGGAATCGTCGCGGGCAGAGCCAGGAACGGCGTGTAGAAGAGGTTGTCCTCGATGCGCTGCGCGCGCAGCACTTCGGCCAGGCTCGACAGCGGCCCGGCCATCGCCACCTGCGGCAGGCTGAAGCCGCGCGCCAGCCCCGCGCGCAGGTTTTCGCCGTGCTCGGCGAAATAGCGCGGGATGTCGGCAAGCAGGCCGAGGTAGCGCTCGGCGTCGGCCGCGTTCCCGAACGGACGGCGCGCGGTGAACCCCAGATTGCTCCAGAACGCGGTGTCGCTGTTGAACGGCAGCTCGTGGGTGCGAAACGCCAGATCGTCCAACCGCTCGCGGATCTGGCCCTCGAAAACCTGCGCATCCACCTGCGCCTGCGGCCCGAGCGCGGCGCGGTTGATGGCCTCCAGCTCGGCCAGCACTTCGCGCCAGTACGCACCGCGCCCGGCCTGGGTATCGGCATCGACGCGCGGCAAATGATCCGCGGGTTCGGCGACGTGGTCCTCGTCGTCGGCACCGGCGAATTCGCGCCGCCGCCAGGCCCACTCGGCCTCGTACAGGCGCCGCAGCGCGGACTCGGCCTCGCAGCGTGCGGTGTCCTCAGCCATCCAGCGGCCCGCTCGTCGGCACGCCGTTCACGGTGCGCCAGACGCGGTGCGGATTGGCGTCGGAAAGTTCGTCCGGCAGCCAGGCGCCGGGCGCGTGGTCCCAGCACTCCAGGGCGGCAAAGCGGCGGATCGCGCCGGGCATCCCGACCGAGCTGAAGCCGCGCGCCGTGGTGGAAGGGTACGGGCCGCCGTGATTCATCGCCGCGCTCACCGCGACCCCGGTGGGCATCCGGTTGGCGAGCAGGCGCCCGACCCGCGGCCGCAGCGCGGTGGCGAAGCGCCGCGCCCATTCGGCGTCGGAATCGGCGTGGTAGACACTGCCGGTCAGGCTGCCTTCGAGCCGATCCAGCATGGCGAGCGTGGTTTGCTGATCGGGGGAGCGCACGATCAGCCCCACCGGGCCGAAGGCTTCGGTCTGCAGCGCGCGCGGCGCGGCCAGGAAAGCGTCGGCATCGGCTTCGAAGAGGCCCGGCGCGTAGCGGAAACCAGGCTCCGTGCGCTGCGCGCTGCCTGCCACCAGCCGCGCGCCGGCGGCACGCAGGGCTTCGACGCCCTGCTCCAGTCCCGCCAGCACGCCTTCGGAAAGCATCACCGCCGCCGGCGCGGCGGAAAACAGCGCCGCGGCCTCCGCAACGAAGGCGTCGCCATCCGCACCCGTGGGCACGATCAGAAGGCCCGGGTTGGTGCAGAACTGGCCGCCGCCCAGGAGGCAGGAGCCGGCGTACTCGGCCGCCCGCTCCTGCGCCTTCCCGGCCAGCGCGCCGGGCAGCATCAGCACCGGATTGATGGCCGAAAGCTCGCCGAAGAACGGCGTGCCGCTGCGGTCGGCGGCGGCCTTGAGCGCCAGTCCCGCAGCGCGGCTGCCGGTGAAGCCGATCGCGCCCAGGCGCGCGTCGGCGCACAGCGCGAGACCCACGTCGGACTCGAAGTGGTGCAGGAGCTGCACGCTGGCCGCGGGCAGCCCGGCCGCTTCCAGCGCCTCGTGGGCGAGCCGCGCCAACGCAAGGCCGGTGCCCGGATGGTTCGGATGGCCCTTGGCGATCACCGGATTGCGCGCCGCGATGGCGCTGGCGAAATCGCTGCCGGCGATGCCGTGGTAGGCCAGCGGAAAATTGTTCGGCCCGAACACCAGCACGGGCTTGCCCAGCGGCCCCAGTCGCGAACGAAGCCCGGCCGCGGTGTCGATTGTCGGCAACGTCCAGCTGCGCGCGCGTACCGCCTCGGCCGCCTTGCGCAGTTGCAGGACCGTGCGCGGCAGTTCGATCGCGCGCAGCCGCGTGGGCGCAGGCAGCGCGGTTTCGCGGTGGGCGATGGCCGTCAGCGCCTCGGCGCTGGTCTCGATTCCCGCGGCGTAGGCTTCGAGGAACCGCGCGATGGCTTCCGGATCCGCCGCCGACAGCGCGGGGGCCGCCCTGGAGGCCGCGGCAAGCGCGGCCTCGACGTCTTCCGGCCCGGAGATCGGGAAGGATTCGCCGAACGCCTCGCCGGTCGCGGGATCAAACGCGCGAAAGCGCCCGACCGCGGCCGCTGCGCGCCAGCGGCCGTCGATCAGGACAGGTGCCGATTCGCCGTCCATCTCACACCTCCAGGCGGTTGGCGCGCGCCTGATCGATGATGGCCAGCGCAGCCTCGCGCTCGGCGCCTTCCAGCCGCAGTCGCGGCGCACGCACGGTTTCCGAGCCCATGCCGACGCTGGCCTGGGTGAGCTTGATCAGCTGCACGAACTTGGGCACCACGTCCAGGCGCAGCAGCGGCAGGAACCAGCGATACAGGTCCGCCGCGGCCTTCCAGCCGCCGTCGCGCGCCAGCTCGAACAGGCGCACCGACTCCTTCGGGTAGGCGTTCACCTGCCCCGCGATCCATCCGGTCGCACCCGCGCCCAGCCCCTCGACGATGGCGTTGTCCATGCCCACCAGCAGCTCCAGTCGATCGCCGACCAGCTCGCGGATCTCGCTGAAGCGGCGGATGTCGCCCGAGGTTTCCTTCACCGCCTCGACGTTGGGATAGGTCCTGGCGAGCCAGGCGATCTGCGCCGGGCTGAAGTCGGTCTTGTAGGCGCCCGGGTTGTTGTAGAGCATGCAGGGCAGCTCGCTGGCCTCGACGATGGCGCGCACGTGGGCGCCCATCTCGTGCCAGTCGGAGGAATAGACGTAGGGCGGCAGCACCATCAGGCCGCGCGCACCCAGCGCCGCCACCGCGCGGGTCAGCTTCACGGCCTCGGCGGTGGTGGCCGCACCGATGCCCGGAATCACCGGCGCGCGATCGCCGATGGCCTTGACCAGGGTCTCGACGATGGCGAGCTTTTCCTCGAAGCTCATCGAACCGCCCTCGCCCAGCGAACCCAGCGGCACGATGCCGGTGCAGCCCGCATCGATCAGGAGGTTCGCGTGCCGCGCGAGGAACTCGTGGTCGATGGAGCCGTCCGCCTTGAGCGGGGTGGTGATGGCGGGGATGACGCCGCGCCAGAATGCGGAATTGGCCATGGGAAACTCCTCGGGTTATGGGCTGAAACCGTCCCGGAAGGGATCGGCGGAATCGAACAGCAGCTGCCCCTGCGCGGTGACAAAGGCGCTGCCGGTGATGACGGGATGGATGCGGTCGCCCTCGCCGGGCGCGTAGCTTCCTTCGAAAACGCTGCCGACGATGCTCTCCTGCCGCCAGACCGCGCCGGGCGCCAGCGCACCGTCGGCGGCCAGACAGGCGAGCTTGGCGCTGGTGCCGGTGCCGCAGGGGGAGCGGTCGAAAGCCAGGCCCGGGCACAGCACGAAATTGCGCGCATCGGCGTTCGGCGCGGGCGAAGCGCCGTTGATCTCCACGTGGTCGATCTCGGCCCCGTCCGCGCCGGTGATGCCCTGCCCCGCCAGTGCCGCCTTCACCGCGGCGGTGAAAGCGGTCAGCTCGCGCCAGTGGGCCAGCTCCAGCGCGACGGGCGCATCCTTCGTGATGAAGAACCAGTTGCCGCCCCAGGCGATGTCGCCACGCACCGCGCCGTGGCCCGGCACCGCCACCTCGACCTCCTTCGCCTGGCGCCAGGACGGCACGTTGCGGATCGAAACGCGCCCATCTTCGTGCAGGGTCGCACCGACCGTGCCCACCGGGGTTTCCAGGCGGTGCTCGCCCGGCCCGATGCGGCCCAGGTGCTGAAGGCTGCGCACCACGCCGATCATGCCGTGGCCGCACATGCCCAGCATGCCGACGTTGTTGAAGAAGATCACCCCGGCCGCGGAAGCCGGATCGCACGGCGGCAGCAGCAGCGCGCCCACCAGCACCTCCGAACCGCGCGGCTCGCAGACGATGGCCTGGCGCAGGTGGTCGAACTCAGCGGAAAACCGCGCGCGCCGCTGCGCCAGCGTGCCCTCGCCCAGCGAGGGAAAGCCGCCGATGACCGTGCGCGTGGGCTCGCCGCCGGTGTGGGAGTCGATGAAGTCGAGCGAGATCATGGTCCGGCCATGATGCCCGCGCACCGACTCCGGCATCTAGTGCGAAATCCGCGCAATGTGTTTGCAAAGCATCAAGCGCGGCGGAGACGGCGACAGCGATTTGTGCTCATGCCCCAAGCCGACTAGACTAACCTGACTTGGTTCAATGAAAACCGACATGAGCGCCGTCAACATCCACGAAGCCAAAACCCACCTGTCGCGCCTGGTGGAACAAGCCGCCAAAGGGGAATCCTTCGTGATCGCCAAGGCCGGCAAGCCCATGGTGAAGGTCGTGGCGCTGGACACACCCGATACCGGACAGCGCCGTCGGCTGGGCTTCCTCGTGGGCCAGTTCCAGATACCCGAGGACTTCGATCGCATGGGGCAGGACGAGATCGCCGCGCTGTTCGGCGATGCCTCGTGAAGCTGCTGCTCGACACCCACCTGCTGCTGTGGGCAGCCGCGCAGCCCGAACGGCTGCCGCCTGCCGCACGCAAGCTCATCGACGACGCCGGAAACGAACCGCTGTTCAGCCCCGCCAGCCTGTGGGAAGTGGCGATCAAGAGCGGTCTCGGGCGCGAGGATTTCCGCGTGGACGCCCGCATCCTGCGCCGTGGACTCATCGACAACGGCTACGGAGAGCTGCCGATCCTGGGCGCGCACGCCGCCGCGGTGACGGACCTGCCGCCGATCCACCGGGACCCCTTCGACCGCCTGCTCGTCGCGCAGGCTGCGGTCGAGGGCATCCTCCTGCTCACCTCCGATGCGCAGCTTGCCCGATACTCCGGACCGATCCGCAAGGTTTGACGCCGCACGCGGCGGTTCATCAGGGCAGCGGCTCGAAGCCGTCGGCAAACAGCCCAAGGCCCTCGCACAGCGCGAAGACATGGTCCGGATTGCCGGGCGCGGTCAAATCGCGGTCGCGCAGCACCATCGAAGGCACGTCCGGGTTGTCGAGGCAGGCCTGCTGGAACGGCACGGCAAGATCGTCGGGGTACTCGATGTCGATGACGTGGACGCCGTACACGGCCGTGTAGCTTCCGCACTCGTCCCACACGGCGCACTCCTCGCTCACGGCGAAATCGAAGCCGGACTGGCTGTGGAAGATGGATGAATCCTCGGCGGCATTCTTCTGCGCCGCGGCCAGCCCGAGCCGGTGCGCCTCGGCGACGTAGAGCTGTGCCATCGCCACGTTGTCGGCACGGTCGAGCAGCGCCGGAACGCGGGTGTAGGTATCGAGATTGTCGAATTCCACGGCGTCGAAGCCGGCAGCCGCGCAGCCTTCGATCCACGGCTGGACGATGGCGAAGATGCCGCTGCGCTTGGACGCCGTGGTGGTGTCGAGCAGGTATTCGCCGGGCCAGTTCGGATCGCCCACCGGCTGCCCGCCCTGATGCAGGATCAGGCTCGCGGGCCACAGCGAAAGCTCGTGCGGCTGGGTCTGGAAGCCGTTGATGTAGCAGATCGAATAGCGCCCCGGCGCGGGCGCTTCTTCGCGGTCGCGCGCGACGATCTGCACCCGCGGATCGGGCGCATACGCCCCGCCGAGCTGGTAGTCCGGCGCGCCGCCGGCGGGCGGCAGGGCCACCGCCGCAGACACCGTGCCGGCGGCCACCAGCCCCAGCGCGAACGCCGCAGCAACGCATGCGGTTGGGCGAACTGGATTCCTCATGGCTCCCTCGACACCGGCGCCGCGCCACTGCCCGCGCAGCCGTCCGCAGGATAGCGCGGCATGCAAAGCGCCGCGCCATCAGCGCGCCGAGCATCGGATCGGCATCCAGATTGCCGCCCAGGTCGGTGCCCAGCGCGGCATCCCACCCCGCGCTGCCCCCGGAGCCTTGCACGATGCTGTGGTCGATCAGGGCCGTCCCGCCGATGTTGGCGATTTCCCCGCCGCTGTCGGCGCTGTCGCCCCAGAGGATCACGTTGCTCAAGCTTGCGCTGGAGGTGCATCCGGCACTGGCGATATTCACGATCGCACCGCCTTCGTTGCCGGCCTGGTTTCCGGAGAAGGTCACGTTGGTCAGCACCGGGGCGCTGGTGCTGGCACTGCCGTTGCCGTTGGCGTAATTGAACATGCCGCCGCCCGAACCCGTGGCCGAGTTTCCGCTCAGGGTCACGTTGGTCAGCACCGGGCTGCTCGTGCCACCGGCATCGCCCATGTTGAGCATCGCTCCACCGTTTTCAGCCGAGTGGTTTTCGGCGAAGGTGACTCCGTCGAGCACCGGCGCGCTGACGCTGCCCGCGCCGTAGGCGTAGCTGAACATCGCGCCGCCGCTGCCGAGGAGCGTCGTATTGTTCCGGAAGCTCACGTTGCGCATCTGCGGGCTGGAATTGCCGCCGCCGCTGCCGTTGCTGTACATCGCCCCGGCGTTGTAATACGAGGTGTTGGCGACAAAAGCCCACCTCATCGAGGGTCGGGCTGGCGTTGCCTCCGGTACCATCGTTGTAAAGCGCACCGCCATGTCGTGCAAAGTTGCCCGTGAACAGGACATTGCCGAGCGCCGGAGCGCTGCTGGCGCCGTTCGTACCGCTCAGGTGCATGGCAGCACCGCTCTGCGCACGGTTGCCACTGAACACGAGGTTGCCCAGCCTCGGACTGCAGCCAGCGTCAACGCCGCTCGCAAAGCACAGCAGGCCGCCTCCACTGACGCTGTCGCCACCGTCCCCGCCGGTGATGGTGAAGCCATCGAGCACCGTCGCGGGCCCGATGAGCGCGAGGCTTCCGTCCATGGTCACCACGTGGAAGCTGTTGCTGCCCTCGATTTCCAGATGACTCGCGTTCACTCCGCCGGCGCCGCTGTCGTTTCCGTCGATGTCGCCGGACAGGACAGTGAGGTTGAGGACCGGATTGCGCTGGATGCGATCGGACTCGGTTCCGGCAAAGCCGCCATACACCGCGACCCCGGGTTGGATGGCAAACGTGGCCGACTGCATCCCGGCGGCACCCGGCGTGTAGACCCCGGACGCCACCCGGATTTCGGTGCAGCCGGGATTTCCCAATGCGGTCTGCAAATCCATGGACGTGGCCCAGGAAACACCGTCTCCGGCACCGCTGCCCGCGGTCGTGACATGGCAAACGGCCGCGTGTGCGGAAGCCGCACCGCCAGCAAACAGCCCGACCGCCAGCAGCGACGGAAAAGCGCGGGACAGCGCCGGATGCTTCTTTTTCCGGTTCATGACTTGATTCCCCCTGCAACCTGGAATGCCGACCCGCCACGCTGGATTGCCGTGCAATTGAATGCGGCTTGCTTCGAAGAAATCCCATCGCTTCCTGGAGCCGATCACAGGCACCATCGCTTGCAGGGAAACAGGCCGGCAGCAGGCCTGTGGATCAGGAACGCGCCTGCCCAGACGGATCCATCCCGAACCCTCGCGGGTCTTCATTCACGCCATGAAAGCCCGGTTCCACAGCCGCCTGTCGCAGCGTCACGGACTTGGCTCCTTGCGATAGTCCACCGCGCGCAACCGCCCATCGGCATCCACCACGTTGGTCTCCATGCCCGGCGCGACATCGGTGTTGTGGGCGCTGGCGCAGCACCAGCCCTCGGCGGTGCGATGCACGACGAAGGAGAACACCGTCCTGCGGGTGCCCGGCTCGGCAATGCCGGCGGCGGCGCTCTGCCCGGACAGGATCATGCGCGCATGCACGATGGCGATGCCGTCGGCCAGGTGCTTCACGCGCAGGTCGCCGATCCGCAGGGTCGAATGCTTGAAGATGTGTTCGAGACCGTAGGCGTGCGCCCTGCGGATCGCCTCGCGATCGTGCCACCACAGGCCGGTGACGTTGACGAACTCGGCATCGGCATCGAACAGCGCGGCGATGCCATCGGCATCGCGCCGGTTCCAGGCCTCGACAAAGGCGGCGGGAAGAGATTCCGGAGCGGGTACGGGCGTGTCTGACATGCGGCTCCTGCATCGTGCATCCATTGCGTCCGCCACGATCTTCGTTCATTCCGGCAGCGGCGTGAACACCACCGCATCGCCGGGAACCGCGGGAAGCACCGCTCCTTCCAGTCACGCTTGGCCTGCTCGATGCGCTCAGGTGAGCTGGCACAACGCGGCATCCTATCGGAATACCAGCAACCGACCCGCTTCGGCGCATTCGTTGCCGACGCGGGAGCTACGCATCGGGCTCGTGCTCGAAGTCGTCCAGAAAGTAGATCGCGTCCGGCGTTGCGTCAGACCACGGCTTCCGGTTCATGACATAGCCGAGCTTGTTGACGAAGTGGAAACCGGGCAGCGCATACCAGTTGCCGTCGGCGTCGTCGTCCGAGTCGACGATGGTCCAGACGTGTTGGAGTGGCTTGTTACGGACCTCGTCAAACTGGAACAGATCGCCGGACGGCTTGAGGCAGACGCCCCAGACCTCTTCGAAATCACGTTCCGAAATCAGCCGATCATCGGGAGGCATGCTGGCGATCCTTGCGATATCCCTCGCTCATCCTATCCTGGCTAGAGGGGCGGAATGCCGAGGCTTGCAAGGAGCCCGAATGCCGGATCGTAATACGCCGGCGCACGGCTCGGATCGTCCGCACTGCCTTCCGGCACCACGATGACCATGCCTTGTCGCGCGCGCGTGAGCAGGACGCGGTACGCATTCAGGAGATAACGTTGGCGGACATCCTTGCGTACACGTTCCCATCGTTTTCCCTTGAAGCTAAAATGGTCCCACTGACCGCCGTTGAGCCGCAGGTCGCCATCCCACACCACGCAGGTCCAGTCGAGTTCCAGCCCCTGCACCTGAAATTCCGTGGCCACGTCTTCAAGGTAATAGGAGGAACGCACGTCTTCCTTGCTTTCGAGGAACCATTGCACGGGATCCACCTTCACGCGAACGTCGATGGCGTGCGGCTTGAGACGTTGCGCCTGCGAGGACACGACGATGCCGTAGCGTTCGTTGCCGCGTGCCTGCTGCCGCAGCCATTGCTTGGCATGATCGAGGTGCCGTGTCAGGCGGATCGGGAAGTTCGGCAACACCGTCGCCAGTGCAGTGCGGGCCGACTCCAGCTCCAGCGCAAGCAACAGGTTGACGAACTCCGAGACACGTTCCGATCGGAACGAGCGCATCGAGGTAGCAAGGTGCAGGGCGTCATCCCAATGCACGCGAGGGCTTGAGCGTATGGCGTCCAGTTCGGCGTCGGCGTGATACTCGATTTCGCGCAGCCGGGGCGACAGGTAGAGCTTCCAGCGGGGAAATCGTGTTCGAATGGCCGCAAGCCATTCGCTGATGCCGGCTTCGCCGGTGTTGATTTCCTGACCGCTGCCGACAAGACAGACGATGACGCCCCAGTCCTCGTGCCGATCCACGCAGGATATCAGGAACTCTGGTTCGGACTGATTGAAGCCTTCGACGCCCTTCTTGCGGCTCATGAAGCTGGAGGTTTGGTCCAGATTCCACGCGCGTTGCGCTTCATCGAAGAGCGCGATGTGCTCGATCGGCGGATCAGGGCTCGCGAGGCAGTCATCGCGGAAATGATGGACGTTCTGGATGAACTGCTTGACCGCACCACGGGCTTGTCCGATCCGAAGTTGTCCACCGGCTTGCTCGACGCGTGCGACCTGATCGCGCGCCAAGGCTTCGTGCAGCACGCTCACCAGCGGGCCGTTGCCTGACAGGTACACGCTGTAAAGATTATCGGCCTTTTCAGTGTGCCGGTTGGCAATGTCCAAGCCCACCAGCGTCTTGCCGGCACCTGGCACGCCGGTAACGAAGAAGATGGCCTTCTCGCGGCGATCGCGAGTCGCGGCGATCAAATCGGCCAGACGATTCGCGGTGACGGTGAGGTTTTCGGCACCGGCGTCGCTCCTCGAAATGTCCATGACGCTATGGCCCGCGTACAACGCCCGCGCGGCCTCCACGATGGTGGGCGTTGGATGGTAGCGACCCCGCTGCCATGCTTCGGGGTCGATTCGCCTCGGCGGGAAGTGCTGCAGGCCGCGCCGGAGGGCATCCGACAGGCTTTCCGCGTTGCAGCGCAAGGGCAGCGGAACACCGTCCCGATGGCGGCCTGCCTCGATCTGAAGCACCGTGCTGCCGGCCTTGGTGGCAACGAGAATCGGCACGACGGGGACTTCGTGGCTGCCTTCGTGGAAGTTCTTCAGGTCCAGCGCATAGTCCCAGACTTGATCCACCGCATCGCGCGAGTAACCGCACGCGCCCACCTTGAATTCGAGAATGAACACGACGTGTTCCAGAACGAGCACGGTGTCGATTCGCGAACCCAATCGCGGGATGTCGTATTCGAAGAACAGGGCGCCATAGGCCGTGGCGTAGGGTTCGAGCAACCTCTTCAGGAGCGAGATTTGCTCCAGCCAAGCGTTTTTTTGTGACGGGTCAATGGCAAAGCTGTACCAAGTCGTCAACGCGCCGACGATGCGTTCCGGGTCTTCATCGAGAAACCGTGAGATCGACGCCGCATAACCCCACCGCTTGCGCGATGCCCATTCACTGCCATGTTCCACCTGCTCACCCATGCCGCCAGGTTAACCGAAAGTGGAGAAGATCAACGCAGCGACGCTCGCGCCACGCCGAACTGGAGCGTGCCGGTTGCGCGGGCGCTAGCGTCGCACTTCTTCCGCCAACCCCAGCTCGTTTGCAAGGAACACCAGCGCCAGCGCGGTGTTGCCCACGCGCTGGCTGAAGGGCGCGCCGATGCCGTGGCCGGCGTCGCCGCGGGTGAGGACGAGGATCGGGTGGCCGGAGGCGTTGGCGTTCTGCAGGGCGGCGGCGAACTTGTGCGACTGCCAGGCGGCCACGCGCGAGTCGTTGACGCCGGTGGTCATCAGGAAGGCGGGGTAACGCGTGCCGGCCTTCACGTTGTGCAGCGGCGAATAGGCGAGCGTGGCGCGGAACTGCGCGGGGTCGGTGAGGGTGCCGTACTCGGGCACGTTGTACTTGCCGTTGGCGAACTCGCTCTCGTGGCGCAGCGAGTCGTAGATGCCCACCTGCCCCACGCCGGCGCGGAAGTCCTGCGGGTGCTGCACCAGAGTGGCGCCGACCAGCAGGCCGCCGTTGCTGCCGCCCATGATTCCCAGGTGCTCGCGGTCGGTCCAGCCGCCGTCGAGCAGGGCCAGCATGGCGGCGTGGAAGTCGTCGAAGACGTTCTGCTTGGCGGTCTTCTGGCCCTGCGCGTGCCAGTCCTCGCCGAACTCGTTGCCGCCGCGCAGGGTGGCCCAGGCGTACACGCCGCCGCGCTCCAGCCAGGCGAGGTTGGCGCCGAGGAAACCGGGTTTGAGGCCCAGCGCGAAACCCCCGTAGCCGTAGAGGATGGTCGGGCGGCGGCCGTCGGGCTCGACGCCTTCGAGCGACAGCACGGTGACCGGGACGCGCGTGCCGTCGCGCGACACGCCCTCGATCCGGTGCACGCGCACCCGCGAATAGTCCGCCGGCGGCTCCAGCGCGAACAGGGTTTCCATCGTTCCCGTAGCGGCATCGAAGCGCGACCAGCGCGTGGGCGTGGTCCAGGTGCTCCAGACCACGAGGGCGCTGCCCTGCCCCGGCTCGGAGGCGATCGCGCCCACGCCGACATCGGCAGGCAACGGCACGCGCCGCACGAAGCGCGCCCTGTCGTCGTACTGCTCGATCCAGTTGTCCATGCCCCAGCTGCGCGTCACCAGGAAACCTTCAGCGAGCGGCGCCGCCTCGCGGATCGCGCCGGTGCGCTGCGGCAGGAGTTCCTCGACGCGACCTTTTTCGTCCGCCGCCAGCAGGCGGCCGCGCGGCGCGTCGGCAAAGGACACGGCAACCAGACGCCCGCCGATCCAGCTCGCCTCGCGCACGTCGTGTTCGAGCCCCAGCACGCGCACGAATTCCGATTCCGCGCCCTGCCCGCGCCGCAGCCAGACTTCCGCCGGGCTGCCGTCGCCCACGTTGGCCAACAGCGCCAGCCGGCCGGGCCCGCCGGGGACGAAGCGCCAAGCCGCGATGGCTGAATAGTCCCTGCCGAAAACGACGCGGTCGCGCGCGGCGGGAGCGCCCAGGCGGTGGTGCCAGAGCGCGGCGTGGAACTGCTCGACTTCGCTGCCGCGCGCCGGCGCAGGGAAGCGCACGTAGAGGAATCCCTTTTCGTCGTCGTCCCAGGCCAGGCCCGCCGCGGTGGTCCCGCCGCCGGCCCAGGGCAGCGATTCGCGCAGGGGCTTTCCGGTGCGCGCGTCCAGCACGCGGATCGTGGTCAGTTCCGCGCCATCCTCGGCCACGCCGTAGGCCAGATACTTTCCGCCGGGCGAGGGCCACACCTCGGTGATGGCGAAGTTGCCGCGCATGGCGTTGGGGTCGACCAGCACGCGCGGCTCGCCCCCGGGCCAGGGCTGGGCCATCAGCACCGGCTGCGCCGCGGGCGGGACGTGTTCGAAATAGAACAGCGTGCCGCCGGCGATCTGCGGCCCGTAGCGTGTGGCACCGGTGGTGGCCAGTTCGGTGATGCGCGCGGTCAGCGCCTCGCCCGAGGCGGTGTTCGCCAGCGCCGATTCGGTGTGGAGATTCTGCGCGCCGTACCAGTCGCGCACCCGCTGGGAAGAGGTGTCCTCCAGCCAGCGGTACGGGTCGGGCACGGTGACGCCGTGCAGCACGCTGGCGTCCTCGCCGGGCGGCGACGGCGGTGGCTCGGCGTGAGCCTTCGGGAACAGCCCGACCAGCAGCAACAGCACTCCAAGCATCGTTCGCATGCGCCCTCTCCCGCCGATTCGATTCCTGACGGAAGGCTACCGGCAAACGCCTGCAACTTGCGATGCGGATTTCCCCGCCGGCGCGTGCGGATCGGCGCCCTGCCGTCCGGTCAGCCCGGCGGCCACACCATCTGGCGGCCGGCCAGAAGGTGCAGGTGGATGTGGTAGACGGTCTGCCCGCCCCACTGGTTGCAGTTCATCACCACCCGGTACCCGTCCTGCGCGAAGCCCTGCTCGCGCGCATAGCCCGCAGCCGCCAGCATCAGCCGCCCGAGCAGTTCGGCCTGCTCGGGGGTGGCGTCGTCGAGCGTGGGGATGTGTGTCTTGGGGATGAAAAGGACGTGCGTCGGCGCCTTGGGGTCGATGTCGTGGAAACCGAGCACATGATCGTCCTCGTAGACGATCCGCGCCGGGATCTCGCGCCGGATGATCTTGCCGAAAAGGGTGTCGTTGCTTTGGGTCATGGGAACCTCCGAAGGGTCGCGGCTCATCCGGCCTCCTGCCTTGCTCCGAAGGCATGGGCCAGGGTGCCGCGGTCGATGTATTCCAGCTCGCCGCCCAGCGGCACGCCGTGCGCCAGGCGGCTGGCGCGCACGCCGTGCTGGCGCGCGAGCTGGGCGAGGTAGTGCGCGGTGGCCTCGCCTTCCACGGTGGGATTGGTGGCGATGATGAGTTCGCGCACCTCGCCTTCGGCCAAGCGTTCGGTGAACAGGTCCAGTCCCAGCTCGCGCGGACCCAGTCCGTCGAGCGGGGAAAGCCGGCCCTGCAGCACGAAATACAGCCCGCGGTAGCCGGTGGCCTGCTCGATCGCCAGCTGGTCGGCCGGCATCTCCACGGCGCACAGCAGCGCGGCATCGCGGCTGGCATTGGTGCACACCGCGCACAGCGCGGTGTCGCTGAAGTTGCGGCAGCGCGCGCAGTTGCCGATGCCGTCCATCGCCTCGGCCAGGCACTGGGCCAGGCGGCGGCCGCCGTCGCGGTTGCGCTCCAGCAGATGGTGCGCCATGCGCTGGGCGGTGCGCGCTCCCACGCCGGGCAGGCAGCGCAAGGCTTCGATCAGCGATTCGAGGCGACGGGAGGAGCTCATCGCGGGAAAAGCCTCAGAACAGCCCCGGAATCTTCATGCCCGGCGGCAGCGGCATGCCGGCAGTGGCGCTGGACATGCGCTTGCCGCTTTCCTCGTTGACCTTGTTGACCGCGTCGTTGATCGCGGCGGCGATGAGGTCTTCGAGCATTTCCACGTCGTCGCCCACGGCGCTCTGGTCGATGCGCACGCGACGCGCCTCCATCTTGCCGGTGAGCGTGACCTGCACCATGCCGCCGCCGGACTGGCCGGTGACTTCGAGCTGGGCGAGTTCCTCCTGCGCCTTCTGCAGGTTTTCCTGCATGCGCTGGGCCTGCTGCATCAGGTTTCCGAGTGGTCCACGCATTGCGCGTCTCCTTGTGGTGGTCTGTGTCGGAATGCCGTCGCGCCGTTGGAGCCGGGCCGCGGCGGCACGGTGTCTTTGCTTCAGCCGGCCGAGCCGCGCGGACGGATCGAGTCCTCGCGGATCTTCCCCCCCTCGGCCACCAGATCGCGCACCAGCGGGTGGTTCGAGAACTCATCGTGCGCGGCGATTTCCTGCTGCCGGGCCTGGCTGCGGCGGCGATCGGCCAGGGTTTCGACGCCCGCCTCTCCCGGTTTTTCCACGAACTCCAGGCGCAGCGTCTTGCCCAGCACCCGGGCGAGAGCTTCGCACAGCGGGGCGACGGTGAGCGGTGATTTCAGGTAGGCCACCGCAGCCGGAAGATGCACGCACAGCGCGTCCCCGCGGACGGCCACGAAGCGAAGGTTGGCGCCCAGCTCGCGTGCCGGCCCGGCCACGCCGCAGGCCTGCAGCGCCGCAAGCCAGCTGTCGTTGTCGTGGATTTCCACCCGCCCTGCGGAGGCGACAACGAACGATTCGCCCGGGGCCGCGGGAACCGGGACGGCCACCGGAGCGGCCGAAGCGGTCGGCGCGTTCTGGGAAACAGGCGGCAGCGGCGCATCCTGCACGCGCGGGGTCGCGCGGGGCGCGGCTGCCACGGGATTCTTCGCAGCACCGCGCGCCGGCGCGGGTGCGCAAGCCGGTTCGGCGCCGTCGTCGGGCTGGAAGGCCAGCATGCGCAGCAGGGTCATTTCAAATCCGACCTGCGGACTGGGCGCAAAATCGATGTCGCGGCGGCCGTTGACCGCCATCTGATACCAGAGCTGCACGATTTCCGGCGTCGCGCGGGCTGCCAGCGCGGGCACGTCCACGCCCTCGGCTTCGATCCGCGCCCCAGGCACCAGCTGGTGGATCTGGATGCGGTGCAGCGCCTGCGCCAGCGCGTCGAGCACGGCGCCGAAATCCGGCGAGAAACCGGCCACGTCGGCGGCGACCTGCATCAGGCGCGCGCCGTCCGCAAGGGTCAGCGCGTCGAGCAGGCCGGCGATCTGGCCGCGATCCACGGTGCCGAGCATGGCGCGCACGTCGGCGTCGGTGAGCCCGCCGCCGCCGAAGGCGAGCGCCTGATCCAGCAGCGAGAGCCCGTCGCGCAGGCTGCCGTCGGCGGCATGCGCGAGCTGGGAAATGGCACCTTCCTCGACCGCAACTCCTTCGGCCGCGAGGATGCGGCGCATCTGGCCGGCGATCTGTTCCTCGCCGAGGCGGCGCAGGTGGAACTGCAGGCAGCGGCTCAGCACGGTCGGCAGGAGCTTCTGCGGATCGGTGGTGGCAAGCAGGAACTTGACGTGTTCGGGCGGCTCTTCCAGCGTCTTCAGGAGCGCGTTGAAGGCGTTCTTCGACAGCATGTGCACTTCGTCGATGAGGTACACCTTGTAGCGGCCGCGGGTGGGCAGGTACTGCGCGTTCTCGATCACCTCGCGCACGTCGTCCACGCCGGTGTTGGAGGCCGCGTCGATTTCCAGAAGGTCGACGAAGCGACCCTCGTCCACCGCCACGCACACCTCGCACTCTCCGCACGGCTCGGCGCCCACGCCGCGCACGCAGTTCAGGCTCTTGGCGAAGATGCGCGCGATCGTGGTCTTGCCCACGCCGCGGGTGCCGGTGAACAGGAAGGCGTGGTGCACCCTTCCGGTTTCCAGCGCGTTGGACAGCGCGCGCACGACGTGCTCCTGGCCCACCAGCTCGGAAAAGCGCCGGGGCCGCCATTTGCGGGCTAGGACGAGATAGGACATGGATTGGGCCGGGAAACAGCAAGACGCCATTGTGCCTACCTGCCGGGACAGGGCCAAGCGCGGCCGTGCGGATCCGCGCCCGGTTCAGGCCAGCAGGCTTCCGTCCGCGCCCGGGGATTCCTCATCCAGCGGCGCGGCGCGGCTCCAGTCCTCGACCAGCGCGCGCGCCTGCTCGGCGTCCTCGTCGGCCACCATCACCGCCAGCAGGCCGACGGCGGGCAGTTCGCCGATGGCGCCGACCAGGTGTTCGCCGCGCACCCAGGATTCGATGCCCGCCTGCGCCAGCAGGCCCTTGACCAGATACGCCTCGATCAGGTTTGCGGGTTCGTGGACCGGCTGCATCGCGCCTCCCTCTCGTCCGGCAACGATAGCGCCGCGATTCAGCGCTGCAAACCGAACAGGCGGGGAATGAGCCTCGCCTTCTCGAATCGGCTTTCGGTGCCGGCGCGCAGGCGCCGCAGGTTTTCCCGGTGGGTGAAGGCCAGGAAGGCGGCCGCGACCAGGGCGACCAGCAGCCGCGGGGCGAGCGTGTCGCCGCCGGAAAACAGTGCCAGCGGGATCAGGGACGCGCCCGCGAGCACGGTCGAAAGCCCCACATAGCCGGTGGAAAGCAGCACCAGCAGCCAGACGAGCAGGACCACGCCGGCGGCCTGCGGCCAGATCACCAGCAGCGCACCGATCAGGGTGCCTGCGCCCTTGCCGCCGCGAAAGCCGAAGAACACCGGCCAGACGTGGCCCAGCGCCGCGGCGAATCCGCAGGCGGCCTGCAGCGGCCACTGCATCGCGGCCTCGTGCACCAGCCACAGCGGCAGGATCGCCGCCAGCACTCCCTTGCCCACGTCGATCGCCACCACGCCCAGGGCAAAGCGCCAGCCGCGGGTGCGCAAGGCATTGGTGCCGCCGGCGTTGCCGCTGCCGCTGTTGCGGATGTCCACGCCGATCAGGCGCCCGAGGAGCAGGCTGCCGGAAAGCGAGCCGAGCAGATAGGCCAGCAGCAGGCAGCCGGCGGCCAGTGCGGATACGGGAACGGTCACGCGGTGGCCGCGCCTTCCGCCGCATCGCAGGATTCGATCTGAAGGCCGACCACCAGGGTTCCGGGACCGGCGTGCGCGCCGATCGCGGGGCCGGTTTCGGTGAGCCAGCGCCGGCTCACCGGCACAAGTTCGCACAGCGCGTCGAGCAGCTTCTGCGCATCCTCGCGCGCATCGCAATGGCCCACCATCACCCGCCAGCGCACGGCGGGCGGAAGGCGGCGCGCGATGTGGCGGGCGAAGCGTTCGGGCACGCGCCGCGCGCCCAGGAGCGCGCCGGCCACGCCCAGGGTGCCGTCCGGTCGCGTGCGGGCGATCGCGGTCAGCCCCAGCCACTTTGCCAGCGGCTCGATCCAGCGCGGAATGCGCCCGCCGCGCACCGCGTGGCGGATGTCGCGCGCGGCGGCGAACAGGAAGGTGTTCGGCACCAGGGAAAGCACGGATTCGCAGACCTGATCCGCGCTCGCGCCCTGCGCCGCGCGCTCGGCCGCCGCGATGGCCAGAAGCGCCTGCGCGCAGGACACCTGGCGGCTGTCGATCGTCCGCACGCGCCCCGACGCGCAGCGTTCGGCGGCGGTTTCGGCCGACTGCAGGGTGCCGCTGAGCGGGCGCGACAGTCCGACGTAGACGGCGCTGCGCGCGTGCGCCAGCGACAGCTCGAACTGGCGGCGGAAATCCCCGGGCGGCGGCTGCGAGGTCTGGGGCAATACCTCGGCCTTGCGCAGCCGGCGATGGAATTCCGCGTTGCTGAGCGAAACCCGGTCGAGGAAATCCTCGTCCCCAAAGCTCACCCGCACCGGCACCAGCTCCAGCGGCAGGCTTTCCAGCAGCTCGGCAGGAAGGTCGGAGGCCGAGTCGGTGATCACCACCACTTCTCCGGCGCGCTGCGCCGCGCGGTGCTGGGCGCACATGTTCTCGGCCTTGCGCGCGCCGACGCTGCCGAATCGACCCGCCACTTCGAACAGTGCGCCCGGATCGGCGACGTGGGCGTGCAGCCGCACCCGCTGCGCGGTGCCGGCCACCACCACGCTGTCGGCTCCCATCGCGACCAGCGCCTGCCGCAGTCCGTCCTGATCGACCGCTTCGGCGGCCACCAGACACTCGCTGCACCAGGGCCGCGACGCGTCCGCTTCTTCATGCCAGTCGAGCATGGGCGAGGTGGCGGATTCATCCGCTTCTTCCACCGGCAGCGGGTGCGTCCTGCGGGTGAGGAAATAGGCGTGAATTCCTTCGATCAGGTCCACGAAACCCTGCGCGCCGGCGTCCACCACGCCGGCCTGGCGCAGCACGGCGAGCTGTCTTGGCGTATCGGCCAGCGCCACGCGCGCGCGCGCGACCGCACTGCCCAGCCAGTGCCCGAAGTCCACGTGCGGCACCTGCAGCGCCTCGGAAAAAGCCTGGATCACGCTCAGGATCGTGCCCTCGCGCGGCTGCGCCAGCGCGCCGCGCGCCTGTCGCGCGCCGGCCTCCACGGCGCACGCAACCGCCTCGCGCGAGAGCCGCTCGGCATCGCCCACGGACTGGCTGACGCCGCAGAAGAACTGCGCCAGGATCGCGCCGGAATTGCCGCGCGCCCCCTCGATCGCATCCTCGGCCACGGCGTGCAGCAGCGCGCCGGCGGATCGGGTACGTCGGCTCAGGCTGCCGGCCAGCACCGCGCTCACGGTGAACGCGAGGTTGCTGCCGGTGTCTCCGTCGGGGACGGGAAAGACGTTGATTCGATTGAGATGTTCACGGCGCGAAATCAACTGCTGCATGCCCGCAGCCAGCGCCTGACGCAAGGCCGGCGCGGAAATGCGCGCCGGTCGGAACAGCGGAATGTCGGAAGGAAGGGCAACCATGCGCCGCAGTCTGCCAGAGTACCTCCGGCAAGGAATGTTGCGTCGCAGCGGTTCGCGTGATCCTCTGCACAGACTGCGAAATCAAAGCGGCCCGCCGCAGTGCGACGGGCCGCTCGTGCATCCAGCACCGGAGGGACGCGACGCCGCATCCCGTCCGGTGGTCAGCCTCACGGCGTGGATTCGAACCCGTCCGAGAAGATCTCCGGTGCCAGCGCCGCGCAGCTCACATTGGCATCGGTGACGGGAGCGTGGCCCATCGTGCCGCTGCCGTTGGACACCGTGCAGCTCAGGCCCGATGGCGCGCTCTGGACCGTCACCTCCCAGGAAAATCCGGTCGGGACGCCGGGAACGAAAGCATAGAGGCCGTTGGCACTGATCGTCCGTGTGGTGCCATTGTTGAGCGCCAGCACCAGGCCCGGGGTCGTCAACCCGCTTACCGTACCACCCACCGCATAGGTTGCCGGAGGCACGCTCGCGCAGGTCACGTCGATATTGCTCACGTTGGCGCTGGCCACCGTGCCGCTGCCGTTGGCCACGCTGCAGCTCTGGCCGGCGGGCGAAGTGCTCACCGTCACCGCATATGCCGTGCCGCTCGGATGGCTGCCCGGGAAGGTGTAGGCACCGTTGCCCGAAATGGCGAAGTCCGCGCCGCCGTTGAGCTTGAGCGCAAGCCCCGCGCCGCTCGCACCGCTCACCGTGCCCCCGAGGGTGTAGGTCGCACCGCCGCCCTGGACCATCACGGTGTAGTCCTCGGCCTGGCCATAGCCGGCGCTGTTGCAGGCAGTTGCAGCGGCGTTGTACTTCTTGAGGACACGCATCCGCACCGGACCGGGCGTTGCCGAGGCGGGCACCGCGATGGGCGCCACGGCCTGTTTCCCGTCGTTGCCGTTGGAGTTGGCGATGGTACCGATGGTGAAGGACTCGCCGGCGTCGAAGGTCCCGTTGCGGTTCCAGTCGAAGAATGCGCTCACATGGTTGGTGTAACTGCCTGCAGTATTGCCTTCCACCTCCATCGGATAGCTCTGTCCGGCCTCGACCAGGCCGCCCGGAATCCCGAGGAAATCCTCATGCGCCGGGCCGCCGGTAGCCGGGGTGCGGTTGTCGATCCCGGTGAACTTGACCAGGGTGATCGGCTCCACGCCCGAGGGGAAGGTCACCGGGCAGTAAGGCTCGGGGAAGGTCACGCCGGTGGTGAAGCTGAAGGTGGCCGAGTGGGCGCTGTCGCCGCAGGTGCTGTTGGCCCGGACTCGCCAATAGTGGACGGTAGCCGGCGCCAGCGGTGCGGGCGGCGTCCAGCTTCCGTTCTCGACCGTGGCGCTGGCCACGATGCTGGCGAAACCGGCATCGGTGGCCACCTCGATGGTGTAGCTCTCCGCCGCCGCATCCGTCGCCCAGGTGAAGGTCGGCGTGCGCAGCACGCCCACCGCCCCGTTGCCCGGCGCACTCAGGCCCGGCTGGACAGGCACGCCGGATGAGACCTTGAGCGAGGCCGAGATGGTCTTGGAAACCGGCATGCTGCCGCTGCTGTTGCCCAGGATCTGGAACGGATAGCTGCCGCGCGCAAGGCCCGCGGTGTTGGAGATCGTGAGCTGGCTGGTGGCCGCCGGATCGGCCGGCGTGACCGGAGTGAGGCTGAAGCTGCCGCTGGCCGAACCGGGCAGCCCGGCGTGGCTGAGCGCCACCGGATCGGTGAACCCGTAGCGGCTGCGCACGCCGACATCGAACTGCGCGGTATCGCCGGCGCAGAAGCTCACCGTGCCCGGCGTGGCCGACAGTTCGAAGGTCGGATCCATGCTCACGGTGAAGCCGCCCACCGCCGCCAGCGCATAGGTCTGCGGCCCCTGCGGCACATTGATGCCGCGCACGCGGATTTGATAGGTGCCGGCCTGCGGCGCGTCGAAGCGGATGCGGTGCATGTTGTTGAGGTTGTCGAAGTTGCCGGTCGTGGTGCCCTGGGTCGGATTGGCGTTGTTGACGTTGAACCCGGCCGGCAGCTTCTGGGTCCAGACATCGCCGTTGGGCGCCTGCACTTCCAGCCGCAGCGAATTGACCGTGGCGGGGCTGGCGTTGACCGCACCAGGCTCATCGGTCCAGGTCAGCACGACCGTCAGCGGCGTTCCGGCGGCCACCGTCAGGCTTTGGCTGTGGACTTCGCCCGTGCCCAGTCCGTTCGTTTCATCGTGGAGAAACAGGTGGCTGGCATCGCCTGCAAAATGCAGCGAATCCTCCAGCAGGATGCGTCCGAAACCCTGCGCCTGGCCGGGGTTGGCACCCGTACCGCTGCCGGTCATCTTTAAGGCTCCGGCGGTCAGGATCGCCTTGAGCAGGGCACCGGACGGCGCGGTGATGGCATCGGCAGAGACCTTTGCACCGCTCGGGTAATAGCCCTGCGCCAGATAGTCGCGCACCAGCGCGGCCAGGCCCGAAGCCGTAGGCGTGGCCATCGAGGTGCCGCTCATGGTGTCCGTGCCGGAGGCGCTGCGCCCTGCGGAAACGATGCTGCTGCCCTGCGCGCCGAGGTCGGGCTTGGTGCGCGAATCCAGCGCCGGGCCGCGCGAGGAAAAGGTCGCCATGCTGTTGCCCGAGCTGCCGCGGCCGGTCGCACCGATGCTCAGCACGTTCTTGGAATTGCCGGGACTGCCGACGTTGTTGCCGTTGGCGCAGGCGGTTGCATCGTTGCCGGCGGCAAAGACCACCAGCATGTCGCCGTGGTCCTTCGCCACCAGATCGGCATCGCGCGAGAACGCATCGTAGGGCACGGTGCAGCCGGAAATGCACTGACCGAACTGGTTGGTACAGCCGCCGCCCCAGGAATTGCTGTGGATGCGCGCGCCGTTCTGGTACGCGGTATCGACCGCGTGGTAGGTGGACCCGTTGTAGGTATTGAGGTAGTCCAGTCCCGCGCCGGCCTCCTGCATCACCAGCTTGGCGTAGGGCGCCATGCCCACCAGGTCGCTGCTGCCGCTGGGCGCGGTGAGGGTGGAACAATCCTGGCCGGGGTTCACGCCGTTGTTGTTGCCGATGATGGAGCCGGCGACGTGGGTACCGTGTCCGTGGCCGTCGGCCCAGGAGCCGCCCGAGGCTCCCGACCACTTGTAATACGCCACCACCTTGCGGTGATCGTTGTTGGCGGCAATGGCCGCGCACGAGGGCCCGCTGTTGCACACGCTGATGGCAAGCGTCTGGCTGGCATCCTTGAACGCGACGTTGTCCACGTACAGGCCGGTATCCAGTTCGCCCACGGTCTGGCCGCAGCCGTAGATGCCGCGATTCCAGATCGGATACTGCGCGCTGACGTTGCCCTGGTGCAGCCAGTGGCCCTGCGAATTGCGCGAGGTCAGCGGCTTGCGGAAACCGATCGAAAGCACGTCATCGCGCAGCGCCAGCGTCTCCAGCGCCTGCACCAGCGCGGCGCGTGCCGCCGGCGAGCGGTCGAAGCGCGCGGTGGCGCGCAGCTCGCCGGCCACCTCGTGCAGCGCGACTTCGGAAAGCCCGGCGATCGAGGTCAGCTCATTTTGCAGAGCGCTGCGATTGCGGGGGCTTTCCAGCGTCATCGACAGCGACTCGATGCCCAGCTGGCTCACCAGATTGCCCTGGCGCAGCTCGGCGAAGATGTTGGGATCGATCTTCAGCGCCGGCAGCATCGGGCCGGCCCATACCACGCCGGCGATGCCCAGCATCTCGGCGTCCAGCGCCGGATCCATGCGCACGAGGTAGGCGTTGTAGGGCGCGTATCCAAGGATCCGCGCGCCGGCCAATTCCACCGCCTGGCGCTGTTCGTCCAGGATCGGGCCGTCGAACTTGACGATGCGCAGGGTGGATTGTTTCACCGGATCGGGAGACAGCAGACCGGCGAGATCGGCCGCATCGCCGAAGACGCGACTCTCGCACACATCCTGCCGTGCGCCGGAAAACGAGATCAGACAGCGCTCCTGCACGTCGGCAGAAGCGGAAAACGGCAGCGCCAGCGCGATGGCCAGCGGAAGAAGCTTGCGCATTGATATCCCCGCAGATGGTTGAATTCATGGCGGATCCGCATGAATCCGCCGCGCGGCTCGAAGCCGCCACCGCCTGACGACGCCTTCCCCGAAAGGCGTGCGGCACCCGAAGGATGCCAAAGCGGCCGCGAATTCTGATACGGCAGCGGGCGAAATTCCACCCCGGCGCGTCGCCTGCGCGATCAACGCGCGCCGATGCGCGTCAGGTCGCCGCGGTCCGGCGCGTGCGCCAGCGGCGCAGGTCGTCCATCACCGTGTACGCCGCCGGCACCACGATCAGGCTGAGCACGGTCGAAGTGATGAGCCCCCCGATCACGGCGATGGCCATGGGCGCGCGGAAGCTGGATTCGGCGGAAAGGCCCAGCGCCACCGGCGCCATGCCGGCGCTCATGGCGAGCGTGGTCATGATCACCGGACGGGCACGCTTGCGGCAGGCGTCGACGAGAGCGTCGTGCTGGGACAGACCATGCTCCTCCTCGGCGATGACCGCATAGTCCACCAGCAGGATGGAATTCTTGGTGGCGATGCCGATCAGCATCAGCAGGCCGATCAGGGCCGGCAGCGACAGCATGTTCTGGGTGACCAGCAGCGCGCCGAAGGCGCCACCCGCGCACAGCGGCACGGCGGTGAGGATGGTGATCGGCTGGAAGGCGTTGTTGAACAGCAGCAGCAGCACCGCGTAGATGCAGGCGATCCCCGCCAGCATGGCGAGCACGAAGCCGGTGAACAGCTCCACGAACACTTCCGCATCGCCGGCGTTGAGGAAGCTCACCCCGGCCGGAAGCTGCTGCACGCTCGGCAGCCGCTCCACCTCGGCCATCACCTCGCCCAGCGGGCGGCCGTTGAGCTCGGCGGTGAGGGTGACGTTGCGCTGGCGCTGGAAACGGGCGATCTGCACGGGACCGGCGTCCAGACGGATGTCGGCCACCGAGTGAAGCGGCACCGGGCCACCGATTCCCGGCACCTGGAGCTGGCCGATCAGGGCAGGCTCGGCAAGCACTGCGCGGGAAAATCCCACCCGGATCGGAATCTGGCGTTCGGGCAGGTTGAGCTTGGCCAGACGCTGCACATAGTCGCCGGAAGTCGCGATACGCACCGCCTCGGCGATGGCTTCCGTTGTGACTCCGCGCTCGGCGGCGCGCACCGGATCGGGCCGGATCACCACTTCCGGACGCAGCAGCGAGGCCGAGGAGCTGATGCTGCCCAGGCCCGGCAGGGAGCGCAGCTCGCGTTCCACCGCCTGCGCGGCCGCGGCGAGCTGCGCCGGATCATCGCCGGCCAGCACCAGCTGCATCATCTCGCCCGGCTCGGTGCTCAGAAAGCTCACCCGTACTCCGGCCAGATCGCGCAGCCGCGCGCGGGTTTCCCGCTCCAGATCCTTCTGGTGCCGGTCGCGCCCGGCAGGCGGGCCCCAGTCGAGGATCAGCGTGGCCTTGCGGGTTTCGCCCACGCCGGTCTTGCCCGGGTCGCCCAGATCGAGCGCGCCGCCGATCATGGTGTAGACCTGCCGCAGCTCGGGGATGTCGGAAAGCCGCGCGCGCGCCGATTCGGCCAGGTCCGTGGTTTCCTCGATCGTGGCGCCCGGCGCCAGTTCGATGCTGAGGTTGCTGCGCCCCAGGTCCGACACTGGAATGAAGGTGGCCGGGATCAGCGGAACCAGCGCCAGCGAAGCGAGAAACAGGCCGAGGGCGATCCACAGCGTGCGGGCACGGTGGCGCAATGCGGCATCCACCCAGCCCAGATACCAGCGCATCATCCGACCCTCGGCTTCGCGCTCGGGCTTGGGTTTGAGCCGGTAGGCCGCGATCATCGGCGTCAGCAGGCGCGCCACCATCAGCGAAAACAGCACCGCGGTGGCGGCAGTCCAGCCGAATTCGCGGAAGAACTTGCCCGCGATGCCGGGCATGAAGGCCACCGGCACGAACACCGCGGCCAGCGTCATCGAAGTGGCGATGACCGCCAGCCCGATTTCCTGCGCCGCATCCAGCGCCGCCTGCTTGGGCGTCTTGCCCATGCCCAGATGGCGCACGATGTTTTCCACCTCCACGATGGCATCGTCCACCAGGATGCCGACCACCACGGCCAGCGCCAGCAGGGTGATCATGTTGAGGCTGAAGCCGAGCCAGTGGATCACCGCGAAAGTGGGAATGATCGACAGCGGCAGCGCCAGCGCGGAAATCCACGTCGCCCGCCAGTCGCGCAGGAACACGAACACCACCAGCACCGCCAGCGCGCCGCCCTCCCACAGCATCGCCATCGAGGAGGAATAGGAGCGTTCGGCTTCTTCCACCGTGGAGAACACCACCTCGAAAGCAACGCCCGGATGGCTGGCTTCCAGTTCGGACAGCACCCGGCGCACGCCGTCGGCCACCTCCAGCTCGCTGGAACCGCGCGCGCGCATCATCGAGAAGCCCACCACCGGCACGCCGTCCAGCAGCGCCGCCTCCTCCGGATCGGCGGCACCATCGCTCACCGTGGCCAGTTCGGACAGGCGCACCGAACGCCCGTCGCGCAGGGCTATGGGGAAATTGCGCAGGTCCTCGGCCACCGCGACGGTCGCCACGGTGCGGATCACCTGCCGTTCTCCGCCCCACTCGGCCTGCCCGGACGGACGCTCGACCTGGGTCAGGGCCAGCTGCCCGGACACTTCGCCCGCGGTGATTCCGAAGCCCGACAGCGCGGCCGGATCCAGATCGATGCGCGCCTCGCGCTGCACCCCTCCGGTGCGCGTGACCTGGGCGATGCCGCGCACGCCAAACAGGGCGCGGGTCACCGTGTCATCGACGAACCAGCTCAGTTCGTCCACCTTCCACCCCGGTGCGCGCACGGCGTAGGTGAGCAGGGTGCCGCCGGTCACCGCCACCTTGGCGATGACCGGCTCCTGGATGTCGCGCGGCAGGTCGATGCGGATGCGGGTGATGGCGTCGCGCACCTCGTCCAGCGCCGGCTCCAGCGCGGTCTCCAGGTGGAACTCCACGAAGGTGACCGATTGCCCCTCGGTCACCGAGGAAATCGTGCGCTTGACGCCTTCCAGTGTGGCCACGGCGTTCTCGACCCGGCGCGTGACCTCGGTTTCCAGCTGCGCGGGCGCGGCGCCCGGCAGGTTCACCGTCACCGTCACCATCGGGAAGGCGATGTCGGGAAAGCGCGAGACCGGAAGCTGGCGGAATGCGAACAGCCCCGCGATGCACAGCGCGAGGAACAGCAGGATCGCGGGCAGCGGCCGATGGATCGACCAGGCCGAGAAGTTCATGGCGCGTCCGCGTCCGCAACCACGCGCACCCGGTCGCCTTCGCCCAGGAATCCGGCGCCGCGCGCCACGACCGGCTGGCCTTCCTCCACGCCCGAACGCACTTCGATCCGATCACCGATCACGCGGCCGGCGTCGATGCGGTGGCGCACCGCGCGCTGTTTTTCGTCCACGCCGAATACATAGGCCATGCCATCGCGGCGCACCACGGCGCCGAGCGGCACGGTGAGCACCGGCGCGCTGGCGGTTTCGATGCGGCCCTCGGCCACCATGCCGGCGCGAAGCGCACCGGGATCGGGCAGATCGGCATGCAGCAGCGCGGTGCGGGTGGCGGAATCCAGCCCCGGCGAAACGGCGCGCACGCGGCCTTGTGCGGCAATGGCATCCGCGCTGCGCACGCGCACCGACTGCCCTGCCGCCACCCGCGCAAGGTCGGATTCGGCGATTTGCGCGCGCCATTCGAGCCGCTGGTCGCGGATCAGGTACAGGAGCGGCGTCGCAGGCGACACGACCTGCCCCGGTTCGGCCAGGCGGCGCGAGATCACGCCCGCGGCGGGCGCCTCCAGCACGGTCCAGGACAGGCGCAGCTCGGCGGCCTCCAGCGCGGCCTGCGCCACGTCCCGGCGCGCCTCGGCCTGCGCCTTGAGCGCGGTCAACTGATCGAAATCCGCGGCGCTCATCAGGCGGCGTTCGCGCAGCGCGCGGCCGCGCTCCAGATTGGCCGCCGCCAGCCGCGCCGAAGCCGCAGCCTCGGCGCGCGCCGCGCGTGCCTGCGCCGCGTCGCTGCGCGCGGCGCGGTCATCCAGACGCAGCAGCACCTCGCCGGCGGCCACCGTCTGGCCCACTTCGACCCGCACCTCGGACACGCGCAGCCCGCTTGCCTCCACGCCCAGCGGCATTTCCTGCCATGCCGCCACCTGCCCGGAGGCAACCACTTCGTACGCCAGCACTTCGCGCTGCACCGGCACCAGCGCCACCGCCAGTGCACTGCCTCCGGCGTCTTCGGCAGCAGGATCGGGAGCATCGCCACAGGCCGAAAGCGCCAGCGCGAGAACGAGGACCGGATAGGCGGACAGGCGGTTCATGGGTCGGTGCCGGAGACGTGCCGCCAACGGGGCCGGCAGCGGAAAAGGAAAGACGGAACCGCGCTCAGGTGCGCGGCAGGGTGACGCCGCGCTGGCCCTGATACTTGCCGCCGCGGTCGCGGTAGCTGGTCTCGCAGACTTCATCGGATTCGAAGAACAGCATCTGCGCCACGCCTTCGTTGGCGTAGATCTTCGCCGGCAGCGGCGTGGTGTTGGAGAACTCCAGGGTCACGTGGCCTTCCCACTCCGGCTCCAGCGGGGTGACGTTGACGATGATGCCGCAGCGCGCATAGGTGCTCTTGCCCAGGCACACCACGAGGGTGGAACGCGGGATGCGGAAGTACTCGACGGTGCGCGCCAGCGCGAAGGAATTGGGCGGAATGATGCAGACCTCGCCGCTGAAATCCACGAAGTTGCGCGAGTCGAATTCCTTGGGGTCGATCACCGTCGAGTTGATGTTGGTGAAGACCTTGAACTCGTTGGCGCAGCGCACGTCGTAGCCGTAGCTGGAGGTGCCGTAGGAAACGATGCGTCCGCCCGAGGCGTTCTGCTTGACCTGGCCCGGCTCGAAGGGTTCGATCATGCCGTGCTCGCGCGCCATGCGGCGAATCCATGCGTCGCTCTTGATGCTCATGCGGTTTCCGCGTCCAATGACGATCCGAGCTGCGCAGTCTAATGCAGGCGCCGGCGCGGGCGGATCAGTCTTCGAGCGGAAAAGCCTGCGCGGCGGCGTCCGTCTCGCCGATCACGTCCACCCCGGGCGGCGGCGCGAAGCGGAAGGTCGCCGCGCCGAAAGCCGGGTTGCGTTGCCATCCGGAGAATGCGATTTCGGTGCGCTGGCCGAGCGAATCGGTCATCTCCATGCGCGCCAGCGCGCCTCCGGAAAATCCGAGCCGCGCCCTGGAAAACGGCGCTTCCTCGCCGCGCGGAGTCAGCTCCACCCACGAAAGGCCGTCGCGCTCGCCGCCGTCGGCCACGGTGAACTGGCGATCCAGCTCGGCCGGATCGACCAGCGCCATCAGCGGACTCTGCTGCTCCTCGGCACCCTGCGGGCGCACCTGCACCTGTTCCAGATCCGGATCGTAGATCCACACCTTGCTGCCGTCGGCCACGATCAGCTGCGGGAACGGCACGTCGTACTCCCAGCGGAACTGGCGAGGAACCGCCAGCGCGAGCGTGCCGCTGCTGTCTTCGGTACGCCGGCCGTCGGCATCGAACACCTGCTGGGAAAACCGCCCCTCAAGCCCCCGCAGCCCCTGCGAGAACGCCGCCAGCGTGGCGTGCGGATCGGCGCCACGAGCGGCGAGCGATGCGAGGGCGAGAATCGGGGCCAGGAGCAGGGCCGTGACGAAGGCAGGACGCATGGTTCGGGATATCCGTGGGCTGGTGTCGATAGCGTGCGGCGATGCAGATGAACGCCGACCGTGCGTCTTGCGCGCGGTCGGTTCAGTCGCGTGGCGGGGGTGGTGCCAGCACGCTGCGGTCACCGTTGTGTTCCGGTGCGGAGACGATGCCGGCAGCCTCCATGGCCTCGACCAGGCGCGCGGCGCGGTTGTAGCCGATGCGCAGGTGGCGCTGCACGCTGGAAATGCTGGCGCGGCGGGTTTCGGTGACGACCTTCACCGCCTGGTCGAACAGCGCGTCCGACTCCGGATCGCCGCTCGAGGCCGCTTCCGGAAGGCCGGTGGCGCCAATCACCTGTCCATCGGCCAGCGTCTGGGTTTCGTCCAGCACGCCTTCGAGGTAGTCCGGCCCGCCCGAGCTTTCCTTGAGGAACTGCACCACGCGGTGCACCTCCTCGTCGCTGACGAAGGCGCCGTGCAGGCGCTCGGGCATGGCGGTGCCGGGCGGCAGATACAGCATGTCGCCGTGGCCCAGCAGGGTTTCGGCGCCGCTCTGGTCCAGGATGGTGCGCGAGTCGATCTTGCTCGACACCTGGAAGGCCACGCGGGTAGGGATGTTGGCCTTGATGAGGCCGGTGATCACGTCCACCGAGGGGCGCTGGGTGGCGAGGATAAGGTGGATGCCGGCGGCGCGCGCCTTCTGCGCGAGGCGTGCGATCAGCTCTTCCACCTTCTTGCCGACGATCATCATCATGTCGGCGAACTCGTCGATGATGACGACGATGTAGGGCAGCGATTCCAGCTCGCGCGGGGCTTCGCCCAGCTCGGCGTTGGGCTTGAACAGCGGATCCATCAGCGGCTGGCCGGCCTCGATGGCGTCGCGCACCTTCTTGTTGAAGCCGGCCAGATTGCGCACGCCCACCGCGCTCATCATCTTGTAGCGCCGCTCCATCTCGGCCACGCACCAGCGCAGGCCGTTGGCGGCCTCCTTCATGTCGGTGACCACCGGCGCGAGCAGGTGCGGGATGCCTTCGTAGACCGAAAGCTCCAGCATCTTGGGGTCGATCATCAGCATCCGCACGTCGCGCGCGCTGGATTTGTAGAGAAGGCTCAGCACCATCGCGTTGACCGCGACCGACTTGCCCGAGCCGGTGGTGCCGGCCACCAGCAGGTGCGGCATCCTGGCAAGGTCCGCCACCGTGGGGCGGCCGGAAATGTCCTTGCCAAGTGCCAGCGTCAGCGGGCTGGCGGACTTGTCGTATTCCTTCGAACGCAGGATTTCCGACAGGTAGATGATCTCGCGGTTGGCATTGGGGATTTCCAATCCGATCACGGACTTGCCGGGGATCACGTCGACCACGCGCACCGATTTCACCGAGAGGCCGCGGGCGATGTCCTTGTCCAGGCTCGACACCTGGCTGCCCTTGACGCCCGGTGCCGGCTCCATCTCGAAGCGGGTGATGACCGGACCGGGGAACACGCCGACCACCTGTGCCTCGATGCGGAAATCCTTGAGCTTGAACTCGATCTGGCGCGACAGGGTTTCCAGCGCCTCCTCGGAATAGCCCTTGGGCTGCGGCTTGGGATCGTCCAGCACCGACAGCGGCGGCAGGCCGCCCTCGCGGCTGGGCAGGCCGCCGAACAGCGGGATCTGCTGTTCGCGCTGCGCGCGATCGCTCTTTTCCACCGGCAGCGGCGCAGGCTCGATGCGGATCGGCTCGCGTTTGGCACGCCTGGCTTTTTCCTCGCGCCGGGTTTCCTCACGCTCGGCGCGTGCGGCGCGCGCCTGGCGCTTCTCGTCGGAAACCTGATCCTGCACCCGCCGACCAAGAAGCGCCCCCAGCGCCAGCACCGCGCGACCGATGCGGTCCATCAGCGCGAACCAGGACAATCCCGTGACCAGGGTGATGCCGACCAGCAGCATGGCCAGGGTGAACAGCGCCGCACCCAGGTACCCGAAGCCCTTCTGCAGCGCCATTCCCACGATTTGCCCCAGCAGGCCGCCGGCGCCTATCGGCAGACCGGCCGCCAGACCCGGCGGATTCAGGTGCGCCAGCGCCGCCACGCCCACAAGGAAGGCAAACACGCCGATCAGGCGCAGCGCCGGCGTGAGCGTGGATTCGTCGGCATCCTCGCGTCCGCGCAGCAGCAGCCAGATCAGGCCGCCCAGCAGGATCGGCAAGGCATAGGCACCGATACCGAAGAAGGAAAGCGCGATGTCGGCGAAATAGGCACCGGCCATGCCGCCGAAGTTCCGGATCGGGCCGGTGACGCTGCCCGAATGCGACCAGCCCGGGTCTTCCGGACTGAAGCTGACCAGACAGGCCAGCAGGTACGCCAGAATCGGCGCGGCCAGCAGGATCAGGCTTTCCCGCCAGATCCTGCGCCTGGTCCCGCTCTCACCTTCCATTGCCTGCTGCGTACGACTCACCGGACCTGGTCTTCCTGCACGATCGGGACAGAGCGGCCGATTGTATCAGCGCCCCGCGCCGTCCCCGCAGCACGATCGAACCGGCTTGCATCTGCCTCGTTCCAGCCCCATCTTCCCCATCCCGCACCTGCGCATTTTTCCGGAACTCTCCCATGAGCCAATCCCGCCACGCCCGCCTCCTGATCCTCGGCTCCGGCCCGGCCGGCTACACCGCCGCCGTTTACGCGGCGCGCGCCAACCTCAAGCCCGTGCAGATCACCGGACTGGAACAGGGCGGCCAGCTCACCACCACGACCGAAGTCGACAACTGGCCGGGCGACGCCCAGGGCGTGCAGGGTCCGGAGCTGATGCAGCGGATGCAGGCCCACGCCGAACGCTTCGAGACCGAACTGGTGTTCGACCACATCCACACCGCCGAACTCGGCCAGCGCCCGTTCCGCCTGATCGGTGACAGCGGCACCTACACCTGCGATGCGCTCATCATCGCCACCGGCGCCACCGCCAAGTATCTGGGGCTGGAGTCGGAGCAGAAGTTCAAGGGCCGCGGCGTTTCGGCCTGCGCCACCTGCGACGGCTTCTTCTTCCGCGACCAGGACGTGGCCGTGATCGGCGGCGGAAACACCGCGGTGGAAGAAGCGCTGTACCTCTCCAACCTCGCGCGCAAGGTCTATCTCGTGCACCGCCGCGACAGCCTGCGGGCGGAAAAGATCATGCAGGACAAGCTGTTCGAGAAGGCCGCCAGCGGCAAGATCGAACTGGTCTGGAACCACACGGTGGAAGAGGTGCTCGGCGACGACCGCGGCGTGACCGGGATGCGCCTTCGCTCCACCAGCGGGGAAAGCACGCACGAAATCGCCGTGCAGGGCTTCTTCGTCGCCATCGGCCACCACCCCAACACCGGCATCTTCGAGGGCCAGCTCGCCATGCGCGAGGGCTACCTGAAGGTGCGCTCGGGCCAGGACGGCGCCGCCACGGAAACCAGCATCCCGGGCGTATTCGCCGCCGGCGACGTGGCCGACAGCGTCTATCGTCAGGCCATCACCTCGGCCGGCTTCGGATGCATGGCGGCGCTTGACGCCGAACGATTCCTCGAAAAAGCCGGCTGAGGCACCCCACCGCAGGGCACGCCATGCGCCTGCCGCAGATCGGTTCCGACCCGCGTGCGCCGTTCCCGCCGGCCGACATGGCGCAGCGTTCGCCCAACGGGCTTCTGGCCTGGGGCGGCGACCTGTCGCCGACCCGGCTGATGAACGCCTATCGCAGCGGGATCTTTCCCTGGTACTCGGAGGGCGATCCGATCCTGTGGTGGTCGCCCGATCCGCGCACCGTGTTCGACACCGGGCGCCTGCACCTGTCGCGCAGGCTGCGGCGCAGCCTGCGCAAGAGCGGATGGACCGTGCGCGCTGATGTAGCTTTCGCTGCCGTGCTGGATGCCTGCGCCAACACGCCGCGGCCGGGCCAGAGCGGCACCTGGATCCTGCCGGATATGCAGCAGGCCTACCTGCTTCTGCACCGCCTCGGATTCGCGCACAGCATCGAGGTCTACGAGGAAGATCAACTGATCGGCGGCGTCTACGGCGTCGATGCCGGCCCGGTGTTCTGCGGCGAATCCATGTTCAGCCGCCGCAGCGGCGCCTCCAGCCTTGCGCTCGCGGCCCTTTGTCGACAGCTGTCGGAATCCGGCGTGGGCTGGCTCGACGCGCAGATGCACACCGCGCACCTGGCCTCGCTCGGCGCCATCGAACTGCGCCGCGACGACTATCTGGCACGACTGTCCGCCCCGCACGCGCAGCCGCCCGCAAGCGGCAGCTGGAGTACGCGCTTCGGCCATCGGGACGCGCGCGATTTCACCTGACGCGCGGCGTGCCAGAAAGGCACCGCGAGGCAAGCATCTCTGTCGGAAGCACGCCATCATCCAGCGGGCGCGAGGCGGCAATTTCGCGTTCGGCCACGAACGTGACATAATGGCGGGCGTTTTTTGCCGAAACTTCCCGACCACGACCCCGAATGTCCAAAGACGATTCCATCGAAATGGAAGGCTCGGTCCTCGAGACCCTGCCCAACACCATGTTCCGCGTGAAGCTGGAAAACGGCCACGTCGTGACCGCCCACATCTCGGGCCGGATGCGCAAGAACTACATCCGCATCCTCACCGGCGACAAGGTCAAGGTGGAGATGACTCCCTATGACCTGACCAAGGGCCGCATCACCTACCGGATGAAGTAGGCAACCGCCCGCTGCGGGCGCTGCACGGAAAGGCGGGGTTCGACCCCGCTTTCTTCATCGCAAAAAAAACCGCCCGGGCTGTCCCGGGCGGTTTTCGTGCAACCGGCTGTCATTGCGCCGTCAGAGCGGCTGGACCTGATCGGCCTGATAGCCCTTCGGGCCCTGGGTCACGACGAAGGACACCTTCTGCCCTTCCTTCAGCGACTTGAATCCCGCACCCTGGATGGCGCGGAAATGGACGAAAAGATCCTCGCCGCCTTCGCGGCTGATGAAACCGAAACCCTTGGCGTCGTTGAACCACTTGACTGTGCCGGTCTGTCGATCGGACATGACGAGAACTCCTGAAACATTGGCTGGACATGTTTACCCGCAGCGCGGGACTGGGTTGCAGGGAGTACGCGACGCGAAGCGATGGACAGACCTTTTCCGGAACCTGCCGCACCGGGCCACGATGCCTTGTGACCCTTGCAAACACAGCGGCCCCCTTATACACGCTTTTTTTCCTTCCGCCAACGCACGCGCACGGACGCCGACAGGCGGCGTCCGTGGTGGGCAAACAGCAGGAGAAAAAGCGCCTCCCGGGAACGTCAGCCCGTGGCGAGGCGTCGCTTGCGCGCGCGCAGGCCCTCGTGGACGGCGCGGGCCTTGGCCTCGTACTGCATCGCCAGCACGCGCACCACATAGCTGTGGTCGCGGTCGTGGCGAATGCGCTGGATCCGTCCCAGCAGGTCCGATTCGGCCTGCTCGATCTGGGTGACCTGATCCTGCTTGATGGCTTTCAGACCGGTACGCAGCGTGGTGTAGGTGGTATTGATGTTGGCCACCCAGTCCGACGGAGACACGGCGCGCTTGGCCGCGCTGCGCGTCTTGCCGGTCGCGCCCGGCTTGACCTCGTGACTGAGCTCTTCCACCAGCGTCGACTTGGCCTGAGACATGCGGCGAAACAGCTTGCTCAGTTCGGTGTCGCTTACCGCGTCCGCCGCCTCGGCATAAAAATCCACGCCCTCGCGGCTGGCTTCGATCAACTCGGGGAGAATGTTCAGCGATTCGCTCATGACAGGCTCCTGTATGGCTGAGGCAGACACCGGCGTTCCGCATGCCCGCGGATCCGATGATCTTGCTGGGAGTTGCGGGCGGGGCAAGATGCAATCGCGCCCCACCAGACGATCGAGAGTTTACTCTAGTGCGCGTAAAGACTTCGTTATTTGCGCCGGAATCACCCAGGCCGATCTCTGTTAAATTATTGTTTTTCATGATGTTGGAAGTTTTTCTTGACAAACGACACGAACAAGCTCCCGCCGCCGGAAACCCTTCCTTGCACCCCGCACGAGGTTCTGGTCGTCGGCGGCGGCGCGGCCGGCCTGCTGGCTGCGCGGGTGCTCGCCGCAGCCGGGACGCGCGTCACGGTTTTCGACACCATGCCCTCGGTCGGGCGCAAGTTCCTGCTCGCCGGCAAGGGCGGACTCAACCTGACCCACTCCGAACCCCTGCCCGACTTCACCGCGCGCTACGGCGCAGCCGCGCCAAGGGTCGCCCGCTGGCTGGCGCGCTTCGGACCGCTGGAGGTGCGCGAATTCGCGCGCGAACTGGGTTTTGACACCTTCGTTGGCAGTTCGGGGCGGGTGTTCCCGCAGGACATGAAGGCCGGGCCGCTGATGCGCGCCTGGGTACGCACGCTGCGCGAAGCCGGAGTCGCGTTCCGCGTGCGACACCGGTTCCTCGGCTTTTCTCCCGAAGGCGCGCTGCGATTCCGGACACCGGAAGGCGAGGTTCTGGCGCACTCCGACGCCACCGTGCTGGCGCTGGGCGGCGGGAGCTGGGCGAAGCTGGGATCGGACGGCGCCTGGGTCGAGCCGCTGCGTGAACTCGGCGTGGCGGTGGAACCGCTGACGCCTGCCAACTGCGGATTCGACTGCGACTGGACGCCGGAATTCTCCGAACGCTGGCAGGGCCAGCCGCTCAAGAGCATCGCTGCGCGTGCGCATGGCGCACCGGCCTGGCGCCGCGGCGAGCTGCTCGTCACCCGGACCGGGGTCGAGGGCAGCCTGGTCTACGCGCTGTCGGCCCCGCTGCGCGATGCGCTGCGGAACGAAGATCGCGCCGTGCTGGAACTGGATCTTCTCCCCGACCGCACGCAGGACGCGCTGCGCGTCGCGCTCGCCGCCCCGCGCGGCTCGCGCTCGCGCAGCGAACACTGGCGGCGCAGGCTCGGGCTGGCGGGACTCAAGGCGGCACTGCTGCGCGCCTGCACGCCGCAGGATCGGTGGGACGATCCGGCGGCGCTCGCGGAACGCATCAAGGCCCTGCCGCTGCCGCTGCTGCGCACGCGCCCGATCGACGAGGCCATCAGCACCGCCGGCGGCATCCGCCTCGACGCGCTGGACGCGCGACTGATGCTGCGCGACCGCCCCGGCGTGTTCGCGGCCGGCGAAATGCTCGACTGGGAAGCGCCGACCGGCGGCTATCTCCTGACCGCCTGCTTCGCCAGCGCGGTGGTCGCCGCTGAAGGGGTCCTCGGCTGGCTCGCGGAGTCGCGCCGTGTTCTGTGAGGCCTTCGAAACCGGCCGCTGCGCCTCCTGCACGCGACTGCACCAGCCGATCCATATCCAACTGGCCGACAAGCAGGCGCGCGTGGCGCAGCGCCTCGCCCCGTTCGGCCCCGTCCGCTGGCTGGAGCCTGTGCCCAGCCGCGAACGCGGCTTCCGCAACAAGGCCAAGATGGTCGTGGCCGGCAGCATGGAGCAGCCGACGCTGGGCATCCTCGACGCGCAGGGGCGCGGGGTGGACCTCACCGACTGTCCGCTCTATCCGGAGCCGATCCGCGCGACCTTCCCCGCGCTGGAGGCCTTCCTCACCACCGCGCGCATCGCGCCCTACGACGTCCCTGCACGGCGCGGCGAGCTCAAGCACCTGCTCCTCACCCTGGCCGGACACTCGGGCGAGATGATGCTGCGCTTCGTGTTGCGCTCGCGCGAGCCACTTTCGCGCATCGAAAAGCATCTTCCGGCGCTGCGCCGCGCCCTGCCCGACCTGCGCGTGGTTTCGGCCAACCTGCAGCCCGAGCACAAGGCCATCCTCGAGGGCGATACCGAAATTCCGCTGGGTGCGGAAGAAACCCTGACGATGCAGGTCAACGGCCTGCCGCTGCACCTGCGCCCGCGCAGCTTCTTCCAGACCAACACCGAAGTCGCCGCCGCGCTCTACCGCCAGGCGCGCGACTGGGTCACCGCGCTCGATCCTCCGGCGCTGTGGGATCTCTACTGCGGGGTCGGCGGCTTCGCGCTGCACTGCGCCGACGGGCAACGCGAAGTCACCGGCATCGAAATTTCCACCGACGCCATCGCCAGCGCCTGCCGCAGCCGAGACCAGATCGGCCTTGCGAACGTTTTTTTCCTCGCCGGGGACGCCACCGCTTTTGCCGAACGCGCGCGCAGCCTGCCGCCGCTGGTGATCGTCAACCCGCCGCGTCGCGGCCTGGGCGCGGCGCTGTGCCGGCGCCTGCGCGAGGGCGAAAGCCGCTGGATCGTCTATTCGAGCTGCAACCCGGACTCGCTGGCCCGCGACATCGCCGAACTTGCGCAGTTCCGGCCGGTCGAGGCGCGCCTGTTCGACATGTTCCCGCACACCGACCACGCCGAAGTCGCCTGCCTGATGGAGCGGCGTCGGTAGCGCCGCTTGTTCCGGCGCGCATGGCCGGCTATCATGCGCGACCTTCTTGCCGGCAGCGAGTCGTTCGGCAAGGGCATCGCGGAGAGATGTCCGAGTGGTTGAAGGAGCACGCCTGGAAAGTGTGTAAGCGGCTAAACCCCGCTTCGCGGGTTCGAATCCCGCTCTCTCCGCCATCTATCCAATGAAATCAGCCGATAACGGACTGATTTTGTTTCAAGCCAATCTCCCGACCCACGATCGGGAATGCGCGTCAATGGCGGCCCCGTCGGTCCCCTCGCGACGATAGATCGAAAACCCCGCCAGGTCCGGAAGGAAGCAACGGTATCGGTCGATTCGGGTGCCGAGGTCAGGCTGGCGGGGCTGCCACCTTTTCCGGGCCAGCCACCGATCCCTCACGCAACGCCCGCGGCGGCGACAGCGCCAGATCCTCGCCGCGACACAGCACCCGGCAGCCACGCGCGCGCAGCGCCTGCCCATCGGCTTGCGAACCGTAGTGGTACAGCCAGAGGCGCTCCCGCAGCGCGGGCGGATACTCGCGCTCCAGGTCGTCGATGCCGCTGTGCGAGGGATTGCCGACCAGACCGCAGTCGTGCGCGATGGGCTCGCTGCCATCGCCCAGCGCGGCGAGCCGCTCGCCGATGGGGCGGGTATCGCCGGTGTAGATGAAGCTGCCGGCCAGAGCCAGCCCGAACGCGGTGTCGGGCGCGTGGTGGCGAACCGGAAACACGTCGAACCACAGCCCCTCGTGCCAGAAGCCGCGCGAATGCGGGATCACCCGGAAGGCGTCCCAGAAGTTTGCTCCGCCCTCGGCCAGCACGCCCGGGTAGTCGGCGATGCGGTGCTGCACCCAGGGCACGAGGGCGGCGGGCAGGTACAGCCGGCAGGCGCCGCGCCGCGCCGCATCGAAATAGGTCTGCACGAACAGGCGTTCCATGCCCGCCACGTGGTCCAGATGGGTGTGGGTGAGAAACAGCGCGGAGGGCGGCGCGCCGTAGCGCGCGAGAAAGGCGGTCAAGGCCTCCTGCCCGCAGTCGATCAGCAGCAGCGGCGCGCCGTCGCGCTCCAGCACCGCGCTGGCCGACCCCAGTTCCACCGCGCTGGCGCTGCCCACGCCCAGGAAATGCAGGTTCCAGTTCGCCATGTCAGGGGATGTCCTCCGGCCCTGCGCCGACCATCGCGGCCTCGTAGCCGGAAAGCAGCGTCTCCCACGCGCCCTCTTCCACGCCGCCGAGCTTGTCGAGCGAGCGCCGCAGCCGGCGCAGGTTGCCGCGCTGCCATTCCAGCGAAGGCACGCGCAGCGCGCCGCGGTCGAAGTCGATCAGCCAGATCGCGTCGTCCGCATCGAGCAGGACGTTGTGGGCGTTGAGATCGGCGTGGTAGACGCCCTGGCGGTGGAAGCGCGCGATCGTGGTACCCACACTGCGCCAGAGGCACTCGCCCATTCCGCCGCGCGCCATGCGTTCGGCGAGAGTTTCCGAGTCCGGGATGCGCAGGGTCAGGAGATCGGCGCGATAGAACGGGCCAAACCGGCGCCAGCCCGCGAGCAGCGGACGGGGGACCGGCAGGTCGCGCCGCTGCAATTCGACCAGCAGACGGAACTCGCGCACGCAGCGCACCCGGGATTCGCCCAGAAACAGGTAGCGGTCGGTGATGAAGCGGCCCACCAGGCCGCCGCGCCGGTAGTGCCGCAGCACGCCTTCGCCGAACTCGCCGCGTACCAGCACCGCGGTGCCGCGCCCACCCCGTCCCCGCAGCGCCTGTGACTGCGGCCAGCCTTCCGGATCAAGCTGGTCGGGGCCGGCTTGCGGCAGGCTGCGGGCGTCGAACAGAATCACCGTGCGGCCAGACTGCGCACGGCGCACTTCCACGGCGTTGTCCGATGCGTTCGACATGAAGAAACCCGACTGATCCAAAGGCGAGTGTAACAACTTGAACCCGATCGACCCGCCCGAGCACCTCGCTCTCTTGCGCCTGTCCGCCCTCGGCGACGCCACCCACGTCGTGCCGCTGGTGCGCACGATCCAGCGCGCCTGGCCGAAAACGCGCCTGACCTGGATCATCGGCAAGGGTGAACGCATGCTGCTCGAAGGTCTGGAAGGCGTCGAGTTCGTCGTCTACGACAAGAAAACCGGCTTTGCCGGAATGCGCGAACTGTGGCGCAGGCTCGGCGGGCAGCGTTTCGACGCGCTGCTGCAGATGCAGCTCGCCGCGCGTGCCAACGTGCTGGCGCTGGGCATCGAGGCGCCGCTGCGCATCGGCTACGACCGCGCGCGCAGCAAGGAGGGCCACGGACTGGTGGTGAATCGCCGCATCCCGGCGGGCGGCTCCCACGTGCTCGATGTGCTGGGCCGCTTCGCCCAGCCGCTGGGACTGGAGCAGACCCGCGTGGAATGGAACCTGCCGGTGCCGCAGGCGGCGCGCGACTGGGCCGCCGAACAGCTTCCCGGCGAGGTGCCGACGCTGATCGTCTCGCCCTGTTCCAGCCATGCGCTGCGCAACTGGCTGCCCGAACGCTACGCCGCCGTCGCCGATCATGCCGCGCGCCGGCACGGCTACCGCATCGCGATCTGCGGCGGGCGCAGCGAGCTGGAACGCCGGACTGCCGATGCCATCCTCGCGGCGATGAAGGAACCGGCCATCGACCTGGTCGGGCGCGACACGCTCAAGCAACTCATGGCCCTGCTCGAACGCGCCGACATCCTGCTCGGCCCCGATTCCGGCCCGGTCCACATCGCCAACGCACTGGGCACCCGGGTCGTGGGGCTGTATGCCTGCACCGACGCCGAACGCAGCGGCCCCTACTCGGACCGCCGCTTCACCGTGAACCGCTACGACGAGGCCGCGCGGAAATTCCTGAACACACCCGCCAGCGCGCTGCGTTGGGGCAAGCGCGTGGAGTTCCCCGGCGTGATGGCGCTGATCGGGGTGGAAGAAGTCATCGATTGCATCGACCGCTGCGCGGCCGAGTCGGCGGCTCAGGGTGCCGGTGTGGCACTGCGTGCGCGGTAGTCCGCGTAGGACTTTTCCTCGACGTAGCTCGAGCCCAGCGCGAGGTTGATCTCCTTCTTGATCCGGGCGCGCTCGTCGTTCTGGAAGTAAACCGAACGCGCCAGATCGATGAAGCGCGCGTCGAAAGCCTGCGCGGCCTCCTTGTCGCGGATGTCGTCCTCGATCACCCACAGGCGCTCGTTCACCGCCTTGAGGCCGGCGCGCAGCGCAGAGATGTCGGTTTTCGATGCCGGGTGCGCGGCCCAGGTGCGCTCCAGCGCCTGAAGCTCGTTGCGCACGTTGAGCAGCTTGGCGGCATCGGTCATGCGCTCGGACTTGATCTGGAGGATGGCGATCTTGTCGAGCAGCTCGCCAAAGGAAACGGGAACGAGGATTTCGGACATGGCAGGTAACGGAAAAGGGAAGCTGACAGCCTGCCAGAAGTCGCCGCCGAAAGCACGGCAACGCCCCCGCAGTCGGGCACTGCGAGAGACAGCCAACAAGGAGGGAAATCGCCGGCGCGCCGTCGGCGCGCGGAGAGGAGGCTCAGTCCGCGCCGCCGTCCTGGGGCAACGGAACCACACCGTTGACGCGCTCGCGCAGCTCCTTGCCGGGCTTGAAGTGCGGGACGTGCTTGCCCGGCAGTGCCACCGACTCTCCCGTCTTGGGATTGCGGCCGATGCGCGGCGGACGGTAGTGCAGCGAGAAACTGCCGAAACCGCGGATCTCGATGCGTTCGCCGCTGGACAGCGCGGCGCTCATCTGTTCGAGCACGGTCTTGACGGCCATGTCCACGTCATCGGACTTCAGGTGCAGCTGACGCGCTGCGAGCAGATCGATGAGTTCGGACTTGGTCATGGTGCATCCCCCTGGATCATGCGACACGGTGAAACGGCGTAACGGCCCGGCATGACCCGGCGAACCGGGCCATGCCGAAGCCTGCAACGCTTACTCGGACTTGCCGCCCAACTGTTCGCGCAGCAGCGCACCCAGCTTGGTGGTGCCACCCGAAGCGCTCTGGTACTCGGCCAGGGTTTCCGCCAGCTCGGCGTCGTCCTTGGCGCGGATGGAGAGCTGCAGGGTGCGGCCCTTGCGATCCAGGCCGATGTACTTGGCCTCGACCGAATCGCCTGCCTTCAGGTGCTGGGTGGCGTCCTCGACCCGCTCCTTGGCGATGTCGTTGGCGCGCACATAGCCCTCGATGCCGTCGGCCAGTTCGATCGTGGCACCGCGGGGGTCCACTTCCTTCACCGTGCCGGTGACGACGCTGCCCTTCGGATGCGCAGCCATGTACTGGCCGAACGGATCCTGCTCGAGCTGCTTGACGCCCAGCGAGATGCGCTCGCGCTCCGGATCGACCGCCAGCACCACGGCATCCACCGTATCGCCCTTCTTGAACTGGCGGACCAGCTCTTCGCCGGTGGCGTTCCAGGAGATGTCGGAAAGATGCACGAGACCGTCGATGCCACCTTCCAGGCCCACGAAGATGCCGAAATCGGTGATCGACTTGATCTGGCCGGACACCTTGTCGCCCTTCTTGTAGATGGCGGCAAAGGCTTCCCACGGATTGGAGCGGGTCTGCTTGATGCCCAGCGAGATGCGGCGACGCTCCTCGTCCACGTCCAGCACCACGACCTCGGTCTCGTCACCCACCTGCACCACCTTGGAGGGGTTGACGTTCTTGTTGGTCCAGTCCATTTCCGAAACGTGAACCAGGCCTTCCACGCCCGGCTCGATCTCGACGAAGCAGCCGTAATCGGTGACGTTGGAAACCTTGCCGAACAGACGCGCACCGCTCGGATAGCGGCGGGCGATGTTGTCCCACGGATCCTCGCCAAGCTGCTTCAGGCCCAGCGAAACGCGGTTGCGCTCGCGGTCGAACTTGAGCACGCGGACCTTGAGCTCCTGACCCACTTCAACCACCTCGGACGGATGGCGCACGCGCTTCCAGGCCATGTCGGTGATGTGCAGCAGGCCGTCGATGCCGCCGAGGTCGACGAACGCGCCGTAGTCGGTGAGGTTCTTGACCACGCCGTCCACGATCGCGCCTTCCTGCAGGCGCTCGAGCAGCTGATCGCGCTCTTCCGAATGCTCGCTCTCGACCACCGCGCGGCGGGAGACGACGACATTGTTGCGCTTGCGATCGAGCTTGATGATCTTGAACTCGAGTTCCTTGCCCTCGAGGTAGACCGGGTCGCGCACGGGACGCACGTCGACCAGCGAACCGGGCAGGAACGCGCGCACGTCCTTGACGTCCACGGTGAAGCCGCCCTTGACCTTGCCGCTGATGCGACCGGTGATGATCTCGCCGGCCTCCATGGCCTCCTCGAGCTCGTCCCACACCATGGCGCGCTTGGCCTTCTCGCGCGAGAGCACGGTCTCGCCGAAGCCGTTTTCGAGGGAGTCGAGGGCGACCTTGACCTCGTCGCCGATCCCCACGTCGATTTCACCGGCATCGTTACGGAACTGTTCGATCGGAACGATGCCCTCGGACTTGAGTCCGGCGTTGATCACGACCACGTCGTTGCGTACGTCCACCACGACGCCAACCACGATGGCACCGGGCTTGAGCTTGGACAGCTTTTCGCTCTCTTCGAACAGTTCTGCGAATGATTCAGTCATTGGATGTTTACTCGGTTGAATACACGGATCGCGCGAACGCGATCCACCTGGTTGAAAAGAAAAACACCCGGCAGCCACACGGCTCCGGGACCTCCTGCAACGCGAAAACCGCCGACGCCTTGGCCGGCACCGTGACGGAATCAGTGCCCCGACGACGTCACCAGCGCCAGGACCCGCTCCACGACCGCATCTACGGGGATGCCCGTGGTATCCACGAGCACCGCGTCGGGGGCCGCTTTCAACGGTGCCACGGCGCGTTGCGCATCGCGCGCATCGCGCGCCTGGATTTCGCGCAGCAAGACTTCGATTGTAACCTCAAGTCCCTTATCGCTCAACTGCTTATGCCGCCGGCGGGCGCGTTCCTCGGCGCTGGCCGAGAGAAACACCTTGCATGCTGCCTCCGGGAACACCACCGTTCCCATGTCGCGCCCGTCCGCCACCAGCCCCGGCGAACGCAGGAAATCACGCTGCTTCTGGAACAACGCGGTGCGCACCTCGGGCACCGCGGCGATGGCCGAGGCTGCGGCGCCGGCGGTCTCGGTGCGCAATTCGTCGGTGGCGTCGGTACCGTCCACCAGCACGCGCGGTTCGGCGCTGCCGCAGGTGCTGAATTCGATCCGGGTCTCGCGCGCCAGGCGCGCCAGCGCGGCCGGATCGGAAAGATCGGCATTGGACCATCCCGCCGCCACGCCGATGGCGCGGTAGAGCGCGCCCGAGTCGAGGTAGTTCCAGCCCAGCCGCTGTGCCACGATGCGGCTGATCGTGCCCTTGCCCGAGCCGGACGGCCCGTCGATCGTGAGCACCGGAACGGCGGCGCTCACGCCGCCACCTTCGCCATCGCTTCGGCCACATAGTCCAGGTTGGACTCGTTCAGCGCGCTGACGCAGATGCGCCCGGAGGACACCGCGTAGATGGCGAACTCCTCGCGCAGGCGCTGCACCTGTGCCGCGCTCAGGCCCGAGTAGGTGAACATGCCGGCCTGGCGATTGATGAACCCGAACTCGGTGCGTCCGAGCGCGGCCAGCCGCGCCACCAGTCCGCTGCGCATGGCCTTGATGCGGTCGCGCATCTGCCCGACTTCCTCCTCCCACTGCGCGCGAAGGTCCGGATCACCAAGGATCGTGGCCACCAGCGCCGCGCCGTGGGTCGGCGGATTGGAGTAATTCGCGCGGATGGTCTGCTTGACCTGCGAACGAACGCGCCTCGCCTCGTCCGCCGAACCGCACACCAGCGAAAGCGCACCGATGCGCTCGCCGTAGAGCGAAAAGGACTTGGAACAGGAATTGGCCACCAGCAGGTTCTCCACCCCGGCCTCCAGCAGGAGGGCGATGCCCTGCGCGTCTTCCGCGATGCCCCGGTCGAAACCCTGGTAGGCCATGTCCACGAAGGGCAGCAGGCCTCGCTCACGCACCACCTGCGCCACCTCGCGCCACTGCGCGACGGAAAGGTCCGCGCCGGTCGGGTTGTGGCAGCAGGCGTGCAGCAGCACCACGGTGCCAGGCTCCATGGCCGCAAGCGCGGCCCGCATCGCCTCGAAATCCACGCCGTGGCTGGCAGGGTGGTAGTAGGGATAGTCCTCCACCTCGAAGCCTGCCGCGCGGAACAGCACCTTGTGGTTGGGCCAGCTCGGCGCGCTGATCGCGGCCCTTGCCGCCGGCAGCGTCGCCTTGAGGAAATCCGCGCCCACGCGCAGCGCGCCGGTGCCACCCAGGGTCTGGGCCGTCACCACGCGATCCTCGGCCAATGCGCGACAGTTTTCACCGAACACCAGCGTCCGGGTGGCACTGTCGTAGTCGGGCAGGCCATCGATGGGGATGTAGCTGCGCGCGCGCCTCCGCGCCGTCAGGATGGCCTCGGCACGCATCACCGATTCGGGCAGCACCTGCCGGCCCTGTGCGTCGTAATACACGCCGACGCCAAGATTGACCTTGGGGCTGCGCGGATCGGCAAGCCAGGCGTCGGTGAGGCCGAGGATGGGGTCATCGGGCGCAAGGGCCACGGAAGAAAAAAAGGACACGGCGCGATCCGCAGGAAAGGGGAGGGAGAAGCCGGCCTCGCCAGAGGCCGGGCCGGCTATTGGATCATCGCCGGCGGCGGGTTGGCAAAACACCGCGCGCCGCGATATGCGGAATCGACCCTGGTAGCCAGCCACGGCCTTCTCGCGCACGTCGGGTGCGGGATCATGCCGCGCGAGCCCAGACGGTTCTTGCGCGTGGGCGGCGGCTGAACGCCGCCGCAGCGATCACTTCGCCGCTGGAGCCTGCGGTTCCAGCTTGCGGATCGAGCGCACCCTGCAGCGGTCCGGGCCGATGCCATGGCGATCCAGCACCAGAATCTCCCAGCCCATTGCATCGCTCATGCAGATCATCGAGGAGCCGCTCATGCTGCGCAGCGCGATGCGCTGGGTCCAATCCACGTCCGGGCAGAAGCCCAGCAGGGTCATCTCGTACTCGTCCTTCACGCCCACGCGCAGCCGCACCGTGCTGCCGTCGACCGGAGCGAAGCCCGACACCCGATCCGCGGAAAAACAGTTGCGCGCAGGCGCATCGCCCGCCTTCGCACCACCCTGGCTTGCACATCCGACGCCCATCATCGCTGCGGTCGCGATGACCATCGAACCCATCCATGCCTTCATGACCCACCTCCGGGTTGCATTTCATTTGCTGCAAGCTAGTGCCGCTCGACAAGGCTGCCAAGCCTCCGTGCCGCTTGCCTTTTCAGGTGGTTCAGCCGGCGGTTTGGAGCAGCCCGGAAAACGCCATGAATCCGTTCCGCCGCCGTGGCAGGCTTGCTCAATGCTCACCAATCCCCGCTCCCGTTTACGCGCCTTTCTGCTCACGATTCTGGCGTTGATCGCGATTCCACTCGCGCTGGATCGATGCTTTCCCCTGCCCCTGCCCGATCTGGCGCGCGACGGCGCCACGGTGGTGCTGGCGCGCGACGGAACGCCGCTGCGCGCATTCGCCGACGCCGACGGGGTATGGCGCTACCCGGTCGAACGCAGCGAGGTGTCGGAACGCTACCTCGAGGCGCTTCTGACCTACGAGGACCGCTGGTTTTACCGCCACCGCGGCATCAACCCCTTGGCTCTGGTGCGCGGTGCGGCGCTGGCGCTGAGGCACGGCAGGATCGTCTCGGGTGGATCCACCCTGACCATGCAGGTGGCGCGCCTGATCGAACCGATTCCCCACACCTTCGGCGGCAAGCTGCGCCAGATGGCCCGCGCCGTGCAGCTGGAATGGCATCTGGACAAGGACCAGATCCTCGCCCTTTACCTCAACTACGCCCCATTCGGCGGCACCCTGCAGGGCGTGCAGGCGGCCAGCTACGGCTATCTGGGCAAGCCCGCCTCGGAGCTGTCCCACGCCGAAGCCGCGCTGCTCGCGGTGCTGCCGCAGGCACCCAGCCGGCTGCGCCCGGACCGCTGGCCCGAGCGCGCCCGACAGGCACGCGACAAGGTGCTCGAACGAATGGCCGCACAGGGCGTCTGGAGCCGCACGGAAGTGGCCGATGCACGGCGCGAACGGGTCGTCGCGCGCCAACTCCAGCCACCGCTGCGCGCAGCACTGGCGGCCGAGCGCCTGCGTCGTGAATACCCGCTCCAGCGACGCATACGATCCAGTCTCGACGCCGACCTGCAGGCGCGCGTGGAAGCGCGCGTGGCCGACTGGGTCGAGCGCCTGCCGCCGCGCACTTCGGCCGCAGTCCTCGTCGCGCAGGCCGACACGATGGAGATTCGCGCCTACGTCGGCGCGGCGCGCTTCGGCGACGAGGAAAGCTTCGGCCATCTCGACATGGCGCAGGCCTGGCGCTCGCCCGGCTCCACCCTCAAACCCTTCCTCTACGGGCTGGCGCTCGACGACGGCCTGATCCACTCCCAGAGCCTCCTGGTGGACGCACCGCAGGCCTTCGGCGGCTACCGTCCCGGCAACTTCGATCAGCGCTTCCGCGGCCCGGTTTCGGCGCACGATGCGCTGCGCGAATCGCTCAACGTGCCGGCCGTGGCGCTGCTGGACGCGCTCGGGCCGGCGCGCTTCAGCGCCCGCATGGCGCACGCGGGCGCTCCGCTGCGCCTGCCGCGCGGCAGCGAGCCCAACCTCGCGATGATCCTGGGCGGCACCGAAGCGCGACTGGAAGACCTGATCGGAGCCTATGGCGCGCTTCAGCGCGGCGGTCTGGCCGCGCACCCGCGCCTGATTCCCGATGCGCCACAGGACGAGCGGCGGCTGCTGTCTCCCGGCGCCGCATGGATCGTGCGGCAGATGATTTCCGCACAATCCCAACCGGGGACGCTGGAAGACCGCATCGACAACTCCTACCGCGCACAGCTGGCGTGGAAGACCGGCACCAGCTACGGCTTCCGCGACGCCTGGGCCCTTGGCGCATCTCCCGGTGCGGTGATCGGCGTCTGGGTCGGGCGTCCGGACGGCACCCCGCTGCCCGGCCAATACGGCGCCATCACCGCCCTGCCGCTGCTGCAATCGATCCACGACCTTTTGCCGCGCGACCTGCGCGCACGTCCGTCGCCAATGCCGCAAAGCGTATCCATCGAATCGATCTGCTGGCCGCTTGGACAGCGTGAAGCGACCACCCCGCCCGAGCACTGCGCCCGCCGCCATCTCGCCTGGATCCTCGACGGCACCGTTCCACCCACGCTTTCCGGCCCGGAACAGCCCGCGCCCGCGCCGCTGACCTATCGGCGTGATCGCACCACCGGCCTGCGCGTGGCCGGAACCTGCCGCCTTCCGCACGAGGAAGAACTGGCCAGCATCGCGCCCTGGCCCGCTCTCACCCAGCCGTGGATCACCTCGGGCGAAAGGCGTCGCGCCACCTTTCCCGCGCTTGCCCCGGACTGCACCGAACCGCAGTCCCCGGTCGCCGCGCTGCAGATCACAGGGCTCGTGGACGGTGCCGTCCTGCGCAGTCCCAGCAACCTGCGCCGTCCGCCGCAGGTGAACCTGCGCGCGCTCGGCACCGGCGATACGGTGCAGTGGCTGCTGGACGGCCGGCTGGTGGCGCAGAGCCAGGGCACCCAATCCGTGCAGCTGCGCTTCGAAACCTCCGGCCCGCAGCAGCTCGTCGCCATCGACGCGCTCGGCCGCTACGCGAGCCTCCGGGTCCGCGTGCTCGACTGATGCCTCAGTTTTCGCCAAGCCAACGCGACTATTGACAGCACCCCGGCGACTCCGTAAATTGCGCGGCTCGACCGGCGGCCTCGAAAACCGCATCGACACCTTGCCCAGGTGGCGGAATTGGTAGACGCACTAGTTTCAGGTACTAGCGGGTAAAACCGTGGAGGTTCGAGTCCTCTCCTGGGCACCAACACACTGGCCGCAGCCGTCCGCAGGCGTCCGGCCAGACCACAAAAAACCCCGCTCCGGCGGGGTTTTTCGTTGGTTTCTTGTCCGCGGCGGTCCGCAGCCGTCCGCCTTAAACCGGGCCGGAATGTGAGTAGATTTGTGAGTAGATCCCTTTGTCGTTAAAGTGGCCGAGGGCACAATCTACTCACAGGCAGCGACATGCTCACCGTGGCCGCGATCGAAAGAATGAAGCCTCGAAGCACCGTCTATCGCGTCGCAGATACGGACGGCTTGTGCATCGAGATCACCCCGAACGGCTCCAGGCTGTGGCGCTATCGGTACCGCTTCGCCGGCAAGGCGCGAATGATGGCCTTAGGCAGCTATCCGCAGGTGCCGCTGGCCGGCCGCAAGGATCCGGCGAGCGGTACGTGGATCAAGGGCGCGCGCGAGCTGCGGGAGGATGCTCGCCAGCTCGTGCAGCAGGGCATCGACCCGGTGGCAGTGCGCCGCGAGCAGCGCGAGGAGCTGGCTCGCGAAGAAGATCACGCCGACCGATTCGCAGCCGTCGCGCGCGAATGGCTGGAGCACCGCAAGCCCGGCTGGGCGGCTGAAACCTACCGCAAAGCGCACTACGCCTGCGAAACCTATCTGATTCCGCCGCTGCAGGATGCGCCCATTGCAACCCTGGCGACCAAGAACGTGCTGCCGGTGCTCGGTGATCTGGCGGAGAAGGCACCCAACCTCGCTATCAAGGCGCGGCAATACCTCGGCGGCATCGTGCAACGGGCGATCCAGCGCGGGCTGCGCGAGGACGGTCGGTTTTTGTCGTTGAAAGGCGCCGTGCGTAGCTATGAAAAGGGCCACATTCCGGCGGCCACGCGCCCACAGGACATCGCCCCGCTGCTTTCCGCCATCGAGGTCTATCCTTCGCCGGTGGTGCGCGCCGCGCTCATCCTCGCCATGCTGACGGTCATGCGGCCGGGCGTGATCGCCGCCGCACGCTGGGCCGACTTCGACCTGGACGCCGCCGAATGGCACGTGCCCGGCCACATGATGAAGACCCGACACGCCCACATCGTCTCCCTGCCCCGCCAGGCGCTCGCGATCCTGGAGGACATGCAGGCATTCTCGGGCGGCCGCGAGTACGTCTTCCCGCCGCTCGCTCGGCAGACATCCAAGCACCTAAGTCGCGACACGCTTTCGGCCGCGCTGCGGCGCATGGGCTTCCAAGGCCAGCACGCAACGCATGGCTTTCGCGGCATGTTGCGCACCGTGGGGCGCGAGCGGCTGGGGTTCGATATCGACGTGCTCGAAGCCCAGCTCGCCCACGCGAAGAAGGGCGACGTGCAGAAAGCCTACGACCGCACCACCTTTACCACCCAGCGTCGCGACGCGATGCAGGCGTGGGCGGACTACCTCGATGGGCTGCGCGCCGCCGCCAACGTGGTTCCGCTGGCGGCGGTGCGACGCCGGGGCTGACTGCCGCGGCTTGCACGCTCAGCGGCCCGTTGTGCCCTTTGGATACGATGACCCATCCGCCCGGTTTGCGATTGCGACATCCAGCAAGCCCAGTTCGGCAGAAGCGACAAGGCGTTCGAACCTCGCCACGTCCTCACCGGAAAGCTCCTGGGCGGAGAGGCGGCTGAGGTGCAACAGGCCCGAATCACCCGTTGCTCCATTGATGCGCGCCGTGGCTAGCGCGATAGCGCCGATCTTGGCCAGCGCCAGGATGTGCCCGTCTCCTGGTGGCCGTGGATCAGGCAGCGGCGGCAGATCGTCGGGCGGCTCGATATCCAGTGCGACATGCAAGCTCATGTGATTGTTCTCCGGGTTGGTGGATCAGCGAGACACGGCCAGTTCCCGCCTCAAGCCATCGGCCAGCAGGTTGAGAAGGTCTTGAATCTGGCGTGGGCGGAGGTTTGAGAAGTCGATTTCCGAGACCACAGGCTTGGCGTCAATCACCACTTCGATCCGCCGAATGGTTGTCGTCTGCGCCGTCGTCTGCGCCTGCTGGTTCAGCAGCGCATTGCGCTCGCGCAGCAGCTCATTGCCGCTGGAAAGCGCCTTGTTTTGCTCTTCGGACTGCTTGGCGGCCTGTTCGGCCCGCAGCTGCTCTTGCGCCAGCTCGCGCAGGCGGTCGTCGGACAGGTACGAATACTTCTTGCGCAGTTCCAGCACGCGCTGGCCGGTTTCGTCCAGCGCCATGTTCTGCTCGCGCAGCAGCGCCACCTGTCGTTCCAGCGCCTCGTTCTGCTCGTAGAAGGCGCTGAACAGCTCGACCGGACCGCGCTCCCACGCCCGCGCCCGCCCGGCGATGATCTCCTGGAACAAGGCGCTGGTCTGGCTCAGCTCGACGCTGGCACCGATGGCTTCGGAGCGAACCTGTCCCATCGCACTGGCCATCTGCGTGGTCGCGCTCGCGGCCGAGGTGGCCGAACCTGCAATGTTTCGCAGGCTGCCGCTGGCGCTGTTGGCGGCATCCGCCACATCCTGCACGGCGCTGGCGGCGTTTTGCATCGCCTGGGCGGTCTGGTCGCCGGATTCCTTGCCCAGCAGCCCCAGGCGCACAAGCACCTCACTCAGGCCCAGCGCGCTGCCTTTCAGGCGCAGCTGGTCGTCCACCTGTTTCTGCACCGCCTCGCTGCTGTAGCGGGCCGCCTCGCGCGCTGCGCGGGCGTAGCCTTCGAAGGCGCGCGCCACGTCCTCGGTGGCCGCCTTGCCTTCCCGGGAGGCCGCGCTGATCGTGTTGAACGCGAGCAGCGCCTGATCGCGCGTCGCGTTCAGGCTGTCTTGCGAAGCGAGGCGCAGCTGCTTGAATGCGCCCTCCAGCGTCATGGCCTGGCCGGCCGCGTCGCCCATCGCCTGGCCCATGCCGGTAGCGGCGCGCTCTGCCGCCTTGATGCGCTGGTTGAGCTGATCGAACTGGACTTTCAGACCCTCAATCACCTCAGGAGCCGCGCCCTCTTTGATCGCCGCTTGCAGCCGCGTCCAGACTTCAGCCGCCTGTCGCGCAGCGGCCTCGGTGGTGGAGGAAACTTTGTCGATCGCCCCGGTGAGCGCCTCTTCCATTTCCTTGGCGGAAATCACCCCCGCCTCGAAAGCCACCCGCAGCGACGCCTTCAGCTGTGCGACCTGCTCCTTCGTCAGCTCCGGATCGAGCGCCTTGTCGAATGCCTCCCGGATCTCTTCGCCGCTGGCCTGCGCGCTCACCACCAGCTCGGTGAACGCCTTCACCGCCGTCTCCCGCAGCGTCGCCGCGGCCGCGGCCGTCTGCTTGGCAGCGTCAGCGGTATTCGCCGCGGCCCCGGCTGCGGCCTCGCCCACCTCGGCAATGGCCTTGGCGGCCGGCTTGGCACCGTCGCGCAGCGCCAGCATGCGATCCTCGGCCGCCTTGAGCGAAGCGCTCATGTCGCGCGCGCCGGTAGCGCTCACCCTGGCGCTGCTGGTGTCGCTGCGGTCGAACTCCTGATTGAGCTTCTCCAGGCCCGCGCGCGCGGCCGCCAGCCGAGTATCGGTATCTGCCAGTGCCGCCTTGAACTTGACGAAGGCACCGATGGCATCCTCCGTCTTCTTCAGGTCGGTCAGCTCGTCGAACAATTCCTCGGTCTGGCCGGCGGCCGTCTCGCTGGCGTCGCCCACTTCCTTGAGCGCCTTGCGGAGCTTCTCGACGCCCTCGACGCCCTGCGTTTCCAGGACGACGCGGAACGCTTCCTCCATGCCCTTTGCCATGATCGTTACCTCTTCAGTTTGAACTGCCGATGCAGTTCGTTGACGTAGAAGGCCGACAGCTCGGCCAGGATGGTTTGACGCGTGCGCAGCGGGGCGGGATAGCCGCCGACGCCGGACACCATTTCGAACGGGCTGGGGCCGCGCAGTGCCCGGATCGGCTCGCGCATCTGGCCCTGGTAGCGCCCGTACTTCTGCACGGACTTCTTGCCCTTGATGCGGGTGTAGATCAGCGGCCGCTCCTGCCCTCGGATGCGGCCCTTGGCCATGAACGCGCCGGTGTAGGTCTTGCGCTGCCCACGCTCAATCTCAGCCGTAGCACCGGGCGATGAAGGGCCGGACCAGCGCCCGCCGAAGTCCGCCAGCGGCAGCTGCCGCGTGCTGGCCCAGATCGACAGGTAGTCGCCTTTGGCCTGGCTGCCGAGCTCAACCCGGAACATGCCCGGCTGCGCCAGCGTGCTGCGCGTGACCCCGTAGTTCTCGCGCACCGCGCGCGACACCGCCGGCCCGGCGCGGCGCTTCAAGCCTGCGGTCGCGGACTGCACCGCAGTATCGAAAGAGGAAAGCACGTTGTCGGCGATGTCGGTCAGGCCGTGCAGCGACTTGGCCGCCTTGCCGGAGGTGTAGAACTTCAGAGCGCTGTTGCGGCGGTTGGAGCGGCGTGCCATGGGTGGTGTCCTTGGGAGGGTCGTTCGGTGATGGGCGCGGTGTTCACAAACGCCGCGTCCATGCGTCGCTGGTGTCCGTCAACAAGCCCCAGCCCGCGACTGGCTCGACCAGCAGCTCATCCGGATTGTCGCCCTTGTAGCGGGCGAACCAGCCGGAAGGGCAGGCAGTTATGGCGATGATTTCAGGCTGGTCGTCGAGCCGGCTCATGCTGCGGCCCTCGTGGCGTTCGTCTTTCGAGCCTCCACAAGCTGTGCCACCAGCGCACGCAGATCATCATCCGAGGCACCACCGATCACCGCACCGGCCACCGCGTCAAGCTCGTGCCGAGGCCAGAGTGACCGCGCACCGAATTTTACCGGCCCGGGCAGCAGGCCATCAGCGATGCGTTGCCTAAAGGTTGATTTGCCGATGTCGAAGATGGCGCGGGCGTCGGCTTCGCCCGCGAAGGAGAGTCGTGCTGTGCTCATTTTACTGTCCGTCTAAAGCCGGCGGATTGCCGACGAACACGAACTCTAAGCACAGGTTTTCCGGTAACCGGCTACCGGAAAACCCTTTAGCGACGATCAGACAGGGGAAGCCGCCAATCGAAGGGTTTGGCGTACTCGTAGGACTGGGATTGGCTCTTCCCGTGATCCTTCATGAAGGTCGCTACGGCGACTGTCCTTTTGGGAGTCTTCAGCCATAACTCACGCATCGATCCTTCCAGGTCGAATCGGCGCGGAGCCTGCCCCTTCTCACGTCGACGAGCTCCGCGATCTTCTGCTGTTCCACTCACCCTTCCTTTGGACGCATTCGAGGAAGTCATCTTGGACCGCCCTTCCGCATTCTTCCCGTCGCGGTATCGCTCCAGCCGCTCCACGATCTCCGCCATGCCCTCAGGCGGTGTGCCGAGTTCATCCCGCGTCAGTCGCTTGCTGATCGCCTCGGCATCGGGCCTATCCCGCAGCTCATACGCCGCCGCCTGATCGTCCAATGCCGCCTTCACCAAGTCGCGCAGGATCGGGAACAGATCGGCATCGATGCCGGCTTGCACAGCCGGATGCTCCAGCAGGTCGCAAACTCGGCGACGCCAGGGCAGGCCCACGCTTGCCCGTACGTTGGCGGTGGCGTTGGTTTTCCAGCTCATACCCATCGTGGCCCGTACCTCTCGAATCTTGCCGGAGCGCACGTCGGCGTCCCGTCGCTCGGACACTTCGCGCTGCGCGGCCAGCCACAGCATTTCCTCGGCATACCGCCATCGTGCCTCCTCATCGGGCTTGACGTGCGCCGGGTTCTGGAAGTCGAGTGCCGCACGCCATTCCTGCCCCTCTACCGTGCGAACACCACGCAACGTTTGAGGCGAAAGCGCTACTCCAAGGTGCCTCGCGAACGCAGGCAGATCGCGCCACAGCATTTCGAGGTCAACACAGGCACTCCGGGCGTTCCTGCGCGCCATGATGGCCTCACCTCAACCAGTTCTTGCACGCCAGCGGCGCAACCGGATCAGCCTCGCCCTGTGGCGGACGTTGGATATCCAGAGGGCCATGCTTGGCATGAATGCGTGCGAACAGTTCAGCAGCATCCTTCACCGCGAGACGCAGCACCAGTTCACCGCCGTGCCGGATCACTTCTACTTCCCGCACACCCTCGAACCGCAGATGCACCGGGATGAGCACAGCCTGTGAGTTGCCGAACTGGAACAGCTTGGCGGTGACGGACACGGGCAACCTTCTGCGGCCACGGGCGGACGATAACGGCATCCTATCCGAGCGCTGGATGGGCTGGCTGAACCTGCTACCGAAGGGAGCACTTCCACCCCGAAGGGAGCGAAGGGAGCGGGGTGCAGAGAGTTGCACTCTTCGCTCCCTTCGGCGTCGCCGCTGTTACCGGCCGGGTGGAACCTTCACGACAAGCCAGCCATTCAGCGCGCACGCAACGGCGATGTCGTTGTAATCCGATGAGAACGTCGCATTGCGCTCACGGAACGATAGGGCCACTACCCGAGCGTCGTTATCGAGCAGTTCTACTTCTGTGTCAGCGGGGAACGTGGCGTCAGAAAGTGGGCCATCTTCGGAGAAGTCGAAGACGTGTTCCGACGCGACCAATGCTATTGGCTGACGAACGCAACGTGCGGCGTAGCGGATGATCTTCGCGTGATTGCTTCCGATCACGGGGTAGTAGGTCGAACTTCCGTAGTACACCATCCGAGTGCCCCTGTCGTTTCGAGTGATGTGCAGCAGCATACCCCTTGACACCCGCCCCACCACAGGCATAGCCTCCCACCGCTGCCGCACAATCGGCAGCCGGGTGTCGCAGCCCGAATGACAAAGGCGCACAAGCGCCGCAACGGCGCTTTTTTGTTGCGCGCAGTCCGTGTTCATGGCGGGCTGCATCGGGAGGCGAAAGCCTGCCGGTTCCTTTGTCCCGGTCTGCGAACCCGTTGCAGTCCGCCACCCTGCGTTTCGCAGCGCCGGGTGGCGGTTCACCAGACCGACAGAGGAACACAACATGAGCACCATCTTTCCGGCCACCCCGGCCGATGCCGTACCCGCGCACGCCTGTGCAAATCCCAGCCCGCGCACCACGCGCATGCAGGCCGGCGGTATCCGCCTGGCCATCGAGCGGCACCCGCTCAAGCTGATCGTGAAGGTCGCCACCGATCGCAAGGTTCCCGCCGGCCTGTCCCGCGGCCCGCTGGTGCAGTTCGAGCTTTCCTCCACCGATGCCCATGTGCTGGCCACGCACCTGCGCCACCACGCCAACATGCTGCTGGCGGGAGGTGCGGCATGAACGTGAACGACGAGGCCGCCTTCGCCGCCAGCTACGCACTTGCCCGACAACTCCCGGACATGGAGCGCGGCTTCACCATCGGCACCACCTACGGCGAGCTGCACATCACTGACGAGGAAGTACGCCGCCACCCGGCCATCCGGCACGAAGTGGAATCCATCCTGAAGTTCCGCCTGCACCAGGCCGAGGGCACCACTGAAGATGCGGCATCCGGTGGTACGGGCAACGTCATCACCACGGAGACATCGGACGTGGTGGTGCGCCCCAGCAGCGCCACGCGGGAAATCACGCTGTCCATTCACCCGAAGGGCGATGAGAACCCGCAGGCGCCCGAAAAGGTATCCCTGGTGCTCTCCGCGGCCCTCGCGTGCGAGCTGGGCGCGCTGCTGCTGGCCAGCGGACAGGCGCTGGACGAATCCGCCAAGGGTGAAGGGGGAACTCCATGAACGGCCGCGTATCGCTCCGCACGGAGCACTTCGAGCTGGCCCTCGCGCCGAATACCGAGCAGGTGGCGGTGATGATCTCGCTGGAGCCATCACGAAGCCCGGTGGCGGCAAGCCCAATGGGCATGATGCTGTTCACCCCCGCCGGCGCGCGCAGCCTCGCCACGGCGCTGCGCCAGGTGGTGGCCGCCCCGGAAGATGAGCCGTGCATGGCTTCGGTGCCGGATCGGTGCTGCGCGGCGGTGGTGGAGCCGTCCCCACTTGATGAGGGCGTGCTCATCACCGCATCCGCCCACCCGCCGCATGCCAACGGCTGGCGCGGCATCACCCTCCACGTTCCCCTGGACGCACAGGACGCCGTCCGCTTGGCGATGCTGCTGGACGATGTCGCCTTGCTGGCCGATCAGGTGGGAGGTGTGGCATGAGCGCGCTTTCCGTGATGCGCCATGCCGCCACCCGGCTGGAGCTGACCGCCGACACCCTGCAAGGCGAGCAGGCGCGGGAGTATCGCCACAGCGCCCAACGGCTGCGTACCGCCCGCAATGCACTGGATCGGCTGGTCACGGCTGCTTCGAATCTGGCTCGCAGCGTGGGCCTGTACGACATCCACCGCGACGATCCGGATCTTGCCCGGCTCGCCGCCTGCCTGCGTGAACTTGGAGAAGTGCAATGAGCATCGAGAACATGGAAACCCTGCCGCCGAACGGCCACACGCTGCCAGCGTATGAGGATGGCGTCATGGAAACGGCTCCGGAGCTCGCCCGCCTGCGCGACGCCCTGGATGGGGCGCTCGGGCTGGCCGAGCTGCTGCGGCGGGATACGATCATCGAGGATCTGCACCGCAGTTCGGCGTTCGATGCGGCCGAGGCACTGCGCACTGGCGTGCCGTTCGGTTCGGCGATGCGCACCTCGCTGGATGCGGCGCTGTGTACCTGCCTGCAGGTGGCGCACCAGCTGGCCCACACACTGGCCGATACGGTCCGCGAGGACGGCTCCGCGGGCCTGGCGATGTTCGCCGAGGACAGGCTGCGCAACGCCCGCATGCCGAAACTGAAACGCGGCAAGGGAGGTGCGGCATGAACGCGCCGACCTCATTGCCCACCCGCCCGGTGTTGCGGATCAATTCCGAGTATCAGGCTGCCCCCGGTACCGGGCCCGAAACGCTGCACGAGGACGCCATGCTGCTGGCCGGCATCGTGGAAGACATCATCAACACCGTGGCGCACGGGCTGTGCGAACACAGCGACATGGCTGCCAACCTCAAGCCCACTGCCAACCTGCTCTTCGGTGCCCACATCCTGCAACGGCTTGCCACCGGCGCGATGGAAGCCGCCTATCGCGAGGGCAGGAAGGAGGCTTCGCCATGAGCGCGCCCCTCGAACGCCTGCTGGATCGCCTCGACCGCCCACGCCGCGCTGGCGCCGGCTGGGTGGCGCGTTGCCCGGCGCACCAGGACGCGACCGCATCGCTCAGCCTGGCCGAGGGCGATAACGGTGCGGTGCTGCTCCACTGTTTCGCCGGCTGCCCGGCGGCGGACGTGGTGGGCGCTGTTGGCCTCGGGCTGGCCGACCTGTTCGAGCGGCCACCGGCCGGGCCGCACCTCACGGCGTCACAGTGCCGGGCGCTGGGTCGGGCAACCCGCATCGCCCGGCAGTGGGCGGCGCTGGGTGCGGCCCTGCCCGAGCTGGCGGTGATCGAGGTGGCTGCCGGCATGGTGGTGATGCGACGCGGGCTGCGGCCCGCCGACCATGCCCGCGTGGTGCAGGCGCATGGATGCATCCACCGCCTGCGCCACGACGTGCGCGCGGCCATCGCATGAGTACGGGCGCGGTGCGCAAGCGGCTGGCGGCAGTGCCCGGCTTGCCAGAGGCGGAGCCGTGCATCGTGGATCTGCACCGCGCCTCCACCATCCGGCCCGAGCCGATCCGCTGGTTGTGGCCGGGCTGGCTGGCGCGCAGCAAGCTGCACATTCTGGCCGGCGCCCCGGGCGTGGCGAAGACCACCATCGCCATGCACATTGCCGCCTGCGTCACCACCGGAGCCGCCCTGCCGGGCGGCTACCGGCCTGATCCGGGCAACGTATTGATCTGGAGCGGCGAAGACGACCCCGCCGATACCCTGGTGCCGCGCCTGCTTGCCGCCGGGGCTGATCTGGAGCGCGCCTTCTTCGTGGGCGACGCCCGCGACGGTGCGGAGGTCCGCAGCTTCGACCCGGCAACGGACATCCCGGCGCTGGCGGTGGAGGCCGACGCCATCGGTGGCGCGGCCTTGATCGTGGTCGATCCCATCGTGTCGGCCGTCGCCGGCGACAGCCACAAGAACACCGAGGTACGGCGCGCGTTGCAGCCCCTGGTGACGATGGCCGAGCGCCTGGGCGCGGCGGTACTGGGCATCTCGCATTTCTCCAAGGGCACCGCCGGCCGCGATCCGACCGAAAGGGTGACCGGCTCCGTCGCCTTCGGAGCCCTCGCGCGCCTGGTGCTGGTGGCCGCGAAGCGCCAGGACGCCGACGGCAGCAGTGATCGCATGTTGGCGCGCGCCAAGAGCAACATCGGCCCGGATGGCGGCGGCTTCGGCTACGCCGTGGAACAGCTCGACCTCGGCCACGGCATTCACGCCTGCCGCATCGCCTGGGGCAGCACGCTGGAAGGCTCGGCCCGTGACCTCCTGGGTCAAGCCGAAGCCGACGATGCGGAGGCCGAAGAGCGGCGCGACGTGGATTCCTTCCTCGAAGACCTGCTCTTCTGCGGCGAGCAGACCGCCAAGGCCATCTACCGCGACGCCGAAGCCGCCGGCTACAGCCGCGACCAGATCAAACGCGCCAAGCGCCGCCTGGGCGTGCAGACTGCCAAGACCGCGATGGAAGGCGGCTGGGTGTGGCGCCTACCGCCGGAATCCACGGCGAACGGCTGAGCCGCCCCGCCCGAAACGCGCGGTTTGCCACCGAAGGGAGCGAAGGGTGCAACTCCCTGCACCCCGCTCCCTTCGCTCCCTTCGGACGAAAAGCGCTCCCTTCGGATAGCGAGGGTCAGCCCCTCTTTTCGGACTGATCCGAGAGCGAACGCGCCCACCCTGAGCGCGCCACGCATCGCCAATTCCGCCACCGAATCGCCACGATGTGAGTAGATTTGTGAGTAGATCGATTTTTGGTGAATCGTTGAAACCTTGTGTCGCTACGCTTGCGGGCGATTCTTCGAGTCCTCTCCTGGCACCAACACATGGTTTCAGGAAATCCGGCAGATTTCTGAAACGCAATGAAAAGCCCGCCACTGTGCGGGTTTTTTCATGCCTGACGTCCGGAAAGGTCCGGGGCGTCCGCTGCAATCCGGGGCACCTCGGGGGAAGCATTTGAGGCAACAAGCACCACCTGCCCCACACTGCCGAGACTTGCCCCCGTGCCCCTGACCCAGCCCGGCCCCCGTACCAAGCAGCATTGGTCCGCGAGAGCGCCTTTCCGGGCTGGCTGAAATGATTGTCCAATTCGCGCACTCGCCTGGGCAGCAAGGCAAGAGCCGCGCAGCATCGCTGTGGAACAGCAAGGCCCGCATTCCCGGGATTGCGGGCCTTTTCGTTTGCAGACATCCACACGCCACCCCCCGATTCGCTCGACGCAGCCGCGATCCGGCTCGCACCTTGGTACGAATACGCCGGATGCTGCATCGCAGTAGAATCGGCCGATTGCCGACCCGGAAACCTTCCGATGCTCTACGCCCTGCACGAAATGCAACGCGCCCTGCTCTCGCCCTGCACCTATCTGGCGGAAGCCGGTTCGCGGATCTTCTCGGAAGCTGGAAGTCTCTACGCGCGTCTGCCCGGCGCCTCGCATCTGGCGGCGGATTTCGAGCTCGCCTACCGAATCGGCAAGGACTACGAAAAACCCGAGTTCGGGCTCAATCAGGTGCAGGCGCACGGCACCGAAATCGCGGTCTTGCAGCGCACCACGATGCAGACCCCGTTCTGCCGCCTGCTGCGCTTCAAACGATTCAGCGACGACCCGACCTGCATCGCCGAGCTCAAGAACGACCCCGTCGTGCTGGTGGTCGCGCCGCTCTCCGGCCACCACTCCACGCTCCTGCGCGATACCGTGCGCACCCTGCTGCACGATCACAAGGTCTACATCACCGACTGGACCGACGCGCGAATGGTGCCGGTGTCCGAGGGCACGTTCTCGCTCACCGACTACATCGAGACCATCCAGGCCTTCATCCGCCACATCGGCGCGCGCGACCTGCACGTGATCTCGGTCTGCCAGCCCACGGTACCGGTGCTGGCGGCGGTTTCGCTGATGGCCTCGGCGGGTGAGGACACCCCGGCCTCGATGACGATGATGGGCGGGCCGATCGATCCCCGCCGCAGCCCGACCCAGGTCAATACACTGGCCACCACCAAGCCGCTGAGCTGGTTTTCCACCAACGTCATCCACGAAGTCCCGCCCAACTATCCCGGCCGCGGGCGCAAGGTGTATCCGGGATTCCTGCAGCACACCGGATTCATCGCGATGAATCCGGACCGCCACTTCCAGTCGCACTGGGATTTCTACCAGGACCTGCGGCGCGGCGATCTGGAAGATGCCGAGTCGCACCGGCGCTTCTACGACGAGTACAACGCCGTGCTCGACATGGACGCCGAGTTCTACCTCGACACCATCGACATCGTGTTCAAGCGGCATCTCCTGCCGCGCGGCGAATGGCACGTGCGCGACCGGCGCGTGGCGCCCGAGGACATCCGGAACACGGCCCTGCTCACCATCGAGGGCGAGCTCGACGACATCGCAGGCCTGGGCCAGACCGAAGCCGCCATCGACCTGTGCCGAGGCATCCCGAGCGCCAGCAAGCGCCACCTTCTGGCCAAGGGCGCCGGTCACTACGGAATCTTCAGCGGCCGGCGCTGGCGCGAACAGATCTACCCGCAGGTACGCGACTTCATCCGCGCCCACGACCCGAACCGGGTCGTGAAGCCGGCCCGCAAACGCTGAAGAAAGGCGGCAGGCGCAGCGCCCCTCAGATCTCCACCTGCGCACCCAGCTCGACCAGCCGGTTTCCGGGAATGCGGAAGAAGTTGGTGGCCGGGGCCGCGTTGCGGTGCATGAAGGCGAACAGCCGGTCGCGCCAGATCGGCATACCGCGGTGGCGACCCGCGACGATGCTCTCGCGGCTGACGAAATAGGTGGTGTCCATCGGATTGACCTCCAGCTCGCACTGGTCGCAGCTGCGCATCAGCGCCGCCGGAACATCCGGGGTTTCCATGAAGCCGTAGCGCACCAGCGCGCGGTAGAAATCCTGTCCTTCGATCGCCTCGATCCGCAGTCGGCTGTCTTGCGGCGCATACGGCACGTTCAGGGTTTCCACGGTCAGGAACACGTTGCGCTCGTGCAGCACCTTGTTGTGCTTGAGGTTGTGCAGCAGCGCATGGGGCACCACGCCGGGACTGGCGGTCAGGAACACGGCGGTGCCCGGCACCCGCACCGGCGGAACCAGCATCAGCCCGGGAAGAAAGGTATTGAGCTGGATGCCCTCCTTGCTCATTTCCTCGCGCAGCAGTTCACGGCCTCGACGCCAGGTTCGCATCATGAGGAACAGCACGATTCCCAGCACCACCGGCACCCAGGCGCCCTGCAGCAGTTTGCTGCCGTTGGCCAACACGAAGGCCAGGTCGACCAGCAGGAAAACCGCGCACAGCAGCAGGATCCAGTAGCGCGCGCGCGGCCACAGCGTGTGCGCCACCAGCGCCAGCAGCAGGGTGTCGATCAGCATCGTCGCCGACACCGAGATGCCGTAGGCCACCGCCAGATCGGAAGAACTCTGGAACGCCAGCACCAGCCCGATCACCAGCAGCGCCAGCCCCCGGTTGATCCCGGGGATGTAGATCTGCCCGATGGTGTCGCTCGAAGTGTGCTTGATCCGCATCCGCGGGATATATCCCAGCTGCATCGCCTGGCGAGCCACCGAATAGGCACCGGTGATGACGGACTGCGAAGCGATCACGGCGGCCATCGTCGCCAGCAGGATCATCGGGTACAGCGCCCAGTCCGGCACCGCCTCGAAGAACGGATTGGACACCGCGCCGGGGCGCTGCAGCACCACCGCACCTTGCCCGAGATAGTTCAGCATCAGGCAGGGCAGCACGAAGAAATACCAGCCGTTGCGTATCGGCGGCGCGCCGAAGTGCCCCATGTCGGCGTACAGCGCCTCGCCGCCGGTCACCGCCAGCACCACCGCGCCGAATATGGCGATGCCGTGCCAGCCGTGCTCCGCAAAAAAACGCACCGCCCACCACGGATTGAAGGCCTTGAGCACTTCGGGCGAGGCTATCACGTTGACCAGGCCGATGGCCGCCAGCGACAGGAACCACAGCACCATCACCGGCCCGAACACCTTGCCCACCTTCGCCGTTCCGAAACGCTGCACGGCAAACAGCGCGGCCAGCACCACCAGGGTGATCGGCACCACGAACCGGCCCAATCCGGGAGCGGCCACCTCCAGTCCTTCGACCGCGCCCATCACCGTGATCGCCGGGGTGATGACGCCATCCCCGAAAAACAGCGAGGCGCCGAAGATGCCGAGGATGCCGACCACATAGGCGGAGCGCGAACCGTTGCGCAGGGTACGCTGGGCCAGCGCCATCAGCGCCATGATCCCGCCCTCGCCGTCGTTGTCGGCGCGCATGATGATGGTCACGTATTTCAGCGTGACCACGAGGTTCAGCGCCCAGAACGCCAGCGACAGCACGCCCAGCACGGTATCGTGGTCGTTGCGCAGGCCGTAGTGGACCGAGAAGGCTTCCTTCAGGGTGTAGAGCGGACTGGTGCCGATGTCGCCGAACACGACACCGATGGCACCGATCGTCAGGGCGAGCGCCGCCCCGTTTCCGGGGCGGATGCCACCGTGCGGATGGCCTGAATCGGCCGGGCTGGATGCGGTCATGCGGGCAGGTGATCCCTGTACGGACTGGTTCGATTCAGCGCAGCGGGAATCCGGCGCCGGCGCGCGCAGCCACATCAGCGGCTGCGGACACGCTCACAGGCATCGGGCACGACACCGGCACGGCAGTGGATTCAGGCATTCGAAGTTCACCGCAGGATGCGGTGCGGCACGGACTCAGCCGAGGCCAGAGGCGTTGGAATAGACGTTCTGGACGTCATCCATGTCTTCCAGCCAGCGCAGGAGCTTCTGCACCTGCTCGGCGGTCTCGCCGGCAACCTCGCTGTCGTTGTCGGCGCGCATCGTCACCTCGGCAAATCCCGGCGCCAGCCCGGCCGCCTGCATCGCCGCCCTGACCTCGGCAAAAGCGTCCGGTGCGGTCAGCACGTCGATCGCGCCGTCTTCCGGGTACACCACCACGTCGTCGGCCCCGGCCTCGATCGCCGCTTCGGTGATGCGCTCCTCATCGGCTCCTTCGCCATAGCTGAGCACGCCCAGCTTCCTGAACATGAAGGACACCGAGCCTTCGGTGCCGAGGTTGCCGCCGAACTTGCTGAAAGCGTGGCGCACGTCGGCCACGGTGCGCACCTTGTTGTCGGTCAGACAGTCGACGATCACCGCGACCCCGCCGGCACCGTAGCCCTCGTAGCGGATTTCCTCGTAGACCACGCCTTCCAGTTCGCCGGTGGCCTTCTTGATCGCACGCTCGATCACGTCCTTGGTCATGTTGACCGACAGCCCCTTGTCGATCGCCGAACGCAGACGCGGGTTGCCGTGCGGATCGCCCCCACCTGCGCGCGCCGCCACCGAAATCTCGCGGATGATCTTGGTGAACATCTTGCCGCGCTGCGCGTCCTGCGCGTTCTTGCGGGCTTCGATCGAGGGGCCACGTCCCATGAGGGGTTCCAGCATTCGGGAAACAGCCGGAAATTATACGCCCGCGACGTCCCAGTGCGCTCGGGATGCACAATCCGACCGCTCCGCCCGCTTTCCGGGCGGTTCCGGGCGGTTCCGGGTGTGCCGAAGGCGGCCGAGACAGGGCCGCCGTCCGCAAACCCTCCGGATCAATCCTTCGTGCGCACCTGCACATGCACTTCCGCCAGCTGCGCGTCGGCGATCGGCGACGGCGCGTCGGTCATCAGGCACTGCGCGCCGGTGGTCTTGGGGAAGGCGATCACGTCGCGGATCGACTCGCAGCCGGCCATCAATGCGGCAATGCGGTCGATGCCGAAGGCGATGCCGCCGTGCGGCGGCGCGCCGTACTTGAGCGCATCGAGCAGGAAGCCGAACTTGGCGCGCTGTTCGTCCGCGCCGATGCCCAGCAGATCGAACACCGCGCTCTGCATCTGCGAACTGTGGATGCGGATCGAACCGCCGCCGATTTCATTTCCGTTGAGAACCATGTCATAGCCGCGGCTGACCGCGCTGCGGGCGTTGGCGCGCAGGTCGTCGATGGAATCCACCGCCGGCGCGGTGAACGGATGGTGCAGGGCCACGTAGCGGCCCGCTTCCTCGTCCCATTCGAACATCGGGAAATCCGTCACCCACAGCGGTGCCCAGCCATCGGCGACAAGGTTGAAATCCTTGCCGGCCTTGAGTCGCACCGCGCCCATGAAGTCGGACACCTTGTTGTACGCGCCCGCACCGAAGAACACGATGTCACCATTCTGTGCGCCGACCTGCGCCAGCAGCGCCTGGAACCGGCCTTCAGCGAAGAACTTGGCGACCGGCGAGTTGACCGCGCCAGTTTCGTCAATCTTCGCGTAAGCCAGACCCTTGGCGCCGAACTTGGCCGCGTGCGCGGCGTATTCGTCGATCTGCTTGCGCGAAAGCGACGCGCCGCCGGGAATGCGCAGCGCTGCGACGCGGCCGTGCGGGTCGTTGGCCGCACCCGTGAACACCGCGAACTCGCAGTCCTTCACGGCGTCGGCCACGTCCACCAGCTCCAGCGCGATGCGCAGGTCGGGTTTGTCGGAACCATAGCGACGCATCGCCTCCGCCCAGCTCATGCGCGGGAACGGCGCGGCGAGTTCCTCGCCGACCACCTCGCGGAAGACGTGGCGCACCATGTCCTCGGTCAGGTCCTGCACGTCACGCTCGGCCACCCACGCAAACTCCATGTCGAGCTGGGTGAACTCGAGCTGGCGGTCGGCGCGCAGGGCCTCGTCGCGGAAGCAGCGGGCGATCTGGTAGTAGCGGTCGAAGCCGGCCATCATCAGGATCTGCTTGAACAGCTGCGGGCTCTGCGGCAGCGCGTAGAACTCGCCCGGGTGCATCCGCGCCGGAACGAGGAAGTCGCGCGCGCCCTCCGGCGTGGCCTTGGTGAGGATCGGGGTTTCGATGTCCTGGAAGCCGCGCGCGTCGAGGTAATGGCGCAGCGCCGAGACCAGCCTGGTGCGGGTGCGCAGCTTGCGCTGCATCTCGGGGCTGCGCAGGTCCAGATAGCGGTACTTCAGGCGGATGTCCTCGCCCGGGTTCTCGTGGTGGTGGAAGGGCAGCGGCTCGGCCTTGTTCAGAAGCTCGATGCCGGTGGCGACCACCTCCACCTGGCCGGTCCTGATCCTGTCGTTCACCGACTGGCGGTGGCGCACCGTGCCGGTGACGCGCAGGCAGTCCTCGTAGCCCACCTTCTCGGCCATCGCCAGCATGGCGGCATTGCCTTCCTCATCGGCGGGTTCGGCCACGATCTGGACGATGCCCTCGTGGTCGCGCAGGTCGATGAAGACGATCTGGCCCATGTTGCGGGCGACATCGGCCCAGCCGCACAGGGTCACGGTCTGGCCGATCAACGCCGCGTCGATCAGGCCGCAGAAATGGGTACGCATGGGAAAGCTCCGGAAGGGTCGCACCCGCGCCGCCGCGCCCCGAGGGGCCGGAACGCGCGGGAAAAGGAGTGGAATGCTATCGGCCGCCCGCGGTGCAGGCAATTGCCGGCGCTTTCACGGCTTCAGCGCCCCGCATCCACCTCAGCGCGGCGGATGCGCCAGCGCGTGGCCGCGCGCCACGTCCACCCGCGCAAGAAGCAGCAGTCCGGCAACGAAGAAGGCCGCCGTGACGGCGATCGCGATGCGATGGTTGCCCGCTGTGAGCGCGCTGACCAGGCCATAGCCCAGCGGCCCGAGGATCGAGGCCAGCTTCACCGCCATGCCCCACAGCCCGAAGATTTCGGCCTCGCGCTTCGGCGGACACAGGTAGCCGACCAGCGCGCGCCCGGCCGACTGCGAGGCACCCAGACACAGGCCCACCAGATTCGCGGCGATCCACACTGTCGCGAGATCCTGCGCCGCCCACATCATCGCGATCGCCGCGATCCATCCGATCAGGGTGAAGGCAAGCACGCGGCGGTGGCCGAGACGATCCTGCACCTGGCCGAAGGCGAACGCGCCGGCGGCCGCGGTCAGGTTCACCACAAGGATCAGGGTGATGCTCTGCGCCGTGGTGAATCCCAGCGCCTCCTGGGTGTAGATCGCCGCCAGCGCGATCACCGTCTGCACGCCGGCCTGATAGCAGACGATGCAGGCCAGCAGGCGGCGCAGGTCCAGCAGGCCCGCGCCGCCGCGCAGTGCCTCGCGCACGCGGGTTCGCGCCAGCGTCCAGACGCGCGCTTGACTCCCTGGCTGCGGGCGCGCCCGTTCACGCAGCAGGAAAAACGTCGGCAGTGCGGCGAAAGCGAACGCCAGCGAGGTCAGCAGCAGGGTCTGCGGCACCGCGACCTGCGCGCTCCGCCCCGTGCCCTGGATCCACCACAGGCACAGCACCAGCGTCGCCAGTCCGCCGAGATAGCCCAGCCCCCAGCCCCAGCCCGACACCTTGCCCATGGCCTGCGGCTTCACCAGTTCCGGCAGGAAGGCGGCGATCAGGTTCTCGCCCATGCCGAAGGCGAAGTTGCTGACCACCACCAGCGCCAATGCCAACGCCACATCGCCCGGTCCGCACAGCGAAAGCGCCGCGGTTGCGGCCACGCACAGCGCGGTGCTGGCCAGGAGCAGACCACGTTTCTGTGCGCGAAGGTCGGCCCAGGCGCCGAGCAGCGGCGAGCTCAGGAGGTTCAGCGCATAGGACAGCGAAAGCGCCGCCGTCCAGGCCAGCGTGGCCCAGCTCGCGCCGCCTGCAATCCCCGCCACGAACCAGGCGTTGAACACCGCCGTGATCACCACCGTGGTGTAGCCGGAATTGGCGAAGTCGAACAGGGCCCAGGCGAACACCTCGCGCCGCCGCACCGGCGGCAGGTCGGGCGGATGCGGGGCGGCCCAGTCGGGAGAGACCATGAGATTCCTGTCGTCGCGTCTCGGTGCGCCAGCATAGGACAGCCCCGCTTGCGCAGGCAGACAAATCGGCCGAACGCGGGGCCGCGCATCGCCGCGCGCACGCTGCGGTGCGATCATTCCGCGCATGCATCACTCCCGCCTCCCCGCATGACCCCTACTCCCACCGTCGGCCTGATCGGCAGCGAAGGCAGCTACGGCCGCTGGCTGCGGCGATTTTTCGAAGAACGCATGGGCCTGCCCGTGCTGGGCGCCGACCCGGGCCGGGCGGGCACGGTCGAGCCGGACGAACTTCTCGACCGCGCGCAGGTGCTGGTGTTCTGCGCGCCGATCCGGCACACGCCGGCGATCATCGGCGACTACGTGAAGCGCGCAGCCGGGCGCGAGCGCGGCCAGCTCTGGCTCGATGTCACCTCGATCAAGCAGGCGCCGGTGGCGGCGATGCTGGCCTCGCAGGCCGAGGTCGTCGGTCTGCACCCGATGACCGCCGCACCCAAGGCGCCCACGCTCAAGGGCCGGGTGATGGTGGTGTGCGAAGCGCGACTGGAGCACTGGCGCGGCTGGCTGGAGGGTTTCCTCGGCGCGCTGCGCGCCCAGTGCGTGCGCGCCACGCCCGCCCAGCACGACCGCATCATGGCGCTGGTGCAGGCCATGGTGCACGCCGGCCACCTCGCGCAGGGCGGCGTGCTGGCGGAATACGCGCCGCACCTGGGCGGACTGGAGGCGCTGCTGCCGTTCCGCTCGGCCTCCTTCGAGCTGGACACCGCGATGCTCTCGCGCATCCTGGCGATGAATCCCGCGATCTACGAGGACATCCAGTTCTGCAACCCGCACGTGATCCCGATGCTGGACGCGCTGGCGCGCCAGATCGAGGGCCTGCGCGACCTGGTAGCGCGCGGCGACGATGCGGCCCGCACGCAGTTCCGCCGGCGATTTCTGGCCGATACGCACGCGGCGCTGGGCGAGCGCGCCATCGCCGAGGGCAACTACAGCTTCGAGCGCGTGGGCTACCTGCTTGCCGACCTCGCCGGCGAACGCAGCGTCTCGGTGCACCTGCCCGAGGACCAGGCCGGCTCGCTGCGCCGCCTGCTGCACGCCTTCGAGCACCACGGCGTCAGCATCGCCTCGATCCACTCCTCGCGCACTCCGGCGGGCGAGGTGCATTTCCGCCTTGGTTTCGAGGCCGGCGTCACGGCCGCCGCCCTCGCGCCGGCGCTCGTGCAGATCGAATCCGATGGCATCGGGCGGGTGCTGGAGCGTTCCGCCGAGCTGACGTGAACGCCACGCCGCGCAAGATCGTGCACGTGGACATGGACGCGTTCTACGCCTCCGTGGAGCAGCGCGACGACCCTTCCCTGCGCGGTCGTCCGGTGGTGGTGGCCTGGCGCGGCGCGCGCTCGGTGGTCTGCGCGGCCAGCTACGAGGCGCGCCGCTTCGGGATACGCTCGGCCATGCCCGCGGTCACCGCCGAGCGGCTGTGTCCGCAGGCGGCATTCGTGCCTCCGGATTTTTCCCGCTACAAGGCGGTTTCGCGCCAGGTGCACGGCATCTTCTCGCGCTACACCGACCGCATCGAGCCGCTCTCGCTGGACGAGGCCTACCTCGACCTGAGCGTTCCGAAGCTGCCCCTGCCTTCGGCCACGGCCGCGGCCGAAGCGATCCGCGCGGCGATCCGCGAGGAAACCGGGCTGACCGCCTCGGCCGGCGTCGCGCCCAACAAGTTCCTCGCCAAGATCGCCTCGGACTGGAACAAGCCCGACGGCCTGTTCGTGATCCGCCCCTCGCGCATCGACGAGGTGCTTCTGCCGCTGCCGGTCGGACGCATCCCGGGCGTGGGCAAGGTGATGAAGGCGCGACTGGCGGCGCTGGGCGTGGAAACGGTGGCACAGCTTCGCACCCTGGGCGCGGCGCGGCTGGAATCGCTGTTCGGGCGCTGGGGCCTGCGCCTGCACGAACTTTCGCTGGGCATCGACGAGCATCCGGTCGAGCCGGACCGCCCCACCCTGCAAATTTCGCGCGAGGACACGCTCGAAACCGACCTGCCGCTGGCCGAACTGGAGCCGCGGGTGCGCGCGCTGGCTGCGCGCACCTTCGCCGACTACTGCCGCGAGCGCCAGCGCGATCCTTCGCGCATCGCGCGCACGGTGACGCTCAAGCTCAAGACCTCGGCCTTCCGCGTCCTCACCCGCAGCCTGACCTTCGCCGAACCGCCACCTGATGCCGCCAGCCTGAGCGATGCGGCCTGGGGCCTGCACGCCCGCGTGGAACTTCCCTTCCGCACCCGCTACCGGCTGGTCGGCGTGGGCCTTTCCGGCTTCACCGATGCCGATGCCTGGAACGCGCAGCGACGCCTGTTCGAGTCCGGGGAAACGCGCTGAGGAATCCTCGCTACAGCAGGCGATCGAGGAGTACGCCGACCAGGACCAGCGCCAGCGCTGTCGCCGCCAGCAGAATCCAGCGACGGCGGCGCCGCTGTCGTTCTCGCACGGATTCGTGTCGGCCGTGGACGCGCGCGCGCGCCACCTCTTCCGCGGCAATCGGCAGCAGGGCCTGGGCCTCGGGCGAGGCGGCGCACAGCGAGGACAGAAGGTGCAGGAGCGCACGCGCGTCGGCGGGGCGATCCTCGGGGCGCTCGGCCAGGAGGGCATCCAGCAGCGGTTGCAGCCAGCGGTGCCGCACCGGCAGCGGCGGCACGGGCGCCGGACGTCGCAGTTCGGCGCCCGGTTCGTCCGGAGGGCGCGGCAGGCGTCCGGTGAGCATCTCGTGCAGTACCACGCCCAGGCCGTAGAGGTCGGAACGACCGTCGACCGGCTCGCCGGCCGCCTGCTCGGGACTCATGTATCCGGGCGTGCCGCCTTGCAAGCGCGCGCTGCCCTTTCCCGCGAAGGCGGCGCTGCCGAAATCGACCAGCACGGCTTCGCCGGCGTTGCGGAACAGGACGTTGGCCGGCTTCACGTCGCCGTGGACGATGCCCTGCGCGTGCGCGTGGCCCAGACCCTGGGCCAGGTCGCGCACGACCTGCAGCACGTCGGCCGGGCGCATGCGCGCGGCGATGCGTTCGGCCAGCGTACCGCCCGGCAGGTATTCGGTGGCCAGCCAGCGCCGCTCGCCGTATTCGCCCATGGCGTGGATGCGCGCCAGGTTGCGGTGCCGCAGCGCGGCGGCGAGGCCGCGTTCGCGTTCGATGTCGGCCGGATCGACCGCGTCTGGTTCTTCCATCGGCTCGAAGACCTTGAGCGCCACCTCGCGCTCGCTGTCCTCCTGGATGGCGTGGTAGACGGCGGCACTGGCGCCTTCGCCAAGGCGGCGCAGGATCCGGAATCCGGCAACGTGCGGCACCACGGCCTGTCCCATGTCGCCCTCAGCCTTCCTCGGTCTGCGGCCACAGGCACGCGCCGGAGGCCTTCCGGATCGCCGCAAGGCGCGCATCGTGGCGCTGCAATTCCTCGGACGTGGCGCGCACCACGCGGATGCCGCGCGGTGCCTGCGGCGTCACCCGCACCTCCGACCGCGTCTGGACGGGCGCGATGTCCAGGGCCAGGTCGAACTGGCCCGAGGTCATGGCCAGATACACGTCGAGCAGGAGCTCGGCATCCAGCAGCGCGCCGTGCAGCTCGCGGTGTGCGTTGTCGATGCCGTAGCGGCGGCACAGGGCGTCGAGCGACACGCGCTGGCCCGGGAAACGTTCGCGCGCCAGCCGCACGGTGTCCACCACGCCGGCGACGTGGTCGGCCAATCGGCCATACTGCGGCCCGCAGCGTTCGAGCTCGGCGTCGAGGAAGGAAACGTCGAATTCGGCGTTGTGGATCACGAGTTCAGCGCCGCGAACGAAGTCCAGCAGCTCGTCCACGATCTCGCCGATGCGCGGCTTTCCGGAAAGAAACTCGCTCGTCAGGCCGTGCACGCGCAGCGCGCCGGGTTCGCTTTCGCGGTCGGGGTTGAGGTAGCGGTGGAACTTGCGCCCCGTGGGGCGGCGTTCGAGCAGCTCCAGAGCGCCGATTTCGATGACGCGGTTGCCGGCCTGCAGCGAGATGCCGGTGGTTTCGGTATCCAGGACGATCTGTCTCACGGCGCGTGGCTTCCGGAATCGGTTTGTCGAATCATGGCGTCGGCCTTTGCGCCTCGGCGGCGGCGCGCGCGAGGCGATCGACGCGTTCGTTGTCGGGATCGCCGGCGTGCCCGCGCACCCATTCCCAGCGAATCTCGTGGGGCGCGGCGGCCTGCTGGAGGCGCTCCCAGAGGTCACGGTTCTTCACTGCGGCGCCACCCGCAGTGCGCCAGCCGCGCGCGACCCAGCCGGAGAGCCACTGGGTGATGCCCTGGCGCACATACTGAGAATCGGTGCGCAGGCGCACCGCACACGGGCGCTTGAGCGCCTCCAGCGCCATGATCGCGGCGAGCAGCTCCATGCGGTTGTTGGTGGTATCCGGCTCGCCCCCCGACAGCTCGCGCTCGCGGCCGCGGTGGTGCAGCAGTGCGCCCCAGCCGCCGGGACCGGGGTTGCCCAGACAGGCGCCATCGGTATGGATCAGCACCACGGACTCTTCACTCATGCACCTGGCGCTCCCAGCGCCAGTCCGACGGGAAGTCCGCTGCCCACGGCCGTCATGCCCGGCTCGCGCCGGCGGACGCGGATGGCATAGGAGCGGTGCGGAAGCCAGGCCGGCGTGCGCCAGTCGTGGCGCAACAGGGTGCCGACCGAGTCCTTCGATACCGAAGGGTTGACCGCATAGCTGGCCTCCACGACAAGGCCGCTGCGGCGGGCGAGCTCCGAGAGCCGCCACACCGACGGGGCGCGCATGCCGCAGCCGCGCCACTGCCAGCGGAACGGCGACCAGGGATTGAGTTCGACCAGGAAGGCGGTGCGCCCCGGCCGCAGCATGGAGTGGATCGCATCGAGCTGGCGCCGCGCATCGGCATTCGAACCCATCACGTGCGCGGCGATCACCAGATCCATTTCCTGCTGCGGGAGGCTTTCGACCGATTCACTGCCCAGGCACCAATCCCCGCCTCGCCGCCACAGCCGCGTCTCGTTCGGCATCAGCATCGGCGGCGCGGCGCGGGCGCTGGTGCAGCTGGGCAGGATCCAGCACATCCGCAGCCCCGGGCTGCGCAGCACCAGCGGCATCATCAGGCCCAGCTCGGCTTCGAGAAAGGCCTGGCCGAACGCGCCGTCGAACCAGGTCGGCAGGTGGTCGGGTTGACGGGTCGGGGAGGCTGCCGGCATGGTGCGCACAGGTACTTCGCAAGTTCCCAGTGTACCCCGCCTGCCATGCCCTTCCCCACCGCCCTGCCCGCGTTGAGCGACAACTACATCTGGACGCTGGCCGAAGCCGGTGCAGATGCGATCATCGTCGATCCAGGCGAAGCCGAACCCGTGCTCGCGGCGATGCGCCAGGGCCTGCGCCCGCGCGCCATCCTGGTAACCCACCACCACCACGACCACACCGACGCGGTGGCAACGCTGGCCGAACGCTGCGGTGCCACGGTGTATGCGCCCGATGATGCTCGCATCGCCGGCGAGTTCGTGCCGGTGCGCGAGGGCGACCGAATCGAAATGGCGGGGCTGGATCTGCGGGTGATGGAGGTTCCCGGCCACACGCGCAGCCACGTCGCCTACATCGGCGAAGGCCTGGCATTCACCGGGGACACGCTGTTCAGCCTTGGCTGCGGACGCCTGTTCGAAGGCACGCCTGCACAGATGTTCGACTCGCTCGAACGCCTCGCCGCACTGCCCCCCGAGACACGGGTCTGCTGCGCCCACGAATACACCCTGGCCAACGCGTCCTTCGCGCTGACCGTGGAGCCGGGCAATCCCGCGCTGGCCGAACGCGCCGCGCAGGCACGCGCGGCCCGCGCGGCAGGTCTGCCCACCCTGCCGATATCCATGGATTCCGAACGAAAAACCAATCCCTTCCTGCGCTGCCGGGAACCTCGCCTTGCCGCTCGCGTGGCCGAATACGCGGGCTGCGATCCTGCCGATGCCGTGGCGGTTTTCACCGCGCTGCGCCGCTGGAAAGACGGATTTGCCGGATGAAGCCGATACGACGGATGGCATCCGCCGCGGCTCTGCTGGCCTTGGCCGCCTGCCAGAGCCTGCCGCAGAAATCCGCTCCGCCTGCGGATGTCGCCGAAATTTCTCCGCCCGTGCAAGTCGCAGCGCCCGAACCGGTGCCCCCGCCCGCACCCGAGCCGGCCGAGGAAACCTTCCAGATTCCGGAGCCTGCGCCACCCAGGTCCGGCGAGGAGGTGATCTCGCGCCTGCGCGAACGCCTGTTCGACCCGCCCTGCCAAAGCGATCCCCTGGTGAAACAGTGGCAGCGCCGCTATGCCGGTTCTCCGCAGCGATTCTCCGCCCAGATCAACGCGATCCTGCCGTGGCTGGCTTTCACGCTCGAAGAAATCGACCGCTATCGGCTGCCGGGTGAATTTGCCCTGCTGCCGATCGCAGAGAGCTGGTATCGCCCTGACGCGCGAGGTGCCGGAGACCACGTCGGACTCTGGCAGATCGGTCGCTCCACCGCGGCATATCTGGATCTGCCGATCACCCGCACCTACGACGGGCGCATGGACGGGCTGGCCGCCACCGACGCCGCGCTCGGCTACCTCGCCTCGCTGCACAACCGATTCGGCGACTGGAAGCTGGCGGTCGCCGCCTACAACGCCGGACCACAGCGCATTTCGCGTCTGCTGGACCGCGATGCATCGCCGGACGACGCGCTGCCTGCCGGCCTGCCGAACGGCACGCTGGAATATCTGGCCCGCGTCCAGGCACTGTCCTGCCTGCTGGGCGCACCGGAGCGGCACGGATTGAGCCTGGACGCAAGCCGCACGATCGAACCGCTCGTACCCGTCCAGATCCCGCACGGTCAATCCACGCTGGCTCTGATCGCCGCCGACCGCGAACTGCCCAGGAGCGTCCTTGTCGCGTTCAATCCCGCCTACCGGGGCGGCTTCATCGCCGCCGATGCCCCGCGCCGGATGCTGGTGCCGCAGTCCATGGCCGAGCGCCTGACCGACTTCGAACTGCCGCACGCCCCTGCACCCGCTCTTCCCGCCGCCACGACAGGCGACTATGTGGTACAGCGCGGAGACACGCTGGGTGCGATCGCGCGGCGCCACGGCATCGGATTGCAGGCGCTGATGCAGCTCAACGGCTTGAACGGGCGTTCCATCCTGCGTCCCGGACAGCGCCTGCGTCTGGCGCCCTGAACCATCAGGCGTCACACTTGCCACCCTTTCACCGCGGTGCGCGCGGCCCGGCCACGGCAACGCATTTCCATCCAACCTGCAGGCACGGCCTGCATTTATCGTGGAGACAAGACCATGGGTTTTCTTGCAGGCAAGCGCGCCCTGATCGTAGGCATCGCCAGCCAGCGATCGATCGCCAACGGCATTGCCGAGGCCATGCACCGCGAAGGTGCCGAACTGGCCTTCACCTACCAGAACGACAAGCTCAAATCGCGCGTGCAGGAAGCCGCGGCCGAGTACGGCTCGGACATCGTGCTGCCGCTGGACGTCGCCGATGACGCCCAGATCGAATCGACCTTCAAGGCGCTGGGCGAACGCTGGGATGGCTTCGACATCCTGGTGCACTCGGTCGGCTTCGCACCGCGCGAGACGCTCGACGGCGGCTTCCTCGACCACCTCACGCGCGAGAGTTTCCGCATCGCGCTGGACGTTTCCGCCTACAGCCTGGCCGCGCTTTCGGCCGCCGCGCGCCCGATGATGCAGGGCCGCCAGGGCGCCATTCTCACGCTCAGCTATCTCGGCGCCGAGCGCGCACTGGAGAACTACAACGTGATGGGCGTGGCCAAGGCCGCGCTGGAATCCTCGGTGCGCTATCTCGCGCTCAACCTCGGTCCCGAGGGCATTCGCGTCAACGCGGTTTCAGCGGGCCCGATCAAGACCCTGGCCGCCGCCGGCGTCGGCAACCTGCGCAAGATGCTCACCCACGTCGAGGCCCACGCGCCGCTGCGCCGCAACGTGACCATCGAGGACGTCGGCAACGTCGGCGCCTTCCTGTGCTCGGATCTGGCTGCCGGCGTGACCGGCGAGATCACCTACGTCGACTGCGGCTACAACATCCTGGGCATGGCCGGGATGGAGTGAACCCGAGCCGTCGCACCATGCCGCAGATGCAAAAAGGCCCGGCAATGCCGGGCCTTTTCATTGCAACCGACATTCGCCTTACATGCGCGATTCGGCCACGTCGATCTTCGCCTCGCGGCGCAGGGCCTTGACCAGGTCCGCGGCTTCGACGCCGCCGATACCCTGTGCCAGCTGGCTGCGGATCATCTCGCGCTGGCTCGCCTCCACCTTCGCGGGATCTCCTTCGATCACTTGAGTTACGGCGATCACCGCGCTGGAGCCGCCGACCAGGGAGGCGCTTCCGATCGAACTGGAGCCTTCCGCAGGGTGCGCCAACCCGAAGGCGGCGCGCGCGATGGCCGGATCGACCGTGGCGCCCATGCGACCCACGGCTTCGGCTTTCTTCACTTCCAGCCCGTGTTCCTTGGCATAGGCTTCGAGCGAGGACACCGAGGTGATCGTTTCCAGCGCCTTGGCCAGTGTCTGGCGGCCGATCTCGGCCAGGCGCTCGGCGCGAACGGCGGCAACCACCTGCGCCTTCACCTCCTCCAGCGGCCGCGTGCTGGCCGGCACGTGCTCGCTGATGCGCAGCGCGATGCCGTGGCCCGGCGCCACTTCGATCACGTCGCTGGCAAGGCCTTCAACCAGCACGCTGTCCGAAAGCATGGCGCGCAGCACCTCGGGGTTGGAGAAAACGCCCGGACCACCGGCGCGGGTCAGCGGACCGGCCTTCTTGACCTCCAGCCCCAGTTCGGCGGCGGCGGCATCCAGCGTGCTCGGATCGCGGTAGATGGCATCGATCAGCTTGCCGGCCAATTCGCTGTAGCGGCGCTCGCGCTCGCTTTCCAGGTATTCCTTCTCCAGTTCGACGCGCACGTCCTCGAAACTCTTGCCGCTCTCCGGCTTGACCTCGCGCAGCCAGATGACGTGCCAGCCATCCGCGCCCTTGACCGGATCGCTGACGCCCGGCTGCATCGAGAACAGCGCATCCTCGAACGCGGCGTCGGTCACGCCGCGCTCGATCCAGCCCAGATCGCCGCCAGCCGCGCTGGAGCCGGGATCTTCGGATGATTCGCGCGCGATCGCGGCGAAGTCGGCATCCTTGGCGCGGGCCTTCTCGACGATCGCCTGCGCCTTGGCCTGCGCCGCCTGGACCGCGGCGGCGTCGGCATTGGCCGGCGTCTGGATCAGGATATGCGAGGCCAGGCGCTGTTCGGATTCGACGTAGCGGCTCTTGTTCTCCTCGTAGCGCTCGCGCAGCGCGGCCTCGTCCGGTTTTTCGTCGACATCGAGCGTCGAAGCGTCCAGTTCGAGATACTCGACCGAGAAGGTTTCCGGGCTCTGGTAGAGGTCGGAATGGGACTCGTAGTACGCGCTGAGGTCGGTGTCGCTGATCTCCCCCGCGGTGTCCTCGGCGGGAGCGGGCAGCACGAGGTAGTCGAAGCTGCGGGTCTGGTCGCGCAGCGCCAGATACTGGTTGACGTAGTCATCGGTCACGATGCCGCTTTCGCTCACACCGATCGGCAGCGCGCGGGTAAGCAGATCACGGCTCATGCGCGACTCGAAGCTGCGCGGCGTCATGCGCGCGCCGGCGAGCACCAGCTTGTATTGATTCGGGTCGAAGCTGCCGTTGACCTGGAACGCCTCGATCGAGGCGATTTCCTTCTGCAGCGTGCCCGGTGCAACCACCAGGCCGTACTTCTCGGCGGCCTGACGAAGGACTTCCTCGTCGATCAGGCTTTCAAGCACCTGGCGCTTGACGATCGGCGTGTCGAATTCGCGCGCGTCGTAGCGGTCGCCGAGCATCTGGCGCATCCGGCTGCGGTGGTCCTCGAAGCGTTCGCGGAACTGGTCCTGGGTGATCTCGACCTTGTTGATCTTGGCCACATAGGTCGAAACCTGCTGCTGAAAGTAGTTTTCGACACCGAAGAAAGCGAACGGCACGGTCAGGAGGATCAGGATCGCCACGGCTACCCAGCCGGTGGTCTTGTCTCGGAGTGTCTGCAACATCGGAAAGTCTTCGCGAATCCAGGAGGGAAGCCACGCGCCAGCCTCGACGCGACCGAGCAAAAAAAAAGGGCGCCTGCTTCCAGGCGCCCTCGGGATGGTGGCGGAGTGGACGGGACTCGAACCCGCGACCCCCGGCGTGACAGGCCGGTATTCTAACCGACTGAACTACCACTCCGCGCATTGACGCTGCATGGTGCTTTGGTGGGTGCTGAGGGTTTCGAACCCCCGACCCTCGCCTTGTAAGGGCGACGCTCTACCGCTGAGCTAAGCACCCTGCGAAGACGATCAGTTTACAGCATCCTTCAGCGCTTTGCCAGCCTTGAACGAAGGAATTTTCGAAGCCTTGATCTTGATGGTGTCGCCGGTGCGCGGATTGCGGCCGGTGCGCGCGGCGCGCTTGCGCACTTCGAAGGTGCCGAAGCCGACCAGCGAAACGCTGTCGCCCTTCTTGAGCGCCTTCTTGATGACCTCGATGACCGCGTCAACCGCGTTGCCGGCGTCGGTCTTGGACAGTTCGGCAGTCGAAGCGACCGCGCTGACGAAATCGGACTTGTTCATTTGATGTGTCACTCCAGAGTGCGAGACGAGAATCTGTCGTGGTGTTCGGAGGATCGGTAATGCTGTTCCGATCGCCGCCATGCCCATCGACCATTTCCACCGGGCTGCGCATCCTGCACCGGCCCGCGGGTGGGCTGGATTTATACCAGCGCCCCCAAGGCCACGCAACACGCAAACCCCATATTTCATGCGGGTTCCGGCATCTTCGGCGTGGCGCACAACCAATGCGCCGAGTCAACCATGCGCCAACGAGGTCTTTCCAATCAATGCGCCCGGCGCGCCGGGCTCGACTTGCCGCGCGGCAGAGGCTGTGCAACCGGCTCCTGCGGCGCGGCTGCGGGCGCCAGCGGCTGCACGAGTGCGAGGTCGAGAACCTCGTCGATCCAGCGCACGGGAATGATGTCGAGACTGTCCTTCACGTTGGCGGGAATCTCGGCCAGGTCCTTGGCGTTTTCCTGCGGAATGATCACGGTACGGATGCCTCCGCGCAGAGCCGCCAGGAGCTTCTCCTTGAGTCCGCCGATCGGCAGCACGCGCCCGCGCAGGGTGATCTCGCCGGTCATCGCCACGTCCGGCTTCACCGCCACGCGCGACAGCGCCGACACCAGCGCGGTGCACATGGCGATGCCTGCGCTCGGGCCATCCTTGGGCGTTGCACCTTCGGGCACGTGCACATGGATGTCGTGCTTCTGGTGGAACTCGGGATCCAGCCCCAGTCGCTCGGCGCGCGCGCGCACCACCGACAGCGCGGCCTTGACCGATTCCTGCATCACCTCGCCGAGCTGGCCGGTGTGCTGCAGTCCGCCCTTGCCGGGGAGCAGTGCGGCTTCGATCTGCAAGAGGTCTCCACCCACCTCGGTCCACGCCAACCCCGTCACCAGGCCGATCTCGGCCTCGGCCTCGGCGCGGCCGAAGTCGAAGCGGCGCACGCCCAGATACGCGTCGATGGTGGCCGGCGTGATCCTGACCGCCCGGTCCCGACGCTTCCTGCCCTTGCCTTCGGGCTGCGGCCCGGCCAGCGCGATCTGGGTGACGACCTTGCGGCAGATCTTTGAAATCTCGCGCTCGAGGTTGCGCACGCCCGATTCGCGCGTGTAGTAGCGCACGATTTCGCGGATGGCATCCGGCCCGACCGAGATTTCCTCGGGCTTGAGTCCGTTGCCGCGAATCTGCTTGGGAAGGAGGTAGCTCATCGCGATGTTGATCTTTTCCTCCTCGGTGTAGCCCGGGATGCGGATGACCTCCATGCGATCCAGCAGCGGACCGGGGATGTTGAGCGAATTGGCGGTCGCCACGAACATCACTTCGGACAGATCCAGATCCACTTCCAGATAGTGGTCGTTGAAGGCGTGGTTCTGCTCGGGATCGAGCACCTCCAGGAGCGCCGAGGACGGGTCGCCGCGGAAGTCCTGGCTCATCTTGTCGATCTCGTCGAGCACGAACAGCGGATTTTTCTTTCCCGCCTTGCTCAAGTTCTGCACCAGCCGGCCCGGCAGCGAGCCGATGTAGGTGCGCCGGTGGCCGCGGATCTCGGCCTCGTCGCGCACCCCGCCCAGGCTCATGCGCACGAAGTGGCGGCCGGTGGCCTTGGCGATGGACTGCCCGAGCGAAGTCTTGCCCACGCCAGGCGGCCCGACCAGGCACAGGATCGGCCCCTTCATCTGCTTCACGCGCGACTGCACGGCGAGGTATTCGAGGATGCGCTCCTTCACTTTCTCCAGTCCGTAGTGGTCGGCGTCGAGCACGTCCTGCGCGGCCTTGAGGTCGCGCCGCACCTTGGAACGCTTGCTCCAGGGCACGCCGACCAGCCAGTCGATGTAGTTGCGGACCACCGTGGCCTCGGCCGACATCGGCGCCATCTGGCGAAGCTTGTTGAGTTCCGCACGCGCCTTGGCTTCGACCGCCTTGGGCATCTTCGCGGCGGCGATCTTGCGCGTCAGCTCGTCCTGCTCGTTGGGCTGCTCGTCGAGGTCGCCCAGCTCGCGCTGGATGGCCTTCATCTGCTCGTTGAGGTAGTACTCGCGCTGGCTCTTTTCCATCTGCGACTTGACCCGGCCGCGGATGCGCTTTTCCAGCTGCTGCACGTCGATCTCGCCATCGACGTAACCGATCAGAAGCTCCAGCCGCGCGCCCACGTCCAGGGTTTCCAGCAGGGTCTGCTTGTCGGTCAGGCGAATGCCCAGGTGCGCGGCGATGGTGTCGGCCACGCGACCCGGATCCTCGATGCCGCCGAGGGTCGTGAGCAGCTCCGGCGGAATCTTGCGGCTAGTCTTGACGTACTGTTCGAACAGCGACATCAGCGAGCGCATCGTCACCTCCAGCTCGCGCGGCTCGCGCTCGTTGAAGGAGGTCAGTTCCTGCGCATCGGCGACCAGCGCCCCGTCGATCTCGCGGAAGTCCGTCACCGCGACGCGCGCAACGCCTTCGGCCAGTACCTTGATGGTGCCGTCGGGCAGCTTGAGGAGCTGGAGCACCTGGGCAACCGTGCCCATCGGGTACAGGTCACGACCCGTCGGATCATCGATCTCGGGACTGGTCTGGGCCACGAGCAGGATGCGCTTGTCGGCCTCCATGGCGCGATCCAGCGCGCGCATGGACTTTTCCCGCCCCACGAACAGGGGAATCACCATGTGCGGATAGACCACCACGTCCCGCAGGGGCAGGACCGGAAGCGCCAGCGTCTGGCTCATCGGTACATCACTCATTGAAACTCTCCGGGTCGGATCGACGGCACGCGGATCGCCGCGCTGCCTTCAGGTGGGGACGATAACACCGGGTGCAAGGGTCAACCGGGATGCGCCACTCAAGGGAATGCCGAAAATTCCAGCCTGATTTCGCCCACGTCCACGTCCGTCGGCGGCATGCATCAATAAAAAAAACGGCCCCGGAAACCGGGGCCGAACTGGAAGAGTGCCTGTGAGTGCGTGAAAAAGTGCGCGAAGCTCAGAACGGAACGATCCAACTTGCTTCAAATTCAGTGACGGCGCCGCTCGCGTAGGTTTGCGGTGCGAACACCGGTCCCGGCCCGAGGAAGGCCATGGATGGCGCGTAGCTTGCGGTCAGCGCAAATTCGCCGATGCCGCGCACGCCGCGCCGGTATCCGAACACCCAGTTGACGTCGGTGTACTCGGCGGCCAGCGCTTGCTCGTACAGCGCGGCGGTCGGGGTCGGCTGTTGGCGGGTGGTGTAACGCAGCAACCACTGGCCCTGCCAGCGGTCGTCGATGCGGGTTTCCGCGCTGTAAACGCTCAGGTCGCGCCAAGCGAACGAAGGCGCGTTGCCATCTCCCATGAGGGAAAGGAGCCGCGCGGGAAGAGCGGTATTGGTGAAAGGAGTGATCTGGCTGAAGTAGACGCGCTCGGCACCCAGTGCGAAAGACACGCCCTGAGTCGCCTGCCACTCCAGAAGGCCACCCATGCGCGCCGGAAGATCGAAATCGCCCGGCTCGCCATAGATGCCTCGGACGGACTCGAAGGAGTTCATTTCCAGCTTCGATTGAGCGCTCCAGGCCCAGGCAAGGCGGCTGCCCACCGGCATCCTGTAGCTGAAGCGCACGCCGTGGCCGGTCACCGATTCGGTTCCGGGACGGACTTCGCGCCCGCCGACTGACGCGCCGGCCTCGTGGTGGAAGCCCCGGGTCAGGCCAAGACCTGGCGTTGCAAACTGCTGCCGCGCGATGAGTGCCGAAACCGAGAGCCGGCCAAGGTTTTCGACATCCTGATGGAAAGTGGTGTCGAAGAACTGGCTGCGCAGCGGGGATTCGCGCGTGGTCAGGTCCAGCGCGCCGGGCGCCGTGATGGCTCCGTGACCGCTTCCGGCTGGAGCGTCCCGCAGCGAGAGCGTCAGGCTGCGCTGGACCGAAGCACGCGCGTCGGACAGGGCAAGCGTGAAACCGATCGAACGCGCGCCGAACACCTGATCGCGCAGCGTCGGCGCCAGGCTCTGCGCCGGGGGCGCATCGCTCCAGGCGTAATCGGGCATGATGCTGCGACGTGCGAACTCGCGCCAGGAAGGCGTGTCTTGGCCCGCGGCCTGCGCCATTCCGCCCGCAGTCAAGCCGGCGAGACAGGCGAGGGTCAGCGCGTGACGTGCAAACCGATTCGAATGGAAAGTGCTGTTCATGGCTCGATTGAAACCTTGACGAGCGCGAGTATGGTTCACAAACAACACCGCGTCAACGTGAAATCTCGCGTCCGCTTGCGATTTCGCGAACCGGAGCGGCATTTATGCCACGCGGACGAGTCGCAACCGTTGCATCCACGCAACAATCGGGCGATCCGGGCGAGGCGGACGCGCCGCACTCGCCCAGACATCTACCGCATCATCCGTTGACGCGACGCGCGATGGCTCGCGCAAAATCCATCGTGGAACCGCTGCCGCCAAGGTCCGCGGTGAGGCTGTCGCGCGCTTCCATCGCGGCCACGATGGCGTGGCGCAGGCGGCGCGCCTGATCCTCCATGCCGAGGTGCCCGAGCATCTGGCAGGCACCCAGCAGCAGGGCCACCGGATTGGCCAGACCGCGCCCGGCGATGTCGGGGGCGGTACCGTGCACCGCCTCGAAGATCGCCGCGGTCTTGCCGATGTTGGCGCCCGGCGCCAATCCCAGGCCACCCACGAGGCCCGCACACAGGTCGGAGATGATGTCGCCGAACAGGTTGGTCGTGACGATCACGTCGAACTGCTCGGGACGCATCACCAGCTGCATGCAGGTGTTGTCCACGATCATTTCGTTGAAGTCGATGTCCGGATACTGCGCCGCCACTTCGCGCGCCACGCGCAGGAACAGGCCCGAGGTGGTCTTGAGGATATTGGCCTTGTGCACCACCGTAACCTTGCGCCGCCCGGCCGAGCGCGCCAGCTCGAAGGCGTAGCGCACGATGCGGTCGGAGCCCTTGCGGGTGATCTTCTGGGTGAGGGTGGCGACTTCGCCATCTTCCGACAGAGCCTGTCCTTCGCCGATGTAGGCACCTTCGGTGTTCTCGCGCACCGTGATGATGTCGATGCCCTGGTAACGCGCGCGGGTGTTGGGGAAGGTGATCGCCGGGCGCACGTTGGCATAGAGGTCGAAGCGCCGGCGCAGCGCCACGTTGATCGAGGAGAAGCCCTCGCCCACCGGCGTGGTCAGCGGACTCTTGAGCGCGACGCCCAGGCGCTCGATGGTTTCCAGCGTGCGCGCCGGCAGCAGTTCGCCTTCTTTTTCATAGGCGGCGAGGCCCGCTTCGACGAATTCGTACTGCAGGCCGAGAGCCATGGCGTCGAGCACATGCAAGGTGGCTTCCATGATCTCGGGGCCGATGCCGTCACCGCGGATCACTGCAATCGTCGGGTTCATCGTGAATTGGTCCTTGTGCATGGGAGAAGAAGAGTCCGACGCCGTCCTGCGTCGAGTTGACCGCCCATTATCGTCCAGCGGCAGCTTGGGGTACAGTTGGCGACATGCGACTTTCGGCGAAACTCACCAGCGCCCTTTTCCTGTTCGCCGCTCTGCCGGCGGCGGCGTTCGAACCGGCGCGCATCGATCTGGTGGTCACCGAGGCCGGACAGGCCTATTTCAGCGTTTCCGGCACTTGGCCTGACACCTGTCCGCCACGCATGACCGGCATGGCGGTGGAAGGCCGCGACGTTTCGCTGCTGGCCGCACGCGAAACCGTCGGCTGCCGCCCCACCCCCACGCCCTACCATCTGGCCAGCACGCAATCGTCCCTGGATGAACTCCTGCCCGAGGCCGGAACCCACCGGGTGAGGCTCCAACTGGAAGAGGACGGCCGCAGCGCGATTGCCGGCTTCGCCCTGGTCAATGCCGGAGCACTGCCCGGACCTGCTCTGGAAACCGGCTTCTGGTGGGCCGAACAAGGGGGCGAATTCGCCGCCGGGCCAGGACTCGGGCTGTCCGTGGAAACCCAGTCCGGGCTCGTCAGCCTGAGCGTGATGGGCTATGACGCACACGGCGCCTCGGCCTGGCACTTCGGCGCCGGCGAGATGGACGCAGGCGTCGCACATCTGGAGCTGGGCCAGTTCGAGGGCGGTGCCGGGCCGCTGGCGGCCTACGTCGCGCCCGAAGCCGTCCGATTCAGCGGTTTCGTCGACGTGGAGGCGATTTCCCCGGCGCGCGCCGTGCTGTGGTTCTCTCGCCCCGACCCGGAAACCGGCCTGATCGACCTGCGGCCGCTCTCGATCGCGCGCTTCAGCGTGGCCCAGGATCCGGGCGAGGCGCTGCTGGGACGCTGGGTGCTCACCGGCGCCGACGCCGACCAGCGCGCCACGCGCTGGCTGGATTTCGTGCGCAGCGAGGCGACCGAATCCGGCTTCACCCTGCACGATGCCGGCGGAGCCACCCTGCGCTGTGAAGCTGTCCCGGGCCTTGCCGGCTCGCCGCCGGCACTGTGCAGCCTGGATACCGGAGACGGCGACATCGTCGAGTTCACCGACATCGCGCTGCGCCGCCTCTCGGGCTGGGACGCCGACGCACACCGCGCGCTGGCGTTCCGGATCGACTGATCCGGCAGGCCGCGTCAGCCCTGCGAACCGCCCTGCCCCAGCGTCGCCAGCAGCGGATCCAGGCCGCCGGCGCGGTCCAGCGCCACCATGTCGTCGTAGCCGCCCACGTGGGTATCGCCGATGAAGATCTGCGGCACCGAGGTGCGCTGGGTGCGGTCGCGCATCTCCAGCCGGCGCGCCGGATCCTCGTCCACCCGGATTTCCTCCACCTCCACGCCCTTGGCCGCAAGAAACCGCTTGGCGGAAACGCAGTAGGGGCACACCCGCGTGGTGTACATCACGACCTTGCTCATTCGAACGCTCCAGCTGGAAGAAGTGCCATTGTCCTGCGCGGGATGATCCGGAGCCAGTGCAAGCACCGCTTCAGCCGTTACGGAGCCGACCGCAGCGCGAACCGAGCTGCGAGGAGGATGGTGCTCCGAACCGGCGAACGTGGCGGCGTCGGCCAGCTCGGCCCATGGCGCATCCGTCCGCAGCTGCCGAACCCCGTCCGGGATCGGGCCCCTCGCCCGCAGCAATCATCCCGGGGCGCGTTCGGGAACGAACGCCGGCCACATCAGCGCGCTCGGCGTCAGGGCTCGAACCCGTCGTGAAACAGGGTGACGCGCACCCGCCCCCACATGCCCTCGCCCGGGCTGCCGTGGGTTTCGCAGAAGTAGCCATGTTCGCCCGTCTCATCGAACTGCACCGGGACGATCCAGTTGCCCGCGCTCGCGTTGCCGCTGCCGCCCTGACCATCGTTGTCGCAGCCATGGGCGCAGCGGAAGGTGCCGTCATCGGCCACGACGTTGTGAACGCCGCCCATGTTTCGGAACATCAGCGTGTCACCGGCACGGATCACGGGGAACTTCGGGGTGAAGGTCATGCCGGGGCCGACGTTCACGATCACGATGGCGGCCGAGGCTTCACCCACCGGAACACATGCCAGCACTCCAAGCAGCGCCAGCCGGTGCGCAACGCGCAAGCGCAAGGCCCGTGCCATCAGCCCAGAAAACCCAGATACCGGGTGCTGAAGTTGGCAAGGTTCGGAAACACCAGATCGATTTCGCTGTCGGTCAAGCCGAACCAGCGCGCAAGCGTGGCGCCGTAGTGATCCACCGAGGTGGTCGGGATCAATCGTCCGTAGCCATCGCCCGGATCGTTGCGGTTCGGCGAAGGCACCCCGTAGGGGGTGGTCGGATTGACGAGGCTGGGCATCACCACGCCGAAGTGGGTATCGGCAGCGAGGCCTGCGCCGTTGCCATAGAACTGGCCGCCCTGCACCGCGCCGCCAACGACGAAGTGGTGACCGCCCCAGCCGTGATCGGTGCCGCTGTCGTTGGAGGTGAGCGTGCGGCCGAAGTCCGATGCGGTGAACGAGGTGACGCTGCTTGCCAGGCCTGCGCTTTCCAATGCGGCGTAGAAACCTGAAAGCGCACGCGAAAGCACGTCGAACAGGCCGCCATCGCTGGGCGCACTGCCGTGCACGGCCATCTGGTCGCTATGCGTATCGAATCCGCCGAGGTTGACGAAGAACACCTGCCGCTTCAGGCCGGTGTAGCCGGAGCTGCCGGGGTTGTTCGCGGCATGGACCAGCCGCGCCACGGTCCGCAGCTGCGCATCCAGCGAGAAACCCGCGCCGGGAAAGAACGCACCGAAATCCGGGGCCGCGTCCAGCGCATCGTTGATCAGCGACGCGGTTGCCCTCGAATGGTTCATGGCGCGGGCGTAGGTGCGCTCCAGCATGTTGGCCTGCGCGCCATCCTGATGCAGCGCGGCGAATACCGACGCCGCTCCGGGGCCGGTGGGATCGTAGGGAAACGAAATCTCCGAGGCGCTGTTGGCGGTCATCACATAGCCGTTCACATCCGTCGCGCGCAGGAAGGCGTCCAGCCCGTTCATGCTGGTGAGGAAGGGCGCGGCGCCGGTATTGGCATGGGCCACCCTGTCCGCGATGCGTCCGCCCCAGCCGGTGAGCGGCTGGTTGGTGGGTGGCGAGGACTGCCAATAGGCGGCCTGATCGGCATGCGAATACAGCTGCGGCGGCAGATCGAAGGCGGCGGTTCCGTTCATCGCATTCCAGGTATCGGTCTGCGTGGTCGGGCGCACCAGCGTGCCGACGTTGGCAACGATGGCGGCATGGCCCTGGTTGAACAGCGATCGCAGACCCGTCATGGACGGATGCAGCGCGTACTGGAAGCCATCGCCGGACGTGGCCGTAGTGTTCAGCGTCGTGTTCGCAAGGCTCGCCCGCGGAATGGCGATGCTCGGACGGGCGGCCTGATAGGCGGTGTAGCCGGCCTGCGTATAGGGAATCACGGCATTGAAGCCATCCATGCCGCCATACAGGAACACGCACACCAGCGCCTTGTAATCGGGAAAGCCCTGACCGCTGCCGACGGCGGCACGGGCGAGATTGAGACTACCCATCGCCGAAAACAGGCCCGCTCCGCCCAGGGCGGCGTGCAACGAGCTGCGGATGAAGTTGCGTCGCTTCATGGACATGTTCTCTCTCCGGCCGACTACTTCTGGACCATGTATTCAGGCGAGGTGAGGATCAGGAACAGCGCCCGACGCACCCTCCAGATCCGCCAGTCCTCGCCGCTCTGGCTCCAGCTGGCGTCGATGTTGTTCAGGTAGTCGATGAGCGTGGTCCGCATCTGGCTGCTCATCTGCCCGGAGAGATAACGCAGGTTGTAGGCATCCACCAGCGCATTGGCCGGATCCGCTGGCCCGCCGTTGCCGCTGCCGGCCAGCGCATGGTCACGCGAGAGATCGATGGCAACTTCGCCAAAGGGCTGGAAGTTTCCGTCACACGGGCTATTGGCGTCGTAGTAGGTGTAGAAGCCCTGGATCGAATTGACGGTCAGCGCAATGATGGCGTCGGTCTGCAACTCCATTTCCGGCGCAACCAACCCGGCCTGCCCGATTTCGCCATGCGGCATGAAGCCGGGCTTGAAGAAATTGAACACCGTGGGGGAATCCAGCGCGGCCTGCGCGATGCCCTCCCACTGCGTGTCGCCGGTACTCCAGGCAGTGATGTAACCGGCGTAGCGGTAGGGGTTGTCGTAGAAGTTGCCGCCAAGATCCAGGCCGCAGACGTGACGTGCGCCCATGCTGCGCCACAGGTGGGCAAGCATCAGCAGCGGCTCGCGCACCTTGCCGTAGGTGGGGGAAACCGGGTTGTTGCGCGCTTCGCTGTCGAGCAGGATCGCCTCCACCACATGGCGAAGCTGCGCCGGATCGCTGCGGTGTGCGTTGAACACGGATGCAACCCGCTGCACGTAGCCCGGGCTGGGATTGCTGGTCACCAGCCTCTGGATCAGCTGCTTGACGATGAACGGGCCGACGTTGGGATGGTTGTAGATGTTGT
>CAUJIN010000032.1 GCA_963205495.1 Pseudomonadota bacterium
CCATGAAAACCACCGCCGAAATCCGTCAAGAATTCCTCGACTTCTTCCGCAGCAAGCAGCACGCGATCGTGCCTTCGGCGCCGCTGGTGCCGGCGAACGATCCGACCCTGATGTTCACCAACTCGGGCATGGTGCAGTTCAAGAACGCGTTTCTCGGCAGCGAGAAGCCGCCGGCGGCGCGCGTGGCCGACGTGCAGCGCTGCCTGCGCGCGGGCGGCAAGCACAACGACCTGGATCAGGTGGGCTACACCGCGCGCCACCACACCTTCTTCGAGATGATGGGCAACTGGTCGTTCGGCGACTACTTCAAGAAGGACGCCATCGTCTGGGCCTGGGAACTGCTCACCGAGGTATGGAAGCTGCCGGCCGAGCGCCTGCTGGCCACGGTGTACCACACCGACGACGAGGCCTTCGCGATCTGGCGCGACGTGATCGGCCTGCCGGAAAGCCGCATCGTGCGCATCGGCGACAACAAGGGAGCGCCGTTTGCCTCCGACAATTTCTGGCAGATGGCCGACACCGGGCCGTGCGGACCGTGCACGGAAATCTTCTACGACCACGGCGCGCACATCGCCGGCGGCCCGCCCGGATCGCCCGACGAGGACGGCGACCGCTACATCGAGATCTGGAACCTGGTGTTCATGCAGTTCGACCGCCAGCCCGATGGCACGCTGGTGCCGCTGCCGGCCCCCTGCGTGGACACCGGCATGGGCATGGAGCGCCTGACGGCGATCCTGCAGGGCGTGCATTCCAACTACGAGATCGACCTGTTCCAGGCGCTGATCCGCAAGGCGGCCGAGCTGACCGGCACGCAGGACCTGGAGAACAAGTCCCTGCGGGTGATCGCCGACCACATCCGCGCCTGCAGCTTCCTGATCGCCGACGGCGTGCTGCCGTCCAACGAGGGCCGCGGCTACGTGCTGCGCCGGATCATCCGCCGCGCCCTGCGCCACGGCTGGATGCTGGGCCAGCACGAACCGTTCTTCCACCGCCTCGTGGCCACCCTCGTCGAGCAGATGGGTGCGGCCTATCCGGTGCTTGCGCAGCAGCGCTCGACCATCGAGCAGGCGCTGCGCGGCGAGGAAGAACGCTTTGCCGAGACGCTGGAGCACGGCATGAAGCTGCTGCAGTCGGTGCTCGGCGACGAAGGCTCGCAGGCGCACGCGCGGCGACAGGTGCCGGGCAAGACCGCCTTCACCCTGTACGACACCTACGGATTCCCGGTCGATCTCACCGCCGACGTGGCGCGCGAGCACGGCTGGAGCGTGGACATGCCCGGCTTCGAGGCCGAAATGGAGCGCCAGCGCGAGCAGGCGCGCGCGCACAGCAAGTTCGCCGGCAACACCATGCTGCCCGCCGATCTGGTCGCCACGCTCACGCCCACGCGCTTTCTGGGCTACGAGCAGTCCGAGGCCGCGGGCCTCAGGGTGCTGGCCGTGGTGCGCGATGGCGCGCCGCTGGCTTCTCTGTCGGCGGGTGAAAAAGGCACGGTGATCCTCGAAGCCACGCCGTTCTACGCCGAATCCGGCGGCCAGGTGGGCGACACCGGCGAGCTGGGCGCTGCCGGGGTCCTGTTCAAGGTGGACGACACGCAGAAGCTCTCGGGCAGCTACTTCGGCCACGTCGGCACGCTTTTGTCGGGCAGCATCCGGGCCGGCGACGTGCTCGACGCGCGCATCGACTCCGCGCGCCGACAGGCGATCGTCCTCAACCACTCGGCCACGCACCTCCTGCACGCGGTGCTGCGCGAGGTGCTTGGCACCCACGTGGCCCAGAAGGGATCGCTGGTGGCGCCGGATCGGCTGCGCTTCGATTTCTCGCACTTCCAGCCGATTTCGCACGAGGATCTTTCGCGCATCGAGCGCATGGTCAACGCGCGCATCCGCGGCAACGCCGAGGCCGAGGTCCGTCACATGGGCATGGCGCAGGCGCTGGAGTTCGGCGCGATGGCGCTGTTCGGCGAGAAGTACGGCGAGGAGGTGCGCGTGCTGCGCATGGGCGAGTTCTCCACCGAGCTGTGCGGCGGCACCCACGTCCACAGCACCGGCGACATCGGTCTGTTCAAGATCGTTTCCGAAGGCGGCGTGGCCGCCGGCGTGCGCCGCATCGAGGCGGTGACCGGGCAGGGTGCGCTCGACCACATTGCGCACGAGGCCAGCCAGCTCGAAACGGTCAGCGAGCTTCTGGGCGGCAGCCGCGGCGACGTGGTGGAAAAGCTGCGCCAGCTGTTCGATCGCCAGAAGAAGATCGAGAAGGAGCTGGAATCGCTCAGGGCCCGCGCGGCCGCTGGCGCCGCGGCCGATCTGGCCGCATCCGCCACCGACATCGGCGGCATCCGCGTGGTGGCCGCGCGTCTGGACAACATGGACGCCAAGGGCCTGCGCGAGAGCGTGGACAGCCTCAAGCAGAAGCTGCCCGACGCGGTGATCCTGCTGGCTTCGGGCGACGGCGCCAAGGCCTCGCTGGTGGCCGGCGTGCAGGGCAGGGCGCTGGAGAAGATCCGCGCCGGCGAGGTCGTGGCCTTCGTCGCCGGCAAGATCGGCGGCAAGGGAGGCGGCCGCGCCGACATGGCCCAGGGCGGCGGCGAGGACGATGCGCGACTGCCGGCGGCGCTGGGCGAAGTCGCGGGATTCATTGCCACCCGGCTCTGAGTCCGGACGAAGGTCCTGCCGCAGGCGCGTTTGATTCCAGCTTGCCTGCGGCATTGCGCTTCGAGTTGGGCTGCCTGCACGGAGCGGCGGGCGAGCAGCCGCGGTGGGTTGCGGTTTGCAGAAATTGACGCGCCTGCGCTACCATCGCGCGGGCTTTTATGCACCATTCAGGTGCATGCCAGGGATCGGCAGCATCGCCCCGCGATGCCGCACAGTGGGCAATCCGTTCGGCGGATTGGGCAGCGAAGGAGCGTATGCAACATGTTGATTCTTACCCGTCGGGTAGGTGAAACCCTCATGATCGGCGAACAGGTCACCGTCACCGTTCTCGGCGTGAAGGGAAACCAGGTGCGCGTCGGCATCAGCGCGCCCAAGGACGTCTCGGTGCACCGCGAGGAGATCTTCCAGCGCATCCAGCGCGTGGACTCCGACGAACCCCTCGCGCAGGGCGCACAGGCCGACTGAACGCTGCGATTCGGACGCTGCGCCCTTTCGGTGCGGCCGATTCGACGTTACTTGCCACATTCTTCGAATGCACTTGCGGTTGCCGGAGTTCGCGGTCAGCAAGGAGTTTCGCGTGCGCCTTCGCAAACTCGGCAATGATCCGGAACAGGGCGGTCCATGGAAGCATCCCCGGGAACTGGCTCCATGACAAGCAGCAGGTTGGGTGCAAACTTTACATAATATACATTATGGGTCATTCGAGTGATCCGACGGACTGGCCAAAAGCCAGGCAGACCGCGGCACTCTTCAAATCCTCGACAAGCCCATGCCGGCCGTGCGGGCCAGATCGAAGAATCCGGGAAACGAGGTCGCCACGGTGGCGCAGCCGCGCACCGCTACCGGCGCGTTGGATCGTTGGCCGGCGACGACGAAGCTCATCGCGATGCGGTGGTCGTCGTGCGCTTCGACCTCGGCGGCGCCCAGCGGTGCGCCGCCGTGGATCACGGCGCCGTCCGGGGTTTCCTCGATGCGCGCGCCCATGTCGCGCAGACCGCGCGCCATCACCGCAATGCGGTCGGACTCCTTTACCCGCAGCTCGGCCGCGCCGCGCACCACCGTCACGCCGGAAGCAGCAGAAGCTGCGACGAAAAGCACGGGAAATTCGTCGATCATGTCAGGAACGATGGCTTCCGGAATCTCGGCTCCTTGCAGCGGCGCGTGCACCACGTGCAGATCGGCCACCGGCTCGCCGCCTTCCTCGCGCGCGTTGCGCACCTCGATCCTTGCGCCCATCCGCCGCAATGCTTCCAGAAGGCCGGTGCGCCGCGGATTCATGCCCACGGCTTCCAGCACGAGGTCGGATCCGGGAACGATGCTGGCGGCCACGAGGAAGAACGCCGCCGAGGAAAAATCGCTCGGTACCGCGATGTCGCGGGCGCGCAGCCGGTGGTCGCCGGAAAGCTGCGCGAAACCCGGGGAAAACTCGACCGGCCAGCCCAGCGCCGCCAGCATGCGCTCGGTGTAGTCGCGGGTCGGATGGGGTTCGCGCACCGTCGTGGTGCCGCGCGCGTACAGCCCCGCGAGCAGCAGCGCGGATTTGACCTGCGCGCTGGCCACGGAAAGCTCGTGCCGGGTTCCTACCAGCGACTGCCCGCCGGAAACGCGCAGCGGCGGCGTGCCGCCCTCGGCGGTCTGGATGCGTGCGCCCATGCTTGCCAGCGGTTCGGTGACCCGGCGCATCGGGCGGCGCGTGAGGGAGGCGTCGCCGATCAGGACCGAATCGAAGGACTGTCCTGCGAGAATGCCCGCCAGAAGGCGCATGCCGGTGCCGGCGTTGCCGCAATCGATCGGCGCTGCGGGAGCCTTCAGTCCGTCGATGCCCACGCCGTGGACGATCCTGCGACCCGGGCCGTCCTCTTCGATGCGCACGCCCATGGCGCGGAATGCCGCGGCGGTGGCGAGGGTGTCCTCGCCTTCGAGAAAGCCGCTGACGCGCGTCACGCCGTCGGCCAGCGCGCCCAGCATCATGGCGCGGTGCGAGATGGACTTGTCGCCCGGCACGCGGATCGTGCCGCGCAGCGGCGATTCGGCGTGGGCCAGCCAGTTCGAGGTGGAGATCATGGTGCGGTGTTGAGGTAAGTCATGGGAGGCGCGACATCGGGGGCGTAGCTTCGATCTGCGTTCTGAAGCGAAAAGCCCCCCTCACCCCAGCCATCTCCCCCGATGGGATCGTGGGAGAGGGAGCAGCTCGCCGCAAGAGCCTGGTCCTGCCGCAAAACCCGATTCCCGATTCCCCATTCCCGCCCATCACGGCACCGCCACCGGGTACGAGCCCAGCACCTTCACCGAAGCCGAGTGGGCTTCCAGTTCGGCCAGGGCCTTCTTCATGCTCTCGTCTTCGATGTGGCCGGAGAGATCGATGAAGAAGGCGTACTCCCACTTGGCCTGATGCGAGGGGCGCGACTCGATGCGGTTCATGCTGATGCCGTGGCGCGCGAAGGGGCTGAGCACGTCGAACAGCGCGCCGGGCTTGTCGTGGATGAAGACCAGGATCGAGGTGCGGTCGTGGCCCGAGGTCGGGAAGATGCGCCGGCCGATCACCAGGAAGCGCGTGGTGTTGTCCTTGTCGTCCTGGATCGGCTTCATGATGACCTTCTTGAGGCCGTACACGTGCCCGGCGCTCTCGCCGCCGATCGCCGCCGCATCGTCCGCGCTGCGCGCGCGTCGGGCGCCTTCTGCGTTGCTGGAAACCGGGATCTTTTCGACCTTGGGCAGGTTGGCGCGCAGCCAGCCCGCGGTCTGGGCGAAGGACTGCGGGTGCGCGTAGATGCGCTCGATGTCCTCGATCCGGCCGCTGCGCGAGAGCAGGTACTGGTGCACGCGCAGTTCCACCTCGCCGCAGATCTTGAGGCCGGAGGTGAGAAAGAGGTCGAGCGTCACCTGGATCGTGCCCTGCCCCGAGTTCTCCACCGGCACCACGCCGAAGTCGGCGGCGCCGCTTTCCACTTCCTGGAAGACTTCCTCGATGCTCGCCAGCGGCAGGCCGTGGGCGGATCGTCCGAAGTGCTTGAGCACGGCCTGCTGGCTGAAGGTTCCTTCCGGCCCGAGGTAGCCGATCTTGAGCGGCTCCTGCTGGGCCAGGCACGCCGACATGATCTCGCGGAACACGTGCACCAGCAGTTCGTCGGAAAGCGGGCCTTCGTTGCGGTCCACCACCATGCGCAGCACCTGGGCCTCGCGCTCGGGACGGTAGTAGTCCACCGCAGCGGCGAGCTTGCCCTTGGCCTTGCCGACTTGCAGGGCGAAACCGGCGCGTTCGGCGATCAGGCTCTGGATCTGGCGGTCGATGCTGTCGATGCGCTCGCGCACCTGCGCCAGCGCCGGCGTGGTGGCGGGCTGGCCGGCGTCCTTGACGGCGGGAGTGCTGCGGGGCTTCTTCGGGGGGGGCATGGATGATCCTGGGGGGGAAAGTGGTGTTCCGGGCGGGGAAATCAGCCGTGCCGCTGCGCGAAATCGCGCAGGAAGGAAACCAGCGCCGCGACGCCCTCCTCCGGCATCGCGTTGTAGATCGAGGCGCGCATTCCGCCCACCACGCGATGGCCCTTGAGCGCGAGCAGGCCGGCGGCGCGCGATTCCTCCAGGAACAGGGCGTCCAGCGCCGGATCGTGCAGGGCGAAAGGCACGTTCATGCGCGAGCGCGCGGCCGGATCGACCCGATTGGCATAGTAGCCACCCGATCCGTCGATCGCGGCATACAGCATTGCTGCCTTGCGGTCATTGACCTGCGCCATCGCGGCCAGACCGCCCTGCCCCTTCAGCCACCGGAACACCAGTCCGGCGAGGTACCAGCCGAAGGTCGGCGGGGTGTTGAGCAGGGACTTTTCGCGCGCGTGGCAGGCGTAATCGAAGATCCGCGCCACCCGGCCGGTGCTGCGTTCGAGAAGATCCTCGCGCACGATCACGATCACCAGCCCGGAAGGACCGATGTTCTTCTGTGCGCCGGCGAAGATCAGGCCGTAGCGGGAAACATCGATCGGCCGCGACAGGAGGTTCGAGGACATGTCCGCCACCAGCGGCATCGCGCCGGTATCGGGCGACTCGAAGAACTCCACGCCGTGGATGGTCTCGTTGGAAGCGATGTGCACATAGGCGGCCTCCTCCGAAAGCCGCCACTGCGAACGCTCCGGAATGCCGCGGAAAACGCCAGCGGCGGCGCTGGCGGCCACACGCGGCGCGCAGAAATGCGCGGCTTCGGCGATCGCCTTTTCGCTCCAGGCGCCGGTGAGAACGAAATCCACCGGCTGCCCGGGCCGCGCCAGGTTCATCGGTACCTGCGCGAAGTGCTGCGAGGCCCCGCCCTGGAGAAACAGCACGCGGTAGTGCTGCGGAATGGCCAGCAGCTCGCGCAGGTCGCGTTCGGCGGCTTCGGCCATTTCCATGAAGGCTTTGCCCCGGTGCGAGACTTCCATCACCGAGGCGCGTTCGCCGCCCCATTCCAGCAGTTCTTCCTGCGCCTGGCGCAGGACCGATTCCGGCAGGACGGCCGGGCCGGCACTGAAGTTGAACGCGCGCGACATCGGAGTCATTCGAAGACGAGGGGGCCGCAGGCTAGCATGACGCGGCGCAGCATGAGAAACGCCTTTCTGGAAGAAGCGCCTCTTGCGCCACATTGCGCCGCGCCGCCACGCAATCGCTCAGAGTCTGGTTGGTATAGTGGCCGGCTTGCTTCACGGGCACCTGCCATGGACACGATCCGCCTGCGCGGCGCGCGCACGCACAACCTCAAGAACATCGACCTCGAGCTTCCGCGCAACCGGCTGATCGTGATCACCGGGCTGTCGGGTTCGGGCAAGAGTTCGCTGGCCTTCGACACGATCTACGCCGAGGGCCAGCGCCGCTACGTGGAATCGCTGTCGGCCTACGCGCGCCAGTTCCTGTCGGTGATGGACAAGCCCGACATCGACCACATCGAGGGGCTGTCGCCGGCGATTTCCATCGAGCAGAAGTCCACCTCGCACAATCCGCGCTCGACCGTGGGCACGATCACCGAGGTCTACGACTACCTGCGCCTGCTGTTCGCCCGCGTCGGCACGCCGCGCTGCCCGGACCACGATTTCCCGCTGGAGGCCCAGACCGTCAGCCAGATGGTCGACGCCACCCTCGCGCTCGATCCCGGGAAACGCTGGATGCTGCTCGCGCCGGTGGTGCGCGAGCGCAAGGGCGAGCACGCGCAGGTGTTCGAGCAGCTGCGCGCGCAGGGGCTGGTGCGCGCGCGCGTGGACGGCGAGGTGGTCGAACTGGACGACCCGCCCAGGCTCGCGCTGCGGGTCAAGCACACCATCGAGGCGGTGATCGACCGCTTCCGCCCGCGCGCGGACATCGCCCAGCGCCTGGCCGAATCCTTCGAGACCGCGCTGCGGCTGGGTGAAGGATTGGCGCGGGTGGTGGACATGGACGATCCTGCCGCGCCCGAACAGCTCTTTTCCTCGCGCTATTCCTGCCCGGTGTGCGAATACGCCCTGCCGGAACTGGAGCCGAGGCTGTTCTCTTTCAACGCGCCGATGGGCGCCTGTCCGGGCTGCGACGGACTGGGCGTGACCCAGTATTTCGACCCGGCGCGCGTGGTCACGCATCCGGAACTGAGCCTGGCCTCCGGCGCGGTGCGCGGCTGGGATCGGCGCAACCACTACTATTTCCAGCTCATCGCCGCGCTTGCCAAACATTACGGATTCGATCCCGACACACCCTGGCGCGAGCTGTCGAAGAAGGTGCGCGAAGTGGTGCTGCACGGCAGCGGCGAGGAGCAGATCTCCTTCACCTACGTGACCGAAACGGGCACGCGCAGCCAGCGCCGGCACCGCTTCGAGGGCATCGTGCCGAATCTGGAGCGGCGCTACCGCGAGACGGAATCCTCGCTGGTGCGCGAGGAACTGTCGAAATTCATCAGCAACCGCCCCTGCCCGCAGTGCGAAGGCCAGCGCCTAAACCGTTCGGCGCGCAGCGTATTCGTGGCGGAGCGTACCCTGCCCTCGCTCACCGCGCTGCCGATCGACGAGGCCAGCGCATTTTTTGCCGAACTCACCCTGCCCGGCTGGCGCGGCGAGATCGCCGCGCGCATCGTGAAGGAAATCCGCGAGCGCCTGCGCTTCCTCGTGGACGTGGGTCTGGACTATCTCACCCTCGACCGGCAGGCCGATTCGCTCTCCGGCGGCGAAGCCCAGCGCATCCGCCTGGCGAGCCAGATCGGCGCCGGCCTGGTCGGCGTGATGTATGTGCTGGACGAGCCGTCCATCGGCCTTCACCAGCGCGACAACGCGCGCCTGCTGGGCACGCTCGAACGCCTGCGCGACCTGGGCAACACGGTGATCGTGGTCGAACACGACGAGGACGCCATCCGCCTGGCCGACCACGTCGTCGACATCGGCCCGGGGGCCGGCGTGCACGGCGGGGAAGTCGTGGCGCAGGGCGCGCTGGCCGACCTCGTGGCCTGCGAGCGGTCCGTCACCGGGCAGTTCCTCTCCGGCCGGCGCGCCATCGTGTTGCCGTCGTCGCGCAAGGCGCCGCAGGACGGGCAGTGGCTGCGGCTGGTCGGAGCGCGCGGCAACAACCTCAGGAACGTCACGCTGGAAATCCCGGCGGGGCTGTTCACCTGCGTCACCGGCGTCTCGGGATCGGGCAAGTCCACCCTGATCAACGACACCCTGTTCCCGCTCGCCTCCTCCGCGCTCAACGGTGGCTCCAGCCAGACCGCGGCGCCGTTCGAACGCATCGAGGGGCTGGAACTGTTCGACAAGGTGGTGGACATCAACCAGGCGCCGATCGGCCGCACGCCGCGCTCCAACCCGGCCACCTACACCGGCCTGTTCACGCCGCTGCGCGAGCTGTTCGCGCAGGTGCCCGAAGCGCGCGCGCGCGGCTACGGCCCGGGGCGCTTCAGCTTCAACGTCAAGGGCGGACGCTGCGAAGCCTGCCAGGGCGACGGCCTGATCAAGGTCGAAATGCACTTCCTGCCGGACGTGTATGTGCCTTGCGATGTGTGCCAGGGCAAGCGTTACAACCGCGAAACCCTCGACATCACCTACAAGGGCCATACCATCCACGACGTGCTGGAAATGACGGTGGAAAACGCGCTGCGGCTGTTCGAACCGATCCCGACGCTGGCGCGCAAGCTCGAGACCCTGATGCAGGTGGGGCTTTCCTACATCAAGCTCGGCCAGCCGGCGACCACGCTCTCCGGCGGCGAGGCGCAGCGGGTAAAGCTGTCGAAGGAGCTGTCGCGCCGCGACACCGGGCGCACCCTGTACCTGCTGGACGAACCCACCACGGGCCTGCATTTCCACGACATCGAACAGCTGCTTGCGGTGCTGCACCGCCTGCGCGAGGACGGCAACACCGTGGTGGTGATCGAGCACAACCTCGATGTCATCAAGACCGCCGACTGGGTGGTGGACCTGGGTCCGGAAGGCGGCCACCGCGGCGGCAGCCTTCTCGCCGCCGGCACGCCGGAAATCATCGCCGCAACACCCGCTTCGCACACCGGACGGTTCCTTGCCCCGCTGCTCGCCGAAACCCGGAAATCCGCATGAACGACACTGCTTCCCCACAGCCCGTCTTCCAGTTCCTCATCCCGGTACGCTGGGGCGATCTGGACGCCTACAACCACGTCAACAACGCCAGCTACCTGCGCTATCTGGAAGAAACCCGGGTGCAATGGCTGTGCAGCTTCATCCGCGACTGGGACGCGATGCGCGCGGCACCCGTGCTGGCTGCGGTTCAGATCAACTACCGCGCCCCGATCGGCTGGCCGGCCGAACTGATCGTCACCCAGACGGTCAGCCGCGTCGGCAACTCCAGCCTGACCATCGACCACCGGATCGAATCCGCCGACGGCAGGACCCTGCACGCCGACGGCCACGTGGTGCTGGTGTGGATCGATCGCGGCAGCGGCAAGACCGTGCCCCTGCCGGAGGCTTTCCGCACCGCAGTGCCCTAGGATCCACTCCACTGAGCCGGCGCGAATCACGGCGGAATCGCCTGCGGCGCCCTACGCCTGCGTTTCGTGGCTGCCGCATTTCATGGCTGCCGAGCTTGCTCGGCAGGGTGCGGAGCAAGCTCCACACCTACGGGTGGTCGCGGGGCACGCGCAGCGGACTCCAACGGATCAGCTTCCTGCCGACCAAGGCGCGGCGCTCAGATCGAAACCGGCAGCGCCCCGCGCTTGCGCACGATCAGCATGGCCAGCTCCAGCGACTGCTCGTAGTTGAGGCGCGGGTCAACGGCGGATCGGTAGGCGCGCGCCAGGTCGGTTTCGGTCAGGTCGCGGGCGCCGCCCATGCACTCGGTGACGTTCTCGCCGGTCAGCTCCAGATGCACGCCGCCCAGTCGCGTGCCGACCGCCGCGTGCAGGTCGAAGGCCAATTCCAGCTCGCCGAAGACGTTTTCGAAACGGCGCGTCTTGACGCCCGTCGCGGTGCTTTCGGTGTTGCCGTGCATCGGATCGGCCACCCACAGCACGCGCCGTCCTTCGCGCTTGACCGCCTCCAGCAGCGGCGGCAGGCCCTTGGCGATACCGGCGCGACCCATGCGGTGGATCAGGGTCAGGCGGCCGGGCTCGTCCTCGGGATTGAGGCGGTCGATCAGTCGGATCAGGTCGTCCGGAGTCACCGAGGCGCCCACCTTGACCGCGATCGGATTGCGCAGGCCGCGCATGTATTCCACGTGCGCGCCGTCGAGGTTGGCGGTGCGCAGGCCGATCCAGGGGAAGTGCGTGGAGAGGTTGAACCAGCCCCACTGGCGCGGCACCTGGCGCGTCAGGCATTCCTCGTAGGGCAGCAGCAGGGCTTCGTGCGAGGTGAAGAAGTCGACGCGGTTGACGTTGTGGATGCGCGTGCCCGAAAGCGTTTCCATGAAGCGCACGCTGTTGCCGATGGCGCTGATCATGTGCTGGTAGTCGGCCGCGCGCGGCGAGTGCCGCATCCACTCCAGGTCCCAGTATTCGGGATGATGCAGGTCGGCAAAGCCGCCCTCGATCAGGGCGCGCACGAAGTTCATCGTCATCGCCGAACGCGCATGGGCCTTGATCATGCGGCGCGGGTCGGGTTCACGCGTGGCTTCGGTGAACTCCGAACCGTTCACCAGCTCGCCGCGATAGCAGGGCAAGGTCAACCCGTCGCGGGTTTCGGTGTCGGCCGAGCGCGGCTTGGCGTACTGGCCGGCGAAGCGGCCGACGCGGATCACCGGAAGGCGCAAGCCGTACACCAGGGCCACGCTCATCTGCAGCAGCACCTTGAGGCGGTTGGAGATGATCGATGATTCGCAGTCGGAGAAGTTTTCGGCGCAGTCGCCACCCTGCAGCAGGAATCGCTTGCCTTCCTGTGCTTCGGCGAGCTGGCGCTTGAGTTCGAAGATTTCCCACGAGGTCACCAGCGGCGGCAGCCGGGCAAGCTCTTCCTTGGCGGCATCCAGCGCCGCGGTGTCGCGGTAGGTCGGCTGCTGCAGCGCCGGAAACGACTGCCACGAAGTCGGCGACCAGTTCTCGGGTTCGCGGACGGGTTCGGGGCGGGTTTCTGCGGCGCTCATGGGATCTTCCGTGGATGTTGCGGTGCGCCATGATGCCACAGGCGGCGCTGGCGCAAGGGTTTCCTGCCGCTCAGCGGCGGCGGAAGCCGGCCCAGAGCGCGCCCAGCCCCAGGAACAGATACCAGATCAGCGTCCAGCTGGGCATCGAAAGACCCCAGAAGAACCAGTCGGCCTTGGCGCATTCCCCCGAGCCGGTGAACACCATCGACAGGGTCTTCTGCATCGGAAAGGCCTGCAGCATGTATTCCAGACCGGGGCCGCAGGCGGGCACCTGATCCGGCGGCAGATGCTGCAGCCAGATGTGCCGCCCGGCGATGCCGGCGCCGATCATGCTGGTGAAGAACACCAGGGTGCCGTAGACCTTGCGCCCCCAGCCGCGCGGGCCGTGCAGCAGGCCGAGCAGGAACACCAGCCCCATCGCGATGAAGACCACGCGCTGGAATATGCACAGCGGGCAGGGGTCGAGGAAGAGCTGGTACTGCGAGTAGATCGCATAGCCCAGAAGCCCCGCGCAGGCGAGGAAGCCGAAGGCGAACTGGGCGCGAAAGGGCCAGGAAAAGGGGTTCATCAGGCGATTCCGGAATCAGTAGAGGTTGGCGGCGTACGGCGGCAACGGCCGGCGGTGGCGAACGGTCGGCAAGTGTAGCCGTCCGCCGCGATTCCTGCCGTTCTCCTCGATGCACGCCGGAATCATCGACGGATTGCGCACCCGCAGCGTGCGCCAGAGGCGCCGGAAGGCTAGTATCCAGCGGTTGCGCCGTACTTCGATCCCCGATTTTCCGGAAGGTTCCTGCGTTGATTTCGTTCCCTGCTGGCTCCCGTTGGCTGCTGCTGTGCTCGATGGCCCTGGCGTTTTCTTCTACCGCCGCGTGGTCCGAAACTCTGCCGTCCTGGTGGTCGATTTCGAGCCTGCTCTCTCCCTCTGGCGGCCCCGATTTCACTCCGCACGGCACCCAGCCCGGGCTGATGTTCCCGCTGGAACCCGCTGGCGCCTGCTCCGGCTGCCACGGCGCCGCGAACGCAGGCCAGCAGTCGTTCCGCCCTGCCCCCACCTGGGGCGGCTCGATGATGGCGCAGGCCATGCGCGATCCGCTGTTCTGGGCCGCGCTCGACGTGGCCAATGCGGATGTTCCGGGCGTCGGTGATTTCTGCCTGCGCTGCCATACGCCCGCCGGCTGGTACGGCGGACGCGTGTCCAAGACCGCCGGCGGCGGACAGGTCTCCGATCTGGCCAAGGGCGCAGCGGGTTGCCTGCTGGAAGGCGCACCGGACGCGGGCGACTTCCAGAACGATTACGAAGGCATCAGCTGCCACTACTGCCACCGTCTCGCACCCGAAGGCCCGAACGGCGAGCCGCTGCGCATCGGCAACGGCGACGCCTGGGTCGACGATGCCGAGTGCAACGGCAACGCTGGCGAACCGTGCCGGCGCGGACCCTACACCTATTCGCCGGGCGGGTTCGAGCCGCCGCACGCCTGGGCGCAGTCCGCTTTCCACGCCGACAGCGCGGTCTGCGGCGGCTGCCACGACGTATCCACGCCCGACCTGGGCAACGGCCCGTTCAAGACGCTGAAGCTCGGCGACGGCACCGACACCGGCCTGCCCTTCCCGATCGAGCGCACCTACAGCGAGTGGGAGCAGAGCGCCTACGCCCAGTCCGGCGGCGCGAACGAGCGCCCCTGCCAGGGTTGCCACATGCCCGACAGCCAGGATCCGAACGCCAGCGCCGCAAGCGGCGGACCGCTCCGCACCGGCAATCTGCCGGTGCACGCCTTCGTCGGCGGCAACACCTGGGTGCCGCGGATCATCAGCGGCGAATACTCGGATACCTCGGCCATTGCCCATTCCAACGGCGGCATCGGCCGGCAGGCCGAGCTGGAGCAGAGCGCGCTGTGGGCGCGCCAGATGCTGGCCTCGGCCGCCGAGCTGGAAGCCAGCCTCACCGCCTTCACCGCGCCCGCGCCGGGTGCCCCCGGCAGCCTTGCGGTGCGCATCAAGGTCAGCAACCAGAGCGGCCACAAGCTGCCCAGCGGCTACAGCGAAGGCCGCCGCATGTGGCTGAACCTGCAGGTGAAGGACGCTTCCGGCGCGCTGGTGTTCGAGAGCGCGGCCTACGATCCGGCAACCGCCACGCTCGTGCAGGACCCGCAGGCGCGCGTCTACGAGGTATTGCAGGGAATCTGGAACCGCAACGGCAGCGGTGCCTGCGACGTCAAGGACGCGCAGGGACGCGAAATTTTCCATTTCGTCCTCAACGACTGCGTGGCCAAGGACAACCGCATCCCGCCGCTGGGCTTCCGCCCCGCCACCGCGGCCGATCCGAACGGCTACCAGCTTCGTCCGGTAGGACACGCCTACCCCGAGACCTCGCCCGGCAGCGGCGTGCTGGTCAACTACGACCAGGCCGACTACGCCATCGTCCTGCCCGCCGGCGCGCAGGGGCCATTCCAGATCAGCGCGCGGCTGTACTACCAGACCTCCAGCCGCGAATACATCGAGTTCCTGCGCGATCAGGCGATCGAACGCGGCTTCCCGGACGAGAACACGCTGTGCGCCGGCGGGCCGGGGCGCCCGTTTCCGGTGGGGCCGAAAGATCGCACGCGCGGCGAATTCATGCACGAGCTGTGGGCCAACGAGCGCATCTTCGCCAGCGAATTCGACGCCGCCCATTACCCGCGCGGCTACGGACGATCGCCGCCCGAACTGATGTCCAGTGCCAGCACCGCGACTCCTTGAGTGATTTTTCTCCAAACGCTTCGAATCCGATACCGACAGGCCTCCCGATGAAGCTCCACGCAGCAACTTCCGCCCTTCTCCTGCTTCTCGCACCCGCCTTCGCACAGGCCGACGCGCCGGCACCCGCCAGCACAACCGCACAGGCTGCGGCGCAGACCCGCTGGTCGGCCTGGGGCGGCTCGGTGGTGCTGCGCTGGAACCAGTATTTGCAGGACGAGGGCGCCACGCTCGGCACCCCCGAGCGCAATGTGCCGCTGGATTCCCCGCGCCTGAACGACGGCATCGCGCTGCGTCAGGCTTCGATCGGAGACCGATTCGCGATGCGCCGCGCAGGCAGCATCCAGTTCCGCACCGACGGGCACCAGTTCGACGGATTCACCGGCGGTTCGCTGCAGGTGGAAGGCGGCTATCGAATCACCCTGCCGCGCGGTGCCGGCACGCTGGACCTCACCGACTTCCGCCTTCGCCCCAGCCCGCTCGATCCGATGTTCCTGGATGTCGTGAGCGCGGATGGCAAGGCGTGGTTCTACATCGACCGGATGATGTACGAGATCGTCCGGCAAGGACATGTGCTGGCGGTCTACACCGCCGACATGCGCATTTCCTTTGCGCTGGCCGAACGCATCGGCGCGCCCTGGATGGCGCACCAGTCGGTGGCCGATCTGGAAATCCTCACCGAGCTGCTGGTGGCCGAAGGCCCCAACAGCGCCTTGATTCCTGCCGCCGACCCCGTGCCCAGCCACTGGCACGGCGATCCGGTGCCGGGGCAGCCGGCCGGAACGTTCTATCAGGCCGACCTCTTCATGCAGTCGATGTCGATTTCCCGCAAGCGCCAGGACGGCACGAGCGGACCGAACGGCAACGGCCGCGTGGTGTTCGCGCCCAGCTCCACCCTGCGCAACAACCGCAACAACGGCACCAGCAGCGCGACGATCCCCAATCAGGGCGCGCTGGGCACGAGCGCCGCGCTGTGGGGCGCCGACATTCCCTGGCGGCAGAAATTCAGCGGCAACTTCGCGCCCTACGGCAACGACCAGCACCCGTTTCTGATCTGGAATCTTTACCGTATCAACGCCAACGGCCGCCTCGAACAGATCGCCCGCTCCGGGGTCAAGCACGCCTGGCTGACCACCAACGGCAACTGCGAACCGGGTGAATCGCACGACGGCCACATCCTCGGCCGCGGCTGCTCGGACACCTACAGCGACGGCAACAACGACGCCAACGGCGACCTCTCCTTCCGCCGCGAGATCGTTCCGTCCAAGGGCTTGTGGGGACGCTGCGGTTCACTCTTCGACCCCGACTGCGATGGCAACGCCGCCACGCCTTCGGGTGACGACGGCTACGTCCGCCGCATGGTGGTCCAGGAGTCGCAGATCAGCGCGACGACGAATCCCGGGGCCACCTATCTGTTCGATTCCTGGTATCTAAATCGCGAAGACATCAACATCTACAACTCCCAGGCATCGGTCCAGGCCACGCCAAGCTGGAGCGGATCGAACTGGAACCTCGGCTACACCGGCTTCAAGCTGGGTTCGGTGACGGATCGCTGGGTCAGCGAGAGCGTACCGGCAGGCGTCCAGGTGGCCAATGTCGAACTCTCCACCGGCGAGGGCCACGCCAAGCTCGCGGTGCGCGTCACCGATCTTGGCAACGGCACCTGGCGCTACGACTACGCCCTGCACAACCTCGACTTCTCCCGCGCCGTCACGCAGGGCAGCGAACCCAACCTGCGGGTACTGAGCAGCACAGGTTTCGACCAGTTCGCGCTGCCGCTGCCCGCCGGAGCCGTCGTCACGGACGTGTGGTTCAGCGACGGCGATCTGACATCAGGCAACGACTGGGTGGCAGACGTGACCAGCGGCCAGGTCAGCTGGACCGCGCCGTCCGGAACGATGCTCGGCAGCAACACGCTCGACTGGGGCAGCCTTTACTCCTTCTCGATCACGGTCGATCGCGAGCCGATGACCGCGCAGGCGCAGGCGCGCATCGCCCAGGCCGGAACGCCCTCCAGCCATTCGGTGCAGACCCTGGTTCCGGATGGGACGCCGCCCTTGGGCGACGCGATCTTCTCGGACGGCTTCGAGGTCGCCCCCGACAGCGACTGAACGCACGAAGGCCTGGCCGTGGGCCAGGCCTTCGTTCCGGATGTTCCCGGACCGCGCTTCGAGCGGCGCAACCCGCAGCGGTTTTCCGCGCCGCGGGAGGCCTCGGATGCAGGCCTACCAGTGCACCCCGCGCATCAGGGAGGCAAAGGCGATCTGTTCGCTGGTGGCTTCCGGTGCCTCGCCTTCGCGCGCGCCCTTGACGCCCTTGGCCGCGGCCGAATCGGGGAACAGCTCGAAGGCGGTGTTCATCACCACTTCGTACGCCTTGGGCGCCAGCGCGTTGACCACGCTGGCGAAGATGCCCAGGCGCGTGGCGATGCGGCTGGGACGTTCGATGATGCCCTGCACGACGAGGTCCGCGGCCTCGTCCGGAGTGAGCGTGGGCACGCTGTCGTACATCTTGGTCGGGGCGATCATCGGAGTCTTCACCAGCGGCATGTTGATCGTGGTGAAGACGATGCCCTTGCCGGAAAGCTCGCCCTGGGCGCAGCGGCTGAAGGCGTCGAGCGCGGCCTTGGAGGCGACGTAGGCCGAGAATCGGGGCGAATTGGCCAGCACGCCGATCGAGCTGATGTTGATGATGTGACCGCGACGGCGCTCGGTCATCTTCGGCAAAAAGCCCATGATGAGCCGCAGCGAACCGAAGTAGTTGAGCTGCATGGTGCGCTCGAAGTCGTGGAAGCGGTCGTAGGACAGTTCGATCGAACGCCGGATCGAGCGCCCGGCGTTGTTCACGAGTACGTCCACGCCGCCGTGCGCGGCCACGACCTTCTCCACCAGCGCATCGCACGAGGCCATGTCGGCCAGGTCGCAGGTATAGGCGTGGCAGTTGCCGCCTGCGGCGTTGATCTCGTCGCGCGTGGCGAACAGCTCCTCTTCGCCGCGCGCCACGATGACGGTGGTGGCGCCCGCCGCGGCCACCTTGAGCGCGGTGGCCTTGCCGATGCCGGAGGAGCCGCCGGTGATCAGCACCACCTTGCCCTTTACCTTGCCCTTGAGGCTGCGGTCCACGAACAGCGCCGGGTCGAGGTGGCGTTCCCAGTAGTCCCACAGGCGCCAGGCGTAGTCGTCCAGCGCCGGCAGGCGGATGCCGCTGCCCTTGAGCGCGCGCTCGGTTTCGCGTGAGTCGAAGCGGGTGGAATAGGTGATGAGGCCGATGACTTCCTTGGGAATGCCCAGGTCGCGCAGCACCATGCCGGTGAAACGCTTGACCGGCGGCAGGTTGGAGAGCGTCGCCTTGATCGGAAACGGCACGAAGGAGAACATCCGCGCGTCCAGTCGCATCGTCATCTGCGGCGCGTGGCCGGCGCGGGCGAAGAGGTTCAGCACCTCGCCGATGCGGCGCGGAGCGGGATCGGTGAGGTGGAAACAACCGCCGTTGAGGCCCGGTTTGTGCGCGATGTGGTCCATGGCATCGGCGACGTAATCCACCGGCACCAGGTTCACCCGCCCGCCCTCGATGCCGATCATCGGCATCCACGGCGGCAGGATCTCGCGCAGCTTCTTGAGCGCGCTGAAGAAATAGTAGGGGCCGTCGATCTTGTCGATCTCGCCGGTCTGCGAGTGCCCCACCACCATGCCGGGACGATAGATGCGGTACGGCCGACTGCACTCCTCGCGCACCACCTTCTCCGCATCGTGCTTGGTGCGGAAATAGGGATGATCCAGATCCTCGGCCTCGTCGAACATGTCCTCGCGGAAGGTGCCCGAATACAGGCCTGCGGCGGCAATGGAGCTGGCGTGGTGGAAGCAGCCGGCATTGACCGCTTCGGCCAGCGCCACCGCGTTGCGCGTGCCTTCCACGTTGGCCACGATCTGGCTCGGGCCATCGGCTGCGAGGTCATAGATCGCCGCCAGATGGAAGAAGTGCCTGATCTTGCCCTTCAGTTCGGCGGCCTTTTCCGCGCTCACGCCCAGGCGCGGCTTGGCGAGGTCGCCCTGCACCGCGACGATGCGCTTGGCATCCCATCCCATGCGCTCGACCAGCGCATCGAGCTTTTTCTGCGAACCCTTGCGCACCAGCACATGCACCGTGCCCTTGCGCTTGAGCAGGTTGGTGACCAGATGGCGCCCGATGAAACCGGTGGCGCCGGTGACGAAATAGCTCATGCTCCCCTCTCCTGGACGTGGATCTGCGCCCGCGAAAGCGCCCTGCGCGCCGCCGCATCGCGTGACTTGCCGTGCGCGCCAACGATAACCAGAACGCCGGAGGCTGTCATCCGCGCCCAAGGCTCGCCTTTGACGCCCTTCCGGGCTCATGCTATGACACTGCCAACGCGCTTCGCGCCTTTTCCGAGGGTTTTCCCGTGTCCGATCTTTCCGCCCAGTTCGAACAGGCTTCCAAGGACGTCAAGAACCTCCCCGAGCGGCCGGACAACGACACCCTGCTCAAGCTCTACGCGCTCTACAAGCAGGGCTCGGAAGGCGACGTCAACGGCCCCAAGCCCGGATTCTTCGACTTCGTGGGCACCGCCAAGTACGAGGCATGGAACAAGCTTGCCGGCACCTCGCAGGAGGATGCGATGAAGAAATACATCGCGCTGGTGAAGAAGCTGCTGCGCTGAACCATGGCACGCGGCACGCGCGAGCGCATCCTCGACACCAGCCTGGTGATGTTCAACTCGCAGGGCGAGCCCAACGTCACCACCAACCACATCGCCGACGAGCTGGAGATCAGCCCGGGGAACCTCTACTACCACTTCCGCAACAAGGACGACATCGTCGCCCACCTGTTCGCCCGCTACGAGGAGCGCATCGACCGGGTGCTGGTGGTGCCCGACGACCGCCTGCCGGGGCTGGAAGACCTCTGGATGCAGCTGCACGCGGTTTACGAGTGCATCTGGGACTACCGCTTCCTGTTCCGAGACCTGGTCGACATCCTCACGCGCAACCGCAAGCTGCGGCTGCACTTCGCGCGCATCCTCAAGCGCGCCTCGGACAATGCCACCGAGGTGATGCGGGCGATGGTTCGCGCCGGCATGATGCGCGCCTCGGCCGACGAGATCCGCGCCACCGCGGACAACATCCTCGTCATCGCCACCTTCTGGTTGAATTTCAGCGCGGTGCGCGGCGAGCGCGACGAACAGGAAGCCATCCGCCTCGGCATCCATCAGGTCATCATGCTGCTGGCCCCCTTCCTGCGCGACGCCGAACGCCTGCACCTCAACCAGCTCGCCGGCGCCTATCTGTCGGAAAACCGCTGAAGGCGATTTTCCGGCGCGGCGTCAGACCGCCGATCAGCCTTCGAGGCCGCCGTCGCGCCCGAGCCGGCACTGCGGCGCGTGGCCGATCAGTGCGGTCTCGCCAAGCGGGCCGTTCAGAAGCGTTCATCGCTGCGGCAGGCAGGATTTGGCGGCCGCGGCGATGCCTTCGGCGTCGATGCCGAAGTGCCGACGCAGCGCCGAACGGGTGTCGCTGCAGCCAAAACCGTCGGTGCCCAGGGTCCGGTAGCTGCGGCCGGCCGGCAGGTGGGCGCGCAGCAGTTCGGGCACGGCGCTCACGTAGTCGCTGGCCGCCACGATCGGCCCCTGCGTCGCCGCCAGCACCTGCGCGATCCAGGGCGTGCCGCCGCCCGTCGCGCAGGCGCGCCCGTCGCGCGCCAGCTCGCTCCAGCTCGTGATGCTGACCACGCTGGCCGCGATGCCATCCTGCGCCAGTCGTTCGGCGGCGCGCAGCGCCTCGGGCAGGATCGCGCCCGAGGCCAGCAGGGTGGCCTGTCCACGCACCTTGCCAGCCGACGCCGCGGCACGGAGCAGATAGGCGCCGCGCACCACGTCCTCGCGCGCGCCCTCGGGCAGGTCCAACTGGGCATAGTTCTCGTTGGTGAGGGTGATGTAGTGGAAGACGTCGCGCTGCTCCACGCACATCTCGCGCATTCCCGCATCGAGGATCGCCGCCAGCTCGCCCGCGAACGCCGGATCATAGGCACGGCAGTTGGGCACCGTGGCCGCCACGAGCTGGCTGGTGCCGTCCTGGTGCTGCAGCCCTTCCCCGGCCAGCGTGGTGCGGCCGCTGGTGGCGCCCAGCAGGAAGCCGCGCGCGTGCTGGTCGGCCGCGGCCCAGATGGCATCGCCCACGCGCTGGAACCCGAACATCGAGTAGTAGATGTAGAACGGCAGCATCGCCAGGCCGTGCACGCTGTAGCTGGTCGCTGCGGCGGTCCAGCTCGCCAGCGCACCGGCTTCGGTGATGCCCTCCTCCAGGATCTGGCCGTCACGCGCCTCGCGGTAGGAGAGGATGGAGCCGATGTCCTCGGGCGCGTAGCGCTGGCCCACGTCGCTGTAGATTCCGACCTGCTTGAACAGGTTGTCCATGCCGAAGGTGCGCGCCTCGTCGGCCACGATCGGGACCACGCGCGGCCCCAGCGCGGCGTCCTTGAGCAGGCCGCCCATCATGCGCACGAAGGCCATGGTGGTGCTCATTTCCCGGCCCTCGGGCGCCAACGCGAAGCGCGCCCAGCGTTCCATCGGCGGGATCTCCAGCGGCTCGCACTCGGTGCTGCGCCGCGGCAGGTAGCCCCCCAGCCGCCGGCGGTGCTCGTGCAGGTAGCGCATTTCGGCGCTGTCGTCCGCCGGCCGCAGGAAGCGCAGCGCGCGCGCATCCTCGTCGCTGAGCGGCAGGTTGAAGCGGTTGCGGAACTCGATCAGCGCGTCCTCGTCCAGTTTCTTCTGGCTGTGCGTGGTCATCCGGCCCTGTCCGGCCGCGCCCATGCCGTAGCCCTTCTTGGTCAGGGCCAAAATCACGGTCGGCTGGCCGCGGTGCGAGGCCGCGGCCGCGTAGGCGGCGTGGATCTTCACCAGATCGTGCCCGCCGCGCTTGAGGCGGTCGATCTGCTCGTCGGTCATGCCCTGCGCCAGCGCCGCCAGCTCCGGATGCTGGCCGAAGAAGTGGTCGCGGTTGTAGCGCCCGTCCTTGGCGGCGAAGGTCTGCATCTGGCCGTCCACGGTCTCGCCCAGCGTGCGCACCAGAGTGCCGGTGAGGTCTCGCGCGAACAGGCCGTCCCAGTCGCTGCCCCACAGCAGCTTGATGACATTCCAGCCGCTGCCGGTGAACAGCCGCTCCAGTTCATCGACGATGCGATCGTTGCCGCGCACTGGGCCGTCCAGCCGCTGCAGGTTGCAGTTGACCACCCACACCAGGTTGTCGAGGCGCTCGCGCGCGGCGAGGGTGAGCGCGCTGGTGCTTTCCGGCTCGTCCATCTCGCCGTCGCCAAACACGCCCCAGACCTTGCGGCCCGCGCAGTCGAGCAGGCCGCGGTCGGTGAGGTAGTGCATGAAGCGCGCGTGGTAGATGCTGCTGATCGGCCCCAGGCCCATCGAGCCGGTCGGGAACTGCCAGAAATCGGGCATCAGGTGCGGGTGCGGGTAGCTGCACAGGCCGCGCGCGCCCGCCTCCGGAGCGGTGAGTTCACGGCGGAAGTGCACCAGATCCTGCTCGCCGAGGAACCCTTCCAGAAAGGCGCGCGCGTACACGCCCGGCGCGCTGTGCGGCTGGAAGAACACCAGATCGCCGCGGTGCTGGCCGGGTTCCAGGCCTTCGCGCGCGCGGAAGAAGTGGTTGAACCCGACCTCGAAGAGATCCGCCGCGCTGGCGTAGCTGGCGATGTGCCCGCCCAGTTCGCCCGCGGCGCGGTTGGTGCGCACCACCATCGCCAGGGCGTTCCAGCGCATCAGCGAGCACAGCCGCTCCTCGATCGCCAGGTCGCCCGGGAACGGCGGCTGCGCCTCCACCGCGACGGTGTTGACGTAGGGCGTGTTGAGCCGCGGACGCCAGGGCACGCGCTGCCGGTGCGCGAGCTCGACGAGCTGGTCGAGCAGGAAGCCCGCGCGCTCCGATCCCTGCGCCGCCAGCAGCGCAAGGAAGGCTTCGCGCCATTCCGCGGTTTCCTGCGGATCGCGGTCCATCGGTGCCGATGAATCTGCCGTTTCGCTCATGTCCACTCCTGTTGCGCCCGCCGGATGGCATGCACGCTGCTGAAACCGGGATCATCCGGTGTCGGGAGAGCCGGGGCAATCCACCCTGTCATGCGCAGCCGCGATCTCCACCTTTCCCGACCGCAAAAAGCGACAGGCCCCGAAACCGGGGCCTGTCCGTGTGAAACCTTGGGAGCGAACCGCGGATCAGGCCGCCTTCTTCACCGTGCGGCGCGCCTGGGTCGAGGCCTTGCGAACCGATGCCTTGGCGGTCTTGCCGGCAGCCGCGACCTTGCGCGTGGTGACCTTGCGCGAGGCCTTCGACTTGGCCTTGCCGCGGGCGAAGCCTTCCATCACCGGCGCCAGACGCGACTGGACCTGGCTGCGGATCGCCTCATAGGTGCCGTTGGCCTGCGTCAGCACCGGCTGCACGCGGGCCTTGACCTGATCCAGACCGGCGCGCGCCTGATCCTTGAGGCCCTCGATGCGCTGCGCCGCCGAAGCGCGGAACTGGCTGCCTTCTTCGACCAGGGTGCCGTAAGTCTTGAGCGCCTGCTTGCGGCTGAGGGAAACCACGCCCAGACCGGCGAGCCAAAGGTCGCGGGGATCCACGGCGGCGGACTTTGCTTGCTTGACCATCTTTCTGCTCCTGAAGTGTCGGCCACGCGGCCGGGATCGGTTCTGCGAGGCAAAGACTAGAAACCGCGCATGGAGCAATCACACTATCGGGGCGCGGGTTTTGGGCGTGATTCAGTTTTCGCCGCGCCGCGCACGGCTTGCCAAGCACCGCCGCGATTGCAATGCTGGCCCGCACGTCGCAACGAGGCACCGCCATGGCCAAGAAAATCCGCTGGACAGAGTTTCCCCATTCCGACCCCAAGTTCGACTACGACGGCACCAAGCTCGCCAAAGCCTGGAAGAAGCTGCACGCCGGCGACCTGGAACCCTTTCCCGACGAGGCCCGCGTGGCTGCGCTGCTGAAGAAGAATCCGAAGCTGGGCAAGGCCGCGCAGGCCGGTGAAATCGCCGAGGCGCTCGCCGAGGCCTGGCGCGCCTTCCATCGCGGAGATTTCCAGGACGCCTACGAGGCGGGCAGCGCGCTCGGTCCGCTCGGCGCTTCGGTTGCGATCAAGGCCGCCGGCATCCACGCCACCCATCTGCTGGACGATGACAAGGCGCGCGAAAAGCGCTACGCCGAGCTGGTCACGCTGGCCGAAGCCGCCATCGCGGCGCTGCCGGACGAAGCCAACTCGCACTACCGCCACGCCTTCGCGCTGGGACGCTACAGCCAGTCGATCTCGATCGCCAAGGCGCTCACCCAGGGACTGGCCGGCAAGGTGCGCGACTCGCTCCAGCGCACCCTGGAACTGGCGCCCGACCACGCCGAGGCGCACACCGCGCTGGGCCTCTACCACGCCGAGGTGGTTTCCAAGGTCGGCGGGCTGATCGCGGGGCTTACCTACGGCGCCAAGCCCGCGATCGGAGAAAGCCTGCTCAAGCGCGCGATCGAGCTCACGCCCGACTCGCCCATTGCCCACATCGAATACGGCAACGGCCTGATGCTGCTTTTCGGCAGCAAGAAGGAAGACCAGGCCGCCGGCGAGTACGAGAAGGCGGCCAGGTGCAAGCCGCTGGACGCGATGGAAAAGCTCGACGCCGAATACGCCGCCTCGCAGATCGAGGACTGACCGGGCCAGCCGGGCGCCGGCGATTTGACTTTACCGTCGGTGCCCACGAGCATCCGGAGCGCAGGGGGATGCAACTCATCCGGGCAAATGCGCGCCCGAGGTTCCGCCTACCGCCGTGCGCCCGCGCGCCGCAGTTCCCTGGAAACCTCCGCTGACCGCCCGAACTGCACGGAGGCTACGCCCATGTTCCGGTCCATCCGTTTCCAACTTTTCCGCCGCGCGCGCTGCGCGGCGCTCGCGCTTGTCGCGATGCTGCTCTTGCCGGTCCTTTCCGGAAAGGCGCTGGCCGTCACCCAGGCCTGGGCCAAGGTCGAACCGGGCCACAGCGCCATGTGGTTCGACGTCTCGCGCAGCGGCGAGGGCTGGGTGCTTGAAGTGCTGCCCGGCGACGGCGCGGTGCTCTACTGGTTCACCTTCGACGACGACGGCAATCCGCGCTGGCTGGGCGGCACCGGTCGCATCGAGCGCGGGGAGGACGGTGACACCGTGGTCTTCGACGACCTCTACGCCGTCCGCGGCCCGCGCTTCGGGCCACAGTTCAATCCAGCCGATCTGGTGCGCGAACGCCAGGGCCACGCCACCCTGCGCTTTCGCGACTGCGAAAGCGGAATAATCACGTTCGATGCCTACGGGCGAGAGGGCGAGTTCGCCCTGACTCGCCTCACCCGCACCATGGGCTCGGGCTGTCGCCCCGCCCACGGCGTGCCGGGCCAGCCGGTGCTGAATCAGGCCGGACAGAGCGGCAGCTGGTTCGAGCAGGCGACGAACGGCCAGGGGCTGTCGCTGACGTGGCTGGCCGATGGCAGCGTCGGCGTGGTGTGGTTCACCTTCGATCCGCAGGGGCGGCCCTACTGGCTCACCGGCACCGGGCACCTGGAAGCAGACCGCCTGGTGTTCCCCCGACTTCAGTCGGCGCGCGGCGGGCGATTCGTCGATCCGTTTTCGCCCGCGGGCGTCGAGCGTCGCACGTGGGGCCGGCTCGAACTGCGCCTGGACTGCACGACGGGCGACGCCGCCTACACGCCCACCGAGCCCGGCTTTGCCGCCGGCACGATGCAGCTGCGCCGGCTGACCGCGCTCGCGGCACCGGCCTGCCCGTGGGTCAAGCCGGCGCTGACCGACCTGTACGCGATCAGCGTCACCGAGCTTCCGATCACCGTCGTTCCGTCCGGCCTCCAAATCGGAACTCCGCCGCCGGGCGTTGCCCTGCCTCCCTGGCAGTACGGCTGGCAGGATCTGGTGCTCGCCACCACCGTGGCGGACGACGGCACCGCGCATGGCTACGCGCGCCAGGAGCCGGTGGACTATATCTCGCTGCTGCCCGGCGAGCATCCCGGCTTCATCGACCCGGCCTACCGCGCGCGCTTCCAGCCGATCATCCTCGCGCCGGGCGCGACGAGGTGGGAACGCACGGGTTCGCGCAGCGACGGCGTGGTCCCGATCATGGCCCATGCCGGGACGCTCCTCTACAACCATGCGGTCTTCACGCCGTACGGCATCCAGACCGGCCTGACCCCGATTCACGCGGACCTCAGCGGCCCGGGCTTCGTCGACATCACCTTTATCGACGGCCGTTTCCCCGAGCCGTACTGGAACCAGGCCATCGCCGCTTCGCGCGACCTGCGCTACGCGGTGGGCGAGGCCGGACGGGTGAAGTCCGGCGAGTCGGGCATCGGCGAAAGCGACGCCTATCCGTGGAAATGGAGCATCGACGGCGGTCAGGAGGCGCTGCCGGCGCGCCGCGCGCTCTACGCCCGCGCCAAGCCGCTGTGCATTTCGGACGACGGAAGCCGGATCATCGGCGCGGCTTGGCCGGCGGGCGCGGCTCCCGAGTCCGCCGACCATTCAGTCGCGGTGCAGTGGGACGGCCCGCGCCTGCCTGCCGAACTGCGCAACGCCGCCGGCCGAACCCTGATTTTGCCGACAGTCTGCAGCCGCGACGCCGGCATCGTCTACGGCCAGTGGCGCGCCAGCGACATCGATGCCGACAACAAAGTGGCGGGATTCTGGACCCGCGACGGCCGCAGCGCGCCCACCGGCCCGCTGGAGCCCAGCGCGGAGGATCCGCGAGGCTGGCCCTATGTCATCGAGCACGTCTCGGCCGACGGCAGCCTGGCCGCGGGCGAATACGCAGACCACGACGATCCGCCCGCCCGCGACGCCCTGCTCTGGGCGCAGGACATCGGCCCGGTGCGGCTGTCGGAAGTCCTGAAAAGCGCCGGCCTGCAGCCGGACTGGCCGCGGATCCACGTGCGCGGCATCTCGCCCAGCGGCGAGTACCTGCTCCTGGCCAGCGATCCGATCCGCAAGGGCCCGGCGCGCGGCGACGGGTCGACGATCCACACCCTGCTGCTGCGGCTGGAAAAGATCCATCCCTGAGCCGGGAACCGGGCGGTCGCGCGTGCCGCGACCGCCCGCCGCAGGCCGCCACGACAGTCCCGCATCGCGCGCTTGGCGAACCGCCGGCGCGCCCCCATGTTGTCATGCCCCGACTCGCGGACATCCCATGACCACCCTCTTCGATCCCCTGCGGATGGGCGCACTGACGCTGCCCAACCGCATCGTGATGGCACCGCTCACCCGCAGCCGCTCGCCCGGCGGTATTCCCGGACCGCACGCGGCCACCTACTACGCCCAGCGCGCCAGCGCCGGCCTGATCGTGAGCGAAGGCGTGGCGATCAGCCCGCAGGCGCACGGTTACGCCAGCGTGCCGGGGCTCTACACCGCCGAGCAGCGCCGCGCCTGGCGCGAAGTGACCGACGCGGTGCACGCCGCCGGCGGGCGCATCGTGGCCCAGCTCTGGCACGTCGGGCGCATCTCGCACGTCGACCTGCAGCCCGGCGGTGCCGCCCCGGTGGCTCCCTCGGCGGTCGCCGCCGAAACGCGCACCTATCTGATCGACCCGCGCGGGCGCGGCGACTTCGTGCCGGTGTCGGCCCCGCGCGCGCTTTCCGCCGGCGAGATTCCCGGCATCGTGGACCACTATGCCCGCGCCGCCGAAGCGGCCCGCGAGGCCGGCTTCGACGGCGTGGAAATCCACGGCGCCAACGGCTATCTCATCGACCAGTTCCTGCGCAGCGGCAGCAACCGCCGCGACGACGCCTGGGGCGGATCGATCGAAAACCGCGTGCGCTTCCTCGATGCCGTGGCCGGCGCGGTGGCGCGCGCCATCGGGGCCGATCGCAGCGGCATCCGCCTCTCGCCCGTGACTTCCTCCAACGACGCCAGCGATCCGCATCCGCAGCCGCTGTTCGAGGCCGCGGTGCGCGCGCTGGCGGCCCACGATCTCGCCTTCGTGCACGTGATCGAAGGGGCGACCGGCGCGGCGCGCGACTTCCAGCAGGGCGAGACGCCCTTCGACTACGACGCGCTCAGGCGCGCCTGGCGCGAGGCCGGCGGGCGCGGCGCCTGGATTCTCAACAACGGCTACGACGGCGAACTCGCCGCCGCGACGGTCGCCTCCGGCCGCGCCGACGCGGTGGCCTTCGGCCGCGCCTTCATCGCCAACCCGGATCTGGTCAGGCGGCTGCGCGAGGGCGCACTGCTGAATCCGCTCGATCGCGCCACCCTCTACGGCGGCGGCGAGCGCGGTTACACCGATTACCCGGCGCTGGGGTGAATCCAGGCCGACCGGGCGCAGCGCCGCTTGATCCCGGTCATAGTCGGTTCGACGTGCCGCTGCCAAGGTAGCCGGCATTCCCTTCACGCACACGGAGCTTCCATGTCGATGCGATCCCTGCCCCCGATTTTCCTGCTGGCCGCTGCCGTCGCCTTCGCTTCTGCGCCTGTCGCGGCGCAGCAGGATGCGCACGACCACGCCGCCCATCAGGAGCACGCCGATCACGCCCACCCTGCCGCGACCGATCCTGCCGCGCTGCCGGCCACGCCCTGGGCCACCGACGCGCCGCTGCGCGAGAACATGCGCCTCATCCGGCAGGCGGTCGAGGGTCTGGCCCACTACGAAATGGGCCATCTTTCGGCGCAGCAGGCGGGCGATCTGGCGGACGAGATCCGGAACGCCGTCAACGCGATGTTCGCCAACTGCAAGCTCGAAGCCGAGGCCGACGCCGCCCTGCACGGCCTGCTGGCCACCTTCCTCGCCGGCGCCAACGAGGTGCGCACCCAGTCCCAGCCGCCGAGCCAGGCGATCGCGCGAATGCGCGAGTCGCTCGATCGCTATCCCAAGCTGTTCGACGATCCGCACTGGCTGCACGAGGGCCACTGACGCCCCGGCTAAGCGGGCGATCCGCGTGGGTCAAACGCACCCGCGCGGGTGATTCTGGAAACCACGCCGCCGCGGCGCGATCATGGGCGCGGCGGCACCCGCGGATTGCATCAGCCGTGCCGCCGCGTCCCTCCAGGGAGTTGTGTCATGGAATACACCATCCATCTGAGCGCCGCGCCCGTGGACGTGGATCGCGTCCGCGAGGCGCTGGAAGACATCGACCCGTCCGCCATCGTCGACCTGGCCCAGAACGGCCGGGACCTGCGGGTTTCGGCCAACCTGCTCGACCGCGAACTGTTCGGCGCCCTCGAACGCGCCGGCCACCCGGCCGATGCGGTCCGGGTGACCCGCCTGCCCTCGGTGTGCTGCGGAAGCTGCAGCGGCTGACGCCTTTCGCCGGTGCGGGTCACCCGCAAGGGAAGCTCTGAACAAGATTTGATCCGTCATACCGGCGAAGTTGCACTTCTGTCCGGAATAATTTGGGGCTGTTCGCCGGAAAGCCTTGGAGTGCTTGGCATTGCACATAAGTTGCCAAGATGGAGATTCAATCGCCCGGTTTCGGCGCGCTGAACAAGCCCCTCTCCCGACGGGAGAGGGGTTGGGGTAAGGTTCGGGCGCAGCGCAAGTAGAAATCTTGTCTCAAGGTCTATTCTTGCGCTTCGGTCGTACCCTCATCCGGCCCTTCGGGCCACCCTCAATCGCTAGCCGCGACTTCGATCCCGGAGGGAGAAGGAATCCGAAATTATTCCGGACAGCAGTGGGCGAAGAAGTTGAGATTCCAGCTAAAGTTCGGAACACTATCCCATCCGGGGAATGGACGGACCGGCGCACGTGGGCTAGCCTCCCGAGGCGGGGGAGTTTCTTTGCCGCTTGCGGAGGTATTTTCCATGGTCCTGATTCTTTCGCCCCGGCTGCCGCTGCGCAGCATTTTCTCCCGATTTTTCCCCGCTTTTCTCTGCGCCCTGCTGCTCGCCGCGCTTCCGGCCGCGGCCCGCGCCGAAGCCCCCTACGTTCCGATCCAGCCGGGCCACAGCGCGATGTGGTTCGATCCGGCGCGCGCCGGCGAGGGCTGGATCGTCGGGATTTTGTCGGAGGAATCCGCGGCGCTGTACTGGTTCACCTTCGACGACGCGGGCGAGCCGCGCTGGCTGGAAGGCGTGGGCCGCATCGTGCGCGATCCGGGCGGCGATTCCATCGTATTTTCCGAACTGATCGCCCCGCGCGGCGGGCGCTTCGGCCCGGACTACGACCCGGCCCAGGTGGTGCGCGAGGTGAAGGGCAGCGCGGTGATCTCGTTTTCCGACTGCCAGCACGGCCGGGTGGCGTTTTCCGCCTTCGGCAAGAGCGGCGATTTTCCGCTGACCCGGCTGACGCGCACGATGGCCGCAGGCTGCGCGCCGATCCACGGCACGCCGGGCGAGCCGGTGCGCGCCGAGGCGGGCCAGAGCGGGGGCTGGTACGACCCGGCCTACGGCGGACAGGGCTACGTATTGACCTGGCTGGCGAACGGCAGCGCCGCGCTGGGCTGGTTCACCTACGACCCGGAAGGAAACCCGTACTGGATGGTGGGCACGGGCGCGCTGGAGAACGGGCGGCTGGTGTTCCCGGCGATGTATTCGGCGCGCGGCGGGCGCTTCGGGGAGGCGTTCGATCCGGCACAGGTGGAGCACACGCCGTGGGGCCGGGTGGAGCTGGACCTCGCCTGCGACAGCGGCGCGGCGGAGTACGCGGCCACGGCCACGGGCTTCGGTTCGGGCCGCTTCGATCTGGACGTGCTGGCGCGGCTGGCGAAGCCGGCCTGCCCGTGGGTGAAGCCGACGCTGACGGATTTGTATGACATTTCCGTCACTCCGTTGCCAGTTCCGGTGCCTACGCAACCCCATCCATCCGGGCAGGGAAGCGGCAATCTCATCCTGCCCCACGCAGTGGCCAACGATGGCACGGTAGTCGGGAGGAGAAAGGTACTTCAAGGCAACGTGCCCAATCGCAGAGCCGTGCGCTTGCGCCCCAGCGAATCGGACTGGCAGGACATGTACAACCAATTCGTCGACGGTCTGGTCTTCGTATCAGAGGATGGCGAGGAGATGCTGATTGACCGAAAGACGGGCGGGCCTGCCTTTATCCGGAGCGGTGCGATCGTGCCGATGCCGGGCCTGGATAGTCCGGGGCAAAGCGACATTGTCCGCACTTCGAACGACTTTTCCCACGTCGTGATGCAGGTAGATACACCCGCGCCTTGGGGGGGGACGGTTCGGAAATCGTGGCTTTGGAGCGAAGCCCGGGGCATGAGAGAACTTCCCACCTCGGTCGCCCTGCCGGGGCCGGCTGCCCTGTGCGTATCGAATGATGGAAACGTGGCGATTGGGTTGGATCGCGGCATCGTGATAGGCGGCAGTAGCGCCTGGACGGTGCGTTGGGTAGGGACGGGGCTTCCGCACTATCTGACCGACGCTGCGGGCAACCGCATGGCCAGCCTGAGCGCGTGCAGCGACGATGCCGGGATCGTGTACGGGCGCGTTCCTTTCATGACCGATGAAAATGGCCTGATATATGTCCTGCCCGGGTATTTCGCGCGGGATGGCATCAGCGGTCACTTGGGCCTGATTCACCCTTCCGAAGAGTCGCCGTATGGCTGGCAGCATGTAGTCAACCACACCTCTGCCGATGGCACGCTTGCAGGGGGTGCGTATCGCTCCCCCGCGATGATCGGCAGCTTGCCGAATGGCGATTCAGCCTGGGGCGCACTGATCTGGACGCAGGATACCGGCCACGTGCTGGTGCCGGAACTACTGCAAGAGCTGGGGCAGATTCTGGATTGGCCTTCGATGTGGGTTACAGCGATGTCTCCGAGCGGGGAATACCTCGTGGTGACCACGGGAGAAATATTTCAGCCTGGCATGGGCACGCCCTCCACGGCACGTTCCGCTCTGCTTCGGTTGATAAAGAAATAGAAGCATCTCGCCTCTCGGCGGGTTGATTCCTTGTTCAATCTTGTCGTGTCGTCAATTTTCACCGGATCGGGGAGGCTCCCGATTTCCCACGGCATCATGCGATGCCATTCATCTATCGCACAGGAGAAAGCATATGAAACTCTCAGAAAAACATGCAAGATGCGTGCTGGTTGTTGCGATAATGACCTCAGGAATTTCTCTGGCTGCACAGGGAGCGGAAAGGCATTTGGGCCCGACGCCGTTCGATAGCAATATCCTGGAGCAAGCAATGGCGCTTTATGGGCTGAACGAAGATGGTGCTATCAAGCGCCTTGCCGCAGAATCCGAGGCAGTAGACATATATCGCCGCGTCACGAGTATGGCGCTTGCCGGCTACGCTGGCGCCTGGTTCGATGCTGATTCGCAGAAACTCCATGTGGCATTGAAGGGTGATGCAGGGTCGGAAATTCTGTCACGACTCGGCGTGATGACAGTCCCGGCCGACTGGTCGTTACTCGAACTGGAACATATCCAGCGGTGGATCGATAGCGGTGGGGCCGGACTTCCTCGCGGTGAGGCTCTGAGGAGAACGCATGTCGATTACCGACTGAATCGTGTAGTCGTCGGCGTTGTTCCTGAGCGTGTCGAAGATGCGCGAAATCTATTGGAAAAATACGCCAACCAAATAGTGATTCAGCCGACAACCCAAGCCATCGGCTTGACTGCAGATGTGCGAGGCGCGGATGGGACGCGCAATTACACATGGTTCCTTGAGGATTCCAAGGTTCATCCGTGCTCCATCGGCGTCTCGGTGGAAAATGGGTTCTATACCGCCGGGCACTGCGGGTTTGCGACGCATGCGATCACCACACCAGCCGGGACGCCACTCGGAACCGTGGTTGCCTCCGGGTATGTCACCTTGCCTGCGCTGACCATAGATATTGGTTGGGTGCAAACCTCCGCTGGTTGGACGCGGACGCCCAAGATCAATGGATACACTGACGGCCTACTTTATGTTGCCGCCAAATGGTCCGGCACCAGCCCGGCACTGGTAGGTTCTACGACCTGCCGCTACGGCCAAACCTCCGGCGGGCCTCATTGCGGCGTGGTGAACGCCACGGGCGTGTCTGAAAACTATGGATGGTTTGTCACTTATACGAATCTTGTCCGCGTCGCGGGAAGCTGCTCCGATGATGGCGACTCAGGGGGGCCATGGCTCCTATCGGGGACCACTCAAGTACTCGGCACCAATGTCGGCGGGGCTCCCACCAATACCTGTCCCATCGACGCGGAATTTACCTACTTCCAGCCGATCTCCGATCATATCTCCGCCTACGCGGGAACTGCCGGCAGCCTGCTAACTTCCCACGGTGCCGCCTCACCTACTGTTTCGGGGTTTCTGTGTCCAAATATGGGGTCAAGTGGCATGGGTACTTTCTTCTGTACCTTCAACCACTACAACTCACAAGGTATTACAACGGTGAACTGGTCAAGTCCGCACCTTTCTTGGGGTGCGCATGACACGGCATATGGAACCTGCACGAAGTTCGACACCGTGTCGGTAAAGCTCACCGTCACCAACCCGTATGGCTCGTACAGCCAGACCAAGTCCTTTGCCTGCCCGATGGGGCCGATTCCTTGAGGGGCATCCAAAAGAATATCTGAACAAGTATTGATGCGTCATTCCGGCGAAAGTTGGTCGCTTCCGGCAGGCTTTCGCCGGAATGACGATTTGTTCAGCCACTCCCAAGGCATTGAGAGGCGCGCGATTGACCTGGATCAGGCGGCGGCAGGGCCCGTTGCCCTAGCCTTCGCGCATGACCTCGCCCTTTGAATCCCCCGACTTCCCTGCCCCCATTCCCGAGGCCGAGCAGCGCACGCTCGATGCCTGCTTCCTCGGCCCCTATGGCGAGAACGACAGCCTGCTCGAACGCCTGGTCGTCGAGTTCCTGCGCGATCACGTGCACTGGCGGCGCAACTTCCATCCGGAAGACCCGCCGGCCATTCCCACGCGCGCTTCGCAGCATCCGGCCTACCAGGCCTTCGAGGCCCGGATGCGCAACGAGCTGCACCAGCTCTCGGCGGCGCTCAAGCGCTCGGTGCCCTTCCACAGCCCGCGCTACGTCGGCCACATGGTGTCCGACCTCCTGCTTCCCGGCCTTGCAGCGCAGATCCTCACCCTGCCCTACAACCCCAACAACGTCACCGAGGACGCCGCCCCGGTCACGCTGCGGCTGGAGATGCAGGCCGGCCTGCAGCTGGCTCGAATGCTGGGCTGGCCCGATGATCCCAAGCGCCCGGACTGCGCGATCGGACACCTGACCTCGGGCGGCACCCTGGCCAATTTCCAGTCGCTGCGTCTGGCGCTGGCGCTCAAGGGATTTCCGGTGGCGCTGCGCGCGGCCGGCGTGCCCGATCCGGCGCTTCCGGAGGATGACTGGCAGGCCTTCAACTGCGGCCCCGCGGCCGGGATCGAACTGCTCGGCAAATGGCGGCGCTGGCTGGCCGGGCAGTCGCCCGAGGACCGAACGCGCTGGCGCGCGCGCGTGGAAGGCCGGCGCATCGAGCATCTGGGCCTGCATGCCTTCTTCGAACGTCATCCCACGCTGCGGCCGCCGGTGGTGCTTGCCCCCATCACCGCGCACTATTCCTGGAGCAAGGGCATCAAGATGATCGGTCTGGGCCGCGACCAGCTTCGCCTGGTCGCCGCGCGCGGCATGCGCCTGTGTCCGGAGGCGCTGGAGGAGGCGCTGGCGGCCTGCGAGCGCGACCGCCAGCCGGTGCTGATGGCGGTCGGCGTGCTGGGCACCACCGAGTACGGCACGATCGATCCGATCGCGGCCGTGGTCGATGCGCGCGCGCGTTTCGGCGCGCGCGGCCTGGGGTTCTCGATCCATGTGGATGCGGCCTGGGGCGGCTACCTGACCACCCTGTTCCGCCATCCCGACGGCCGCCTGCGCACGCTCGACGAGGTGCGGCAGGATTATCGCCAGTTCCCGATGCCAGAAATCCACGCCGCCTTCGCCGCGCTGGAACGGGTGGATTCGGTCACGATCGACCCGCACAAGCTGGCCTACCTGCCCTACGGCGCGGGCGCCTTCGTCTGCCGCGATCACCGCGCCATGTCGCTGCTGACCGAACAGGCCGACTACGTGTTCGACAGCGCCGACAGCGCGGGCGACGCGCTCGACCACCGCCACTTCGGCCAGTTCATCCCGGAAGGCTCCAAACCCGGCGCGATGGCGGCGGCGGTCTACGTCGCGCACCGCGTGCTGCCGCTCGACCACGCCAACTTCGGCCTCATCCCGCGCCACACGGTGCAGGCCGCCGAAGCGTTCCAGGAACGCGCGGAACGGTTCGCGCGCGAAACGGCAGACCATGTCCACGCGATCGTCCCCTTTCCGCCGGACAGCAATCTGGTGTGTCTGGCGCTCAATCCCCGCGGCAACCGCGACCTGGCACGCGCCAACGCCTTCCTCCAGCGCATCCACGCCCGCCTCAACAGCGACCCGGCGCAACCGATCCAGATCAAGCAGTTCTTCGCCTCCACCACCTCGATCCGCCCCGCGGTCCTGGGGCTTGCGGACATGCACCGCATCCTCGACGCGCTGGGAATCGATCCGGCCACGATGGCCGAGGAAGGCGGCGCGGATCGCCTCTTCATCCTGCGCCATACGCTGATGAATCCCTACCTGATCGACCACGAGAACCGCATCAGCTTCATCGACCGCTACTTCCAATACCTGAAGACCTGCGTCGAACATGCGTGAAGCCTTGCCCGCAAGCCGTGCGGCCCAGCCGCGTTGCCTTGGCGTGAAGCAGTGAGGGCTTCCTTGCCTTCCGGCCCGCCTGCGCCGCTGCAGATCCCGTGGCACGACCTGCTGCGGCCGGGCTGCCCGTGCTTTCGCCCCAGCGCGCCCTTTTCCACGCGGATGGGCGAGGCGGCGCTGCGCGAAGCGGCGGCCGGGACCAACGGCGACCCGATTCCGCGCCCGCTGTCGATTGCGATCCATTTCCCCTGCCGCGCGCGACTGCGCGATGGTGGCTGCGATGCGCGCAGTGAGTCCCTTCTTGCGCGACTGCGGCGCGAGCTTGCCCTGCTTGGCTCCTGCTTCGACCGCGATCGCCAGGTGGAAGAAATCCATCTTCTCAACCAGCCTCTGGCCCATTTTTCACCCGAGCAGATCCGCGACCTGCTGGACACCGTGGCGCGGCACTTTTCCTTTGCCGTGACGGGCGCTCCGCTGCGGCTGGTGGAGCTGATTCCCGCGCCCGACCAGACCGTGAACCTCTCAGCCCTTGCCGCCGCAGGAATCAGCCACGCGGCAGTTTTCGCGGATGCCACCGCGGGCACGGCCAGCGAGCCGCCCGCTTCGATCCGCGCCGCGGCGACACGGATCGATGACTGCCGCCGGCAGGGCATCGCGCACGTCCACGCGCATCTGGCCGGATGCCGGAACGCCGCGACTCCCGCCTGCCTTCTGGCGCTGGATGCGATCGTGTCCGCGCGGCCGGACCGCATCACCCTGCACCAGGCGCTGCGCCGCGATTCCTCCGCAGCCGACGCACAGGAAGCTCCCTGCGTCGCTTCCTGCGCCACGCCCTGCGAGCCTTCCGGTTTGCGCGAGGCGCTGTTTTCACGCCTGCTCCAGTCCGGCTACCAGCATCTTGGACTGTGCAGCTTCGCCCTGCCGGGGGATGAGTTGATCCAGGCGCGCCAGCGCAATGCGCTGCACTGCAACCTCCTCGGCTACAGTGCCAGTTCCGACAGCGATCTGGTGGGCGTTGGCGTGGGTGCCAACAGCCACGTCGGGGCGACGCTGTGCCAGAACCATCGCGATCCGGCCGCGTGGGAAGAGTCCATCGACGCCGGCCGACTGCCGATCTGGCGCGGCACGCAGCTTTCGCCCGACGACCTGCTGCGCGCCGATGCGGTCCAGCAGCTTGTTTGCCGCGGACAAATCGATTTCGTGGATCTCGCGCGCGCCCACGACATCGACTTCCAGCGCCGTTTTGCGCACGCCCTGGAGCGGCTGAAGTCCCGGATGGAGGAAGGGCTGGTCCTGCTCACGCCGCAGGGCGTTTGCGCCACCGCGCTCGGCCAGCAGCGCCTGCACCTGCTGATCGACTGCTTCGACGAGATCGAGGGCCGCAGGATCGAAGCGGCCCCCTGCCCCCCGCCGCGCGCGCCCTGATGCGGCGTCCGCGGACGCGCCGTCAGGCCGGCGCGCTGGTGCGGATCAGGTGGTCGAAGGCCGACAGTGCCGCAGTCGCTCCGCTGCCCATGGCGATGATGATCTGCTTGTAGGGCGAGGTCGTGGCGTCGCCTGCGGCGAACACGCCCGGCACGCTGGTCTGGCCGCGCGCATCGACCACGATCTCGCCGAAGCGCGTGCGCTCCACGCCGCTGCCTTCCAGCCAGGCGGTGACCGGCACCAGACCGATCTGGATGAATACGCCGGCGATGTCGATCCGGTGTTCGGCTTCGGTGGCGCGATCGACGTAGCTCAGCGCGGTGACGCGGCTGCCGTCGCCGTGGATTTCGGTGGTGCGGGCGTTCTTCACCACGGTGACGTTGGGCAGGCTGTGGAGCTTGCGCACCAGCACACCGTCGGCCTTGAGCTCGGGCAGGAACTCGATCACGGTGACGTGTTCGACCACGCCGGCAAGGTCGATGGCCGCCTCCACGCCAGAGTTGCCGCCGCCGATCACCGCGACCTTCTTGCCCTTGAACAGGGGGCCGTCGCAGTGCGGGCAGTAGGCCACGCCGCGGGTGCGGTATTCGGCTTCGCCCGGCACGTTGATGTCGCGCCAGCGCGCGCCGGTGGCCAGTACCACGCTCTTGCCCTTGAGAGATGCGCCGTTTTCGAACTCGACCGTGATGCCGTCAGGACCGGGTATCAGTTTCTGCGCGCGCAGGCGGTTCATCACGTCCACCTCGTATTCGCGCACATGGGCTTCCAGCGCGCCGGCCAGCTTCGGGCCGTCGGTTTCCTTCACCGAGATGAAGTTCTCGATGCTGTTGGTATCGAGCACCTGACCACCGAAGCGTTCGGCCGCGATGCCGGTGCGGATGCCCTTGCGCGCGGCGTAGATCGCCGCCGCGGCGCCCGCCGGACCGCCGCCGATCACCAGCACGTCGAACGGGGCCTTGCCTGCCATCGCCTTCGCGGCGCGCGCTTCGGCGCCGGTATCGAGCTTGGCGAGGATTTCCTCGATCTCCATGCGGCCCTGGCCGAATCGCTCGCCGTTGAGGAAGATCGTGGGCACGGTCATCACCTCGCGCGCCTCGACCTCCTCCGGGAAATAGGCTCCGTCGATGGCGACGTGGCGAATCTTCGGGTTGAGCACGCTCATCAGGTTGAGTGCCTGCACCACGTCCGGGCAGCTCTGGCAGGACTGGGAGAAGTAGGTCTCGAAGCGGAAATCGCCGTCGAGCGCGCGGATCTGCTCGATCACCGATTCTTCCACCTTGGGCGGATAGCCGCCGGTCTGCAACAAGGCCAGCACCAGCGAGGTGAACTCGTGCCCCATCGGCAGACCGGCAAAGCGCATGTGGATGTCCTGGCCGGGGCTGGTCAGGGCGAAGGAAGGAACGTGCACGCCTTCATCTGCACGCAGTTCCAGAGTGACCTTGGCCGAGGAAGCCGCGATGTCGTCGAGCAGTGCGCGCACCTCGCGCGAGGCATCGCCATCATCCAGCGCGGCGACGAGGTGCACCGGACGCACGAGTCGCTCCAGATAGGCGGCAAGCTGGGTCTTCAGACCGTCATCCAACATGGTGCATCTCCTTCATTCGGTTGAACGGTGCCCAAGCTTCCCGGTGGACGGGAAACCCGAGGCATTCGCGGAAGCAGGTCCGGAGCGCCGCGCACAGCGATCCGGACCTGCTCCCGCCCCCGTCATTGCGGGGACGGGAACAGCGCGGATCAGATCTTGCCGACCAGGTCCAGCGAAGGCGCGATGGTCTTGGCGCCTTCCTTCCACTTGGCCGGGCACACTTCACCCGGATGCGAGGCGGTGTACTGCGCGGCCTTGAGCTTGCGCAGGGTCTCGCCGACGTCGCGGGCGATCTCGTTGGAGTGCACTTCCATGGTCTTGATCACCCCCTCGGGGTTGATCACGAAGGTGCCGCGCAGGGCCAGACCGGCTTCCGGAATGTGCACGCCGAACGCATTGGTCAGCTTGTGGGTCGGGTCGCCCACCAGCGGGAACTTCGCCTTGCCCACCGCCGGCGAGGTTTCGTGCCACACCTTGTGCGAGAAATGCGTGTCGGTGGTTACGATGTAGACCTCGGCACCGGCCTTCTGGAACTCGGCATAGTGCTCGGCCGCGTCTTCCACTTCGGTCGGGCAGTTGAAGGTGAAGGCGGCCGGCATGAAGATCACGACGGACCACTTGCCCTTCATGCTCTCGTTGCTGACCTTGACGAACTTGCCGTTGTGAAAGGCGTCCGCTTCGAACGACTGAATCTGGGTGTTGATGAGGGACATCGTGTTCTCCTTGGGGCTTGGGTTGGCAGTGACGAAACCGTCGGGCTTCGACCGTGGGCATTCTAGACGCGAACAATCAATAGGTAAAATTGATTGTTACAATCATATCGATAGACGATAACTATCTAACTGCCAGCCCACCGCCTCCAACGCGCTGGCTCGCGCATGTCGTATAATGCGCCGCACCATTGAGAGGCCCGCACGCAGACGATCCGAGATCGTCTGCGTTTTCGTGTCCCCGAGAAAAGCCCGATTTCGCCGCAGACCCGCGGCATCCGACCTGTTGATTTACGCCATGACCATCCAGAACCTTCGCAACATCGCCATCGTCGCCCACGTTGACCACGGCAAGACCACCCTGGTCGACAGCCTCCTCAAGCAATCGGGCACCCTCAGCGAGCGCACCGTGCTGGCCGAGCGCGTGATGGATTCCAACGACCAGGAAAAAGAGCGCGGCATCACCATCCTGGCAAAGAACACCGCGATCAACTGGCGCGGCAACCGCATCAACATCGTCGACACCCCCGGCCACGCCGACTTCGGCGGAGAAGTGGAGCGCGTGCTGTCGATGGTCGACTCGGTGCTGCTGCTGGTCGATGCGATGGACGGCCCGATGCCGCAGACCCGCTTCGTGACGCAGAAGGCGTTTGCGATGGGCTTCAAGCCGATCGTGGTCATCAACAAGGTCGATCGCCCCGGCGCGCGTCCGGAATGGGTCGTGGAACAGGTTTGGGATCTGTTCGACCGCCTCGGTGCCACCGCCGAGCAGATGGACTTCCCGATCATCTACGCCTCCGGCCTCAACGGCTACGCAGGCCTCACCGACGAGGTGCGTTCGGGCGACATGACGCCGCTGTACGAGGCCATCATGCAGCACGTGCCGGCGCCGCCGGTGGATCCGGCCGGGGCGTTCCAGATGCGCATCAGCCAGCTCGACTACAACAACTTCGTCGGAGTGATCGGCATCGGGCGCATCCAGCGCGGCACGCTGAAGAAGAACATGCCGGTTGCGGTGATCGACCGCAACGGCAAGAAGCGCCAGGGCAAGGTGCTGCAGGTGCTGGGCTTCATGGGTCTGGAACGGATCGAGCAGGACAGCGCCGAAGCCGGCGACATCGTGGCCATCTCCGGCATCCAGGAGCTGACCATCTCCGATACGGTCTGCGCGCTCGACACGCCCGAGGCGTTGCCGGCGCTGATGGTGGACGAACCGACCATCTCGATGACCTTCCAGGTCAACAATTCCCCGTTCGCCGGCAACAAGGAGCTCTCCGGCGGCAAGTTCCTCACCAGCCGCCAGTTGAAGGACCGCCTGGAACGCGAAACCGTCCACAACGTCGCACTCAAGGTCGAGCAGCTCGAGGACGCCGACAAGTTCCTCGTTTCCGGTCGTGGCGAACTGCACCTGTCGGTGCTGATCGAGAACATGCGCCGCGAGGGCTTCGAACTCGCCGTTTCGCGCCCGGAAGTGATCATCAAGGAGATCGACGGCCAGCCGATGGAACCCATCGAACAGCTCGTGGTGGACGTGGAGGAAATCCATCAGGGCGGCGTGATGGAAAAGCTCGGGATCCGCAAGGGCCAGCTCAAGGGCATGGAGCCGGACGGCAAGGGCCGGGTGCGGCTGGAATACCAGATTCCGGCGCGCGGCCTGATCGGATTCCAGAACGAATTCAAGACCCTGACCCAGGGCTCGGGCCTGTTGTTCCATGTCTTTGACCACTACGGACCCAAGGAGCAGGGGCCGATCGCCAAGCGCATCAACGGTGTGATGATCGCCAATGCCGCGGGCACCACGCCGGCCTATTCGCTCGGCCCGCTGCAGGAGCGCGGCAAGCTGTTCGCGGTGGAGGGCGACAACGTCTACGAGGGCCAGCTCGTGGGCATCCATTCCAAGGACAACGACCTTACCGTCAACGCCATCAAACCCAAGCCGCTGACCAATATCCGCGCCGCGGGCAAGGACGATACGATCCAGCTCTCGCCTGCGATCAAGTTTTCGCTGGAGCAGGCGCTGGACTTCATCGACGACGACGAGCTGGTGGAAATCACGCCCAAGGAAATCCGCCTGCGCAAGAAGCATCTGACGGAAAACGACCGCAAGCGGGCCAGCCGCGCGGCCTGACGCCGTGCCGGGTGAGGCACCCTACGCGCGACTGACGCCCGACGCCGTCGTCGACGCGGTCGAATCCCTCGGCATGGCCTGCGACGGGCGACTGCTGGCGCTCAACAGCTACGAGAACCGCGTCTATCGCGTGGGCATCGAGGGCGCGCCGCCGCTGGTGGCCAAGTTCTACCGCCCGGCGCGCTGGAGCGATGCGGCCATCGAGGAGGAGCACGCCTTCGCGCTGGAACTGGCGCAGGCCGAGCTTTCGGTGGTCGCGCCGCTTGCGTTCGATGGCCGCACGCTGCTGCGGCACGAGGGATTCCGCTTCGCGCTGTTCCCCTGCCAGGGCGGCCACGCCCCGGAATTGGGCGATGCCGACACGCTGCGACAGCTGGGTCGAACCCTCGCACGCCTGCACGTCGTGGGAGCACAGCGTCGCTTCTCGCATCGCCCCGTGCTGGACGTGCGCAGGTTCGGCCACGAACCGCTGCGCGACCTGCTCGCTTCCGGCCAGGTGCCCGAACCGCTGCGCGAAAACTTCCATCGCCTTGGCGAGGCGCTGCTGCTACGGGTCGAGCACGCCTTCGCGCAGGCGGCGCCTTTCGCCACCCTGCGCCTGCACGGCGACTGCCACTCCGGCAACATCCTCTGGCGCGAGGGCGTGGCGCACTTCGTCGATCTGGACGACTGCCTCGCCGGCCCGGCGATCCAGGACCTGTGGATGTTCCTCTCCGGCAGCCGCGAGGAGCAGCGGATGCAGCTCGAACACCTGCTCGAAGGCTATGCGCAGTTCCGCGATTTCGATTGGAGCGAGCGCCGCCTGATCGAGCCGCTGCGCGCCCTGCGCCTCCTGCACTACCACGCCTGGATCGCGCGCCGCTGGCACGATCCGGCCTTCCCGCACGCCTTCCCCTGGTTCGCACAGGCCCGGCACTGGGAAGAGGTGCTGCGCCAGATTCAGGAACAGATCGCGGCGCTGGAATGCGAACCGTGAACCCTTCGGCCGAAGCCCCGCACCAGGTGCACGGACTGTCCGGCGATGCGATGGCGCCGGACTGGCCTCCGCTGACCTTGGCCGAGCTGGCGCGGGTATTCCGCCACTACCCGGGCCACGGCGCGCCGCACGCGATCCTCTGGCACAGCCCGCGCCCGCTTTCGGCGGCGGCGCTGGTCGAGACCGATGCAGGAACGGTGTTCGCCAAGCGCCACCACGCCAGCGTGCGCAGCCACGCCGTCCTGCAGGAGGAACACGCCTTCGCAGCACACCTGCGCGGACGCGGGATTCCGATTCCCTCGATCCACGCCAACGCCGACGGCCAAAGCGGGCTGGCGCAGGGGGCTTGGGTCTGGGAGCTGCACGCGGCGGCCGAAGGCATCGACCTCTACCGCGACGTGCCTTCCTGGACGCCGCCGCACGATCCCGCGCACGCTCGATCCGCAGGCGCCATGCTGGCGCGCCTGCACCAGGCCGCACAGGGTTTCGATGCGCCGCAGCGCGCCACCCACCTGCTGGTGGCACGCTCGGAGCTGATCGAGGCCGACGATCCGCTGGCCGCGCTCGTCGCGCAGCGGCCGCAGCGGCCTGCGCTCGCGTCCTGGCTGGACTCGCATCCATGGCAGCAAGCACTGTCCGCAACGCTGGCCCCGTTCCAGCCCGCCGTCGCGGCGCGCGCGGCAGCGCAGCCGCGCCTCTGGACCCACGGCGACTGGCATGTTTCCAATCTTTTCTGGAGTCAAGCTGCTCCGTGCGCCTCGGTGAGCGCGGTACTCGATTTCGGCCTGTGCGCGCGCAGCTTTGCCCTGTTCGATCTGGCCACCGCGATCGAGCGCAATGCCATCGCGTGGCTGGAACCCGGCGATGCGCGCGCGCGCCCGGCCATCGCGCAAGCGCTGCTCGATGGCTACCGCGAAGTGCGCACGCTGGAACCGGAAGATCTTGCGCTGGTTGCAGACCTCCTGCCAGTCGTGCATCTGGATTTCGCGCTCTCCGAGGTGGAGTATTTCGCGGGCGTCACGCGCAATTTCGAGCACGCCCGGATCGCCTGGCAGGACTTCCTGATCGGCCACGCGCACTGGTTCCGCACGCACGCAGGACAGAGGTTTCTGCAAACGCTGCGTGCAAGCTGAGCGTGCACGCAGAGACCATTCGTGATTCAATGTGTGGCTGAAGCGGGGGTGCCCGGCGAATGCCGGGCTGAGAGAGACCCTTCGAACCTGACCCGGTTAGTACCGGCGTAGGGAGCTTGATCAGGACCACCGCGGCCACGCGCCGGCGGTGTTCTGCCGTCGCTTCGTCCTCCCCATGCAGACGAACGCCGACGATGAACCACCTCTCCCACTCCCTCCTCTTCCTTGCCCTTGCATCCGCCCTGAGCCACGGCGCGCGCGCGGCCGATGCGCCATCGCACGCCGACGCCACCCGACTCTCGCAGGTGGAGGTGGAAGCCAGCGTCCCCGACGAAGCCGACGCGGAATCGTCAGGTCCCTGGGGCAAGGCCTCGCTGAAGTCCACGCCCGCACAGGTCAACGTGATCGGGCGCGATCAGATCGAGGATCGCCACATCCGCACGCTGAGCGAACTGGCGCGCGAGGACGCTTCCGCAGGCGACGGCTATGCCCCGGTGGGGTACTACCAGAACCTCGTGATCCGCGGCTTTCCTCTGGACCTCGGAACCGGCTACCGGCTCAACGGCCTGACCATCACCGGCGAACAGATCCTGGCGCTGGAAGACAAGGCGCGGGTGGAAATCCTCAAGGGTCCAGCTGCGCTCGAAGCCGGCGCGATGGAGCCGGGCGGCGCGGTGAACTTCGTCAGCAAGCGTCCCGAGGAAGTCCGGCGGATCACGCTGGGCACCGACTCGCACGGCTCGCGCCTGGCGGCGTTGGACGCCGGTACCTGGCTGACGCCCGAGCTCGGCGTGCGCGCCAACCTGGGCTGGGAAGAAATGCACTCTTTCGTCCGGCACGCCGACGGACGCCGCAACTTCTACGCCCTGGCGCTGGACTGGCGCCCCTCCGAACGCACCACGCTGGAGCTGGACGCGAACTACCACGCCAGCGCGCAGCGTTCGGTTTCCGGCTATCAGCTCCTCGGCGCAAGCGTGATTCCGGAGGATGCCAGCGCCACCCTCATGCTGGGCTACCAGCCCTGGCAGTCGCCGGTAGGCATCCATTCGACCAACACCAGCGCGCGCCTTTCGCACCGGTTTTCCGATCGCTGGCAGGCGCAGATTTCCGTCGGCCACAGCCGCAGCGTGATCGACGACTACGTGGCCTTCGCCTACGGCTGCTACTACCAGCCGGCCTGCTGGACGGGCGAGGTGCCGGGCAACTTCTTCGCTCCCGACGGCGGCTATGACATCTACGACTATCGCAATCCGGACGATACCCGCAGCAGCGATGAACTGCGCGTCCGTCTGGACGGTCGATTCGAGACCGGCGCGGTGCAGCACGACCTGAGCCTGGGCGCGGGCGCGTTCCGGCGCGAGATCGAACGCCACCGCAGCGTCAACGAGTACATAGGCAGCGGCAACATCCACGATCCGCAGGTGCCGGTCCATTCCCCCTCGCCGGAAGCCATCGGACCGCGCGTGCGGCGCCTTTCGAGCTGGCAGCATTCGCTGTTCGCCATGGACCGGATGCGGCTGGGCGCGCATTGGCAACTCCTCCTCGGGGCTCGCCTCGTGCAGCTCGACGACCGCGCCTGGAGCAAGCGCGGCGCGCTGGAACGCGACGCGCACCTGAGCCATACCCTTCCCCAGGTGGCCGCGCTGTGGGCGCCGAGCGAAACGCTCATGCTCTACGCCAGCTACAGCGAGGGCCTTTCGCTCGGCCTCGAGGCGCCGTTCTGGACCAGCAACGACGGGGATCTCCTGGGTCCACGCCTGTCGCGGCAGTTCGAGCTGGGCGCAAAGTTCGGCCACGGCGGCGCCGTCGACTACAGCGCCGCACTGTTCCGCATCCGCCAGCCCTGGCAGCACGCCGAACCCGATTCCACCGACGCCGGATACACCTTCATCGAGCGCGGCAGCGAGAATCATCTGGGGCTGGAACTATCCGCGAACGCGCAGCTTGGCGAGAACCTGCGCCTTGTCGCCAGCGGCAGCCTGATCCGGGCGCGCGGAGAAAATGCCGGGAACGCCGCCTACGAAGGCCACCAGCTCGCCAACGTGCCGCGCGTGCGCGCCAGCGTCCATTTCGACTACCGACTTCCCGCCCTGCCTGCGCTGAGCCTTCTGGCCGGCGCACGCCATGCCGCACGCAATCCCGCCACGCTGGACGGACAGGTCCACGTTCCGTCCTGGACGGTATGGGACGCAGGCCTGCGCTACGACATGCGTTGGGGGGAACGTGAACTGACATGGCGCCTGTCGGTGGACAATCTGATCGATCGCTTCTACTGGCGCGACACGGGCAGCGCGCTGGGCGACAGCTACCTCTTCCCCGGCGCGCCGCGGTTGGCCCGCCTCAGCGTATCGATCGACCTGTAGCCATGAACCCGATCGAGATCTTCGCCGCCGTCCTCAGTGCGCTCGGCGTCTGGCTGATGGCCAGGCGCCGCCCCTGGGCCTGGCCGATCGGTCTGATGTCGGTACTGATCTACGCCTGGGTCTTCATCGAAGTGCGGCTGTATTCTGACGCGCTCCTGCAGGGCGCGTTCGCCGCGATGCTGGTCTACGGATGGTCACGCTGGCTTCGCAACCTGGGCAAGGATGGTCGCGTGCGTGTGGCCACGCTGCCGCTTCCGCACGCGTCGGCGCATCTGGCTCTTGGTGCGCTCGGCGCACTCGCGCTGGGTGCCTTCATGGCGCACTGCACCCGTGCCGACCTGCCCTGGCTGGACGCCGCGCTCGCTGCCTTCAGCCTGGTGGCGCAGTGCTGGCAGGCGCGCCGACACGTCGCCAGCTGGTGGCTGTGGATCGCGGTCGATCTGGTCTATGTCGGCATGTATCTGCACAAGGCGCTTCACCTCACCGCCCTGCTCTACGCGCTGTTCGTCGCCCTTGCCGTGAACGGACTGGTGCAGTGGCGACGGGCGGAGTGATCGGTTCGACAGGAACCGAGCATCTGTTCGACCTGTGTGCGCGATACTGGCAAGAGTCCACTTCAGGTCCTGCCGATGACTCACGACGAAGAACCCCGTCTGCTCGTGCTGCGCTCCATGGCCGCCATCCATCGCTACCTCGATGGCTACCCGCGGGCGCTGCCGCAAGCGCCCGATGCGGCCTGGATGTCCCTGCCCGAATGGCTGGCCGAAGGCGACGACTGCGATGAAGACCACTTCCATCGCGCGCTGAGCCTCGGATACCCGGCACTGCGCGTTCCCGAAGACGAGGATCGCGGTGCCACCGGCACGATCAGTCCGGAACTGGCGCGTCGCCTGCGCGCCGTTCCGACCCAGCGCTGCAAGGGGCTGGTTGCCGTTGCGCTGGAGGACTGCGGCAACCACGAGGCGATGCAGCAGCTCAATTTCCTGCTGCGCGACCGCGTGCTTCCCGTCATTGCCACCGCTCCGGTCATGCGCGCGCTGATCGCGCGCTACTACGACCGTGACGAAGACCTCACCATCGTCCATCAGCTCGGACTGGACCCTGCGCGCGAAACCAGTGAAAAGGAAGTCGAACGCCTGGCGCGCGAAATGCCGATCGTGCGCATCGTGGGCGGGCTGATCCGGGACGCAATCCGGCGTCGCGCTTCGGACATCCACATTCGTCCTGGCGCACAGGGTGCAGACGTGCTCTACCGCATCGACGACGAGCTGGTGCCGGTGCGCCGTTTCCTGCGATCCCTGCTTCCGGTGCTGGTTTCACGCATCAAGGTGCTTGCGGAAATGAACATCGCAGAACGGCGGCGTCCGCAGGACGGTCGCACCAGCGTCACGCTGGAAGAGGGACGCAAGATCGACATGCGCGTTTCCATCGTGCCCACGGTTTTCGGCGAATCGGTGGCGATCCGCCTGCACGACACCGGAGGCAGCCTGCTCAACCTCGAACAACTGGGCCTGGATCCCGCCGACAGGGTGCGGCTGGACGACGTGCTTGCGCGCAGCCACGGCATGTTCCTTGCCACCGGCCCCACCGGCTGCGGCAAATCCACCACGCTGTACGCCGCGCTGCTTGAACTGCGCAAGCAGCGCATCAACATCCTCACCATCGAAGACCCTGTCGAATTCCATCTGGAAGACGTGCAGCAGATGCAGGTCAACCGCGTCGCCGGCTTCACCTTTGCCAGCGCCATGCGCAACTTCCTGCGCCACGATCCGGACGTGATCATGGTGGGCGAAATGCGCGATCGCGAGACGGCCGGCATCGCGGTGGAATCGGCGTTGACCGGCCATCTGGTGCTTTCCACGCTCCACACCAATTCCGCCGCGGCGACGGTGACGCGCCTGCTTGATCTTGGCGTGGAATCCTACCTGCTGCGCGCATCGCTCCTGGCGGTGATGTCACAGCGGCTGGTGCGGAAAACCTGTCCGCACTGTCGCGAGGTGGAAACGATCGAGCCCCGGGTCAGGAGCATTCTCGGCGTCGGGCCGGACGAGGTTTTCCACGTTGGCCGGGGGTGTCCCCACTGCGATGGGCTGGGCGTGCGGGGCAAGCTTGCCGCATATGAACTGATGATCGTCACGCCCGCGATCCAGGAACTCATCGTTCCCGGCGTCGACATGCGCGCAATCCACGAAACCGCCGTGCGCGAAGGCATGACGCCGATCACCAAGGCCGCGGTGAAACTGGCGCGCAGCGGAATGATTTCCCTTGCCGAAGCCTGGCGGGTGCGGGCCGAATGAACTCCACACCCAACCCGGGGCGATCCTTGCGGCACGAGCACCCGTGCGCCACCCTTTTGTCTTCATGATCACCTTCCCTCTTCCATGAGCCGCTGGCGCCCGCCCGCGGCGGCTTCCACCGCCCTCATCACCCGCGCCGGATTCGAGCGGCTGCGGGCCGAGCTGGAGGGGCTGTGGCGCGAGAAGCGCCCGGAAGTGGTCCGCGCGCTGGCGGCGGCGGCGGCCGAAGGCGACCGTTCGGAAAACGCCGAATACACCTACCGCAAGAAGCAGCTCGGCGAGATCGACCGCCGGGTGCGCTATCTGAGCAAGCGCCTGGAGCAGCTGCGGGTGGTGGATACCGTTCCCAGTGACCCGGAGCGCATCTACTTCGGGGCCGAGGTCGAACTGGAGGAAACGCAGAGCGGAGAGACGCTCTGCCACCGGATTGTGGGTCCGGACGAAACCGACGCGCGCGCAGGCTGGATCAGCATCGACTCGCCGCTCGCGCGCGCCCTGCTGGGCAAGCGTGCCGATGAGGAGATCGAAATCGAGCTGCCCGGCGGCAGGCGGCGTCTGGCCGTGGTCGAAATCCGCTACCCGGAAAATCCGGGCTGAAGCTCCGAAGCCAGCCGATTCAGCCGCGATCCCCTTCCCTGCCGCGTCTGGCCCCCGCAAGATCGGACAACAGCTGCCAGGAGCGCAGCTCGCGCCCGCCCAGATGATGGCGCAACACCTCGCGCAACAGACGTCGCAGTTCCCGCAAGCCCTCGGCATCGGGCTTGCGGTCTTCGCCCAGGGCCAGCAGCGCGGCGCCGGAAACACTCTCCGCGGTCGCATCGCGCACCCGATACGGCCCGGTCATCGGGTCGACACGGTAGCGACCTCCCGGATCGAGCGTTTCCCCGCCCTCGCCTGCGGCCTCCAGCTCCAGCGCATAGCCGGTCGCCGCGAGAAGGTCGCGCTCGAAGCGCCGCAACTCCCACGCCATCGGCGCATCCGGCTCGCCCAGCGCCCCGAGGCATTCGGCATAGCGCCAGAACAGGTCGGGCTGTGGCTCGCCGCGCGGCAACAGGCGCAGTACCAGTTCGTTGAGGTAGAAGCCCGCAAGCAGCGAGTCGCCCGCAAGCAAGGGCGCGCTTCCAGCGGGCTCTGCGGCGTTCAAGCGCAGCAGCTCACCGCGCCCGCCCCAGGACAGGAGCAAAGGCTGCATCGGCTGCAGCACGGCGCGCTGCGACTGTCCGCGCGTACCGCGCACGCCGCGCGCCACCAGGCCGATGCGACCGTGGTCGCGGGTGAACGCCTCCAGCAGCAGGCTCGTCTCGCGGTAGGGCCGCGCGTGCAGGATGTAGGCGGGATGCATGGGGAATCGGACGGCAGACGAACTCTACGACAGCCACTCTAGCGGGGCATCCGGAAAATGCCATCCTGCGCACGGTTCGGTGAAACCGCCTCCATCTTCTTGCGTCGGAATCCGTGAACGCGCACCATCAGAGCCCCCTCACAACGATAAATCCGGCATGCGCCCGTTGCTCCTCGGTCTCGCCCTGCTGGCCTGCGCCAGCGCGACCCACGCCGAACCGCTCAGCTACGACTACGTCTATCTCAGCCATCAGGAAACCGAGACCGACACCTCGATGGGGCGCGCCGGCAGCGATGTGTTCGGCATGCACTATGAGCTGGGGAAACACCTGCACGTGTTCGGTTCCCTCGGAGACGCCGGCGCTTACGGAAATCCGCTCTGGAAGAACAGCCGCGCGCTGCGCTACGGCCTGGCCGGACGCCATCTGTTCGGAGAAGACACCCTGTTCGCCTTCAAGGTCGCCGCGATCCGGGCGCGCTTCGACCGTCCCGGCGGCCAGACCGTCAAGGACAACGGCTACAGCCTGATCCTGGAAGTGCGCCACCGCTTCACCCCGTGGATGGAAGGAATCGCCAGCGCCTCGCGCAGCGACGTACTGGGCTGGAAGACCACAGAGTACGTCGCAGGCCCGATGTTCCACGTCGGCAAGTACGTGGCCATGGGAACCCTGTACCGCCACATGGAGGGGCACTCGGGCCTCGAAGCCACGGTGCGCTGGTACTACTGACCGGAGACCGTCGCAGCGCGCAATTTCGCGCGATGCGGAAAGAACGCACGCTGCCGCTATTCGTAACCGAATCCGCGCAAGCCGGCTTCGTTGTCCGACCAGGCCTCGCGCACCTTGCACCACATCTCCAGGAACACCTTGCGCTCGAACTGCTGCTCGATGGCGATGCGGGCGGCCTGTCCGATGGAGCGCATCCGGCTGCCGCCGGCACCGATGACGATGGCCTTTTGCCCGGGTCGCTCGACGTAGACGGTGGCCGCGATCCGCAGCAGCCGCCCCTCTTCCTTGTAGCTGTCGATCGCAACGGTGGTGGCATAGGGCAGTTCGGCTCCGAGCTGGCGCATCAGCTGCTCGCGGATCAGCTCGGTGACCAGAAACCGCTCGCTGCGATCGGTGACCTCGTCTTCGCCGAACAGCGGCTCGGAGGGTGGCAGCAGCGCCAGCAGACCGCGGCGCAGATCCTCCAGACCCACGCCCCGCTCGGCGGAAACCGGGAACACGGCGGCAAAGTCGCGCCCTTCGGTCACCCGCGCGAGGAAGGGCAAAAGCTCGGACTTGTCGCGGATGCGATCGACCTTGTTGAGGATCAGCACGCGCACAAGCCCGCTGGACGCCAGTGCGGCAAAGGCGGCTTCGTCTTCCTCGCGCCACTGGCCGGCCTCTATCACCAGTGCACCCAGGTGCACGTCCGCAAGCGACCCGCGCGCGGCACGATTCATGTAGCGGTTGATCGCTTTCTTGCCGTCCGAATGCAGGCCTGGCGTGTCCACCCAGACGATCTGCCCGTCCTCGCGGGTGTCGATCCCGAGAATGCGGTGGCGTGTAGTCTGGGACTTGGGCGAAACGATGCTGACCCTGTAGCCGACCATGCGGTTGACGAGGGTCGATTTGCCGACGTTGGGGCGGCCGATGACCGCGACCAGGCCTGCGTGGAATCCGGATTCACTCACGGTTTGCCTCTGGGCATCGCAAAGAAAGAAGACGCCTGCAGCGGCAGGCAGCGGGGAAGTCCATCGTCCTCAGCCGGAAATCCGTTCGAGCATGCGGGCGGCCGCGCCCTGTTCCGCCTGACGACGAGAACTGCCCTCGGCCACGGTTTCCAGCGCAGGCGTAGCCAGACGGCAGAGCACCTCGAAGACCTTGTCATGCTCCTCTCCGCGCGCATCCAGCAGCACGTATTCTGGCAGCGGCAGGGCGCGCGCCTGCAGCCATTCCTGCAGGCGGGTCTTGGCGTCCTTTTCGGTGCCGGAAGCGGTAAGGGAGTCGAAACGCGAGGAGAACCAGCCCAGCACGGTCTTGCGGCAGGTCTCGAAACCGGCGTCCATGTGGATTGCGCCGATCAGGGCTTCCAGCGCATCGGCCAGGATCGAATCGCGCCGGAAGCCTCCGCTCTTGAGTTCGCCCGGCCCCAGTTCGAGCTGCTCGCCCAGCGCAAGCTCGCGCGCGATGCCGGCGAGCGAAGCCTCGCACACGAGCTGGGCGCGGGCGCGGGTCAGCCAGCCTTCGTCAGCGGTCGGATGCCGAAGATACAGCGCCTCGGCCACGATCACGTTGACGAGGCCATCGCCGAGAAACTCCAGTCGCTCGTTGTTGCGCCCGCTGGCGCTGCGGTGGGTCAGGGCCCGCTTGCGCAGCGCCGGGTCGGAAAAGACGTGGCCGATGCGGTCAGTCAACGCTGCCGGCACCCAGCTCGACGGTCTTGTCGAACACCGCCACGAAGTCGAGGTTGTACATGAGGTTGCGGCGAACCTCGTAGGCCACCTGCAGCTGGTAGCCCTCCTTGCGGGTGATCTTGACGTTCTCGGGCTTCACCGATTCGACGTAGCTGATATCAAAGCGACGGAACAAGAGAGCACGAACCTCTTCGGGCGATTTCTGCTTGATGCCGGGCTCGGCCGCCAGGCCGTTCATGTCGGTCACCACCGAGTTGTATTCGGTGTAGACCGGAAACAGCTTCATGCCGATGTAGATGAAAAATCCGACCACCGCGAGCACGATCAGGAAGCTCGTCAGGGTCAGGCCGTTCTGGGTCGAGATGCGCTTCATGCAGTTCCCCGCAGCGTGTGGAAGAGTTCGGGATCATTCGCCGCTCGGCAGCGCCGACGGCGCGCCTAGTGTATGACGGTTCCGATGCGGGAAAAATCGGAACCGCCGTTCCTGCCGTCCCAGTTCATCCAGATGAAGAAGGCGCGGCCGACGAGGTTCTTCTCGGGCACGAAGCCCCAGTAGCGGCTGTCCTCGCTGTTGTCGCGGTTGTCGCCCATGACGAAATAGTGGCCTTCGGGCACGGTCCAGGAACCTTCGCCGAGGGAGCCGCGCTGAATCCGCGGGTCGACCAGGATCGAGTGCTTGACCTCCCCCAGTTGCTCGATGAGGTGCTCGGCGCCGGTCATCTCGCGCCCGGAGCCCACGCCCGCGTAGGAGCCTTCCGGCGCGGCTGCGACGACCTGCCCGTTCACCTTGAGCACCTTGTTGCGGTACTCCACCACGTCGCCGGGGAGCCCGACGACGCGCTTGATGTAGTCCTGCGTGGTGTCGCGTGGATAGCGGAACACCACCACGTCACCGCGCTCGGGTTCGCCGATCGGGAGAATCTTGGTGTCGGTAACGGGCAGGCGGATGCCGTAGCCGAACTTGTTGACCAGGATGAAGTCGCCGGTGAGCAGGGTCGGCATCATCGAGTTGGAGGGGATCCGGAACGGTTCGGCCAGGAAGGACCGCAGCACCAGCACGATCAAGAGCACCGGGAAAAAGGAGCGCGCGTACTCGACCACCAGCGGCTCCTTGCCGCCGGCCGCCTTGCGCTTGCGGCCGAAGGCCAGGTGGTCGATCAGCCAGATGACGCCGGTAAGCGCCGTGGCCAGCACCAGAAACGCGGCAAAATTGAAGTGCACGGAAGGTTCCTTGCGAAAGGGGTGTCGTTACTTGGAATCGGCCTGAAGCACGGCGAGGAAGGCTTCCTGCGGGATGTCGACGCGCCCCACCGACTTCATCCGCTTCTTGCCTTCCTTCTGCTTCTCCAGCAGCTTCTTCTTGCGCGAAGCGTCGCCACCGTAGCACTTGGCCAGCACGTTCTTGCGCAGCGCCTTGACCGTGGAGCGCGCGATCACCTGCGCGCCGACCGCGGCCTGGATGGCCACATCGAACATCTGGCGCGGGATCAGGTCCTTCATCTTCTCGCAGATCTCGCGCCCGCGCCGATCGGCCTGGGCACGATGGCAGATGATCGAGAGCGCATCGACGCGATCGCCGTTGATGAGCACGTCCAGACGCACGAACGGGCCGGCCTCGAAACGCACGAAGTGGTAGTCGAGCGAGGCATAGCCGCGGCTCACCGACTTGAGCTTGTCGAAGAAATCCAGGACCACCTCGGCCATCGGCAGTTCGTAGCTGACCTGCACCTGGCTGCCCAGGTACTGGATGCCGGTCTGCATCCCGCGCTTTTCCTCGCACAGCTTGATCACGTTGCCGACGTAATCGGGCGGGGTGAGGATGTTCGCCAGGATGATCGGCTCGCGGATCTCGGCGATCTTCGTGGCCGGAGGCAGGCGCGCCGGGTTGTCCAGTTCGGAAACCGCGCCTTCCGTGTCCACCAGTTCATAAACCACGGTCGGCGCGGTGGTGATGAGGTTGAGGTCGTACTCGCGCTCCAGCCGTTCCTGCACGATTTCCATGTGCAGCATCCCGAGGAAGCCGCAGCGGAAGCCGAAGCCCATCGCCTCCGAGCTTTCCGGCTCGAAGCGCAGCGCCGCGTCGTTGAGGCGCAGCTTCTCCAGCGCCTCGCGCAGCGCCGGATAGTCGTCCGCGTCCACCGGAAACAGGCCCGCGAACACGCGCGGCTGCATTTCCTGGAAGCCGGGGAGCGGTCCGGGCGCAGGTGCCGCCGCCAGCGTCAGGGTGTCGCCGACCGGGGCGCCATGCACATCCTTGATGCTGGCCGTCATCCAGCCCACTTCGCCCGCGCCAAGCACGGGGTTGACCTTGCGCTTGGGCGTGAACACGCCGACCGAATCGACCTGGTGCACCCGTCCGGTGCTCATCACCAGAATCTTGTCGCCGGCACGGATCTCGCCCTGCATCACCCGCACCAGCGAGACCACGCCCAGATAGTTGTCGAACCAGGAATCGACGATCAGCGCCTGCAGCCGGTCGGTGTCGCGCGGCTTGGGCGGCGGGATGCGCTGCACGATGGCCTCCAGCACGGCGCGCACGTTGAGGCCGGTCTTGGCGCTCACCTCCACCGCGTCGTCGGCCTCGATGCCGATCACCGCCTCGATTTCCTCGCGCACCCGTGCCGGATCGGCCGTGGGCAGGTCGATCTTGTTGAGCACCGGAATCACTTCCAGCCCCATCTCCACCGCGGTGTAGCAGTTGGCGACCGACTGCGCCTCCACTCCTTGCGCTGCGTCGACCACCAGCAGCGCGCCCTCGCAGGCGGCGAGCGAGCGGCTTACCTCGTAGGAGAAATCGACGTGGCCGGGGGTGTCGATGAAATTGAGCTGGTACACCGTGCCGTCCAGCGCCGTGTACGGCAGCGATACCGACTTGGCCTTGATGGTGATGCCGCGCTCGCGCTCGATCGGATTGGAGTCGAGCACCTGCGCCTCCATCTCGCGCTCGGTCAGGCCTTCGCAGAGCTGGATGATGCGGTCGGCCAGGGTCGACTTGCCGTGGTCGACGTGCGCGATGATGGAAAAGTTGCGGATGTGCTGCATGGAGTGTCCGTGCGGGAGCCGGGAAGGCCCGGGCATGAAACGGGGAATTATGCCACGAGACGCGCCCATGCCGGCGCGCGGGTCCGCACGACATGGCGCAGTCGGGCGGATGCCCGTTCCGGAAAGGCGCGCCTGCCCCGCGGTAGACTGAAGCACGGTTTCGCAGGGAGAGTCGGATGCGCGATTTCCGGGACGATCACGGCAGGCGCTGGCAGGCGGCCCTGCTGGATGCCTCCTGCGGCAGCGTCCACCTCGTGTTCAGTCCGCTGGCAGGTGCGCAGTTGCGCCGCTGCCCGAGCGATGCCGGAAGCCTTGCCGAGGCGATGGAGTGGCTTGATGCGCTCGACGACCAGAGCCTGCGCGCGCTGCTGGATTCCGCAGCAGACTGGGACCCGGCGAAGAACTGACGATTTCCTCGCTCTGACGCGATTCCAGCACCCGCCCTCGGATTCTTCCGTACAGGCCGGAAATCACCGGCAGTCTCCAGATCAGCAGCGCAACGACTGCATCGTCACCGCGGATTCACGGATCGCCTCCAGCACCGCCTCCTTGCCCAGGCCCACGTTGTCCTGCTCGAGCACGCGCTCGGCACGGTAGCTGGAGCGAACCAGCGGGCCGGAAACGGCCTCCAGAAAGCCCTTGGACAGCGCCAGATCGCGGTATTCGGAGAACTGCTCCGGACTGACGAAGCGTTCCACCGGCAGGTGGTTCCTGGTCGGGCGCATGTATTGGCCCATCGTGACCACGTCCACGTTGGCCGCGCGCATGTCGTCCAGCGCCTGCTCGATTTCCTCGTCGGTCTCGCCCAGCCCCAGCATCAGGCTGGTCTTGGTGATGACCTGCGGAGCATGGCGCTTGGCAAAGGCCAGCACATCGAGGGTCTGGTCGTAGCCGGCGCGCGGATCGCGCACCGGATGGGTCAGGCGGCGCACGGTTTCCAGATTCTGCGCGAAGGTGGCAAGACCGGCGTCCAGCACCGTGGCCACGTGCGCGTGCACGCCCTGGAAGTCGGGCGTGAGCGCCTCGACCGCGGTGTTCGGCATGCGCTCATGGATGGCGCGGATGCAGGCGGCGTAGTGGCCTGCGCCGAGATCGGGGAGGTCGTCGCGATCCACCGAGGTCAGCACCACGTACTTCAGCCCCATCAGCGCCACCGCATCGGCCACGTTGGCAGGCTCCATCGGATCGAGCCAGCCGCGCGGATTGCCGGTATTGACCGAGCAGAACTTGCAGGCGCGGGTGCAGACCGATCCCATCAGCATCAGGGTGGCGGTACCGCGCTCCCAGCATTCGGAGATGTTCGGGCACTTGGATTCGGCGCAAACCGTGGACAGGCGATGCGACTGCACGATGTCCAGGATTTCCTTGTACTTGGCACCGCTGGGCAGGCGCACGCGCAGCCAGGGCGGCTTGCGCTCGGCGTCGGGAACGGCGCTCAGCGCGTTGGGCTTGATGCCGTCGAGCACCGCGGGGGTTCCCTGCGGGCTCAGGATCTTGCTTCCCGAGGCCGGGCGCGGGGCGTTGGACGATTCGCTCATGGACTGGATGGAGTTCAAGCGCGCCGAATGCGCGAGCCGGGCATTGTATCGACGCGAAGGATGCCTGGGGCAAATGGAGTCATGAAAGCGGGTGTGGAAAGCCCATCTCCAGCCCGCATTGCGAGCTCGCTGCCGCACCGGTTCGAGGCAAACATTCCGTCGCGCACCCGTATCGGTTCAAGCCTCGGGTCATCCACGGCACTGCGGGAAAAGATCCTTCCGAACGCGCGGGATCACTCCCACTCGATCGTCGCCGGCGGCTTGCCGCTGATGTCATAAACTACGCGAGAAACATTGCGCAATTCATTGATTATCCTGTTGGAAACCGTGCCGAGAAGGTCGCAGGGGAGATGCGCCCAATGGGCGGTCATGAAGTCGATGGTTTCCACCGCGCGCAGGGCGATCACCCATTCGTAGGCGCGCGCGTCGCCGACCACGCCGACGGATTTCACCGGCAGGAACACCGCGAAGGCCTGCGAGGTCTTGTCATACCAGCCGGCACGGCGAAGCTCTTCGATGAAGATGGCGTCGGCACGCTGCAGAATCTCGACGTATTCGGGCCTGACTTCCCCGAGCACGCGCACGCCGAGACCGGGGCCCGGGAACGGGTGGCGGTAGACCATCTCGTGCGGCAGGCCGAGTTCGACGCCGAGGCGGCGCACCTCGTCCTTGAACAGCTCGCGCAGCGGCTCGACCAGACCGAGTTTCATGTCCTCGGGCAGGCCGCCGACGTTGTGGTGGCTCTTGATGACGTGGGCCTTGCCGGTTCGGCTTCCGGCCGATTCGATCACGTCCGGGTAGATGGTGCCCTGCGCCAGCCACTTGGCGTTCGCAAGCTTGGCCGATTCCTCGTCGAAGATCTCGACGAACAGGTTGCCGATGATCTTGCGCTTGGCTTCCGGGTCGCTGACGCCTTCCAGCGCCTTGAAGTAGCGGTCGGCGGCATTGACCCGGACCACCTTCACGCCCATGTTTTCGGCCATCATCGCCATCACCTGGTCGCCTTCTCGCCAGCGCAAGAGGCCGGTGTCGACGAACACGCAGGTGAGCTGCGCGCCGATGGCGCGGTGCAGGAGCGCGGCAACGACGGAGGAATCCACGCCGCCGGACAGGCCGAGGATCACCTCGTCGCTGCCCACCCGGGCGCGGATGCGGGCGATCTGGTCCTCGATGATCTCGCTGGCATTCCAGCGCGTGGCGCAGCCGCAGATGTCCACGGCAAAGCGGCGCAGCAAGGCCTCGCCCTGGCGGGTGTGGGTGACTTCCGGATGGAACTGCACGCCGTACCAGCGGCGCGCGTCGTCGGCGAAGGCGGCGATCGGGATGCGGTCGGTCTTCGCGGTGACGGTGAAGCCGGGCGGAGCACGCGAAACGTGGTCGCCGTGGCTCATCCACACGTCCAGACGCGGCGGAGAGCCGGCGTGGTCCTTGAGACCGTCGAGCAGGCGGTCGGCAGCCACCACGCTCACTTCGGCCGCGCCGAACTCGCGCTGGTCGGCCGCCTCGGTGGCGCCGCCGAGCTGCGCTGCCATGGTCTGCATGCCGTAGCAGATCCCCAGGATCGGCACGCCGGCATCGAAGACTTCCTGCGGCGCGCGCGGACAGCCTGCGACCGTGGTCGATTCCGGGCCGCCGGACAGGATGATTCCCTTGGCGCCCCAGGAAGCGATTTCGGCAGGATCATGGTCCCAGGCCCAGATTTCGCAATAGACGCCGATTTCGCGGATGCGCCGGGCGATCAGCTGGGTGTATTGGGCGCCGAAATCGAGGATGAGGAGCTTGTCGGAGTGGATGCTGGTCATGGGATGCCGGAACAATTCTTCGTTTCAGGTTGTGGTTGCCGCCCATGGCGCGACGTGGCGGCAACTGGATGACCCAACCCGGCCCTCCATGGCCGGGCGTTCGGCAGGCCGCGCGGCCTTTGAATCAACGCCAGGTTGCCGTCCATGGCGCAACCTCGCGGGCTTCGGAGCGCCCGGCCCGGCCCTCCATGGCCGGGCGTTCGGCAGGCCGCGCGGCAGTGCCGCGCAAGCGGCCTGCCTCACCCCATCCGGTAATTCGGCGGCTCCTTGGTGATCTGCACGTCGTGGACGTGGCTTTCGCGCTGGCCCGCCCCGGTGATGCGCACCAGCTGCGGACGGGTGCGCATTTCCTCGATCGTGGCGCAGCCGACGTAGCCCATGGTGGCGCGCAGGCCGCCGATGAGCTGGTGCACGATGCCGCCTACCGGGCCGCGGTAGGGCACGCGGCCTTCGATGCCTTCGGGCACGAGCTTGTCGGCATCGGCGGAATCCTGGAAGTAGCGGTCCTTGCTGCCCTTCTCCATCGCGCCCAGGCTGCCCATGCCGCGATAGCTCTTGTAGCTGCGGCCCTGGAACAGCTCGACCTTGCCGGGCGCTTCCTCGGTGCCGGCGAACAGGCCGCCGATCATGATGGTGGACGCGCCGGCCGCGAGCGCCTTGCCGAGGTCGCCGGAATAGCGGATGCCGCCGTCGGCGATCAGCGGGATGCGGTCCTTGAGCGCCTCGGCGACGAGGCTGACGGCGGTCACCTGCGGCACGCCGACGCCGGCGACCACGCGCGTGGTGCAGATCGAACCGGGGCCCACGCCCACCTTCACCGCGTCCGCGCCGGCGTCCATCAGGGCCAGCGCCGCATCGCCGGTGACGATGTTGCCGCCGATCACCTGCACGTTCGGATGGGTTTTCTTGACCCAGGCCACGCGCTCGATCACGCCCTGCGAGTGGCCGTGCGCGGTATCGACGATGAGCACATCGACACCGGCGGCCACCAGCGCCTCGACGCGCGCCTCGGTGTCGCCCCCCACGCCCACCGCCGCGCCGCACAGGAGCTGCTCGTCGCGATCCTTGGCGGAGTTGGGGAAGTCGTGCGCCTTCTGGATGTCCTTGACGGTGATGAGGCCACGCAGCTCGAAGGCGTCGTTGACCACCAGCACCTTCTCGATGCGATGCTTGTGCAGGAGCTGGATGACCTCGTCTTCACTGGTGCCCTCGCGCACCGTCACGAGGCGATCCTTGCGGGTCATGATGTTGCGCACCGGGTCGTCGAGCTTCTTCTCGAAGCGCATGTCGCGTCCGGTGACGATGCCCACCAGCTGGCCGCCTTCCACCACCGGCACGCCGGAGATGTTGCGTGCGCGGGTGAGCTTGAGCACTTCGCCGATGGAGGTCTGCGGCCCGACGGTGAAGGGCTCGCGGATCACGCCGGCTTCGTAGTTCTTCACCTGCCGCACTTCGGCGGCCTGCTGCTCGACGGAAAGATTCTTGTGGATGATGCCGATGCCGCCCATTTGCGCCATCGCAATGGCGAGGCGCGCTTCGGTCACGGTGTCCATTGCGGCGGAAACCAGCGGGATCTTGAGGCGCAGGTCGCGCGTGAGCCGGGTTTCGAGGGACACGTCCTTGGGCAGGACGGTGGAATGCGCCGGGACCAGCGAAACATCGTCGTAGGTCAGGGCTTCGGCCAGGATGCGCAGCATCGGCGGTTCCCGTTTGTGTAAGGTAGCCATGCATTTTACATCGGAACGATGCGCATCAACCGCTGAATTCGACCCTTCCCATTCACGCTTCAGGCAACTTGCATGGAAAACAGCATCCTCGTCTGTGGAGGAGCCGGCTACATCGGCGCGCACATGTGCAAACAGCTGGCGCGCGCCGGCTGGGTTCCGGTGACCCTCGACAACCTCTCGACAGGCCACCGCGAAGCCGTGCGCTGGGGGCCGCTGATCGAGGCGGATCTGTTGGACCGCGACGCGCTGGCCGGGGCATTCGAACGGCACCGTTTCGCCGCCGTGCTCCATTTCGCCGCGCGCTCCCTGGTCGGCGAATCGGTGCGCGAACCGGGCCTGTACCTGCGCAACAACGTCACCGGCACCCTCAACCTGCTGGATGCGATGCAGGAAGCCGGAGTGTCGCGGCTGGTGTTTTCCTCGACCGCAGCGGTCTATGGCGAACCGCGCTACGTGCCGATCGACGAGCGGCATCCGTCGCAGCCGATCAACCCGTACGGGTTGAGCAAGTGGATGGCGGAGAGGCAGATCGCGGAATATTCCCGCGCCCACGGGTTGCGCGCGGTGTGCCTGCGCTATTTCAACGCCGCCGGGGCGGATCGGGATGCCGAAATCGGCGAGGCCCACGATCCCGAAACCCACCTGATTCCCAACCTGATCCGCGCCGCGCTGGATCCATCGGTCGGTCCGGTGCGGCTGTTCGGGACCGACTACGACACCCCGGACGGCAGTTGCGTGCGCGACTACATCCACGTCGAGGACCTGTGCCGGGCACACCTGGCGGCGCTGGAGTTCCTGCGCGAAGCGGCCGGCTTCCATGTGTTCAATCTGGGAACCGGCACCGGGCATTCGGTGCTGGAGGTGCTCGAATCCTGCCGGGCGCGTTGCGGCGGCGCGCCGGACAGCCGGATCGAACCGCGCCGGACGGGCGATCCTGCGGTCCTGGTCGCGCAGGCCGACCTTGCGGCCGAGCACCTCGGCTGGCGGCCGGAGCTGGGGCTGGACGCAATCCTCGACAGCGCCCTGCGCTGGCACCGCGCACGGGCCTCGGCCGCGCAGGGCTGACCTGCACTCGGCAAACCACGGCCGTGCAGGCCGGGGGCTACGCCTCTGGCGGGTACGTTCCCCGGGAGTGGGCTGCGACAAGGATCACGCGGAATCCCGGGTCCGCGGCGGCTGGCGGGCCAACTCGACGAACAGGGCCTCGTAATCGCGGTGCATGCGTTCGCGACTGTGGTGCTCCAGCGCAGTCCGGCGCGCACGCGCGGCCAGTGCGGCGGCACGACTGGAATCGCGCAGCAGATCTTCCAGCGCACTGGCGAGTGCCTCCGGATCGGATTCGGGCACGAGTACGCCGTTGACGCCATCCTCGATGACTTCCCGCACGCCGGGCACGGCGCTGCCGACCACGGCGCAGCCGGCCGCCATGCCTTCCAGCAAGGCCAGCGGCATGCCCTCGTAATGGGTGCTCAGGACGCAAACCTGATGTTGCATCAGGCGCTGCGGCACATCGCGCACCACGCCCGGGAATTCGACCTGGTCGGCCACACCGAGCTGCCCGGCAAGCCGCTCCAGCGGCGCGCGGTGCAGGTCCTTGCCGCCTCCTGCCAACTGCAGCGGCACCCGCAGCCCGTGCTGGCGCAGCAGCGCGAGGGCGTGCAGCAGGGTGGCGTGATCCTTCTGTTTGGAAAAGCGCGCCACCATCACGATGCCGGGCACCCGGTCACGCCAGGGGTGCGCGTCGGCTTCGGTGAAGGGCTCCAGGCGGATGCCGTTGGGAATGGCGACGGTGCGTTCGGGCGGCATGCCCATTTCGAGCAGAGCCAGCCGCACGCCTTCGGAGCAGCCGACGATGCGGTCGGTGCGCCGTGCCAGCCAGCGCGACTGGAGCAGGCGCCAGCGGGTGTAGCGCTCGCGGGTGTTGTGTTCGACGTGGACCAGATGCGGCACCTTGGCCAGCAGCCCGGCGTAGCGCCCCCAAAGGTGCTCGCTGAAGCCGTGCGCGACCAGTACGTCGGGGCGGAACTGGCGGCACAGCCGCACCAGTGCAAGGATCGTGGCTGCGTGGCTCCAGCCGGGAACAACGGCCATGGGCACGCCATCGCGCTGCAGTTCCTCCAGCCGTGCCGCAGGCGTCTGGCGTTTGCGGCGCAGCACCAGCAGCGGCTCGATGGCATCGCTGTCCCGTGCCGCCCGGACAAGCTGGACCGCGACCTGGGTCGCGCCGCCGGAAAACCCCCCGGTGACGAAGTGCAGCACCCGGATGCGGCGCTGCGAGCCGCCATCAGGCGCAGCGTGCCGTGAAGGCGCGGTCAATCGGAAGCCTCGGCCGCCAGCAGGGTGTTCTGCATCAGCGTGGCCACGGTCATCGGCCCTACTCCGCCCGGCACGGGCGTGATCCAGCTGGCGCGTGCGGCGGCGGCCTCGAAGCCCACGTCGCCGCACAGCGAGCCGTCTTCCAATCGGTTGATGCCCACGTCGATGACCACCGCACCCGGCTTGATCCATTCGCCCGGCACCAGCCCCGGACGCCCGACGGCCACGACCACGATGTCGGCCTCACTGATGTGGCGGCACAGGGTTTCGCGCGGGGTGAAACGATGGCAGCTCGTGGTGGTGCAGCCGGCAATGAGCAACTCCAGCGCCATCGGCCGCCCGACGTGGTTGGAAACACCCACGACCACCGCCTCGCGCCCGCGCACCGGGCGGTCGGTGTGCGCCAGCAGCGTGAGGATGCCGCGCGGCGTGCAGGGGCGAAGACCGGGCTGGCGCAGCGCCAGACGGCCTACGTTGGCGGCGTGGAAGCCGTCCACGTCCTTGTCCGGGTCGATGCGGTTGATCAGCGCGGTGCTGTCGATGTGCGCCGGCAGCGGCAGCTGCACCAGGATGCCGTGCACCGTCGGATCGGCATTGAGACGGTCGATCAGTCCGTAGAGTTCGGCCTCGGAAGTGGAGGCTGGAAGGTCGAAGTCGAACGAGGCAAAACCCACGCGATCGCAGGCGCGCCGCTTGTTGCGAACGTAGACCGCCGAGGCCGGATCGGCCCCGACCAGTACCACCGCGAGTCCCGGCGCGGGAAGCCCGGTCCGGTTTCGTACGGCCACCTTGGCGGCGATGTCGTCGAGAAGTTGATCGGCAATCGCCTTGCCATCGAGTATGCGTGCGGTCATCGATGCAGCCGTTGGAAGCGGAGCGCAATTATCACCGATGCGCGCCACCGGACCCAGCCGGTTCGGCGCGCGGATCAGCGTTTGCTGTGGCGGATCAGGCGCCGGCGCTGGCGCACCTGCTTTTCGGTCAGCGGATTGACCTTGTCGGCATAGGGATTCGCGCCCTGACGGAATTCCAGCTTCAGCGGCGTGCCGACGAGCTTGTAGTGCTCTCGCAGGTAGTTTTCCAGATAGCGTTTGTAGCTGTCCGGAAGGTTCTTGATGCGGGTGCCGTGGATCACCGCGGTCGGCGGATGGGTGCCGCCGGGATGGGCGAAGCGCAGCTTGGCGGCGTGTCCTCCCACCGGCGGAGGCTGGTGGGCCGCGACCGCGGCTTCGATCACGCGCGTGAGGTCGGAAGTGGTGAACTGGAATCCGGCCGAACGGTGCGCCCGCTGCACCGCGCGCATCAGTTCGCGCAATCCCGATCCATGCGCCGCCGAGATCATCACCGACTGCGCCCAGGGCACGAAGACCAGACGGCGGTCGAGCGCGGACTGGGTCTGCTCGCGCTGGTAGGTTGAGAGCCCGTCCCACTTGTTCACCGCGATCACCAGCGCGCGCCCGGCGTCGAGCACCTGCCCCAGCACCGAGGCGTCCTGATCGGTGACGCCTTCGCTGGCATCGAGCATGAAGATCACCACCTGGGCTTCTTCGATGGCGCGCAGCGTCTTGATGATGCTGAACTTCTCGACGGCTTCCTCGACCTTGGACTTGCGCCGGATGCCGGCGGTGTCGATCAGGCGATACTTGTGCCCCTCGCGCTCCAGATCGACGTGGATCGAATCGCGCGTGGTGCCCGGCACGCTGGAGGCGATCACGCGCTCCTCGCCCAGCAGGCGGTTGACGAGAGTGGACTTGCCCACGTTGGGTCGGCCGACGACGGCCACGCGCAGCCGATCGGGCTCGACTTCCGCGACGGTGTCCTCCCGGGACTCGGGCAGACGCTCGAGGATTTCCTCGACCAGTTCGTCGACTCCGCGCTGGTGCGCTGCGGACAGGCGGACCACGTCGGTCACGCCCAGACGCGCGTATTCGGCCCCCGCCTCGTGCGCGTCGGCCGCATCGATCTTGTTGAGCCCGAGCAGCACGGGTTTTCCGGCGCGTCGCAGCCGGCGCAGGATTTCCTCGTCCACCGGCAGCGGCGGGTGCTTGGCATCGACCACGAGCACCACGACGTCGGCCTCGTCGATGGCTGCGATGGACTGCTGCGCGGTCAGTCCGGCCAGCCCTTCCTCATCGCCGCTGATGCCGCCGGTATCCACCACCATGAAGGGGCGTTCCTCGACGCGGCGGCAGACGCCATAGTGGCGATCGCGCGTGACCCCCGGCTCATCGTGGACGAGCGCGGCGCGGCTGCGGGTAAGTGAATTGAAAAGCGTCGATTTGCCGACGTTGGGTCGGCCAACCAGAGCGACCAGCGGCAGCATGGCGACCTCGCGGGTTGCGCGGCTTCAAGGCCGCGGTGCGCCTCGCGCCAACGGCGTCGAGGCGTGGAAAGCACCGGCAGGCCGGCGCATTGTCAGTGAATCCGGAATGCGCCGAGGCGTCCATCCGTGGAAACGGCCACGAGCAGGTCGCCTTGAACCTGGGGCGTGGCGCGGATCGGCTTCCTATCCAGGCGCTCGCGTGCCGCAGGCCGACCGGTTTCGATGTCGAACCAGTGCAGGTAGCCCTCGAAATCGCCAACCACGACGTTGTTGCCCTGCACCGCAGGCGTAGTGAGCCAGCGATGTCCCAATCCGTCCTGTTTCCAGAGCGCCGCACCGCTGTCGCGGTCCAGCGCCCAGAGCACGCCGTCGCGGTCAGTCACGAACAGCCGTTTGCCGGACAAGGTGACACCGGCATAGCTCGACATCTCGCGATTCCACAGCGGACGCCCGCCGTCGAGCGAAACGCCGACCACCTGGGCATTGAACGCGGCGGCGTAGAGCTGACCTGCGTCGTAAGCCAGTTCGCCGTCGATATCGACCATGCGGTCCAGCTCGCTGCGTCCCTCTCCGAAGGCGATCGTCTGTTCCCAAAGCTGGCTTCCGTCCTCGCCGCGCAGGGCGACGATCTTGCCGCTGTCGTAACCCAGCAGCACCAGGCCTTCGGCCAGGATCGGCGAGGAATTGCCGCGCAGGGTCAGGGCCGGTGTGCCCTGGTCGTAGGCCCAGCGGCGCTCGCCATCGATGATGGAGAAGGCAAAGACGCGGCCGTCGATGCCACGCACCACGACCAGTCCGCGCGCCACGACCGGCGCAGCCAGGACTTCCGATGACACGCGCGCGCGCCAGCGCTCGCTGCCGCTGTCGGGATTGAACGCCGCCACGACGCCGTCGAGCGTGCCGACCACCAGGGTGCCCTCGCCCACGCCTGGGCTGCTCGACAAGCGAAGGCCGGTTTCGATGCTCCAGACCGCGGCACCGGAATCGGCGTCGAAGGCGACCAGTTCACCCTTGGGATCGGCCGCGTACACGCGGTTGCCGTCGAGGGTGGGATGCTGCCGGCTGCCGAGCCTGCGTTCGCCCTTGCCCAGGTTCTGATGCCAGACCTGAGAAATGCTCGCGGTCGGTGTCAGTTCGAGAAGCTCGGCGGCCTCTTCGATGTTCTCGCGCTTGGAGTTCTTGCCGCAGGCGGCCAGCAGCACGGCCAGCGCGAGGAGAACGAGGATGCGCTGCATGTCAGGCTCCCGGTTCGGCAGGTGAGACGCCCATGTCGGCGAGCTTCATCTCGATGATGGTTCGGTTGGGCGCGCCGGTTTCCAGGGCGCTGAGCGCATCCTGATAGGCGGTTTGCGCTTCTTCCGTACGGCCGAGCGCGCGCAGCGCATCGCCACGGGTATCGGCCACGAGGCCCGCATAGGTTTCGGAAGGCACCTTGGCGAGGCTGTCGAGCGCATCCTGCGCCTTGCCTGCGCCCAGCTGGACGCGCGCCAGACGAAGCTGCGCCAGACCGGAAAGGGCCGGGTCCTGCGCCACGCGCGCCGCATCGACCAAGGCTTGCTGCGCGGCGTCTGCGTCGCCGGCGGCGAGCTTCTGCTCGGCCAGACGCAGCAGCCCCAACGCACCGTAGGGAGTCTTGGAATAGCGCGTGGTCAGCTCGGTCGCCAGCTGTTCGACCGCAGCGGCGTCCTTGCGTTCACTCGCTTCTTCCAGCGCCTGATAGGTAGTTGCGGCGTCGTAGCGGTGCTGGGCCTGGTTGTGTTGCCACCATTGCCAGCCCAGGATGCCGGCCAAGCCGACGACCAGGCCGCCGAACAGCGCGCCGCTGTTGTTGCGCAGCCACGAGCGGACCAGTTCACTTTGTTCGTGTTCGTCCATGGATATTCCACTCCGGAAAATGTGGGAGCGCCACGCGGGCGCTCCGGGATGATTGGTTTGGGCCGCGGCTCGCCGGGAGGGGCCGCGGAAGTCAGCCGCCGTTCGGGGCGAGCGAACCGTCGGAGGATACCGTAAACCGGGCCACGTTCGCGCGTCGGAAGGGTGCGGTGTCCACCTCGCGACCGCCGACGATCACCTTGACCACTTCGGCATTGCCGAGCAGCACGCGCGCAACTTCGTCGGTGGCGAATCGGCGCTGGGTGCCCTGGCGCATCAAGTCGTGCGCCAATCGCGCGCCATCGTGGCCGATCACCTCGATCCAGCTCGTGCCGGTGAACTCCAGCACCAGTCCGTCGGCCGGAACTTCTGCCGCGGCGGGTGCGGGCGAGGCCGCGACACTGGTACGGGGAGTGGAATAGAACGGCGTGAGCGAGGCCATGATGGCCTGTTCGGCAGGTGCGGGCGGCCCGACGAGCTGCGTACCGGCCGGCGCTGGCTGCGAAGTATCGCGCGGCAGGCTGGTCTGGATCACCTCGGCCAGCGGCGCGTCGAGCGGGGTAAGAAGCGTTTCCGGATCCGGAAGATGATCGCGGGTCGCCAGCAGCACGACCGGCACCACGATTGCCGCGGTCAGGGCCACGTAGACGAAGCGGCGCGCATAGCGGTCCAGCAGATAGCGGCCGTGCGAGACCCGCGCCGCGCTCTGCAAAGGAACCGCCGCGACCACTTCCTCGCGAGGAAACAGGCGATCAGCGATCTGTTCGGGCAGGCCGAGCAAGCGTGCATAGCTGGCGGCATAGCCGCGCGCGAACACCGGAGCGCCAAGCGCGGCCAGATCCTCGCGTTCCAGAGCATCCAGTATCGAAGCACGCAGCTTCAGGCGCCCGGCCGCATCTTCCAGCGATATTCCCGCCGTCTCGCGAGCCGTGCGCAGCCGCAGGCCGGGCGGCGTTTGCGCGTCGGTGGTTCCGGGAACGGAATTGGTGTGCAGGCTCATGGCGAGGTCGGTCCTTCGAGGCTTGCATCCGGCACATAGTCCGGAAATTCGTTTTTCAGTCGATCGGCATAGCGGCGCGCGGCGTCGGCGTCGCCCAGCCGGGTTTCGATGCGCTGCCCCAGGTCGAGAACCGTGGGGTCACCCGGCACGATGGCCTCCAGGCGCTGCAGGAAAGCGCGCGCGCGCAGACCATCGCCACCGAAGTGGGAAAGCTTGGCCATCTCGAACAGGGCGGTGGCGTTGTCCGCCCGGATCGACAGGGCGCGGCGGAAATGCTCCTCGGCCCGTGCCGGCTCTCCGGCCTTGAGCGCACACACGCCGGCGTTGGTCAGGGCGGCAGCCGGCGAGCGATAGAAAGGATCGGCCAATGCCTTGGTGAAGTGGGCGTCGGCTTCCTGGTACCTGCCGCTTCCGCAAAGGAAGGCTCCCAGGTTGTTGTTGACCTCGCCGTTGTCCGGTGCCAGCTGTTCGGCCTTGCGGTAGAAGCGTTCGGCCTGCTCGGGGCGCTTGATCCGTTCGTTGAGCACCGCCAGAAGGGTGTGCGCGTCGACGCTGCGCGGATCGAGCTGCAGGGCGCGCTGCAGCTTCTCCATGGCCACTTCCAGCTCGCCTTTCTCCATGTAGCCGCGGCCAAGCTTGACCTGCACCTCGGCGGCCTCCTTGGCTTCGGAGTTTGCGGCACTTGGAGAAGGCCGCGTACCGCTGCCGCAGCCGGCCAGCGCGAGCACCGCAAGAACCACCAGCGCACGATCAGACCATCGCATGGGGAGTTTTCTCCGGAGTCGGAGCCAACGAGGCGAGAAACTGCGCCTGGCGGCGGGTGCGATCGGCCACCTGGCCCTTGAGCTGGCCGCAGGCGGCGTCGATGTCGTCGCCGCGGGTGCGGCGCACCATCGCGAGGATGTCGCCCTTCTGCAGGATCTCCTGGAAGGTGCGGATTTCCGCCTCGGTGGGGCGCGCGTAGCGGGTGCCGTGGAAGGGATTGAACGGGATGAGGTTCACCTTGGCGGCGTGGGCGTCCTGCACGCGGTTGGTGAAGCCGCGCAGCAGTTTCACCAGCGCGCGGGCGTGTTCGGGGCGGTCGTTGACGCCCTGCATCAGGGTGTATTCGAAGGTGATCGAACTGCGCTTGCGGCGCGCGAGGTAGCGCTCGCAGGACGCCAGCAGCTCGGCAATCGGGTACTTCTTGTTGATCGGCACCAGCTCGGTGCGCAGCGCATCGTCCGGCGCGTGCAGCGACACCGCGAGCGAAACGTCGCAGGCATCCGAAAGCTTGTCGATCATCGGCACCACGCCCGAGGTGGAGAGCGTGACGCGCTTGTTGGCAAGGCCGTAGCCGAGGTCGTCGCGCATGATGTTCATCGCGGTGACGACATTGTCGAAATTGAGCAGCGGCTCGCCCATGCCCATCATCACCACGTTGGTGAGCCGGCGGTTGCCGTGCGGCACGTTGCCCAGGTGGCGTGCCGCCACCCACACCTGGCCTATCACCTCGGCCGCGCTCAGGTTGCGGTTGAAGCCCTGGGTGGCGGTGTAGCAGAAGCTGCAGTTGAGCCCGCAGCCGACCTGGCTGGACACGCACAGCGTGCCGCGGGATTTCTCGGGGATGTAGACCGTCTCGATCGCGTTGCGCGCGTCCATGCCGAGCAGCCACTTGTGGGTGCCGTCGGCCGAAGGCTTGTCGTGCAGCACGTTCGGCGGGGTGACGTGGGTGCGCTCGGCGAGCTTGGCGCGCAGCGCCTTGCCGAGGTCGGTCATGTCGTCGAAATCGGTGACGTGGCGGTGGTACATCCACTTCATCACCTGGTGCGCGCGGAAGCGCTTCTCGTCGAGTTCCTCGACGAAGAAGCGTTCCAGCCCGACGCGGTCGAGCCCGAAGAGGTTGGTCCTGACGTCGGCCGCGGCGGTATTCATCAGCGCGGGCACAGCTCCGTGCTGGCGAAGAAGTAGGCGATCTCGATCGCTGCATTCTCGGCGCTGTCGGAACCGTGCACGGCGTTGGCGTCGATGGAGTCGGCGAAGTCGGCGCGGATGGTGCCCTTGTCGGCCTTCTTCGGGTCGGTGGCGCCCATCAGCTCGCGGTTCTTGAGCACCGCGCCCTCGCCTTCCAGTGCCTGGATCATCACCGGGCCGGAGATCATGAACTCGACCAGCGCGCCGAAGAAGGGGCGCTCGCGGTGGACGGCGTAGAAGCCTTCGGCTTCTGCGCGCGAGAGGTGCTTCATCTTGGCGGCGACGATCTTGAGACCGGCCGTTTCGAAGCGGGAAAGGATCGCGCCGATCGCGTTCTTGGCGACGGCGTCGGGCTTGATGATGGACAGGGTGCGCTCCAGCGCCATGGGGTTCTCCGTGCGGGTTACGTGGCTCATCCCCAAAAAGGGGGTGCGCATTGTAGCACCGCAAACAAGCGGGGAAACACGAGCTTAGGTGCTTTTTCAAGAGAATGGGTGAATATTCGGTCCCGATCCACCCACCTGTTTCACAGTTTTTCACATTGGCAGCGATTGACCGCCCGGGTCGTCGCCGCTATGGTTGCCAAACGAACGTTTGAATGCCATGCCTCGCTCCCGTGAATGCCCCCGGCACTCCCCATTTCTCGACCAAACAGCGCATCCTCGATGTCGCCGAATCCTTGTTCGCCGAACACGGTTTCGCAGGCACCTCGCTGCGTCTGGTGACCAGCCAGGCGGCGGTCAACCTGGCCGCGGTGAACTACCACTTCGGCTCCAAGGACAACCTCATCGCCGAGGTGTTCCGGCGGCGCATGGACGAGATGAGCCGCCTGCGGCTGGAGCGCCTGGCACAGGCCCGCCGCAGCGAACCGCTCGTGCTGGAAGAAGTGCTGCGCGCCTTCATCGAACCGGCGCTGGCGCTGAGCCTGGACCGCGACGGCGGCGCCGCCTTCGTGCGGGTGCTGGCGCGCGCCTATGCCGAGCGCAACGAGCGCCTGCGCAAGTTCCTTTCCGATCACTACGGCCATGTGCTGCGCGAGTTTTCCCATGCACTGGCGCGGTGTTTTCCCGCGCTGGACAAGGAGGCGCTCTACTGGCGTCTGGACTTCCTCGCCGGCGCGCTGACCTATGCCATGGCCGATTTCGGCCTGCTGCGCCGCAGTTCCAGCGCCAGCGAGAAGGCGCATTGCGAACGCGCCGCCAGCGAACTGGTTGCCTTCGCCGCCGCCGGCTTCCGCGCCGGCTGATCCCTTCCCCCCCACCCGGAGTCACTGCCATGCCGCAACTTCGAATCCGCAAGGCCGCCGTGCTCGGTGCCGGCGTCATGGGCGCGCAGATCGCCGCGCACCTGGTCAACGCCGGCGTCGATACCGTGCTGTTCGACCTTCCCGCCAGGGAAGGCGCGCCCAACGGCATCGTCGACAAGGCCATCGCCAACCTCGGCAAGCTTTCGCCCGCACCGCTCGCCAGCAAGGCGCTGGCGGGCGCGATCACGCCGGCCAATTACGACCAGCATCTCGACCTCCTGAAGGAATGCGACCTCATCATCGAGGCCATCGCCGAGCGCATGGACTGGAAGAAGTCGCTCTACGACCGCATCGAGAACCACATCGCCCCGCACGCCATCATCGCCAGCAACACCTCGGGACTGTCGATCAACACGCTCGCCGAGGCGCTGCCCGAATCGATTCACTCGCGATTCTGCGGCGTTCACTTCTTCAATCCGCCGCGCCACATGCACCTGGCCGAGTTGATTCCCTGTCGCAAGACATCCCGGGAAGTGCTTGAAGGTCTTGAAACTTTCCTTGTCACGACGCTGGGCAAAGGCGTGGTTTACGCCAAGGACACGCCGAACTTCATCGGCAACCGCATCGGCGTGTTCTCGATCCTTTCCACGATGCACCACACCGCCGCCTTCGGCCTGGGCTTCGACGAGGCCGATGCGCTGACCGGCCCGCTGCTCGGCCGGCCGAAGTCTGCAACCTATCGCACCGCCGACGTGGTGGGCCTGGACACGATGGCGCACGTCATCCAGACCATGGCCGACACCCTGCCCGATGACCCGTGGCACAAATACTTCGCCGCCCCGGCCTGGCACAAGGCGCTGATCGAAAAGGGAGCGCTCGGGCAGAAGGCAGGAGCCGGCATCTTCCGCAAGGTCGGCAAGAACATCGTGGTGCTGGATCTGGAGAAGCAGGACTACCGCCCCGCCGACCGCGGCGCGGCCGACGAGGTGGTCGAGATCCTCAAGACGAAGAACCCCGTGGAGAAGTTCGCCAGGCTGCGCGCCAGCCAGCACCCGCAGGCACAGTTCGTCTGGGCGCTGTTTCGCGATCTGTTCCACTACAGCGCCTGCCACCTGGCCGACATCGCCGAGACCGCGCGCGACGTGGACTTTGCCATCCGCTGGGGCTACGGCTGGAAGCTCGGGCCGTTCGAAACCTGGCAGGCGGCCGACTGGAAAAAGGTGGCCGGCTGGATCGCCGAGGACATTGCCGCCGGCAAGGCCATGAGCGATGCCCCCCTGCCCGGCTGGGTGCTGGACGGGCGCAGCGGCGTGCACGGCGCCAAGGGCAGCTTCAGCCCGGCGCGCGGCGCCGACCTGCCGCGTTCGAGCCTGGCGGTCTACGCGCGCCAGCGCTTCCCTGACCCGCTTCTGGGCGAGAGCTTCGCGCCGGGCGAGACGGTGTTCGAAACCGACGCGGTGCGCCTGTGGCACGACGGCGACGGCGTGGCGGTGCTCTCGTTCAAGACCAAGATGAACACCGTCTCCGACGGCGTGCTCGATGGCGTTCTCAAGGCCGTGGACGCGGCCGAAAAGGACTTCCGCGCGCTGGTGGTCTGGCAGCCGAACGAGCCCTTCTCCGCCGGTGCGGATCTTTCCGGCGCCATCGGCCTCCTGCAGGCCGGCGACCTCAAGGGCTTCGAGGCGATGGTGGCGACCTTCCAGCAGGCCAGCCAGCGCATCAAGTACTCGCTGGTGCCGGTGGTGGCCGCGGTGCGCGGCATGGCGCTGGGCGGCGGCTGCGAGTTCCAGATGCACGCCGCGCGCACCGTGTTCGCGCTGGAGAGCTACATCGGCCTGGTGGAAGCGGGCGTGGGTCTGCTCCCGGCCGGCGGCGGCCTCAAGGAAATCGCCGCGCGCGTGGGCGCGAACCTGCCCGCCAGCGGCGACCTGTTCAGCGGACTGAAGCCCTACTTCGAAGCCATCGCGATGGGCAAGGTCTCGGGCTCGGCGATGGAGGCCAAGGAACTGGGACTGGCGCGCGCCAACGACGTAGTGGTGTTCAATGCCTTCGAACTCCTTCACGTGGCCAAGGCACAGGCGCTGGCCCTGGCCGAATTCGGCTATCGCCCGCCCCTGCCCGCGCGCGCCATCCCGGTGGCCGGCAAGACCGGCATCTCCACCTTCAAGATGATGCTGGTCAACATGCTCGAAGGCCGCTTCATTTCCGAGCACGACTACGAAATCGCCACCCGCATCGCCACCGTGCTGTGCGGCGGCGAGGTCGAGAAGGGCTCCCTGGTGGACGAGGACTGGCTGCTTCGCCTGGAGCGCGAACACTTCGTCGCCCTCGCGCAGATGCCCAAGACCCAGGAGCGCGTGCTGCACATGCTCAAGACCGGAAAGCCGCTCAGGAACTGAGCGGCTTGTGTGATTCGTCATTCGTGATGGGTGATTCGCAAGAGCGGAAAAGCTCGCGGAACAGCCGTTTCCACAAATCACGAATCACACGGTACGAATCACGGTCTTTACCAATCACGAATCACCCATCACGAATCACGTTCTCCAAAGGAGAAAACCATGAGCCAGATCCAGGACGCCTACATCGTTGCCGCGACCCGCACCCCGGTGGGCAAGGCGCCGCGCGGCGTGTTCCGCAACACCCGGCCTGACGACATGCTCGCGCACGTGCTGCGATCGGTGGTCGCCCAGGCGCCGGGCATCGACGTCTCGCGCATCGACGACGCCATCATCGGCTGCGCCATGCCGGAGGGCGAGCAGGGCATGAACGTGGCGCGCATCGGCGTGCTGCTGGCCGGCCTGCCCGACACCGTCGCGGCGCAGACGATCAACCGCTTCTGCTCCTCGGGCCTGCAGGCCGTGGCGCTGGCGGCCGATCAGATCCGCCTCGGCAACGCCGACCTGATCCTCGCCGGCGGCACCGAGTCGATGAGCATGGTGCCGATGATGGGCCACCACCCCAGCCTCTCGCCGGACGTGTTCAAGAACGACCACGTCGCCATCGCCTACGGCATGGGCATCACCGCCGAGAAGGTTTCGGAAGAATGGAAGGTCGGCCGCGAGGACCAGGACGCCTTCGCCCTGGCTTCGCACCAGAAGGCGCTGGCGGCGCAGGCCGCGGGCGAATTCCGCGACGAAATCACGCCGTATGAAGTGGTCGCCGATACGCCCGACCTCACGACCGGAGCGATCAGGAGCAAGCGCATCGTGGTGGAGAATGACGAGGGTCCGCGCGCCGACACCACGCTCGAAGGGCTCGCGAAGCTGCGCACGGTGTTTCGCGCCGGCGGCACGGTCACGGCCGGCAACAGCTCGCAGATGTCCGACGGCGCCGGCGCGGTCCTGCTGGCCTCCGAGCAGGCGATCAAGGACTACGGCCTCACCCCGCTGGCGCGCTTCGTGAGCTTTTCGGTCGCCGGTGTGCGCCCGGAAGTCATGGGCATCGGCCCCATCGCCGCGATTCCCAAGGCCCTCAAGCAGGCCGGGCTGAGCCGCGATCAGCTCGACTGGATCGAGCTCAACGAGGCCTTCGCCGCGCAGGCTCTCGCGGTCATCCGCGACTGCGGGCTGGACCCGTCCAAGGTGAACCCGCTCGGCGGCGCGATCGCCCTGGGCCATCCGCTCGGCGCCACCGGCGCGGTGCGCACCGCGACGATCGTGCACGGCATGCGCCGCCGCCGGCAGAAGTACGGCATGGTGACGATGTGCATCGGCACCGGCATGGGCGCGGCGGGAATATTCGAGTCGCTGTAGTCCTTACGAACCCATCCGAAAACCGCAGCGGGGCGGCCGGAAGGTCGCCCCGCCTTCATTCCGGAAGCAGGCGAAGCCGCGATCAGTGCGCGGCCTCCTCGCCTCCGGCCAGATCATCGAGGATCGGGCACTGCGGGCGCGCATCGCCGTGGCAGTGTTCCAGCAGGCTCAGCAAGGTGCGGCGCATGGCCTGCATGGCCTCGATGCGGCGCGCGAGATCCTCGGCGTGCGCCTGCGCGATGCGCCGCACGCTGGCGGAGGCACGTCGACGGTTGCGCCACAGATCCAGCAGTTCGGTGATTTCGCCCATGGAAAAACCGAGGTCGCGCGCACGCTTGATGAAGCGCAGCGCATGCACATCGGACTCGCCGTACTGGCGATAGCCGGACTCGGTGCGCACGACCCGGCCGAGCAGCCCGAGCGATTCGTAGTGGCGCGCCATGCGCGCCGAAACGCCGGAAGCGCGCGCCGCCTCGCCGATGCCGAGCGGCGTCTTGGCAACACCGGCCGCGCCCCGCGACGATGGCGCGCGACTAATCGGCGACTTCATAACCTTCCTCGCGGATGGCCGACGCCAGCGCCTCGCGCGTCAGGCGCGAGGTGTCCACCTCGACGCGGTTGTGGCCGCGGTCGATCCGCACCTGCGCTTCGGGGTCCAGGCGCCGGATGGCGCGGGTGACGGCGGCTTCGCAGTGGCCGCAGGTCATGCCGGTGACGGTGAAGGTTTCGATCATGGCGTTTGGTCCGGGAATGGGGAATCGAGAATGGGGAATGGTAAGAGCATCGGGCGGTGGCTGGGATACAGGATGCGCGGAACCCGGCTTCTACGATTCCCGATTCCCGATTCTCCATTCCCGTTGTCCCGCCCCACCTGACAACCCCTCACACCACCGCAAGGTCAATGGGGCGGGACAATCCCCCCTTGACCCTACCATCATGTCAGACTTCAGACTGCCCGCATGAACGCGAATACCGAAACGAGAACGCTCGACCTGGGCATCGGCGGGATGACCTGTGCCTCGTGCGTGGCGCGGGTGGAGCGCGCCTTGAACAAGGTTCCCGGCGTGGACAGCGCCACGGTCAACCTGGCCACCGAGAGCGCGAGGATACGCTGGCACGGCGCGGGCGATCTCGCGCCGATCCTGCGCCGCGCGGTGCGCGACGCGGGCTACGAGCCGCGCGCGCCCGAGGCGGTGATAGATGCCGCCAGCGCCGCCCCCTGGGCCGGCTTCCTGCCGGTCGGCATCGGGCTGGCGCTGTGCGCGCCGCTGGTGCTGCCGATGCTGGCCATGCCCTTCGGTGTGCACTGGATGCCGCCGGCCTGGGTCCAGTTCCTGCTCGCCACGCCCGTGCAGTTCTGGCTGGGCGCGCGCTTCTACCGCGCCGGCTGGAACGCGCTGAAGTCCGGCAGCGGCAACATGGATCTGCTGGTGGCCACCGGCACCACGGCGGCCTGGGCGATGTCCGTGTGGCTGTGGCAGTTCTCTCCGCACGGCGAGCACGCCGGGTTGTATTTCGAGAGCGCCGCCGTGGTGGTGACGCTCGTGCTGCTGGGCAAGTGGCTGGAGGCGCGCGCCAAGCGCCAGACCACCGCGGCCATCCGCGCGCTGCACGCGCTGCGGCCCGAGGTGGCTCACCTGATCGATTTCGACGGCAGCCAAACGGATATCCCGGTGGACGAGCTGCGCCCCGGCGATCGTCTTGCGGTGCGCCCCGGCGAGCGGATTCCTGCCGACGGCCGCGTGCTCGAAGGCGCCACTCAGGTGGACGAATCCATGCTCACCGGCGAGCCACTGCCCGTCGCCAAGGCGCTGGATGACCGGCTCACCGGCGGCTCGATCAACGGCGAGGGCCACGTCGTGGTGGAAGTCACCGCGGCGGGCAGCGAAAGCGTGCTTGCGCACATCATCCGACTGGTGGAAGACGCGCAGGCCGGCAAGGCCCCGGTGCAGCGGCTGGTGGACCAGGTTTCGGCGGTATTCGTCCCGGCGGTGATCGCGATCGGCCTGGCCACGCTCGGGCTGTGGCTGTATCTGGGCGCCGGCGTAGAAACCGCGGTGATGCGCGCGGTGGCCGTGCTGGTCATCGCCTGCCCCTGCGCGCTCGGTCTCGCCACGCCGACCGCGATCATGGCCGGCACCGGCGTGGCGGCGAAGTTCGGCATCCTGATCAAGGACGTCGAGGCGCTGGAAACCGCGCACCGCGTGCGCACCGTGGCCTTCGACAAGACCGGCACCCTCACCCTGGGCCAGCCCAGCCTGCTCGCCTTTTCCCCGGCACCCGGCGTGGAGGAAGGCGAGGCCTTGGCGCTGGCGGCCAGCCTGCAGGGCGGCAGCGAACACCCGCTGGCGTGTGCCGTGATCGAGACCGCGCGCGCGCGCAAGCTCGCGCTCGTTGCGCCGCGCGAGGTCTCTGCCGTGCCGGGTCGCGGAACGCGGGGGCGCGTGGGCGAACGGACGCTGCTCCTGGGCAGCCTGCGCTGGATGGACGAACTCGGCGTCGCGCTCGACGCCCTGCCCGTTCCGCCCGAAGCGCAGTCGGCCACCGTTTCGGTACTGGCCGAAGTCGGCCCGGACGGCGAAGTCCCGCGCGCGCTGGCGCTCCTGGCCTTCGGCGACGAACCCAAGCCCGAAGCGCCGGCGGCCATCGCGCAGTTGCACTCCGCAGGCATCCGCACGGTGATGATTTCCGGCGACAACCGAGCCGCCGCCGAGGCCGTGGCGCGGCGCCTGGGCATGGTTCCGGAGTCCGGGGAAGTGCTGGCCGAGGTGCTGCCGGGCGACAAGGCCGAGGCGGTGAAAACGCTCCGCGCCGAAGGCCGCGCCGTGGCGATGGTCGGTGACGGAGTGAACGATGCGCCGGCGCTGGCCGCGGCCGACGTGGGCATGGCGATGGGCAACGGCACGGACGTGGCCATGCACGCGGCCGGCATCACCCTGATGCGCGGCGACGTGCGGCTGGTTGCCGCCGCGTTCGACATCTCCCGCCACACCGTCGCCAAGATTCGCCAGAACCTCTTCTGGGCCTTCGTCTACAACGTCGTCGGCATCCCGCTGGCGGCAATGGGCTACCTCAGCCCGGTGCTGGCCGGGGCCGCAATGGCGCTGTCCTCGGTCAGCGTCACCGGCAATGCCCTGCGGCTGCGGCGCTGGCGTCCGCCCGCGTCAAGCGGCTAATGTGTCGGGTCATTCCTTCGAGTCCGAGGTTGCCCCGATGAAATCCCGCGCCGCCGTTGCCTTCGCCCCGGGCGAACCCCTCAAGATCGTCGAGATCGATGTCGCCCCACCGAAAAAGGGCGAGGTGCTGGTCCGCATCACCCACACCGGCGTCTGCCACACCGACGCCTTCACGCTTTCGGGCGATGACCCGGAAGGGCTGTTCCCGGTCGTGCTCGGACACGAGGGCGCAGGCATCGTGGTGGAAGTGGGCGAAGGCGTGACCAGCGTGGCGCCCGGCGACCACGTCATCCCGCTCTACACCGCCGAATGCGGAGAGTGCCTGTTCTGCAAGAGCGGCAAGACCAACCTGTGCGTGGCGGTGCGCGCCACCCAGGGCAAGGGCGTCATGCCCGACGGCACCACCCGGTTCTCGTACGAGGGCCAGCCGGTTTACCACTACATGGGCTGCTCCACGTTCAGCGAATACACCGTGGTGGCCGAAGTCTCGCTGGCCAAGGTGAACCCCGAATCCAATCCCGAACACGTCTGCCTGCTGGGCTGCGGCATCACCACGGGCATCGGCGCGGTGAAGAACACAGCAAAGGTGGCCGAAGGCGACAGCGTGGCGGTGTTCGGCCTCGGCGGCATCGGCTTGGCCGTCATCCAGGGCGCGCGCCGCGCCAAGGCGGGCCGCATCATCGCGATCGACACCAATCCCGGAAAGTTCGAGCTGGCCCGCGAGTTCGGCGCCACCGACTGCGTCAACCCGAAGGACCACGACAAGCCGATCCAGCAGGTGATCGTGGAAATGACCGGCTGGGGCGTGGATCACAGCTTCGAGTGCATAGGCAACGTCAACGTGATGCGCGCCGCGCTCGAATGCGCGCACCGCGGCTGGGGCCAGAGCGTCATCATCGGCGTCGCCGGGGCAGGCCAGGAAATCAGCACCCGCCCCTTCCAGCTCGTGACCGGCCGCAAGTGGCTCGGCACCGCCTTCGGCGGCGTCAAGGGCCGTTCGCAGCTGCCGGGGATGGTCGAGGAGGCGATGCGCGGCGACATCCAGCTTGCGCCCTTCGTGACCCACACCATGGGACTGGAGAGGATCAACGAAGCCTTCGAGCTGATGCACGAGGGCAAGTCGATCCGCAGCGTGATCCACTACTGAGCCGGGGCCAGACGATGCCACCGCGCCATCAGATGGCCGAGCCAAACCTGGCGGCTGCGTGCCTGCATCTTTTTTTTGCGCTACTGGTATTCGCGACCAGGCTCGAACCTGTACGAGCACAGGAGCTTGTACCGGTCTCGACCACGGACGTGGACGCCGTACTGACAGACCTGTCCGAACTGGCGCGCAAGGCGATCAAGACACATGAAAAAAGCGCTGACGCAGCTGATCGCACCGCCTCGCTGGATGTCCTTTTCCGCCTGCAAAGCGTCGCTGGCGAGCACGCTGCTGCTGCGGCCTCGCTGGAGTCGCTGATCGCATTGCGCGAAGCCAGTGAATCGGGCAGCGCCGCAGCGCTGCGGGTGTTCCTGGTGTACGAGCAGGCGCAGGCCGGGTGTGATGAACAAACGCCAGCGACCCGGATCTGTGTCGAGCGGGTCTTCGAGCAGGTTTTTGCCGGCCTTGGCGATCTTGATGCGAGCCGTTCGCTGTTCTGGTTCGGAGGCGACATCGGGCGATTTCGTGCCGACCTGAACAACGCCGTCGGCGACCTCGTCGGCGAGGCCGGAATCCCGCTCCCCGATGCGATCAGCCTGCTGCGCAAAGCCCACTTGCTGTCGACCTACGAGCTGATTGCTCCACTGGCGGACACGCTCATCGCGCAGGACGATGCGCGTCGCTACCGGATCGATGACGAACTGCTGATCCGCACGCCGGATGGGGCCGACATCGCCGCGATTGCGGTGCGGCCCGCTGCGAATACGGAAAAGCTCCCGACGCTGCTCGTCTTCACCATCTACGCCGACGACGCGCAGGCGCTGGGCGAAGCCAGAAGCATGGCCGCGCACGGCTATGCCGGCGTGGTCGCCTATACCCGTGGCAAAGGCCGCAGCCCGCAATCGCCGACCCCGTACGAGCACGACGGCGACGATGCGCGCGCCGTCATCGACTGGATCACGCGCCAGCCCTGGAGCGACGGGCGCGTCGGCATGTACGGAGGCAGCTACAACGGTTTCACCCAGTGGGCGGCAGCGAAGAAGCTTCCCGCCGCGCTCAAGACCTTCGTGCCCTACGCCGCCAACAATCCCGGCAATGGCCTGCCAATGGAAAACAACGTATTCGTGTTCGCCAACTATGCCTGGCCGTTCTTTGTCGCCAGCGGCAAGTTCCTGGATGCACCGACCTATTTCAACCATTCGCGCTGGAACGAACTGAACGAGCGCTGGTATGCGAGCGGTCGCCCGTACCGGGAGATCGACCAGATCGACGGCACTCCGAACCCGTGGTTCCAACGCTGGCTCCAGCATCCTGCCTACGATGCGTATTGGCAGGCGATGACGCCATACCGGGAGGAGTTCGCACAGATTGATATTCCGGTGCTGACCATCACCGGCTATTTCGATGACGGTCAGCAGTCTGCGCTGGACTATATGCGGCAGCATCTGGCGCACCGTTCCAACGCTGCGCACTACCTGTTGATCGGCCCCTACGATCATGGCGGAGTGCAGGCCCGGCGCAAGCCGCCTGTCTTGCGCGGCTACACGATCGATCCTGTTGCCGGATTCGATACGTCTGAACTCACCTTCCAATGGATGAATCACGTCTTCCGCGATGCCGGCATGCCCGAGCTGATCCGGGACAAGGTGAACTATCAGGTGATGGGAGCCAACGTCTGGAAGCACGCAGCCTCCATCGAGGCAATGGCCGGGCAACGGCTGAGCCTGTACCTGAGCCCGCAGCAATCCGACGCGACTATGGCGGACCAAGTGCTTCACGTCCTGTCAACGAAGCCGAACAAGCCCTCCAGCTTGCTTGAGCAGCGTGTGGATTTCAGCGACCGCGCCACCAGCCTCGGCGATCACTATCCCGCGCCGATCCTCGGCAAGGAGCTGGATGCCAGCAGCGGCCTGCTGTTCGCAAGCGCGCCGTTCGAGCAGCAGGTCGAGATTTCCGGCACGTTTTCCGGGGTCATGCATGTGACCATCGACAAGCGCGACTTCGACTTCAGCGCGACGCTCTACGAACGCAAGGCTTCCGGCGAGTTGTTCCACCTGTCTTATTTCCTGGGTCGCGCAAGCCATGCCGACAGCATGGAGGCGCGCAGCCTGCTCCAGCCCGGGAAACGCACCGAGATCCGATTTGATCGCTCGCGAATGACCAGTCGCAGGCTTGAGGCTGGGAGCCGGCTGCTGCTGGCCGTTACCGTCAACAAAAACGCCTACGCCCAAATCAACCATGGCAGCGGCAAGGACGTCAGCGACGAAGGTATCGGCGATGCAGGAGTGCCGCTCCGCGTCCGCTGGCATAGCGACAGCCACATCATCATCCCGCTCTCGCAGTAGCAACAGGAGAATCGACATGGAACGTATCGAACACCGAGCCTGCTTCGGCGGCTCGCAAGACGTCTACCGGCACGAATCCTCTGCGCTCGGCTGCGCGATGAACTTCGCCGTCTATCTTCCGCCGCAGGCCGAACGCGGCCCGTGCCCGGTGCTGTACTGGCTTTCGGGACTCACCTGCACCGAGCAGAACTTCATCACCAAGGCCGGGGCGCAGCAGTTCGCCGCCGAGCACGGGGTGATCCTCGTGGCGCCCGATACCAGCCCGCGCGGTGAAGGGGTGCCGGATGCCGAGGGCTACGATCTGGGTCAGGGCGCGGGCTTCTATGTCGACGCCACCGCTCTGCCCTGGGCGCGGCACTACCGCATGTACGACTACGTCAGTCGCGAGCTGCCCGAACTGATCGAAGCGAATTTTCCCGCAACCTCGGCACGCGGCATTTCCGGCCACTCGATGGGCGGCCACGGCGCGCTGGTGATCGCGCTGCGCAATCCGGGGCGCTACCGCAGCGTTTCGGCGTTTTCGCCCATCGTCGCACCCAGCCAAGTGCCCTGGGGCGAGAAGGCGCTGGGCGCGTATCTTGGACCGGACCGCGAGGCCTGGAAGCAGTACGACGCCACCGAGCTGGTGAAGTCCGCCACGGAAAAGCTGCCGATCCTGATCGACCAGGGCGAGGCGGATGAATTCCTCGAAAGCCAACTCCAGCCCTGGCGGCTGCGCGAGGCCGCCGAAGCCGCCGGCCACCCGCTGGTGCTGCGCATGCAGCCAGGCTACGACCACAGCTACTACTTCATCGCCAGCTTCATCGGCGAACACATCGCCCACCACGCCGCCGCGCTGCGAGTCTGAGCACACCGCATGACCGCGCCTTGCGGGATGCGCGTGATGCCGTATACTTCCGCGCTTGCCGCGATGCGTCATCGCGGCCCCCGCTCTGCCCGAGTGGTGGAATTGGTAGACGCAGAGGACTCAGACAATTTGAGCCCTTCAGGGGAAACCCCGAAGGTGAAGCCCGTCAAACTCGGTGAAGGCCCTGGATTCGTTCCGAGCTGATGCCGAGCCAAGCCCGCAGACGCCCGTCTGGGGGAAGGTGTAGAGAGCAGACGGCGGGCACCTGTAGCCGCAAGGCCAAGGTGAAGGCGTGCTCCAGACCACGAACGTCCGCAAGGTCGGCGGCGAAAGCCGAAGTGGGAAGAAAATCCTCCGCCGCAAGGCTTGTCGGTTCGAGTCCGACCTCGGGCACCAAATGATTCATTAAAAGCCCTGATTCTTCAGGGCTTTTTCTATTTCGTCGCTCGACGCAAGGCCAGAGCGATCCAATTGGATCCGCGCCGCAACGTGGCGACCGCAGCCTCGCTGCGGCCGCCACGATCCTTTGACGCGATCAATCCTCCGAAGGCGTCACCGTGACGAACTGGGTGGCATCATCGCGCCGCACCAGCAGCATCACCGGCTCGCCCGGCTTGACGTTGCGGGCGGCCTGGTTGAAGCGCGCGGCGCTTCCCACCTTCGTCTTGCCCACCATCAGGATCACGTCACCCTGCTGCAGGCGCTGGGCGGCATCGCCCCACACGCGGACCACGACCACGCCTTCCTCCTTCTCGAGGCCCGCCCGTTCGCGCTGTTCGGGGCCGATGTCCTGAACGACGATGCCCAGGGGATTGGACTTGTCCACGGCCCCGCTCCCGGTGCTGGCAAGGGCCTCCTCGCCACGCGGCGCCTCGGCCACGGTCGCGGTCAGGGCAAGCTCCTTGCCGTCCCGGAACACCTTGATGGTGGCCTTGCTGCCCGGACTGACCGCGCCCACCATCGGAGGCAACTGCGCCGAACTGGCCACCTCCTGGCCGTTGAATGCCAGGATCACGTCCTGCACCTTCACGCCGGCCTTGTCGGCGGCACCGCCCGGCTCGACCTGGAACACCAGCGCGCCGCTGGAGCTGGGTAGACCCAGGCTGCGCGCCATCTCGCGCGTCACTTCCTGGATGCGCACGCCCAGAAGGCCGCGAGAAACATAGCCCTTTTCCTTGAGCTGCTCGGCCGAACGCATCGCGGTCTCGATCGGGATCGCGAACGATACGCCCATGAAGCCGCCGGTGTTGGAGAAGATCTGCGAGTTGATGCCCACGACCTTGCCGTTGATGTCGAGCAGCGGGCCGCCCGAGTTGCCGCGGTTGATGGCCACGTCGGTCTGGATGAAAGGAACGTACTGCTGACCGGTCATCTGCGAGCTGCGGCCCACGGCGCTGACGATGCCGGCGGTGACCGAATGATCGAAACCGAACGGCGAGCCGATCGCCACCACCCATTGGCCGGGCTTGAGCGTGCTGGAGGCACCGAGGGTGACCGCGGGCAGGCCTTTCTCGTCCACCTTGAGCAGCGCGACGTCCGTTTCGGCATCGCTGCCGATGAGCTTGGCGCTCAGTTCGCGTCGGTCGGAGAGCTGCACGTGTATGTCGTCGGCCCCATCGATCACGTGGTGGTTGGTGAGGATGTAGCCATCGGCCGAAATGATGAATCCGGTGCCCAGCGAGGTGCGGTCGCGCGGTGCCTGCGGGGCACCCGGCGTACCGGGCATGCCGGGCTGGCCGAAGAAGCGGCGCAGGAACTCCTGCATCTGCGCATCCTCATCGGCGCTGGGCGCATTGCGCAGGCGCGCCTTGGCGGTGCTGGTGGCCATCACGCTGACCACGCCGGGACCGGCGTTTTCGACCAGTCCGGTGAAATCGGGAAGCTGCGCATTCGCGCTGCCGGCCAGCAGCAGCACGGCCAGCGTCAGGAATGCTTTTTGAAACAGGATTTTCATGGGAGCCCTCATCTAAAGTGCGAAGGATTGAGCCAAATGCGGGGCACGGGTGCACGCCGGCGGGGAGCCGCGCCAGTTCGTGGTTTCGATTGGTGAGATCTACCGTCTCTGTGCGGCCCGGCCGATCAGCGAGTGGACTGGCCCTGCCCCTGCGGGGCCAGCGGAGAAAGCCAGGGAGCGGGAACCTCCGACGCACGCCCGTTCACCGCCTGCTGGTGGCGCAGCCAGTAGGCCTCGAAGCGCGGGTCGTAGCGCAGCTGCGCGCCGTAGCGCGCGTCTTCGCGCGAAGCCACGGTTTGTGCATCGAATCGATACGGCGGGCGCAGGTCTTCCACCCGGTAGGGGGAAGGAGCCACCGTCGAGGCGCCCGGCGGTGTCGCATCGGTTCCGGCCAGCGGCAGGTTGGCGGGCGCTGCGGTCGGCTCGATTCCGGGGCGGGTGAACAGCAGCGCGGCCAGCGCCACCGAGGCCGCCACCGCGAATCCGCCGCCCCAGCGCAGCACCGCGGAACCGCGCGATGCGACCGGAGCCGCCGCCACGTCCTCGTCCAGTCGCGCCGCAATGGCGCGCGCGAAGTCCTTGCGCAGCGGCAGCGCGGTACCGCGCATGGCCTCGCCGAAGAAGTGCCAGCGCTGCCAGGTCGCCACCAGCTCGGTGTCGTGCTCGGCGCGCTTGAGCAGGAAACGCGCGCGGTCGCGGTCCAGCTCGTTGTCGATCAGCGCCGAAACTTGCTCACGGATTTCTTCGTTCATCATGACGCTCTCTCGTTGCGTTCTTTCCTGCCCGTCGCATCGGTCATCAGCGGTCGCAGTTGCTGGTCGATGGCCTCGCGCGCACGGAAGATGCGCGAGCGCACCGTGCCGATCGGACAGCCCATGGTTTCGGAGATTTCCTCGTAGCTCAGCCCGTCCACCTCGCGCAGCGTGATCGCCACGCGCAGCTCTTCGGGCAAGGCTTCGACCGTGCGCGCCACGGTTCGTTCAATTTCCTGGCGCATCGCCTCGTTCTCCGGCGTGCCCGAATCGCGCAGCCGCATACCGCTCTCGAACTGCACCGCATCCTGCGCGTCGATGTCCTCGGTCGGAGGACGCCGGCCCAGCGCCACGAGGTGGTTCTTGGCGGTGTTGACGGCGATCTTGTAGAGCCAGGTGTAGAACTGGCTGTCGCCGCGGAAATTTCCCAGCGCGCGGTAGGCGCGCAGGAAGGCTTCCTGCGCCACGTCCTGGCATTCGGCCCAGTCGTGGATATAGCGCGAAATCACGCCCACCACCTTGTGCTGGTACTTGAGCACGAGCAGGTCGAAAGCCCGCTTGTCTCCGTCTTGCACGCGCTTGATCAGTGCCTGGTCCACGTCGTTCTCACCCATTCGGGCCTGCCTTGTCGTTGTTCTGGCGGCTCGTTCACGGTGTTCATGGACCGGACGTGGCCTGGGAAGTTCCCCGCGATGGCGTTTCGGCGGCGCAATCGGGCCGTCGGTTCAGGCAAACCATACTGTGGCGCATTGACCGCACGCGGGTGGAGCCGGGATCATAGCCACTTTGCCGCCGGGCCACGGCCCCGATTCAGGAGATTTCCATGTTCGACGGACTGCGCTTTCGCCACTGGGGCACGGAACTGCGCGCCGATGGCGTCCTCGTGCTCACCCTCGACCGCGCCGAAGCGCCGGTCAACGCGCTGTCGCAGGCGGTGCTGGAAGAGTTCGACGCGCTTCTGGAGCGCATCGAGATCGGCAAGCCCAAGGCGGTGGTGATCCACTCCGGCAAGGACGCCGGCTTCATCGCCGGCGCCGACCTCAAGGAGTTCCAGGAATACGACGCCCGCGGCACGGTGATGGACGCCATCCGCCGCGGCCAGCTCGTGTTCGAACGCCTCAGCCGGCTGCCCTGCCCCACGGCGGTGGCCATCCACGGGCACTGCATGGGCGGCGGCACCGAACTGTCGCTGGCCTGCCGCTTCCGCGTGGCCTCCAGCGCCGAGTCCACCCGCATCGGCCTGCCGGAAGTGAAACTCGGCATCTTCCCGGGCTGGGGCGGCTCGGTGCGCCTGCCGCGGCTGGTCGGTGCGCCTGCGGCGATGGACATGATGCTCACCGGCCGCGCGCTTTCGGCCGCCAACGCGCGCGCCATCGGGCTGGTGGACAAGGTGGCCGAGCCTGCCGTGCTGCTGGATGCGGCGATCGAGATGGTCAAGCGCGGCGTGACGCGCCCGCTCAAGCAGCGCGCGCTGGCCTGGGCCACCAACCTGTGGCCGACGCGCCAGGTGCTCGCGCCGATGCTGGTCAAGCAGGTGGCACGCAAGGCGAAGAAGGCGCACTACCCCGCGCCCTACGCGCTGATCGACACCTGGAAGCGCAGCAGCGGCACGACCGATGCACGCCTCAAGGCAGAAGCCCGCGCCGTGGTTAAGCTCGCCGGCGGCGCGACCGCACGCAACCTGATCCGCGTGTTCTTCCTGATGGAGCGGCTCAAGGGCCTGGGCGGCAAGAGCCACGGGATCGAGCACGTGCACGTGGTCGGGGCCGGTGTCATGGGCGGCGACATCGCCGCCTGGTGCGCGCTGCGCGGCTTCAGCGTCACCTTGCAGGACCGCGAGATGAAGTTCATCCAGCCGGCGCTGGATCGCGCCGCGGCGCTGTTCGAGAAAAAAGTGAAATCCGAAGGCAAGCGCGCCGCCACCGCGGCGCGCCTGACGGCCGACGTGGAAGGCAACGGCGTGGCCCGTGCCGACCTGGTGATCGAGGCCATCTACGAAAACCTCGAAGCCAAGAAGGCGCTCTACGAAACCATCGAAGCCCAGCTCAAGCCCGGTGCGCTGCTGGTGACCAACACCAGCTCCCTGGCCCTGACCGAGCTGCGCGTCGGGCTCAAGCATCCGGCGCGCTTCGCCGGCCTGCACTATTTCAATCCGGTGGCGCTGATGCCGCTGGTGGAAATCGTTCGCCACGACGCGATGGAACCGGAAACCGAGCGCCGCCTGGCGGCCTTCTGCAAGGCCATCGACAAGTTTCCGGTCCCGGTGGCCGGCACGCCCGGATTCCTGGTCAACCGCATCCTCGCCCCCTACATGGAAGAAGCCATCCTTGCCTTCCGCGAGGGCATTCCGGGTCGCGCCATCGACAAGGCCGCGCTCGACTTCGGCATGCCGATGGGACCGATCGAGCTGGTCGACACCGTGGGCCTGGACGTGGCCGCGAGCGTGGGGAAGATCATGGCGCAGTTCCACGGCCAGCCGGCCCCGGACTTCGCCTTCGATCCCGGCGCGCGCGGCAAGAAGGACGGCCGCGGGCTGTACGAGTGGCGCGAGGGCAAGCCGCTCAAGCCCGAGCTTGCGCCCGACTTCCGTGCTCCGGAAGACCTCGCCGACCGCCTCGTGCTGCGCCTGCTCAACGAAGCGGTGGCCTGCCTGCACGACGGCACCGTGGCCGACGCCGACCTGCTCGATGCCGGCGTGATCTTCGGTACCGGCTTCGCGCCTTTCCGCGGCGGCCCGATCCAGCACATCCGCAGCGAGGGGGCCGCCCGGCTCAAGCAGCGGCTGGAGCAGCTCGCCGGTCGCTACGGCGAGCGTTTCGCCCCGCGCCCGGGGTGGGATGCGCTGAAACAAACAGACTGAGGAGGCATTCTTCCACCCGGATCATGCCGAGGATTTCCTTGCAGATGCGGCATCATGCCGCGGCATCCCTGCCTGCGTGTCCTGAATTGTCATCAGTTTGCGCCTGTATCGACTGGGTGCATTTTCACCCGTGCGCAGTGGCTGAGGGAGAGTGACATGGCACACAGGAAATCAGGGAACAAACGATTCACGGTACGGGTGCTGCTCGGGACGATGACACTGGGCATCGTGCCATCCCCCCACGCCGCCACGCATGTCGTGACCGACTGCGGCAACAGCGGCACGAATATACGCTGCGTGGCCGGGTTGCCGCGGCCAGCAGCGGAGACACCATCGACCTTGCCGACTGCACGACGATCAACCTTTCCACCACGGTCAAAGTCACCCAGTCGAGCCTCACCCTGCGCGGCAAAATTCCTTCCCCCGGGTTTCCAACCGTGCACACGGTCATCAGCGGGCAAGAGCTGATCCGGCCGCTTCAGCACACCGGCGTCGGAACGCTGAGTCTGCAATACCTCGGCGTGCACAAGGGCTTGTCGGAAGGCACTGCTGCCAGTGGCGGCTGCATTTTTTCGAACGGATCGGTAAGCCTTCTCGACACACAGGTGCGCTGGTGCATCGCACGCCGCACCAGCGGCAATGCAACGCTGAGCGGCGGCGGCATCCATGCTGCCAAGAACCTCACTCTCGAGCACGGAGAGATCCGGGACAGCAAGCCGGTCGGTGCAACCTCCGGCCCGCTTCAGGGCGCCGGCCCGCTTCAGGGCGGAGGAAGTTGGAGCGGCGGCATGACCACGGCGTCGGGTGCGTCAACCTATTCGGGCAACCGCATCGAGTCCGGCTTCGGCAATTCGAACACCGGCGGCGGCGCACTGTGGACCTCTGGCGGACTCGATCTGCAGGACACCACGGTACGCGACAACGCCTTCGCCGCACTCGCCAGTGCTGGCTTCTGCGTCGGCGGCGGAATTCATGCGCAGGCAGCGGCCACCGGCAGCACACAGGTGCTGATCCGCGACTCCACGATCCGCGGCAACAGCGCCAGCAACGGAAACTTCGCTGGCGGCCTGTGCCTGGAAGGGGCCGGGCTGGAAGCAGAGTTGGAGTGTGTCCTGGTCCTTGAAAATACCGCCGCAACCTCCTTCGCCGGCGTATACGCGGTCGGAATCCAGTCCTTCACGGTGCGCAACAGCACGATCGCCGACAACGTCGCCGACACTGTCAATGCCGGCCTGGCGGTGAAGAGCACTGCCCGCGTCGTGATCGAATCCAGCACGATTTCCGGCAACCGGGCGAAGAACTTCGCCGGCGTGTTCATCGAGTCGGTTCCGGAGCTCGAAATCATCCAGACCACGATCTCGGACAACTGGATTACCGGCTCGGGAGCTCATGGCGCCGGCCTGATTCTGAGCCAGACCACGCTCGCCGGAGCCATCGTGCGCAACAGCACGATTTCCGCCAACCGCGGTCAGGATCTCCCCAGCGGATCGCCCAGCGTGGGAGCTTCCGGCATTGGCCTGTGGCTGGGCACAGGTGGCAACGCAACCCTGTCCAGCACGATCATCGCCGACAACCATTGGGACACTGTCTACGGCAGCGGCACTCGCGTGATCCATTTCAGCGATGTGGACGGCAGCATGAGCAGCGGCCTGACCGGAACGCGCAACCTCATCGGAACCAGCAGCTACACGCTTCCCGCCAACAACCTCTGGAGCAATTACCCCTTTCTGGGGCCGCTGCAAGACAACGGTGGTCCCACGCACACCCAACTGCCACTGGCAAACAGCCCGGCCTTGGACGCCGGGCTGGGAAATGGCCTGGACTGGGACCAGCGCGGCGCCCCGCATGTACGCATTCGGGGCGCAGGTGCAGACATCGGCGCGGTGGAATCGAGCTTCGGCGGGGACGAGCTGTTCCGGGATGGATTCGAATCCCCGTGACCAGACGCAGCGATTTGCCCTACGGCTCTTCCACCACATAGCCGCGCGCGGCAAGCACGGCGAGCTGGCCGTCCTTGCCCAGGAGGTCGCCCATCGGCAGCGCGGCAAAGCTGGTCTTGTGCTCGGCAAGGATCTTTTCCGCGCTTTCCAGCCACAGGGCGTCGAGGCGCGGGGCCAGATTGTCGATGCCCTGCTCCTTGGCGAAGCGCGATTCGAAAACCGCATCCAGGCAGGCCTGGCTCGGGTCGGTGAACGTGACCTCGCGCAGCGTCAGCAGATCCCCGCGCGCCCAGGCGTTGGCGCGGATGCGCATGTGGTCGAGGTCCTTCTCCAGATGGTCGAGCATCTGGCGAAAGCACTGCGAGTCGTCGATCTGCGCCTCGCGGAAGCTGCGGATCGCGCCCTTCGGATCCTCGATCCGGATTTCCAGCAGCGGGCGCTCCACCGCGATGTCGTTCTTCTTCACGAGCCTTTCGATCAGCGGTGACACCAGCCCGCGGTATTCCAGCCCGCTCTTCTTCAGTGCCGCCCCGTTGAGTTCGCTCGCCGCGAACACCGGGCGGAAGCCTTCCACCTTGCGGCGGCGGCCCATGTAGCGGTCCTTGAGCACGAGCCAGCGCGCGTAGTCTTCGGCGGACACGCTGTCCCTGAGCTTTTCGCCTTCCGGATTCTTGCGTGCGCCCAGCAGCGAGGGAAGAAGGAGCAGTTGGCGGAACTTTCCGATCCCGAGATCCATCTTCACGTTCGCCGGCATCAGTACCTTTTCCGCGGCAAGGATGCGCTCGGCCACTTCTTCCGATTCCCATTCCAGGCGTCTGGGGATCGGCTGCACGGTACCCAGGATCCACATCGTGTGGCCGTCGCGACTGACCTTCCACATCCCTGGACCTGGCATCTTGCCGCTCACGACCAGCGTCTCGAGCACGATGGCGTTTTCGCGCGCCGGCGGTTGCGGTGCCTCGGTCGCGGATTCTGCGGCGCCGGCGGCCAACGGCAGGCAAAGCAGCAGGCCGAGCAGGCGGCGCTGGATCGGGTGGTGCATTCGCAGGCTTCCTCTGATCGCGGGAGCGGGGATGGTAAAGGGCGAACGCTGCGGGGCCGCCGCGGGTCCAGGCGCGGATTCGGGCTTTTGTTCAGATTTTGGGGCACCGCAGCGCCCACACCGGATTGAAATGGACCAAATCACTCCAGATTGACCTGTGTCATGGGAATGATTCGCATCGCCAGCCCAAACTGGCGGCTCCGCTCACGGAGGTTTCCCATGTCCACGCGCTATCCGACCGTATCCCGCAGCATCCTCGACGCCATCGGCGACACGCCCATGCTGGAAATCGACGGCATCTTCGCCAAGTGCGAGTTCCTCAATCCTTCCGGTTCGATCAAGGCGCGCATCGCCCACTACATCGTCGAACGCGCCGAGCGCGAGGGTCTGCTCAAGCCCGGCGACACCCTCGTGGAAGCCACCAGCGGCAACACCGGAAACGCCTTTTCCATGGTGGCGGCGGTCAAGGGCTACCGCATGATCGTGGTGATGCCCGAAGGGCTCTCGACCGAGCGGGTGGCGATCTCGCGCGCCTACGGCGCCGACGTGCTTTTCTGCGGCAACTTCCACGTCAACGAAGCGCTGGAGCGCGCCCGCGAGCTGGGCCGGCAACCGGGCTTCTTTTTCCCCGGCCAGTTCGAAAACGAGTGGAACGTCGAGGAAAACCGCGAGTGGCTCGGGCAGGAAATTCTGCGTCAGCTCCCCGCAGGCCGCGTGCCCGACGCCTTCGTGCACGGCGTGGGCACCGGCGGCACCCTGATCGGCGTGGGCCAGGCCCTGCGCGCGGTCAATCCGAACGTGCGCCTGTTCGCGATGGAGCCTTCCGAGTCGCGCACCATCCTGTGCGGGGAAGTCGCGCTGCACCAGATCGAGGGGATTTCCGACGGCTTCGTGCCGGGCATCTTCCAGCGCCACCGCGACCTCGTCGGCCAGAACACCGTGAGCGTGGCGAGCGAGGACGCCGTGGCCGAAATGCGCCGCTTGGCGCGCACCCGCGGTCTTTTCTGCGGCCCCAGTTCCGGCGCCCACCTGCTGGCTGCAAAACAGCTGCGCGAGCGATTCCCCGAGCTCAAGACCATCGTCACCATCCTCGACGACAAGGGCGAGAAGTACCTGCACGATTTCTTCATGCGCGCCGCTCCAAACGCAGAAAAGCCCCTGCCGTTCCACTGAAGTCACCGTCCCCCCGCACCGCACCCGCGCTCCGGGGAGCGCGCTCGCGTGCGCGGCCGTACGGTAGAAAAGCGTGACGGATGTCCTGATTTCGTGCCACGCTCCGTATCGCTGTACGGAACACCGCCGACCGGACCACGGGTCGATCCCCGACCAGGCGCGCGGCGGCGTTCCTCCGGCCTTGGCCGGACAGCGGCGTCAATGGCCGCGTCTTGCGTCTTCAGGGGGCGGGAATACCGCCGACGCAGGTCGCACCCGGCGACGCCAACGGCCACACCTTGGCCATGAGCATCCTAAAACCCGGGAGAACCATCATGTTGAAGACATCCACGAGCCTCGCGCTTTCGATCGCCCTGCTGCTGGGCACCACCGGTGCCCTTGCTGCTTCCAGCGACGGACCAGATGGTGCCAATTCACTTCCGCAATACACCGACGCGGTGGAGCCAGGTACAGAATTGGCCTCGGTGCTGGCCCCTGAGGTGACAAACCATTATCTGTTCATCACAGGCTCGGCACTGACTCCGTACAACAGCACGGGAACCGTCTCCTATTACGGGGGCGGGTGTGCAAGCAGCACCACTTGGCTGACCACGGACCTGCAGCTCCCTGACGGCAGCACCCTGCTCGGCGTGCGCACCTACTATTACGACAACGCCGCCACAGGCACCCTCGCAACAGGTGTTTCCAAATATGACGGACTCGGAACTTCCACCGAGGTTCTTTTGAATAGCATGCCGCATTCCACGGGCTACAACAACGTGTATTACTCCCCGACCTCCACCGAGGTGATCGACAACTTCAGCAACTCCTACGTGCTGTATGCCAACACCGGCACCGACACGCGCATCTGCGGATTCCGCGTCTTCTACTCGATTCCGTGAGGAGTGCCGTCATGACTATCGTCAATACCCCGGCCTCCACCGGGAGCCGAACCCTGCGATACCTGCCGGGACTGTGCCTGGCATCCCTGCTGTTGCTCGCCACCTCAGGTGCTCTGGCGCAGCCCGACGCGGCGACCAGCATCCTCGCTGTCGATGCACCGGACGCGCCCAGCGGTACCGAGGGAACTCCCACCTTTTCCTACCGATGGCTGACGGGCTCCACCTTCCACCCCGTATCGACGCCCGGCCCATTCGCATATTCCACTGCCGGCTGCATTCAGCCATCGGGCACCGGTACGCGGACCTTCCATCACAAGCTGCTGCTGCCCCAAGGCTCGCTGGTGAAGTACGTGCGCCTGTACTACCGCAACACCTCGACCGCAAACACACCGACCGCCTATTTCACCACCTACAACATGGTCGGTGGAATCACCGATCACAGCTTTGTTTCAGGCTCCAATATCGGAGGGTATAGCTCGGCGGTGAGCGGGGAAATGAACTACACCGTTGATCACATCGCAGAACCGATCAACATCGACGTCTCTCTGGGAAGCGTCACCGACGGCAGCGTGCAGTTCTGCGGCGTGCGGGTGGCCTATTACGCGCACTGCCGCCGGAGATCTTCATGGACGGCTTCGAGTAATCCCGACAGGGCGATATCCGCGGGGCCGGTCGAGCGGCACCGCCGTCACTCCCCGGCTGCGGCAGGCAGTTCCAGCGCCTGCCGCAGCTCGGCGATCCGCGCCTCGGGCTGACCGACGGCGCGGCGCTGATCCGGCTCGAAACCCCATACCGGAGCGGGCCATGCGGGATCATTGCGGTAGCGCGCGATGACGTGGACATGCAGCTGCTCGACCACGTTGCCCAGCGCCGCGACGTTGAGCTTGTCGGGGGAAAACAGGGTTTGCAGCGTGCGCGAGGCGCGCGCGATTTCGCCGCTCAGCGCCTGCTGGTCAGCCGGCGAGAGATCGACCAGCTCGCGCACTCCCGCCCGACGCGGCACCAGGATCAGCCAGGGCCAGCGCGCATCGTCCATCAGCAGCACCCGGCACAGCGCAAGGTCCGCCACCGGCGCGGCATCGGCCGCCAGGCGCGGATGCAGGGCGAAGCCCGCCTCGCTCACGGCTGCAGGAAGCGTGTGAAGAACTGCACGGTGCGGCGCCGCGCTTCCTGAGCGGCCTCTTCACTGTAATCGGCGCGCTGGTCGCAGCTGAATCCGTGGCCGGCGTCGTAGACGTGGATGAAGGCCTCCTCCAGCACGTCGCGATGCACCTGCACGTCGGCCGGCGGGATGATCGGGTCGTGTTCGCCGAAATGCAGCATCAGGGGAGCCTTTGGGCACTCGTTCAGGAAGGGCACGGTGCGCCCGCCGTAGTAGCTCACCGCCGGGAGAGAGAGCCGGGTATTGGCCAGGAAGGCGACGGTTCCGCCCCAGCAGAACCCCACCACGCCGATCCGTTCGACGCTGCCCGAGAGCGCTTTGGAGGCCGCTTCCACCGCCGCGACGGCGCGATCGAACCCCACCTGCGCGGCGAGCTCGCGGCCGCGGGCGATGCCCGGATCGTCATAGCCAAGCTGTACGTCGGGCTGGATCAGGTCGAACATCGCCGGCGCCAGAGTCACGTAGCCGTGGGCCGCGAATCGGTCGACCACCGCGCGGATGTGCGGATTGACGCCGAAGATCTCCTGCACCACCACCAGACCACCGCGCGGGCGGTTGGGCGGATCCATGCGGTAGCCGCGGATCATCCCGAAGCCGGTGTCCAGCCTGACCGATGCCATGTCGTTCTCCCCGTCCGAGTGCCGAGCGGCGCGGTTTCGGTGAATAGATAGCGCCAATTGGGCGATGCGGGCAAGGGGCCGGGCGCGCCGCGTATAATCCGCGGCCCTGTCCAGCCAGCCTTCGCCATGCCCGCCAGCCAACCCAAGGTCGGATTCATCTCGCTCGGCTGCCCCAAGGCGCTGGTGGATTCCGAGCGCATCCTCACCCAGCTGCGGGTGGAAGGCTACGACATCGTAGGCAGCTATCAGGCCGCCGACGTGGTGGTGGTCAACACCTGCGGCTTCATCGATTCGGCGGTGCAGGAATCGCTCGACACCATCGGCGAGGCGCTCAACGAGAACGGCAAGGTGATCGTCACCGGCTGCCTCGGCAAGCGCCCGGAAAGGATCCGCGAGGTGCACCCGGACGTGCTGGCAATCAGCGGCCCGCAGGACTACGCCAGCGTTATGAAGGCGGTGCACACCGCGCTGCCGCCCTCGCACGATCCCTTCGTCGACCTGGTGCCCGACTACGGCATCAAGCTCACCCCCAAGCATTTTGCCTATCTCAAGATTTCCGAAGGCTGCAACCACCGCTGCAGCTTCTGCATCATTCCCTCGATGCGCGGCGATCTGGTCAGCCGCCCGGTGGACGAGGTGCTGCGCGAGGCCGAAAAGCTGGTGCGCGGCGGGGTGCGCGAGCTCCTGGTGGTGTCGCAGGACACCAGCGCGTATGGCGTGGACCTGCGCTATGCCCAGCGCATGTGGCGCAACCGTTTCCACGCCACGCGCATGAAGGCGCTGTGCGAAGGTCTGGCCGAGCTGGGCGTGTGGACGCGCCTGCACTACGTCTATCCCTATCCGCACGTGGACGAGATCATCGAGCTGATGACCCGACGCCACGCCGACGGCACGCCGCACCTGCTGCCCTACCTCGACATCCCGTTCCAGCACGCCAGCCCGCGCATCCTCAAGCTGATGAAGCGCCCCGGCGCGGTGGACAGGACACTCGAACGCATCCAGCGCTGGCGCGCCGAGTGCCCGGACCTCACCGTGCGCAGCACCTTCATCGTCGGCTTCCCCGGCGAGACCGAGGCCGAGTTCGAGGAGCTGCTCGACTTCCTCGAGGAAGCCCAGCTCGACCGCGTCGGCGCCTTTGCCTATTCGCCGGTGGAAGGCGCCGCCGCCAACGCCCTGCCCGATCCTGTGCCCGAGGAGGTCAAGCAGGAGCGTCTGGCGCGCTTCATGGCGCTGCAGGCGCAGATCAGCGCGGAAAAGCTCGAACGCAGGATCGGCACCGTGCAGCGCGTGCTGGTGGACGCCATCGACGGCGATCTGGCCTATGCCCGCAGCATGGCCGATGCGCCCGAGATCGACGGCTGCGTGCAGATCCAGGACGGCTACGAGGCCGGCCTTGCGCCCGGCCAGTTCGCCGACGTGCACATCCTCGGCAGCGACGAGCACGACCTTTACGGCTGCGTGGAGCGTCCCGAGGATGCCGACGACTATCTGCCCGGCTGATCCTGGCCGCGGCGCGGCCTGAACGCCGATGGCGCGCAGCCGATTTATGGCGCCGGCGCGATCGCAGGTGCAGGTCGAGGTATTCGGGCACCCGATCTTTGCGCGCCTTGTAGATGACGCCGGGCCGCATCCGCTGCTGTGCGGCCCGGAGTGGCCCACGATCGCCGCGCTGGACGCGCAGCTCGGCGTCGGCGCCGGGGTACGCTTCGTGGCGCAGGATGCGGCGCTGCTGGGCGACGGGCTGCACTATGAATCCCGCATCCACACGCAGGGTCAGGTCGCCACCCGCGAGCGCAACTGGCACGACCTCTTCAACGCCCTGATCTGGCACGCCTGCGCGCCGATCAAGCGCGCGCTCAACGCCCGTCAGGTCGAGGAAATCGCCCGTCAGGGGCCGCGCCAGCGCAGCCGAGCGCAGTGCGCGCTCACCCATTTCGACGAAGCTGGCGCGGTGGTCTGGGCGCGCGACCCGGCGCTGCTGGCGGCCTGGGACGCGCACGACTGGGGCGCGTTCTTCGGCCAGCGCGCGGCCTTTGCCGAGGGCGCGCTGCGGGTGCATGTCTTCGGTCACGCGCTGCTGGAGCACGCCCTGATTCCGGAACGGCTGCCGACAGCCAAGGGCCTGGCGCTGGTCGGCGGCGATCCGTGCGGCTGGATCGCGCGCGTGGCCGCCGCCATCGCCGCAAAAAAGGTTCTGCTCGATCCGCAGGAGCTACGCCCGCTGCCGCTGGCCGGGATTCCCGGCTGGGCCGCAGGTCAGGACGCGCCGGGATTCCATCAGGGCGAATGCTTTCGCCCGCTGCGGCCGGGACGGCGCTATCCGGCGCCGCTGATGCCCGCCTGAAACCTTCGTTCAGCGCGCTTCGATCAGGCCGATGCGCAGGATCGTGCCCTCGGTTTCCGAAAGCGCGTAGAGATAGCCGTCCGGCCCCTGACGCACGTCACGCAGGCGCGGCGCGCGATCGACCAGAAGGCGCTCCTCGGCCACGACGCCGCCGGCATCGTCCAGCTCCAGCCGAATCAGGTCGCGGCTGGCCAGACCGCCCAGGAACAGGCTGCCGCGCCAGGCCGGAAAGCGCGCCGCGGTGTAGAAGGCCATGCCCGACAGCGCCGGCGAGCGCTCGAAGTAATAGTGCGGAAGCTCGGTGTCCGGCGCCGAGGTGCCAACCGCTTCGGGAATCGGCTGGCCCGAATAGTTGATGCCGAAGGTGGCCAGCGGCCAGCCGTAGTTGCGCCCCGGCTGCGGAATGTTGATCTCGTCGCCGCCGCGCGGGCCGTGTTCGCTGGTCCACAGCGCGCCGGTGGGCGGATGCAGCGCCGCGCCCTGCTGGTTGCGGTGTCCGTACGACCAGATTTCCGGGCGCGCATCGGCGCGT
>CAUJIN010000033.1 GCA_963205495.1 Pseudomonadota bacterium
ACGATCCGCTTCTACGAGCGCGAGGGACTGCTGCCGCCGCCGGCCCGGGCGGACAACAACTACCGCGTCTACCTGCCGGCGCACGCCGAGCGGCTCGCCTTCATCCGGCAGTGCCGCAACCTGGACATGACGCTCGACGAGATCCGGGCCCTCATCGCACTGCGGGAGTCGCCCGCGCAGGATTGCGGCGAGGTCAACGCCCTGCTGGACGAGCACATCGGCCACGTGGCGCACCGCATTCGCGAACTGCGAGCGTTGGAGAAGGATTTGAAGTCACTGCGCGCGCGGTGCGCGTCGCCCCACGCCTTGGCGGATTGCGGCATCCTCAACGGCCTGGACCGCGCTGCCGCCGCGCCAGCGGCCCCGGCGAAGCGGCGCCACGTTCACGGCGCTCACTGAGCCGGCGCAGGCCTCGGGCCAGATGACCGAACTGTCATCTGCCGGTTCCGAAACTGTCGCCAGGCGATTTCTAGAGTCCGTGGTCATGCCATAGGGGCATGCGGCTGAGTGAAAGCCGATCACACCACCACGAGGAACTCATGCAATCACCTTCGTCATCCCTTCTCCGCTTGTCGGCCGTGCTGATCGTGGCGGCCGCGCCTGCCGTCGGCTTCGCGGCTGGCGAGACCTTCATGAACGGCCAATCCATCTACGGCCAGCCGGCCGCTGTATCGAGCGCGGCTCGTGTCGTCGACCTGGCGCAGGCCCCGCGCCCGAACATCGCCTACGGCGAGACGGTCGCCTTCCGCGGCGACGCCGGACAGCAGTTCGCATGGACCTTCAATGGCCTGGACCGGCGCGGCGTCGACCTCGCCAAGATCGCGCCGCCGGGCTTCGGCGCGAAATCCGCCGTCGCCTACGTCGGGCGCGATCCGTCCAACCGCCGCTGACCGCGGTCCGACGCGCGCACAAGCGCCGGCCGAGATCGGCCGGCGCGGCGGACTTGACCCGGTAGTGGCTTCAGGGTTTGAAATGCGGCTGTCGCCGCCTGGGGCCACCCTGATCGAGTCATGTCCGACATACCTTCGTCACTGCTTCGCAACACGCCACTGCTCGACACCCAACATCCTGACATCGAGCGGCTTGTCGCCGAGCGGGGGTGGCGCGCGCTGCCGATGCGCGAGCGGATCGGCGCGGTCTACGCCTTCGTCCGCGACGAGATCGCATTCGGCTACAACGAGGCGGACGATCTGCCGGCATCCCACGTCCTGGCCGACGGCCATGGGCAGTGCAACACCAAGGGCACCTTGCTGATGGCCTTGTTGCGCAGCGTCGGCGTGCCGTGCCGTTTCCACGGTTTCACCATCGACAAGGCGCTCCAGAAGGGCGCGATCACCGGGATTGCGTATGTCCTCGCGCCGCGGCGCATCATCCACAGCTGGGTGGAGGTCTGGTTCGAGGGGCGATGGGTCTGTCTCGAAGGATTCATCCTCGATGCGCAGTACCTTCGCAGCCTGCAACGCAGATTCCCCGGTGCGCGACGCTTCTGCGGCTTTGGCGCCGCCACCCGGGACCTGTCGGCGCCGGACATCGAGTGGCGTGGCCAGGACACCTTCATCCAGAAGGAGGGCATCGTCGACGACTTCGGGATCTTTGACGATCCCGACGCGTTCTATGCCCTGCACGGCGCCAACCTGCGTGGTCCGAAGCGGTGGCTGTTCGTGCACGCGATCCGCCGCTGGATGAACAACAACGTGGCGCGCGTCCGCGCCGGACGGTGGTGATGTCCTTCACGCCTCCGCTTGGCCTCGCATGCCCAGGGTCAACCCTGTAGCCGCTACACTCTGACCCCATGCGCCGTTGGCTCGCCATCCTGCTGCTCGTTCTGCTGCCCACCCAGATGTCCTGGGCGGCAGTGGCGGACTACTGCGCCCATGAATCGGGCGCGGCAGCGGACCATGTCGGCCACCACGATCACGCCGATCACGGCCATGCGCCTGCAACGGCGGATGTGGCCGATCAATCGGGTGCTGACGAAGGCGCTACTTCAGCGCCTGACGCAGACTGTGGCCATTGCCACGGTCAGTGCACAGGCATGCTGGTGTCGCTCGTCACCACGGCGCACGACCGCGCCACGGCCGCCCCGACTCCGGCCGGCGATGCCCCGTGCGCTGCCCAGGCGGCAGCCCAACCTGAACGCCCTCAGTGGGCGCGCCTCGCCTGATCGGCGGGGCGGGTTCGTTCTCCTCCTGAACCTCGTCCGCGCCTGAGCGCGTTGCCGTAGCTCGCTCTCGGCAACCCGTTCGGGTCGGCGCGACCGCATTGGTCGCGGCTCGCCGGTCTCCCGTGTTCCCCTTCTTTCACACTGGAGCATCGGATGCATCCGAGAACACGAACAACGATCGGCGTGCGGCAGGCCCTGCTTGCCGCCGTCCTGGCCGGGGCCGTTGCTGGCGCAGTGGCGCAGGCGCCGGCAGCCCCCACGCCCGGCGGACCTGGCACGCCCGGCCTCAAGGAACTCTTCGAGGCGGCCTGGGCACGTCAACCCGAGGCGCTGGCGCTGCAGTCCCGCCGAGAAGCCGCGCAGGCGCAGCGCCG
>CAUJIN010000034.1 GCA_963205495.1 Pseudomonadota bacterium
TACACGAATGCAACCGCTCCCGCCTTGCCGGGGTTGAAGCAAAAAGCGTCAGCAGGTGAAAACAGATAATTCAGACCGTGCGGCGAAAGCCGTGCAACAAAATCCTGTTGTCAGGGGTTGACAGAGGAGTCCATACACGCATAGTTAGATTACACCTCGACGCGGCCAGAAAGCTGCTCGTCGGTTATCTCAAGTGCATGCCGCGCGGAAAGCATCAACCTAAGGTAAGGGAAAGCATAGTCACGGATCTCTCCGAGCATCAGTGCCATTACGTCTTCGGGCAGGGTGGTCTCAAGACTGTAGCTTTGATACGGAACGTGCAGCCCCGAGACGCTCCTCGACATTTCTGCGAAATCAAACTGCCTTACGTGATCTAGATTTTGGATTCGACGGAGTGAGCCGTCATTCGGGTAGCTCGGAGGATTCTCTCGCAACTCCAGGCGTTGCACGTGTGCTTCTTCCGAAGGGCTCCACCCCACTGACAGGCCGAACCAGTAGCGATCAGGGCGGCAAGAGAAGCAAAGCGTAACGAAACAACTGTCACTGACCTCTCTACCGACAGTGAGTATGTACTCACGCTTCTTCTGGTGTGAGCGACGCCAACCCGGATTCTCGTTGAGGAACCTGGTGGCGACCAACTCCAGGAACTCGTTCTTCTTGAGCGGTGAAGTAGCCATACTCGTTGGTGTGAAATCTAACACCTATTCGACCCCACATTGCAGCCTAACTCGTCAGCCTAATCTGGTCGTTTACTGACCAGGCGGAGGAAAAGTCTTAGCCGAAACAAGGGGTTGTTCTGATCGTGCAGCCTATCCAGTCAGCCTGATCTTGCCGTGTTTCTTGGTGAGATGGGGCTGGACTATGGGGGGATGGTCACACGAGGAGAAGGGCATCGCAAGACCTGCCTCGACGACGTCGTCGCTGCGCCCGCGCCTGCCGGTTGAGGTGCGTGGTGAATGCGTGGCGGGTGAATCTCGTCGATTTGGCGGCGGGAATCCGGGTGGAGGCTGGTTATTCCAGCTCCCGATGAAACGTCACCACCCGGCTGCGGCCCTGCTCGCGCCAGTGCGAGGCCAGCCATTCGGTGCAGTGCACCGAGCGGTGGCGACCGCCGGTGCAGCCGAAGGCGACGGTGACGTAGCTGCGGCTGTCGGATTCGAATCGGGGCAGCCAGGCGTCGACGAATCCGGCGACGTGGTCGAGATATTCGACCACGGTCGGCTGCTGCATCAGCCACTCGCGCACCGGCGCATCGCGCCCGGAGAGCGGGCGCAGGCGCGGGTCCCAGTGCGGGTTGGGCAGGCAGCGCACGTCGAACACGAAGTCGGCATCGCCCGGCACGCCGTGGCGGTAGGCGAAGGATTGCACCAGCAGGGTGAGGCCGGGCTGGGCGTCGGCGGCCAGCTCGGTGACTACCCAGCGGCGAAGCTGGTGCACGTTCATGGCGCTGGTGTCGAGCACGCGATCCGCGATGGCGGCCAGCGGGCGCAGGCGCAGGCGCTCAAGGGCGATGGCATCGGCCAGCGGCAGGCCGTCGCCGCTGAGCGGGTGGCGGCGGCGGGTCTCGCTGTAGCGGCGCATCAGGACATCGTCGAGCGTGTCGAGGAAGATGAGCTGGTGCTGGCAGCCCATGCCGCCGACTTCGGCCAGGGAATGGGGCAGGCGGGTCAGGCCTTCCGGGCGGTTGCGCACGTCGATGCCCACGGCCAGCCGGCGCGGGCCGCCGCTGTCGGCGGTGATGCCGGCCACGAATTCGGGCAGGAGATCGGCCGGAAGGTTGTCGACGCAGTAGTAGTCGAGGTCTTCCAGCGTGCGCAGGACGACGCTCTTGCCGGAGCCGGAGAGGCCGCTGATGACGAGCAGGGGCGGGCGGAGTTCGTCGAGGGGATTCATGGCCGGAGGTTGCGCATCTGGTGGGCCTGGCGGTCGATGAAGGCCTGGGCGGCGTCGAAACCCTTGCTCTTGAGCAGGTGCGCGCGCACCGCGGCTTCGGCCAGCACCGCCAGGTTGCGTCCGGCGGCCACCGGCAGGGTGATGCGGGGGATGTCCACGTCGAGCAGGCGCTGGGTGCCGATGGCGCCGTACAGGCGTTCAAGCGCATCTTCCCCCTGCCCCGGCTCCTGGCGCTGCAGTTGCACGATCAGGCGCAGGTATTTGTTGCGCTTGACCGCGGTGTCGCCGTACATCTGCCGGATGTTGAGCATCCCGATGCCGCGCACTTCGAGCAGGTCCTGCAGCATCTCCGGGCAGCTTCCATCGAGCATGTCGGGGGCGATGCGGGTGAACTCGGGGGCGTCGTCGGCGACCAGGCGGTGCCCGCGCGAGATCAGCTCCAGCGCCAGTTCGCTCTTGCCCAGGCCGGAATCGCCGGTGATGAGCACGCCGATCGAATGCACTTCCATGAATACCCCGTGCAGGGTCACGCGCGGGGCGAGCGCGCGCGCGAGGTGGTACTGGAAGTAGGTGAGCAGCTCGTGGCCGCGGTGGCTGGAGACCCACAGCGGCGTATCGGTGCCGTCGGCCGCATCGCGCAGGTCCGCGGGCGCTTCGCGGTCCTTGGTGACGACCAGCGCCAGCGGCGTGTCGCTGACGATGCGCATGAGGAACTGGCGGCGCTTGTCCGGTGCGAGCGTGTCGAGGTAGTCGAGCTCCTCGCTGCCGACGATCTGGACCTTGTTGGCGTGGATGGTGTTGAGGTAGCCGGCGAGCGCCGGGCGGCGCGCGAGGTGATCCACCGATTCGAGCACGCGGACTTCGCCACGCTGACCGGCCACCCAGCGCAGGCCCAGACGCTGTTCGAGCTGATCGAACAGTTCGCGTGCGGTGATGCGCATGGGTCTGGACATGGCGGGTCGGACGGTGCGGGAGGGGCCGCGAGAGTATGCCGCCGCCGGGAACGGCTGTCAGGCAGCGAGGTGGGCGATCTGCCACTCCGACAGTGCCGTTTGCAGTTCGGCATCGTTGCCGCAGGCGCGCAGGCGTTCGCAGAAGACGGTGTCGCTGAACATCTCGGCGAGCTGGGAGAGCAGTACAAGATGCTGCTGGTTGAAGTGTTCGGGCACCACGAGGGCGAACACCAGATCGACCGGTTCGCCGTCGCTGGCATCGAAAGGCAGGCTTTCCGTGAGTTGCAGGAACGCTCCGATGGGAGCCTTGAGGCCGCAGATGCGTCCGTGCGGGATGGCAACGCCGCGCCCCAGGCCAGTGGAGCCCAGGCGCTCGCGCGCGCACAGCCCGTCATAGATGCGTCGCTCCAGCTCCTCGTCTTCGCTGTCCGCGTTGAGGGTGGCGGCAACCAGCTCCAGCAGGCGTTTCTTGCTGGTGGCGCCGGCACCCGCACGGATCCGCGCGGGTGCCAGGAGGTCGACGAGATGCATTGGTGTATCCCCTGTATGGAAGAATCGGAAGCGGCGCCCCGCCGCTTCCGATCCGAACCGTCCGGCAGGCGCTCGGACGGTGGCGCCGCGCGGCGCTGGCCGCGCCGTGATTCGTTCAGCCCACTTCCGCAGTGCGGATGCTCTGGTCGGAGCGGTGGTGGGTCTGCTTTTCCTTGTGCTTGGTCACCTGGCGCACCAGTTTGTCGGTCAACTGGTCGATGGCGTTGTACATGTCTTCGTCGGCGGCCTCGGCATGGATCGTGTGGCCCGACAGGTTGAGGGTTGCGTCGATCTTCTTGGCGAGTCGCTCGACCGAGAGCGTGACGCGGCCGTCGATCAGGTCTTCCGAGTGTCGGCCCAGTTTGTCCAGTTTGGCGAGAATGGCGTCCCGCAGGGCAGGGGTGACTTCGATCTGGTGTCCGACGATTTCGATGCGCATGACAAACCTCCTGTTGCTGCCTTTCGGCGGTTTCCCGGCAGCGACCTGCCGGGCGGATGCGCGGCGCGTGCCGCGTTCGGAGCCTTCACGTCCAAGATGGTAGCAAGGTGGGGAGGAAAACAAGGGGGGCGGGCGCGCATTCACGATCACGCCAGGCGCTGGCGCTCGTTGGAAGAGGAAATTCCCAATGCTTCCCGGTACTTGGCCACTGTCCTGCGAGCGACGGTGACGCCTTCGGCGGCGAGCGCCTCGACCAGACGCGCGTCCGACAGCGGTTTGCGCGGGTTTTCGGCTTCGATCAGGCGCCGGATCATGGCCTGGATGGCGGTGCCGGACGCGGCGCCGCCGTCCGCAGTCGCCAGGCTCGACGAGAAGAAGTGCTTGAACTCGAAGGTGCCGCGCGGTGTGTGCAGGTACTTGCGCGTGGTCACCCGGGAAATCGTGGATTCGTGCATGTCCAGCTCTTCGGCCACTTCGCGCAGCACCAGCGGGCGCATGGCCTCGGGGCCGTAGTCGAGGAAGTTGCTCTGGTGGCGCACGATGGCCTGCGCCACGCGCAGCACGGTGTCGGCGCGGGTTTCCAGGCTCTTGATGAGCCAGCGCGCTTCCTGAAGCTGGCCGCGCAGGTAGGCCGCATCATCGCGGCTGGCGGTGCCGATGAGTGATTCGTAGTGCCGATTGATGCCCAGGCGCGGCTGGCATCCCGGTCCCAGACGCACCTGCCAGCCGTCGCGATGGCGGATGGCGTAGGCGTCGGGGACGACGTATTCAGGCGGGATGCGGGAAAAGCCTGCGCCGGGGCGCGGATCGAGCGAGCGCAGCAGGCGGACGGCCTCGCTGGCGGAATCCGGGTCGACGCCCAGCGGTGCCGCCAGACGCTCGGGCCCGAGTCGCGCCAGCGCCTCCAGATGCTCGCCCGCGATGCGCCGGGCGAGCGCCACTACCGGTGTCGGATCGCTTTGCGAGAGTTGCACCAGCAGGCATTCGGACAGGCTGCGCGCGCCCACGCCGAGCGGGTCGAAGCGCTGGATGCGGTGCAACACCGATTCCATCTCGTCCGGTTCGACCACAAGATCGGGGCGCAGCCCCTGGAGCAACGAGTCGAGGGTTTCTCCCAGGTAGCCGTCTTCGCCTATGGCCTCGATCAGGGTCACCGCGATGGCGCGGTCGCGCGGCGTCATCGGCGTCAGGTTGAGCTGCCAAAGCAGGTGGTCCTGCAGGTCCCCCTCGCGGTCTGACAGTCCATGATCCGGATCGCCGTCCTCGCCGTCGCCGGAGTTCCTGGCGTAGCTGTCGCTCTGGTATTCCTGCGCCCAGTCCGGAATGTCGAGCAGGTCGGTGGCGCTCGGTTCCTCCTGAGCGGCGGCTTCCGTGGTTTCTTCCGTTGCGTCCGGCGGGGTTTCACCGTCGCCGCGGATTTCCTCGGGGCGTTCCAGCAGGGGATTGGCGTCGAGCGCGGCGGCGATCTCGGCTTCCAGCTCCAGCCCCGAGAGCTGGAGCAGCCGGATTGCCTGGCGCAGCTGCGGCGTCAGGGTGATGTTCTGCCCGATTTTGAGCTGGAGGACGGGCTTCACCGGAGGTCCTGCGGACTACATGCGGAAACTGTCGCCTAGATATACCCGACGCACGTCCGGGTTGGCGAGCAGTTCTTCGGGCTGGCCCTGGGCCAGCACGCCGCCTTCGCTCAGGATGTAGGCGCGGTCGCAGATGCCCAGCGTCTCGCGCACGTTGTGGTCGGTGATGAGCACGCCGATGCCGCGGGTCTTGAGGTGGGTGACGATCTTCTGGATGTCGCCGACCGAGATCGGATCGACGCCGGCGAAGGGTTCGTCGAGCAGCATCAGGCGCGGACGTGCGGCCAGCGCGCGGGCGATCTCGACGCGGCGGCGCTCGCCGCCGGAGAGGCTGGCGCCGCGCTGGTCGGCGACGTGCGCGACCTGCAGCTCTTCCAGCAGGGCAAGCAGTTCGTTCTCGCGGCCCCGGGCGTCCAGATCCTCGCGCAGCTCCAGCACCGCCATGACGTTCTGCGCGGCGGTCAGACGGCGGAAGATCGAGGGTTCCTGCGGCAGGTAGCCGACGCCGCGGCGGGCGCGCTGGTGCATCGGCAGCGCGGTGATGTCCGCGCCGTCGAGCAGGATGCTGCCGCCGTCCGCGGCGACCAGGCCGACGATCATGTAGAAGCAGGTGGTCTTGCCGGCACCGTTGGGGCCGAGCAGGCCGACGACCTCGCCGGCGCTCAGCTGCAAGCTGAAATCCTTGACGACTTCGCGCTGCCGGTAGCGCTTCTTCAGGTGGCGTGCGACCAGCATCAGCCGCCCGCAGGTTTGATCTTGGGCTGGATGGTCAGGTGGATGCGGCCATCACCGGGCCCGCCATCGCCGCTGATTTGGCCGTTGCGGGTGTCGTAGCGCACCCGCTCGGCGCGGAAGGTGTCGCGATTCTGATCGATCCGCACCGCGCCGGTGAGCACCACGACTTCGGTTGCGGTGTCGTATTCGATGCGACGGGCCTGGGCGCGCATCCGCTCGCCGGCGTCGTTTTCCTGCTGCAGCGAGGCCGGCTCGCCTTCCAGCACGACCCGCGTGACCTCCCCGTCGTTCTTGGTGACGACGGCCGTGGCGGCGCGGATTTCCAGCGTGCCCTGGGTGATGGTGACATCGCTGAAGCGCGATTCGCCGTTGTTCTGCAGCACCGCATCGGCGCCCTTGGCGTCGAAGGAAAGCGCCTGGTCGCGGTCGGTCGAACGCGACCAGGCCGCAGGGCAGGCCAGCACAAGGGACAGGGCCAGAAGCGCCAGGCGTTCAGCGGCGTGATTTCGACGTGGGGGTGTCATAGTGGCCGGAAACCTCGTCAAGCAGCTGGAAACGGCGCGTCTTCAGGTCTGCCTGAAGGCCGCGACCGCGGAGTATAGAGTGTGGCGAGATGAACTCGACCCGAGCCGGGGTGCTGACGCGGTGTTCGCGTGGATGCAGGACGAGGCTGTCGGTGCGGAACTGCAGGTCCGCGTCGGCATCTTCGGACGGGCCATCGAGTGCCACCTCGCCGCTGAGGCGCAGCTCGGTGCCGTCCGCCGATGCCCAGGCGCGCTGCGCGCGGGCGGTCCAGGCGCGCGCGTGGTCGTCCGGGAACAGGAATCGCGGCTGCTCGATCTCGATGGTGCCAAGGTAGGGGTGGCGGCTCAGATGCGGGCCGGTGACGTGGAAGGATTCCTTGCCCTGCGCGTCGAGCGCGACCAGTTCGAAATCGGTGAGGAAGTAGTCCGAACGCGGCGGGCCGGTGAGCGGTTCGGTTTGGTCCTGCCGGTAGAGCCACCACAGCAGCAGGCTGCTGGAAACGGCGGCCAGCAGCAGCGCGGCGCCGGGAGCCCAGCGCGGCAGGGTCATGGATTGGAATACCGATGCAGGATGCGCTCGGTCTGGCCCTGCGCTTCGAGGATGAGGTCGCACAGGGCGCGCACCGCGCCCTCGCCGCCGGCGGCGGTGGTGATCCAGTGCAGCCGCGGACGCAGCCACGGGTGGACGTTGGACGGGCCCACCGCCAGCCCCGACAGCGCGAGGGCCGGCAGGTCGGGCAGGTCGTCGCCCATGTAGGCGACCTGGGCCGGTTCGATCGAGAGGATCTGGCACAGCGCACGCAGCGCGGCGCGCTTGTCGTGGCAGCCCTGGTGCACATGCACGATGCCCAGTTCCGCGGCGCGGCGCGCCACCAGCTCGCTGCTGCGCGCGGTGATCAGGGCGACCTCGATGCCGGACTCGCGAAGAAGCTTCAGGCCCTGGCCGTCGAGCGCGTGGAAGGCCTTGATCTCGGAGCCATCGCTGGAAAAGCGCAGGCGGCCGTCGGTGAGGGTGCCGTCCACGTCCAGTGCCACCAGGCGCACCCGTTCGGCGCGCTCGCGCACCGCGACGGGAACCTCGGCGAGATAGCGCGGATTCATACCACCCGCGCCCGCAGCAGGTCGTGGATGTTGAGCGCGCCAACCACGCGCTGCTCCTCGTCCACCACGACCACGGCGGAAATCTTGTGGTCCTCCATCATCCGCGCCGCTTCCACGGCGAGACGGTCGGGCGGCAGCGACTTGGGCGCGCGGCCCATGACCGTGGCCACCGGAGTGGCGCGCAGGTCGGCGTTCGGGTCGTCCATCGCGCGGCGCAGGTCGCCGTCGGTGAACACGCCGAGCAGGCGGTTGTCGGCATCGACCACTGCGGTCATGCCGAGGCGCTTCTGGCTCATTTCGACCACGGCCTGGCTGATCGTGGCATCGCCCGCCACGCGCGGAATCTCCGCGCCGGCGTGCATCACGTCGGCGATGCGCAGCAGCAGGCGGCGGCCGAGGCTCCCGGCCGGATGCGAGCGGGCGAAGTCGTCGCTGGTGAAGCCGCGCGCTTCCAGCAGCGAAACCGCGAGGGCGTCGCCCATGGCGAGCGATGCGGTCGTGCTGGTGGTGGGCGCCAGACCCAGCGGGCAGGCTTCTTCTTCCACCGCCACGTCCAGGTGGATGTCCGACAGCCGCGCCAGGGTCGATTCCGCTCGCCCGGTCATGGCGATCAGGGTGTTCCCCTGGCGCCGCAGCACCGGAACGATGGTGAGGACTTCGTCGCTCTCGCCCGAATAGGACAGCGCCAGCACCACGTCGTGTTCGGTGATCATGCCGAGGTCGCCGTGGCTGGCCTCGCCGGGGTGAACGAAGAAAGCCGGTGTGCCGGTGGAGGCCAGGGTGGCCGCGATCTTGCTGGCGATGTGCCCGGATTTCCCCATGCCGGTGGTCACCACGCGCCCGTGCGAGGCGAGCATGGCGCGACAGGCGGCCACGAAAGCGCCGTCCACCCGGGCGCGCAGGGTCAGCAGGGCGCGCGCCTCGTTGTCGAATACCGACTGCGCCGCCGCGATCAGGCGCGCCGGATGGATCTCGGTGCCGCCGGCGGGCGGAACCAGCGGATGGAGGTGGGCATTCATGGGCGTATCGATCACCTGGGTTGCCGGCGCGGTTGCCCGGGGTTCGGGTACGGCGGGCGTTATGATTTATGATGCGCGGCCATTCTACCCCAGCGTCCCGTCCGGACGGTCGCCTCGAGTCCGGCGATGCGGGTGATTTCGTTCATGTTTTTGTTTCGGACGTTCCGATGAATCCCCAGCTCATCCGCCAGTTGATCGAAGCCGGCCTGCCCGGCGCCCATGTGGAGGTCGAAGGTGATGACGGCGTCCACTTCCATGCCACCGTGATCAGCGCGACCTTTGCCGGCAAGCTGCCGCTGGCGCGCCACCGCCTCGTGTACGCCACGCTCGGTGATCGCATGGGCGGGGAAATCCACGCGCTGGCCCTGAAAACCCTGACGCCGGACGAAGCGCGCGCCTGAGCGTGCCGCACCGGCAGGAAACCCGACCCACCCATGGCAAAAATCCAGATATCCGGCGGCATCCCGCTCGACGGCGAGGTGCAGATTTCCGGTGCCAAGAACGCCGTCCTTCCGATCCTGACCGCCGGCCTCTTGGCCGATGGCCCGGTGGACATCGGCAACGTGCCGCACCTGCACGATGTCACCACCACCATGGAATTGCTCGGCCAGATGGGCGTGGATCTCGCGATCGACGACCACATGCGCATCCAGCTCGACTCGCGCCCCACGCATCGCTTCGTGGCACCTTATGAACTGGTCAAGCAGATGCGCGCCTCGATCCTGGTGCTGGGGCCGATGGTGGCCCGCTTCGGGCAGGCGGAAGTCTCGCTGCCGGGCGGCTGCGCGATCGGATCGCGTCCGGTGGACCTGCACATCAAGGGCCTGCAGGCGATGGGCGCGCAGATCAGCGTGGAAAACGGCTACATACGCGCCCGCGCCGATCGCCTGCGCGGTGCGCGCATCGTGATGGACCTGGTCACGGTCACCGGCACCGAGAATCTCCTGATGGCCGCCACGCTCGCTCGCGGCACCACGGTGATCGAGAACGCCGCGCAGGAGCCGGAAGTCGAAGACCTGGCGCACTGCCTGGTGGCGATGGGCGCGAAAATCGACGGCATCGGCACCTCGAAGCTGGTGATCGAAGGCGTGGAGCGGCTGGATGGCTGCACCTACGAGGTGCTGCCCGACCGCATCGAAACCGGCACCTTCCTCGTGGCTGCGGCCATGACCGGCGGGCGCGTCCTGACCCGGCGCACCCGCGCCGACACCCTGGACGCGGTGCTGGTGAAGCTGGAGGAAGCCGGCGCGCACATTTCCACCGGTGCCGACGTCATCGAGCTGGACATGCGCGGCAACCGCCCCCGCGCGGTGGACGTGAGCACCGCGCCGTATCCTGCCTTCCCGACCGACATGCAGGCCCAGTTCACCGCGCTCAACTGCGTGGCCGAAGGCGTGGGCATGGTGACCGAGACGGTGTTCGAGAACCGCTTCATGCACGTGCAGGAGCTGCAGCGCCTGGGCGCGGACATCCGCGTCGACGGGCGCACCGCGATCATCCGCGGCGTGGAACGCCTCACCGGCGCACCGATCATGGCCACGGACCTGCGCGCCTCGGCCTCGCTGGTGCTGGCAGGCCTCGTGGCGCAGGGCGAAACCGTGGTCGACCGCATCTACCACATCGACCGCGGCTACGAGAACATCGAGGAAAAGCTCGGCGGCCTGGGTGCGCGGATTCGCCGCCTGCCGGCCTGATCGCTGCACGGTGGCAATGAAAAAGCCCGGCCTTGCGCCGGGCTTTTTCGTGGTGGAGCGCGTCGGATCACTCCACGATGAAGCTGATCCTGAGGTTGACGCGCCATTCTGTCACGCTGCCGTCCGGCTTGGTGACCGCCTTGGTTTCGTTGATCCATGCGCCCTGAATGTTCTTCACCGTTTCCGCCGTCTTTGCCAGACCGCGCTTGACGGCGTCCTCGATGCTCTTGGAAGACGATGAACTGATCTCGATGACCTTTGCCACGGACATGAAGCACCTCGCATGCGAGTGAGTGGGATGGGTGCCGCGCCGCAGGGCTCGCGCAGCGGACGGAATCACGGAGCGGCCGGGCAAGCATAGCGCGGAGCGAAGGGCGCAGGTGCGCCGAACTCAGCCCGGCTGGCGCTTCAGCGAAACCAGCCGCAGTTCGTAACCCTCGCCGCCGCCTTCGTTCTGGCGCACGCGCACCGGCACCAGGTTCTGGTCCGTGCCGAACCACATCGTGGTGGTGCGGCTGGAGTTTTCGCGCAGTCGTTCCACCTTCAGCGCGCGCAGCGTGCCGAAGGGCACGGCGACGGTTTCCTCGCCCGCGACCTGGTAGCGGTTGGTTTCCAGCGATTCGCGGTCGATCACGGCGTAGTCGAGCTCGCCGCGTCGGCCGGCGGCCAGATCGAGCGCGATGGCCAACCCCACCGCCTGGCGGTCGATCACGCCGTCCTGCGCCGCGAAGCGGTATTCGCCGCGGTGGTCGCGGCTTACGATGGCCTCGGCGGTGCAGTCCACCTGGCGCTCGCGCTTGCGAAGGCCGGTCTGGCGGTAGCTGTGCTCAAGGCAGTTCAGGCCTTCCGGCGTGGCGCGGAAGCGCGAGGTTTCATCGACCCGCACGCCAGCCAGCGCCGCCAGCCCCTGGGTGCCGCGGGTGTGTTCCTCCAGCCGCCACACGCCGCCGCCTTCCTCTGCCAGCGAGATCGTGGCGCGGCCCTCGACCGATCCCCCGCGCAGCACTTCGTATTCGGCCGTGTAGGGCGACAGCGGTTTCTGCGCGTGGGCCGAAATGGCAGCGAACGCCAGAGAGATCAGGGCGAGGCGCGCGCGGAACATCATGCCGCCACCAGTTCGCGCCCGAGGGCGTTCAGTTGCAGGGGGGCTTGCAGCGGTGCGTCGTCGAACCGCGGTGCGGTGCCGGAGGCCAGCAGGCGCCCGGAGGCGATCGCGCGCACCGTGGCCGGCAGCAGGCGGTGCTCGCGTTCCAGCACGCGCGCCGCCAGCCGCTCGGGCGTGTCGCCCGGTTCGATGTCCACGCGCGCCTGCGCCAGCAGCGGGCCGGCGTCGAGTTCGGCGGTGACCACGTGCACGCTGCAGCCGTGCTGCGCGTCGCCCGCCGCCAGCGCACGGGCGTGGGTGTCCAGGCCGGGATAGAGAGGGAGCAGCGAGGGGTGGATGTTGAGCATCGGGGGGGCGAGCCGGGAAAGGGCTTCGGCGGAAATGATGCGCATGTATCCCGCACAGACGATGAGGTCCGGCTGAACCCCGGCCACGCGCGCGAACATCCGCGCATCGTGCGACTGGCGCGTTTCGCCCTTGGCGCGCGGCACCGCATCCGCCTCGATTCCGGCTTCGCGCGCCAGCCCGAGCGCGCCGGCGTCGGGCTGGTCGGAGAACGCGCCGACGACGGAAAAGCCCGCGCCGGCCTCGCGGCTGGCCGCGATCAGCGCGCCCAGATTGCTGCCCCGGCCCGAGGCCAGCACCGCCACGCGCAGCATCAGCCGATCCGCACGCGCGGTTCGCCCGGGGCGGGAACCACTTCGCCGATCAGGCGGTTGTCCAGCCCGGCCGCGTGCAGCATCGCCTGCATCGCCGCGGCCTCGTCGGGCGAGGCGATCAGCACGAAACCGATGCCGCAGTTGAAGGTGCGCCACATTTCCGCATCGGTGATGCCGCCTTCGCGCTGCAGCCAGTCGAACACCGGAGGCAGTGCCAGCGCGCTGGCCTCGATGTCCAGTCCCAGGCCATCGGGCACCACGCGGATGATGTTCTCGGAGAGACCACCGCCGGTGATGTGCGCCAGCGCGTGCGGGGCGTGCGCGGCGAGCAGGGCGAGGATCGGCTGGACGTAGATTTCGGTCGGCGCCATCAACGCGTCGCCCAGCGTGGTGCTGCCCAGCGCCATTTCCGGCGTGGCGCCACTGCGCGCCAGCACGCGGCGGATCAGCGAGTAGCCGTTGGAGTGCGGGCCGCTGGAGGCCACGCCGATCAGCACGTCGCCGGCGCGCACCGCGCGGCCGTCGAGCAGCTTCGACTTTTCCACCCCGCCGACGCAGAAACCGGCGAGGTCGTAGTCGCCCGGCGGATACATGTCCGGCATTTCCGCGGTCTCGCCGCCGATCAGGGCGCAGCCGGAGCGCACGCAGCCTTCGGTGATCCCGGCCACCACCCGTGCGGCGGTATCCACCTCGAGCTTGCCGGTGGCGAAGTAGTCCAGGAAGAACAGCGGTTCTGCGCCCTGCACCAGCACGTCGTTGACGCACATGCCGACCAGGTCGATGCCGATCGTGTCGTGGCGGTTCCAGTCCTGCGCGAGCTTGAGCTTGGTGCCCACGCCGTCGGTGCCCGAGACCAGTACCGGCTCGCGATACTTGCCGGAAAGATCGAACAGCGCGCCGAAACCGCCCAGGCCGCCCATCACCTCGGGGCGGAAGCTGCGCCGCACCAGCGGCTTGATGCGGTCCACGAGAGCATTTCCGGCGTCGATGTCGACGCCCGCGTCGCGGTAGGTGAGCGGCGGCTTGGCGGCAGTCACGGGGCAGTCCAGAAGATGGGGGGCGCAATTGTAGCCGCTCGCCCTCGGCTGCGTGGCTTTCCGTGGACGCTGCCGCCCGCCTTGCGGCACCATGCGCGTCTGTTTCCGAGGGTTGCCCCATGGCGCATGCACCGTTTTTCCTCCGCCTGATCCTGAGCCTTGCGCTGGCGTGGCTGGTCGTGCCTGCGGCGCAGGCGCAGGCTCCCGGTCCTTACGAGGGCGAGGTCGAAGTGGCCAGCCAGTCCGACGCCGATCGCGCTGCCGCCCTGCCGCAGGCGCTGGCGCAGGTGCTGGCCAAGTCCGGCGTCAGCGCGCAGTCGGGGCGCGATGCCGATGCCGCCCGCCTGCTGCAGCAATATCGTTACCGGCAGGACGCGCAGACGGTTGATGGCGTGCCGGTGCGGCGTCTGTACCTGATCGCGCGCTTCGACGCCGCCGCGATCCAGCGTCTCCTGGATGGCAGCGGCGCCGTGGTGGTTGCGCCGCCGCGCGTCCAGCCGATCCTGTGGCTGGCGATCGATGACGGCAGCGGAGCGCGCATCGTGTCACAGGATGCGGCCGCTGCCGTGTTGCCGTTGACCACACGCGCCGGCCAGCGCGGCCTGCGCCTGCGTCTGCCGGCCTGGGACGCCCAGGACCAGTCCATCCTGTATGCGCGTGATCTGGCTGGCGAGGAAACCTATGCGGTGGATACCGCGACACGCCGCTACGGCGGACCGGCGCTGGTCGGCTGGTTGCGCCGCGAGGCAAGCGGCTGGGTCGCGGACTGGCGTCTGCGCGAGGGCGAGAGCGAGATCGCGCGCTGGCAAAGCCGCGACCTGCAGGCCGCCGCCGTGCTGGCAGCCGGGGCGGACGGTGCCGTCGATGCGCTGGCGCGGCGCCGCAACGAGGTGGTGCTGACGGGCGCGGCCGGGCGCTATCGCGTGGTGGTGCAAGGACTGATCGGTGGCGCCGACTACGCGCGCGTGCTCGATGCGCTGCGGCGCCAGTCGATCGTGCGTGCGGTCGAGCCCAGGGCGCTGGAGGGCGACCGGCTGGAAATGGATCTGGATCTGGGCGCGGGCGTGGAAAGCCTGTTGCTACTGCTGGAAGGCGGCGTGCTGGAAACGGTGGCGGTCGGGGATGCCGGAACGCCCACCGTTCTCGCCCTGCGCCGCTGATTGCGGTCACGCCGGGCGGCCGGTGGCGTCGCAGGCAGGAGCCCGGGCGATGCGATTGGAGGAGTGAACAGATGACGGATGCACACAAATGGCAGCTGGCCGCGCTGACGCTGGGCATCGGCCTGCTGCTCTGGCTGCTGGGTCCGGTGCTCACGCCCTTCGTGGTCGCGGCGCTGCTGGCCTATCTCGGCGATCCGCTGGTGGACCGGCTGGATCGTCTGGGACTGTCGCGCACCGGCTCGGTGGCCGTGGTATTCCTGTTGATGACGCTGGCCCTGGTGGGCGTGGTGCTGCTGCTGATCCCGATGCTGGAGCGGCAGATATCCACCCTCATCGAGCAGTTCCCGCGCTACCGCGACTGGTTCACCGGCACGGTGCTGCCGTGGATCACCGAGCGCACCGGGATTGCGATCGAAGGCATCGACCTCGAATACCTGTACGGCATGCTGCGCGACCACTGGAAACAGGCCGGCGGTTTTGCCGCGACGGTACTGGGAGGAATCTCGCGTTCGGGCATGGTGATCATCAGCTGGCTGGTCAACCTGGCGCTGATTCCGGTGGTGGCCTTTTACCTGCTGCGCGACTGGGACGTGATGGTCGAGAAGATCCGCCTGCTGCTGCCGCGCAGCGTGGAGCCGATCGTCTCGCGCCTTTCGCGCGAGGCCGACAGCGTGTTGGGCGGCTTCCTGCGCGGCCAGATCAGCGTGATGCTGGCGCTGGGAGCGATCTATTCGATCGGACTGTGGATGGCCGGCATCGACCTTGCGCTCCTGATCGGAATGCTGGCCGGGCTGGTGAGCTTCATTCCCTACCTCGGTGCCATCGTGGGCGTGGGCGCGGGCCTGATCGCCGCGCTGGTGCAGCACGGCGACCTGACCCATGTGCTGCTGGTGGCGCTGGTGTTCGGCGCAGGGCAGACGCTGGAGAGCGTGGTGCTGACGCCCTTTTTGGTCGGCGACCGGATCGGCATGCATCCGGTCGCGGTGATCTTCGCGGTGATGGCCGGCGGCCAGCTCTTCGGTTTCATCGGCGTGCTGGTGGCGCTGCCGGTGGCTGCCGTGGTGATGGTGATCCTGCGCTACCTCTATCAGGAATACACCGCCAGCCGCCTGTACGCGGGCGTGCAGGCGACGGCGGTGCGCGCAGGGGCAGTCGAGGAGGGCGCGGTGGCAGGTTCCGGGCATCGTGCCGCGCCGCGCTCGCGTCGCCGCCGCAGGCGCAGGCCCGACACCGATCCGGGCAGCGACCCCGGCCCCGGCGCCACACCGGACGGACCTTCGTCTTGAGCCTGACGCCGCAGCTTCCGCTGGCCCTGCGCCCCGCGCCCGATTCCCGTTTCGACACCTTCGTCGGTGCGCCAGAGGTGGTCGGCCGTCTGCGCGAGATGGCCCGCGGCGAGCCGGGTTTCGCGCTGCTTTCCGGCGAGGAGGGCAGCGGCAAGACCCATCTTGCCATCGCCACCGCGCAGGCCGCGGCAGCGGCCGGGATCGCGGTGCAGTACGTGCCGATGGCGCGGCTGGGCGGTTTGGTGGAGCGCGGCGTTTCCGGATTGGAGCGGCTCGGACTGGTGCTGCTCGACGGACTCGACGCGGTGCTGGGGTCACGCGAGGACGAGGTCGCGCTGTTCGATTTCCACAACCGCTGCATCGCCTCGGGCTGCTGCGTGCTTTACACCGCGATCGCGCCGGCGGCGGGGCTTGCCGTGGGCCTGCCGGATCTGCGCTCGCGCCTGGCGCAATGCATCCAGCTGACCCTGCCGCGCTCCGACGATGCGCTGCGCGCGGCGATCCTGCAGCGCAAGGCGCAGGAGCGCGGCTGGGTGCTGGAGGAGGCGGCGGTCGGCTATCTGCTGCGCCGCGTCGGGCGCGACATGGCCTCGCTGGCGGCGCTGCTGGATCGGCTCGACCGCGCCAGCCTGGCCCAGCAGCGGCGCGTCACCGTGCCGCTGATCCGCGACGTGCTCGAACAGGCCGAAAAAGACGCGGCGCGGCCGGCGTGAGCTCGGCGCTCGCGCCGGGTTCGCGTGATTTCAGAACAGGTCGCCGCCGGCGGAAAAGCTGCGCTCCATGCGGTCGCCCAGCCCGCCGATCTCCAGCACGATGCGGTCGATTTCCGCCGCGGTGAGCGAGGCGTAGGGGCGGTTCTCGCACAGGTGCAGATAGGGCACGCCGTCGAGATCGGAGAGCGCCAGATAGCCCACGCGCTGCTCCCAGTTGAAGTGCAGGGCGCGGCGCGCATCCACGCCGGTGATCGGGGCGATCGCGGTGCTCACGCGCAGGAAGTGGCGGCCGTCGTCGTCCTGCATTTCGGTCAGGTAGATGGTCTGGCGGCGCGCGCCCTGGTCGAGCGAAAGCTCGACGCCGAGAAGATAGGCGTCGTCGGTGCGGACTGCGTAGTGGGCAAGGACGTGGGCGCGGATCTGGTCGAAGGTCTGCATCGGGAAGGCCGGAACGGAAGTCGGGCCGGTATTCTAGCGGGCATCGCGGGAGGTCCCGCCACGGAAGCGCAGGTCATGGCTCAGAACCCGACCGAACAGCGCCGCCTGCGGATTCTGGCCGCGGTGCGGCAGGTGCCCGAAGGGCGCACCGCCGGCTATGGCCAGATCGCCGCGCGCGCAGGCTGTCCGCGCTGCGCGCGTCTGGTGGCGAAACTCCTCGCACAGGCCGACGAGGCGCTGCCCTGGCATCGCATCCTGCGTTCGGACGGTCGCATCGCCTTTCCTGCGGGGTCGCCGGAATTCGAGGAGCAGGTGGCGAGACTGCGCGGCGAGGGCGTGGTGGTCGAGAACGGGCGGGTGCGACGCAACGACGAGGCGCAGGACTGGCTCGACCAGGCACTGTGGGGCGAGGTTTTGCCCGGGCCGCGTGGCGCCGGGCGACGCCGTTCGGTTCGGCCCGCGTAGAATCGCGGCTTTCCCTGCTGCGGCACCCGGCCCCATGCTCGACAACGTCCCCCCGATCACCCGCGCCCTGCTGATCGCCAACGTGCTGCTGTTCCTGGCGATGATGGGCATGGGCGAGGCGCGCTTCCTCGACCTGATGCTCTGGCCCGCGGGCGATTACCCGGTGCGCCTGCGGGACGGATCCTCCGGGCTGGTCGGTTTCCTGCCCTGGCAGCTTCTGACCTACGGATTCCTGCACGGCGGCCTGACCCACCTGTTCTTCAACATGTTCGCGCTGTGGATGTTCGGCGGCCCGCTGGAGGCCACCTGGGGTTCCCGGCGCTTTCTTCAGTACTACCTGGTCTGCGTCGTGGGCGCGGGCGCGGTGCAGCTGGTGGTGGCCACCGCGGCGGCCAGCGGCGGGCTGGGGCCGTATCCGACGGTCGGCGCTTCGGGCGGCGTGTTCGGCCTGCTGCTGGCCTATGGACTGCTGTTCCCCAACCATCGCCTGATGCTGCTGTTTCCGCCGATCCCGATGCGGGCGCGCACCTTCGTGATCTGCTACGGCCTGCTCGAACTGTTCCTGGGCGTGACCGGCACCGCCTCCGGCGTGGCGCACTTCGCCCACCTGGGTGGCATGGCCTTCGGCTTCCTGCTGATCCAGTTCTGGCGCGGGCGCTGGCCGTTTCGCCGCACCCGGCGCTGAGGTGAAGCACTTCACGAACCAGCCTCGGCTTGTTGTCGCAAGTCCCCGCAGCGCCTAGACTTGCCGCACGATTTTTCAGGGATGCGGCAATGTTCAGGACGATGACGAAGGGTGCGGTGCTGTTGGCCGCTGCGGTGCTGGCCGGCGATGCGCTGGCGATCAGTTGCAACAGCGAGGTCGGGCAGCCGCTGCCGGTGCGCACCACGCCGGTGCCGCCGCTGTTTTCGGGCATGCTGGGCCGGCCTGCGGCGCTGGCCGCGCCGCGTACCCTGCTGGCCGAGAGCCGCGATGAGTCGCTGGCGCTCGATGTGGTGCTGATGCGCCTGCGCCTGGAAGCCTGCGCCGCGCAGCCCAAGGACGAGTTCGCCAACTACGTGCCCAAGACCCAGTACGACAACACGCCGTACCGGTTCAACATGGACAAGGGCAAGAAGTTCACCGCGGCCGAGTTCGACGCCTGGATGAAGAGCCGCGGCGTGCGCGTGGTGCAGGCCCGGCCTGCGGCTGCGGGCGCGGCACCGGCGGACGGCAGCGCAGCCAGCGCGCCGAAAACCGCCACGGTTTCCGACTGAATGGTGCAGACGCCGGTGCTGCCGCGCGGGCCGGAGGGTCTGCGCGTAGTAGCATGTCCGGATGAAGAAGAACACGAGCAGCCGGCGCGGGAAGTCCGGCAAGGACGCGCCACAGCGCCCCGGCTGGATGCCCGAGTCGCTGGTTCGCGCCGAGGCCGGCGAAAAGCCTGCGCCCAGGCGTTCGAGTGCCTCCGGGCGCGCGCAAGCGCCCTCCGCTTCGACGAAGAAGTCCCGAGCCGACGGCGAGTCGCCGCGGCCGTCGCGCCGCAAGCCGGAAGCCTCGCCACCGTCTGTCGCGTCTCGGGGCGCGGCAAAGCCTGCCCGCCCGCCCATCACCGACCGCTACGCCGAACGCGAAGCGCTGCGCTATGAGCGCCCCATCGCCAGCCGCGAGGCGATCCTGGCGCTGGTGGATGAGGCCGATGGCCCGCAGACGGCCGAACAGCTCGCCGCCCACCTCGGCCTGACCGCGCCGGACCGCTTCGAGGCGCTCAGCCGGCGCCTCGCCGCGATGCTGCGCGATGGCCAGCTGCACGTGAATCGCCGCGGCGGCTATGTCCCGGCGCAGAAAACCGCGCTGATCGCCGGCACCGTCACGGCCAATCCGGAAGGCTTCGGCTTCCTGAGACCGGAGGCGGGCGGCGAGGATCTGTTCCTGCCGCCGCGCGAGATGCGCAAGGTTTTCCACGGCGACCGCGTGCTGGCCAACGTGGTGAATGTGGATGCACGCGGGCGACGCGAGGGCAGCATCGTGGAAGTGCTCGAACGCCGCGTCACGCGCCTGGTCGGGCGTTTCGAGGAGCGCGCCGGCATAGGCCACGTCACCCCGGATGATCGCCGCCTCTTGCAGGACGTGCTGGTTCCGCCGGACGCGCGCAAGGGCGCGCGGCCCGGGCAGCTGGTGGTCTGCGAGGTGCTGGAAGCGCCGGCGCACGGCCGACCGCCCATCGGCCGCGTGCTGACCGTGCTGGGCGATGCGCTGACCCCGTCGCTGGTGGTGGAGGTGGCGATCCACGGCCACGGCTTGCCGCACGTCTTCCCCGAGGCGGTGCTGGACGAAGCCGCCGCGGTGCCGCAGGAAGTGCCGGCCGCGCTCGCCGGCACGCGCGTCGATCTGCGCGCGCTGCCCCTGGTCACCATCGACGGCGAGGACGCGCGCGATTTCGACGATGCGGTCTGGTGCGAGCCCAACCGCGACGGGTTCCGACTGGTGGTGGCGATCGCCGACGTTTCGCACTACGTCACGCCCGGCTCGCCGCTGGACGCCGAAGCGCAGAACCGTGCCACCTCGGTGTATTTCCCCGGCTACGTCATCCCGATGCTGCCGCAGACGCTGTCCAACGGCATCTGCTCGCTGCGTCCGGACGGCGACCGCCTGTGCTTCGTGTGCGACATGCAGGTAGACCGCGATGGCGAGGTCACGCGCTCGAAGTTCTACGAGGCGGTGATGCGCTCGCACGCGCGGCTGACCTACACCCAGGTCTGGAAGGCGGTGGGCGAGGACGATCCGGAAGCCCTCGCCCAGGTGGGCGAGCGCCTGCCCCAGCTGCGCCATCTGCACCAGCTCTATCAGCTGCTGGCGCGCGCGCGCGCGGCGCGCGGGGCGATCGAGTTCGAGACCGGCGAGGTGCACTTCCTGCTGGGACCGGGCGGCGAGGTGGTGCAGGGCGGCATGAGCGAGCGCAACGATGCGCACAAGCTGATCGAAGAGTGCATGATCGCGGCCAACGTCGAGGCCGCGCGCTTCCTCCTGAAGAAGCAGATTCCCGCGCCGTACCGCGTGCATGACCGCCCGCCCGAGCAGAAATACGCCGAACTGCAGGAGTTCCTGGCCGAGTTCAGGCTCTCGATGCCGCCCTGGTCCAAGGTACAGCCGCGCGACTTCACCGCGCTGCTGAAGAAAGTGCGCAAGCGCGCCGATGCGGCCCTGATCGAATCGGTGCTGCTGCGTTCGCAGAGCCTTGCGACCTATTCCACCCAGAACATCGGCCACTTCGGGCTGGCGCTGGAGGCCTACGCGCACTTCACCTCGCCCATCCGCCGCTACGCCGACCTGCTGGTGCACCGCGCGCTCAAGCATGCGCTGGGCGGCGGTCGCGCCAACGATTTCCGCTACGCCCCGCACGACATGGCCAGCCTGTGCCTGCACTGCTCCGAGCGCAGCCGCCGCGCCGAAGAGGCCGAGCGCGAAGTGGACGAACGCTACCGCGCGGCGTGGATGGAACAGCACGTCGGCGGCGAGTTCGACGGCATCGTTTCCGGCGTCACCTCGTTCGGCCTGTTCGTGGAAATGACCGAATCCCGCGTCACCGGGCTGGTGCACGTCACCCAGCTGCCCAACGACTGGTATCACTTCGATCCGGTGCGCAAGCGCCTGGAAGGCGAGCGCAGCGGCGCGGCATGGCGGCAGGGCGATGCGGTGCGGGTGCAGGTGCTGCGCGCCAGCGTCGAGGATCGCCGCATCGACCTGCGTCTGGTGCCGCCCAGGCCGGCTCCCGCCGCGGCGCGGCGCAAGCCGCGGGCGGCGTCCTGATCCCTTTTCCGGAGTGATTTTCCATGGCTGACAACGACCGCTGGATCGCCGGCATCAACGCCGCAGCCGCCGTGCTCGATGGCGATGCGGTGGGCGTGCGCGAGGTGATGGTCGAGGCGCGGGCGCGCAATCCGCGCCTGGTCGAGCTGGCCGAGCTGGCGCGCGCGCAGGGCATCGCGGTGAACCGCGTCGGCAGCGAGGCGCTCGACCGCATGGCCGGCGGGGTGCGGCATCAGGGCATCGTGCTGCGCTGCATGGCCGCGCGCAGCCTCGACGAGCACGATCTCGACGCCCTTCTTGCCGCCACCGAGCGCCCGCTGCTGCTGGTGCTCGACGGCGTGCAGGACCCGCACAACCTCGGCGCCTGCCTGCGCAGCGCCGCGGCGGCCGGCGTGACCGCGGTGGTGCTTCCGAAGGATCGCAGCGCGCCGGTCAACGCCACCGTGCACAAGACCTCGGCCGGCGCCGCCGACCGCATCTCCGTGGTGCGGGTCACCAATCTGGCGCGCACGCTGGAATCGCTCAAGCAGGCCGGGGTCTGGCTGGTGGGTCTGGCCGGCGAGGCGCAGGCCAGCCTGTATTCGATGGACCTGGCCGGCGCGGTCGGCATCGTCGTGGGCGGGGAAGGCGAGGGTCTGCGACGGCTTACCCGCGAACGCTGCGACTTCCTCGCGCGCATCCCCATGCCGGGCGAAATGGAAAGCCTCAATGTTTCGGTGGCCACCGGCATCGCGCTGTTCGAGGCGGTGCGCCAGCGCGCCGGCTGAATCGGCGCTGGCCGCCGTTCGTCGGGCGCGCCGCGTCCGGCACGGCAGCGGCGCAGTAAGCTGCTCGCGCCATTGACGCAGAAGGGGAATTGGCATGCCGTCGATACAGGATTTCAGCGCAATCGACATCAACGGACAGGAGCGCCCGCTGTCGCTGTGGCGAGGCCAGGTGCTGCTGGTGGTCAACGTCGCTTCGCGCTGCGGATTCACGCCCCAGTACGAAGGCTTGCAGGCGCTGTACGAGGAGTTCTCGCCGCGCGGCTTCTCGGTGCTGGGCTTTCCCTGCAACCAGTTCGGCCATCAGGAGCCGGGCGACGCCGAGGAGATCAAGCGATTCTGTTCTCTCAGCTACGGCGTCGACTTTCCGATGTTCGCAAAGATCGACGTCAACGGCCCCGATGCCAGCGCGCTCTATGTCTGGCTCAAGAAGCAGAAGCCGGGGCTGCTGGGCAGCGAGGCGATCAAGTGGAACTTCACCAAGTTCCTGATCGACCGCCAGGGCCAGGTGCGGCAGCGCTACGCGCCGGTGGACGCGCCGGAGAAGCTCAGGAAGGACATCGTCGCGCTGCTGTGATCGCCCCGGTCAGCCGGACGGCGTCTTGTCAGGGAACGCGCACAGGTCGGCGATCGCGCAGTGCGGGCAGGCGGGCTTGCGCGCCTTGCAGACGTAGCGCCCGTGCAGGATGAGCCAGTGGTGGGCGTTCATGCGATAGGCCGCCGGCACGCTGCGCAGCAGTTTGCGTTCGACTTCTTCCACGGTCCTGCCGCGCGCCAGCCCGGTGCGGTTGGCTACGCGGAAGATGTGGGTATCGACCGCGATGGTCGGTTCGCCGAAGGCGACGTTCAGCACCACGTTGGCGGTCTTGCGGCCGACGCCGGGCAGCGCCTCGAGCGCGGCGCGGTCGTGCGGCACCTCGCCGCCGTGGCGTTCGAGCAGCAGGCGGCAGGTGGCGATGAGGTTCCTGGCCTTGGCGTTGAAGAGGCCGAGGGTGGCGATGTGCTGGCGCAGGCCGTCCTCGCCCAGATCGAGCAGGGCACGGGGCGTGTTGGCGACCGGGAACAGCCGCCGCGTGGCGCGGTTGACGCCCACGTCGGTGGCCTGCGCCGAAAGGATCACCGCCACCAGCAGTTCGAACGGCGTGCGGTACTCCAGCTCGGTTTCCGGATGCGGGTCGAGCTCGGCCAGACGGCGGAACAGTTCGATGCGGTCGGCGGGCTTCACGTCGCCGCCTTGCGCGCTGCGCGCGCCGGCAGGGTGAGGTCCTCGATCCACGGCGTCAGCGCACCGCCCAGCACGAGGACCGCGCCGATGGTTGCGGGCGGGGCGCCGCGCAGCCAGACGATGGCGCAGCCGGCGCCGGCCAGTGCGGCCAGCGCGATGCGGCCGGATGGCGTGGCGGGAAGGTGGCGCGGATCGGCGAGGAGGAACGTGGCAACGGCAGCGGCGACCAGCGCCGCCGCCGGCAGTTCGCCCACGATGAACCAGGCGAAGGCCAGGGGCAGTGCGAAAGCCAGCGCGGGCGCAAGCCGCAGCAGGCCGAGCGCGCCGAGCGCCAGCGCGCCGGCGAGCCAGAGGCCGGCGACCTGCATCGCGGAGGGGAGGAGCAGGCGTCCGGGAGCAAGTTCGTGCCCCAGCATCGGCGCCAGCCCGGCCGCCAGGGCCAGCGCCAGCGCCGCGGGCGCAAAGGGATTGTTCGCCGCGCCGCCGAGCAGGCGTGCGCAGGCCAGCGCCAGCACGAGGCACGCCGCAGGAATCCAGGGCGGCGCGCCGGGTGGCCACAGCGCCGCCAGCAGCAGGGCGTGGAGCAGGAGGTGGAGCGGTTCGACGCCCACCGCGTTGCGTGCGGAATGGCGAATCGCGGTATCGGCCGCGAGCGCGGCAAGCCCCAGCAGGCCGGCGCGTGCCGCCAGCGCGGGGTCGAGCCGAGCGGTTTGCCAGGCCAGCGCCGGCAGCGCGGCGGCGAGGAGGAATGCGCTGCGGCGAGCCGGCGTGCGCCGCCAGGCCGGAAGCGCCGGGGCCGTCACGCCGGATCCTTCGCGTCCGGCGGGCGCTTGGCGCGGGCGCGCGCCAGCGCCGCGGCCACGGCCTGTGCGGATGCGTTGGCGGCGCGCTGGCGCTCGCGCTCGGCGGCAAGCTCTTCTTCCCGCCGCCGCAGGCGCGCGTCGCGTGCCTCGAAGCGCTGGCGGGAAATTTCGGCAAACGCCTGCCGCTGCCGCTCCTGCCGCAGCGCGTCACGGGCCGCGGTGAAGCGCGCGGCCAGCGGGATTCCGCTGGGGCAGCGCGCATCGCAGGCGGCGCAGCCGGTGCAGTCTTGCAGCCCCAGCGCCTGCGCCGCGGAAGGCTCGTCGCGGCGCAGCGCGGCGAGCAGGCGCTGGGGATCAAGATCGGCCGGGCAGGCCGGCGCGCACTCGCCGCAGCGGATGCAGGGCTGGATCACGGAAAGCCCGTGTACTCAGCGGCCGGTGAAGGCGGGCTTGCGGCGTTCCAGGAAGGCGCGGGTGCCTTCGCGCATGTCCTCGGTGGAGGCCGAGGTGGCGAAGGCCTGGGCCTCGTAGTCCAGGCCGGTCGCGAGATCGGCTTCGCCGCCCAGGATCACCGCGTCGAGCACGCCGCGCAGTGCCTCGGGCGCGGAGGCGGCGAGCTGTTCGGCCAGCGCCAGGGTTTCGGCTTCCAGCGCCTCGGGCGCCGCCACGCGGTTGACCAGGCCGAGCTCGTAGGCGCGCGCCGCGCCGATCTGGACGCCGGTCAGGCACAGCTCCAGCGCCGCGCCGCGGCCGGTGACGCGCAGCAGGCGCTGGGTGCCGCCGAAGCCCGGCAGCACGCCCAGGTTCACCTCGGGCTGGCCCAGGCGCGCCTTTTCGCTGGCGATGCGCAGGTGGCAGGCGAGCGCCAGCTCCATGCCGCCGCCGAGGGCGTAGCCGTTGATCTGCGCGATGACCGGCTTGCCGAGGGTTTCCACCGTGCGCATGGTGCGCTGGCCGCGGCGCGCGAAATCGCGCGCCTGCACCGGCGTGACTGTGGCCAGTTCGGAAATGTCGGCACCGGCCACGAAGGCCTTGTCGCCCGCGCCGCGCAGGATCACCACGCGCACGGAGACGTCGGCGCCGGCCTCCTCGAAGGCGCGGGTGAGTTCGTCCAGCGTGGCGGCGTTGAGCGCGTTGAGCTTGTCGGGGCGGTTGACGGTGATGCGGCGCACCGCGCCGAGGTTCTCGATCTGGAGGTTGGCAAAGCCCATGGGACACCCGGATGTGAAAGGTAGACTTGTAATTGTAGTGGCTTTGCCCGCGCGCGAAGGCCGCATGACGGCTTGCGGCACGACGATGAACCTTTCCGCTGGCTGTACGGTCGAGTATTTCCGGCATGTCTGCGGCGCACCGGCCACTGGCGGTTCGACATGGGCATCGCTATTCTTCCCCGTTCCATTCGGCCACGGGTGTGGCTGATTCCCCAGGAGGCAAGCATGAAGTTGCGCTGGACGGTCGCGCTGTTGGCGGCCACGACAATGAGCACCGCGCTGGCGCAGGACACCGCGTCCGAGAAAGGCAAGCTCAGCTATGCGATCGGCTACCAGATCGGTCGGGATTTCACCGAAAAGAAGCTGGACGTCGACGTCAATACGGTGATCCGGGCGATCCAGGACGGCCACGCCAAGCGCGATCCGGCGGTGCCGGTCGAACAGATGGGTGCCGCGCTGGATGCCATGCAGAAGAAGCTGATGGACGAGGCCAAGGCCGAGTTCGACAAGGTGGCGGCGGAGAACAAGCGCAAGAGCGACGCCTTCCTGGCCCAGAATCGCGGCAAGACCGGCGTGCAGACGCTTTCTTCCGGCATCCAGTACCGGGTGATCGAAACCGGCACCGGCGCCAAGCCGACGGCCAATTCGGAGGCGAAGATCCATTTCCGCGGCTCGCTTTCCACCGGGCAGGAGTTTGCCAGCACCTACCAGGGCAACGAGCCGGTCACGATGAAGGTCGGTGAGGCTCCGCTGCCGGGTTTGCGCCAGGTGCTGCCGATGATGACCCAGGGATCGCGCTGGGAAATCTTCCTGCCGCCGGACCAGGCCTATGGCGACACGGTTCGTCCGGTCGGTCCGAACCAGGCAGTCGTCTTCGACGTGAAGCTGGTCGAAGTGAAGTGATTTCGGCCGCGCTCTCTGGGGCATTCCCGCCCGGAAGCGCGTCGCGATCCGTTTCCACGGCCGGGCGCGGTTTTCGCGTCCCGGTCGTCTGTCATTTTCGGGGGGCGCGCAGCGACCCGGCCAGCAGGCCGACTTCATGCGTGGCGGCCTGATGTCGGCGGGCGAGCTTCCTGTTGATCCCTTGGCCGATCCCGAACGGTTGCGCCGGGCGCTGCTGCCGCTGTCCGCCGAACCGGCCGGATCGGGCTGGAACCTCGACGAAATCGCCGACCTCATCGACCCGCGAAGGCTGGTGGATGCGGCCGTTCTGGTCGGCCTGGTGCCGCGCCCTGAAGGCGCCCACGTCCTTCTGACCCGGCGCACCGAATCGCTCCAGCACCACGCAGGCCAGGTGAGTTTTCCCGGCGGGCGGGTCGATCCGGAAGACCGTTCCGCTCTGGAGGCCGCGCTGCGCGAGGCCTGGGAGGAGGTCGCCATTGTGCCTTCGGCGGTGGATCCGGTCGGCTTTCTCGACCCCTATGCCACCATTACCGGCTTCCGCGTGCTGCCGCTGGTGGCGCGCCTTCCGGCCGACTATCGGGCCGTGCCCAATCCGGGCGAAGTGGCCGAAGCCTTCGAGGTGCCGCTCGCGCCGCTGCTGGCCGGCGAGCGCCTCGTGACCCTGAGCGGCGCCTACCGCGGACGGGCGCGCAGCTATTGGGAATACCGCGTCGGCCCGCACCGCATCTGGGGCGCGACGGCGGCCATGCTGGTCAATCTGGGGCGGCGGCTGGGCGCGGCGATCTGACGATCGGGGCGTTGGACGGCAGGCGAGAAGAGCCTGCTGTCGCAATCGCGTTTTTTGCGCTCAGCGGCACTGCCGCCAGCGCACCTGCGCCGGCTGGCCTTGCGTGCCGGCAGGTACATCGAGCTGGAGCCGTGTGTAGCGCAGCTCCTCGTATTGCAGCAGGGAACGGCAGATGTCTTCGACCACGACCGCCAGTGCGTCGTCGCCGGGCGCGTCGCGCAGCCCCACCTGGAGCGTCGAACGGGTGGACCATGTGGCGCTGGTGACCGGCGCAAGGTTTCGCACTTCCAGAATCGCCGAGGCGCGCCGCGAGGCGAGCTGCTGTTCGGTGAGGCTGGCATCGGGCAGCGTCGGGACGCTGGATTGAGGCTGCGCTGCGGCCGGGCGCGGCGCTTTCGACACGTCTGCGGCCTGCGGCTGCGCGGGCGGTGCCGCAATTTCAGGAGCGCGCAGGCTGACGAGGGTGAATGCGGCAACCGCGGCCACCAGGGAGATCAGGGAGGACGCCAGCAGACGCTGGCGCTTGGCCACCTGCGCCACGGTTTCCGCGTCGATGCGCTGATCGTGCGCTACCCACGGTTTGACGTGGGCCCACAGCTCGGGGCCGGCGATGATTTCGATGCGGCGATCGCGCGCCAGTTTCGCCGCTTCCGGCTCGGCTGCCGCGCACGACACGATGATGGCGCCGTCCGCTTCGTTCACCTGCACCAGGGAGTGGAGCTGGCCGACCGCGGACGCGGTGACGGTCTGGTTGGCGCCGTTCCGGCACTGCACCAGATATCGGGCGGTGCCGCGAGCGAACAGCAGGTCGAAGCCGTCCTTCCCCGGCACGCGGTCGGCCCCGGCGGGCTGCATGCCGCGGTCCTTGAGCATCTCGGAAATCAGGCGGCTGTATTCGTTCCAGCGCATCGCGCACAGCAGCACGATGCCGGCCTTGGCCTCATCGCGCTCGGTGCGGAAGGCGCCGAGCAGGCGGGCGGCGACGAGGAAGGCGATGACGAGCGTGGCGAGTGAGATCAGCCACGGATGCTGGAGAATGGAGGCAAATCCCATGGTCGGTCGTCGATGTCGGGTTCAGGCACGCATCATAACGCGTGTCCCGCGCCGACCGATCGGGCGGCGAGCATGGTTTTGCCCGCGCCTCGGGACGGGGCGTCCGGCCCCGGGTCGGGGCCGGCATTTCCGCGCGGCGCGGACTTTCCGTCAGTCCTGTTCGGCGGGCGCCGGAGTCTGTGCGGGTGCCGCTTCGATGGTTTCGGTTTTTGCCTTGCGACGCGGCGCGGCGGCCTTCTTCGCGGCAGGGGCTTTCACCGCGGCCGGAATGGCGGCGGGCTTCTTGGCGACCTTGGTTGCGGCCTTGGCGACGGGTTTGGCCGGGCGCGCCTTGGGCGCAGCGTTCTTGCCGGCGTCGGCCGGTGTCGCCAGATCGCGCAGGCGAGAGTTGAGCTGGTCGACGCGGTGGATCAGTGCCTGCAGTTCCTCACGACCGGGCACGCCAAGGCGCACCAGCGCGCGCTGGACGCGTTCCTCGAAGACCTTTTCCAGGCGATCCCAGGTGTCGGCGGCGCGGTCCTTGACCTGTTCGACGCGATTCTCGACCGAATCGCGCACCGCGTTGACCTTGCCGCTGGTCAGCGAGCGGGTCTTCTTTTCCACGTTGACACCTTCCTTCACCAGGGCCTCGAACAGACGCGTGCTTTCCTGCTGGGCGCGACCGAGCGCCTTGACGCCCGTCGACCAGATCTGCTGGGCCGAATCCATGATCCCGTGCGAGATGTCGGTTTCGACCGCTCGGGTGGTGGATTTTTCCTTGCGGGGCGCGGCTTCCGCAGCAGCGGGCTTGCGCGCGCCGGAACGCTTGGCGGGGGCGGAGGTGCCGGACTTGGCGGACTTGAACTTGGCCATGGGAATTTCCGTGATGGGCGGGCGCAGAGTGAGAGGCTCAGGCTAGGTTGCCATCCTAGAATATTCACACTATGGCCGAGCGCGGCCGAGGCGGGCGATCGTCGCGCACTGAGCGTCGCCGGCGGACGGTCGCGCGTTTCCGGCAGGTGCTTCAGGCGGTGGCGTTGGCAGTGTCGGCGCTGGTCTTGCCGTAGGTGCCCTTGAGGATGCCCATGAGGCCGAGCACTTCGCGGTGCAGCGCCTGCATGCTGGCGTGCGGGGAATGGTGGGTCTCCTGGAACACGATGGCCAGCCACAGCGCCAGACCGCGCAGCCGCAGCTGCGGAACGCGTGCACGGGCGCGGCCGAAAGCCAGCGTGGCGCCGTCGCCCCAGGGCTGGTGGACGTCCGTGCTGCTGCTGCCGTACAGGTGCGGAACCGGCGTCCGGGTAGCTGCCTCGATCTCGCTCATCACCAGATGACCGACTGCGCGCTGGGCGGTGATCGGCAGGTCAAGCACGCTGCGCTTGATCTCGCGCAGCTGGCGATTGAGCACGGTATAGCGGCAGAACACGAGCAGGCGGGTCAGCAGTTTCACGAAAGGCCCCAGAGATGCGATGACTGGAAGCGTCGCTGAGCGACGCGGAGCGTCAGCTTGTGACGTCGTGTCATATGTTGTCAGAGCCGCTGCCGCTTATCCAGCCGATTTCATCGCAGATACGTGAAAAATCGTGGCAGATATCACAAAAGGAGATATCGCCCCGCCCAGGCTCATCCCGGATCGCCGCTGATTGCCCGATCCACCTTCTGGAATCCGCGCGGCAGCAGGTGCCCTCGCTGGGCGCGCGAGCCCCCATAGGCCTGCAGGTCGCGCCAGGAAAGGGCCAGCTTGCGCTGGCCGCAAAGCAGGGTCAGCTCGCCGCCGCTGCGCACGCAGGCCAGAAGGTGCAGCGATTCCTGGCCGTCCTTGAGTCGCGCCGGCGGGATCTGGATGAGCTTGTTGCCCTTGCCCTTGTCCAGCTCGGGCAGCTCGGACAGCGGGAACACCAGCAGATAGCCGGCGCTGGTGATGGCCGCGAGCAGCTCATCGCCGGCATCGCCCAGCGAAACCGGAGGCAGGAGTTCGGCACCTGCCCCGGGATTGATGAACTGCTTGCCGGCTTTCTGGCGGCCGACCAGGTTGCCGAACCGGGTGATGAAGCCGTAGCCGTGGCTGGTGGACACGAGCAGGCGCTGGCTGTCCTCGCCGGTGGTCAGCGCCGTGAAGGCCGCGCCGGCGGGCGGGGAGAAGCGTCCGGTGAGCGGTTCGCCGTTGCCGCGCGCCGAAGGAAGGGTGTGCGCCGGGGTGGAGTAGGCGCGGCCGCTGGAATCCAGGAAGGCCACCTGCTGGTTGCTGCGCCCGCGCACCGCGGCCAGCAGGGCGTCGCCGTCGCGGAAGGCGAGCGAGGCCGGGTCGATGTCGTGGCCCTTGGCGGCGCGCACCCAGCCCTTGGCGGACAGCACGACGGTGACCGGCTCGCTGGCCACCAGTTCGGTTTCGTCCAGGGCCTGTGCGGCGGCGCGCTCGGCCAGCGGCGAGCGGCGCGCATCGCCATGCTTTTTCGCATCCGCCAGCAATTCCTCCTTGACGAGTTTCTTGAGCCGGGCGGCGGAGCCGAGCGTGGCGATCAGGGTCTCGCGTTCCTTGGCCAGGGCGTCCTGCTCGCCGCGGATCTTCATTTCCTCCAGCCGCGCGAGCTGCTTGAGGCGGGTTTCCAGGATGTAGTCGGCCTGATCCTCCGACAGCGTGAAGCGCGCGATCAGGGCGGCGCGCGGATCATCCTCGGTGCGGATGATGCGGATCACTTCGTCCAGATTGAGGAAGGCGATCAGCAGGCCGTCGAGCAGGTGCAGGCGCCGCTCGACCTTTTCCAGTCGGTGGGTCAGACGCCTTTTCACCGTGTCGGTGCGGAAACGCAGCCACTCGGACAGCATCTGCCGAAGGTCCATCACCTGCGGCTTGCCGTTGAGGCCGATCACGTTGAAGTTGGCGCGGAAGCTCTTTTCCAGGTCGGTGGTGGCGAACAGGTGGCCCATGAGCTGTTCGGCATCGATCCGGTTGGAGCGCGGCACCAGCACCAGCCGGATCGGGTTGGCGTGGTCGGATTCGTCGCGCAGGTCTTCCAGCCAGGGCAGTTTCTTTGCGCGCATCTGCGCCGCGATCTGTTCGAGGATCTTGCCGGGGCTGACCTGGTAGGGCAGGGCGGTGATGACGAGGTTGCCGTTCTCGCGCATGTACACGGCGCGCGCCCGCACGCTGCCGCTGCCGGTCTCGTAGAGCTTTTGCAGGTCGGAAGCGGGGGTGATGATTTCCGCCTCGGTGGGGAAATCCGGGCCGCGCAGGTGTTCCATCAGGTCGGCGACGCTGGCCTGCGGATCGTCGAGCAGGCGCACGCAGGCGCTGGCCACTTCCGTGAGGTTGTGCGGCGGAATGTCGGTGGCCATGCCCACCGCGATGCCGGTGGTGCCGTTGAGCAGAAGGTGCGGCAGTCGTGCCGGCAGCCACGAGGGTTCTTCCAGGGTGCCGTCGAAATTCGGCGTCCAGTCCACCGTGCCCTGGCCCAGCTCGCCCAGCAGCACCTCGGCCAGCGGGCTGAGCTTGCTCTCGGTGTAGCGCATCGCGGCGAACGACTTGGGGTCGTCGGCCGAGCCGAAGTTTCCCTGCCCGTCGATCAGCGGGTAGCGCCACGAGAACGGCTGGGCCATCAGCACCAGCGCCTCGTAGCAGGCCGAGTCGCCGTGCGGATGGAACTTGCCGATCACGTCACCCACGGTGCGCGCCGATTTCTTCGGCTTGGCGCTGGCCGAAAGCCCCAGCTCGCTCATCGCATACACGATGCGCCGCTGCACCGGCTTGAGGCCGTCGCCGATGAAGGGCAGGGCGCGGTCGAGCACCACGTACATGGAGTAGTCGAGATAGGCGCGCTCGGCGTACTCGTGCAGCGGTATCTGCTCATAGCCGTGGAATTCGGTGCGGAAGAGATCGGACATGCGGCGGCGGGAGTGAATGCGGAGTCAGCCGCCTATTGTAGGGGCTGGAGCGCGCGCATCCGGCGGCTGCGGTTCCACGGGCGGTGCCGGGCGGTGGGCTGCGCCTTCAACCGCGTCCGTCGGGCGTGGCGGGGGCGTCGCTGTCGCGGTCTTCCAGCGCCAGCATCGCCAGCGCCAGCAGGCGTTCTGCCGAGGGCGTGGCCAGGCGCTGGCGGAAGGCGGAAAGCGTGGCGTCGCGGTCCAGCTCGCGCACGTTGGACAAGGTGTCGGCGAGCGCGTGGCCGAGGCTGTCGAAGATGAGACCGTAGGCCACCGCGTGGACCAGCCCGCCGCCCAGGGTGCCGAAGCCGGGAAACGCCTTGAGCGCGTTGCCGACCACGGCCAGGGTGATCGAGCTTCCGGTGCGCAGGAGGCCGCCGGCGCGCGCGAGCAGGTCGTCGATGTCCACGTCGCGCGCGCGCAGGCCGTGGATCTGGCACAGCTCGCGGGTGAGCGCGGTGGCCAGCGCGCCCTGAATCACCAGATCGGTGCCGGGTGCGACCGCGGCAAGCGCGCCGATCACCGCGCGGCGGGTGTAGCGTTCGATGGCTTTTTCGCTGCGCTCGCGCTGCTCGCGGCGCTCGCCTTGCGCGAGCTGCTCGTCGAGGCGGGAGAAAAGTGCGGCCTCGCGCCCCGGCTCCAGCGCCTGTGCGCCGAGGTCGGCGATGCGCGCCAGCGCGCGCTGCAGCGTCTCGATCCGGGCCGGCCGCTCGCGCAGCACGGTTTCGCGCCGCCCGTCCGGGTGCTCGCGCACCAGCTCCTGCGCGTGCGCGGCGGACGTGGCCACCACGAGGGCGCGCAGGTCGCGCGTGGCGCGGCCGATGCGATCCTTCAGCGCGTCCAGCTCTTCGCGGGTGTGGCGGTCGGCCTTGTTGAGCGCCACGACCAGCGGTCGCCCGAACTGCGCCAGCGCCGCCAATTCCTCGCGCTGGCTGCGCGCAAGGTCGCCGTCGACGACGTAGATCAGTGCGTGCGAGCGCGCCGCCTCGGCCCGCGCCAGTTCGATGTGCTCGCCATCGTCGGCCTCGAAGCTGCCCGGCACGTCGGCGATTTCGAGGGTTCGTCCGTCCGGCAGCAGGCCGCGGTGGCGCTGGATGCGGACCGTGGTGCCGCCGACCGGGCCGATTTCAGGCTGTGCCTGCGGTGCCAGGGCCGCGAGCAGGCTGCTCTTGCCGGTGGAAATCTGCCCGAACAGGCAGGCCTGGACCGCACCCTCGGCGCGGCGCAGATCGAGTTCCTCCAGCTCGGATCGCGCCTGCGTGCCTTCCGGTGCGGCCGCATCGAGGCGCCCGATGCGCGCTTCCAGCGCGCCGCGGTCGATGGGGGCAGCGCGCGGTGGGCGCGGTGCGCGCGGACGCAGCAGGCGCCAGACGCCCCACAGCGCTCCCGTTCCCAGTGCGGCCAGGGCGAGCAGGAAGCCGAGGCGCACCCAGAGCGGCCATGCTTCCAGCCGATCCCAGACCGAAAGCGCGGCGTCGGTGGCGCGCAGCAGGGTGAGCGCGAGCATCGCCGTGCCAAGGAAAATCGCCATGGCAAGCAGGAGTCGCAGGGGCTGGCTCGGGCGTTTCATCGAAGATCCGTGCGGGGAGCGGGAAATGTAGCGCTTGAACCCTTTCCCGGCCATTGCGAGGATGCCCGCAGCGCGGGAGGCTGCGGCAGCGCGGCAGCGCGGGGAGGCGGAATGACTGGATGGCGGAGCGCAGCTGTCACGCTGGGAATGGTGCTGGCTTTCGGCGTGGGCGCGATGGGGGTGCCCGAATCACCGCTCTTCGTGCCCATGACCGCGGCGGACGGACTGCCTTCCAGCCAGGTCAATGCCCTGGCGCAGGATCAGTCGGGCTATCTGTGGATCGCCACCCACGACGGTTTGGCGCGCTACGACGGCGTGGCGTACCGGGTATTCCGCCATGCGGTCGATGATCCTGCTTCGCTGCCGAGCAATTCGGTCGAGTTCCTCCACGTCGATGCGCGCAACCGCCTGTGGGTCGGTGCCGAGAGCGCGGGTCTGAGCCTGCTGGAGCCGGATGGGCGGCGCTTCCACCGCTACGGCCCGGCGTTCGATCCGCGCTTCAAGCTGCGCGACGTGTGGGCCATCGCCTCCGATTCGCAAGGCGTGATCTGGGCCGGCGGCTACGCCGAGGGACTGCACCGCTTCGATCCGGACAGCGATACGGTCGAGGTGCTGCGCGCCGATCCCGACGGCGGCGGGCTGCCGTCCAACCACATCCTTGCCCTGCTGGCGTTGAAGGATGGTGGCCTCATGGTGGCGACCAGTGCCGGGCTGGTGACGCTGCGCGATGGAAAGTTCGAACCGGCACCGCCGTTCCACCATCCCAAGCCCGGCATGGTGCTCTCGCTGCTGGCGGAGCCGGATGGATCGATCCTGGTGGGCACCCAGGCAGGATTGGAGCGGCTGGTCGATGGTGCCTTCGAACCGGCCTTTCCCGGAGAGGAAAACGAAGCGGTGCTCAGCACCGGGGTGAATTCGCTGCTGCGCGATCGCAAGGGGGATTACTGGATCGGCACCCGTTCCGGACTGCGCCACGCGCGCTTCGGCCGCGTTCACGACAACCGTGCCCACGCTGCGCTGCCGAATTCCGAGCTGGTGCAGTACATGCTGGAAGACCACGAAGGCGGGCTCTGGTTCGTGCTGCGCAATGCCGGCCTGATGCGACTGCGACCGGACTGGGAGAATTTCGCCGTGCTTCGCCGCGGTGCACCCGAGCTGGGCGGGCTGATCAGCGACGTGGTGGCCGGCAGCGCTTCGGACGGAGCAGGCGGCATGTGGCTGGTGCACCTCGACGGCGGTCTGGAACACCTGTCCGGTTCGGGCCGTTCGACCCGCTATTTCGATACTCCCGGGCTCGCCGTGCCCTGGCGCCAGCTTTCCTCCGTGCTGGCGCGCGAGGATGGCAGGCTCTGGCTGGGGCATACGCGCGGCGTGAGCCTGTTCGATCCGAAGAGCGGAGAACTTGACCACTGGCTGAGCGGCGAGGGTGCGGATACGCCCTACGTGGGCATGGTCGATCGGCTGCTGCCCGACCGCGAGGGGCGTTTCTGGATGACGGCCTACGGCGGCGGCCTGCAGCTCCGGGATGCGCACGGGCGCGTGCTCGGTGGCTGGGAAATCGGCGCCGAGGGCGGCCTGCCGGACGGTTCCATCGAAGACCTTGCGCTCGATGCCGAAGGACGGCTGTGGCTGGTCGGGGATTTCGGCGTCCTGCGCCAGACCGGGGACGGAGGCTTCGAGGCCGCGTCCTCGATCGCGCCGGGGCGGGTGATGGGGCTGGCATTCGCTTCCGACGGCGCGCTGTGGATCGCGCGCATGGGCTTCCTCGAGCGCTACCGCGCGCGCGGTGCCGAGCTGGAGCAGGATCTGCGGGTGGGCCAGACGCAGGGCTTGCCGGCGGTGGAGGTCGGTGGGCTTGCGGTGGATCGCGCCGGGGACGTGTGGATGACCTCGGTGCGCGGGCTGTGGCGTTACCAGCCAGCGTCCGGGCAGCTGCGCGCCTTCGGCGTGCGCGAGGGTCTGCCCAGCGACGAATTCGCCATGCGCCCGCCGCGCCAGGACGAGGACGAAGTCATCTACGCGCCCACGATGAAAGGGCTGGTGGTGTTCGATCCGGCGCGGATCGAGTTCAGCCGGAAGCCCTCGCCGCTGCGGCTGGAGGAAGTCTCGGTACTGCGCGAAACCGGCGTAGTGACGTTCGATGCGGGGGAGCCGGTGGCGCTGGCGTGGGGCGACCGCGAGCTGACGGTAAAGGCGCGCCTGCTTTCCTTCGCCAATCCCCCGTCCAACCGCTACCGCTTCCGGCTGGAAGGATTCGAGGATCCGTGGGTGGACGTGGGATCCGGCGGCGAGCGCGTCTTCAGCCGGTTGGATCCCGGTGCGTACCGATTGGAAATCCGCGGTGACAACGGATCGGATGCGTGGAGCCTTGAATCGCTGCGGCTCGAGTTCCGGATGCCTCCCCCGTGGTGGCACAGCGGCTGGGCCTATGCCGCCTACGCGCTCGCGGCCTTCGCGCTCCTGGCCCTTGCGCTGCGCGCGCACCGCACGCGCCTAACGCGCGAGCACGCCCTGGAATTGGCCCAGCGCCAGCGCGAATGGGCCGAGCGCGCTTCCGAGGCCAAGAGCAGCTTCCTGGCGACCATGGGGCACGAGATCCGCACCCCCATGACCGGCGTCCTGGGCATGAGCGAACTGCTGCTGAAGACGCCGCTGGATGATCGCCAGCGCGGCCACGTCGAGGCGATCCGCCGCTCCGGCGACCTGATGCTGCGGCTGGTGAACGATGCGCTCGATCTGGCGCGGATCGAGGCAGGCAAGCTGGAGCTGGCCTCGGAACCGTTCGACCTGCGCGAGATCGTCGCGCAGGTGGCCGCGCTGCTGCGCCCGTTGGCCGAGGCCAAGGCGCTGGACTTCGACCTGCATGTCGAACCGGATGCGCCGCGCTGGGTTCGTGGCGACGGGCAGCGATTGCAGCAGATCGTGATGAACCTCGCCGGCAACGCGATCAAGTTCACCGGGACCGGCCGCGTCGAGCTGGCGCTTGCGCGCTGCCCGGAGGGTCAGGCCGAAATCGCGGTGAGCGACACCGGTCCCGGCCTGGATTCCGAACAGCGCGCGCGCCTGTTCCGACGCTTCGAACAGGGCGAGGGCAACCTGACCGCGCGCCGCCACGGCGGCAGCGGGCTGGGTCTGGCGATTAGCCAGGAGCTGGCCCATGCGATGGGCGGGCGGATCGAAGTGGAAAGCGAACCGGGGCGCGGTTCGACCTTCCGGTTCCGCGCGCCCTTGCCCGATGCACCCGCGCCGACCGGGCCCTGTGCCGCACAGGATTCGCCCGTCAGCGCGCGCGATCTTCTGGTGGTCGAAGACGATCCTGTGGTGGCCGAGGTGGTCGTCGGGCTGCTGCGCGAGCAAGGGCATCGCGTGGAGCACGCCGCACACGGACTGGCCGCGCTGGCGGCGATGCGCGAGCAGCACTTCGCTCTGGTGTTTCTGGACCTGGACCTTCCCGGCCTGAGTGGTTTCGAGGTGGCGCGCATGGCGGCTGCCGGAGGAAATCCGCCTCCGCTGGTGGCCTTGAGCGCACGCGCCGATCCGCAGGCGGAAGCGCGCGCGCAGGAGGCCGGCATGCGCGCGTTCCTGCGCAAGCCGGTGCGGGGTGAGGATCTGGCAGAAGCGGTGCGGCGCTGGGCCGGATGAATCAGCGCGTCAGGTCGCCGGCGGCTTCGGGCTGGTAGGAAATGGCGGCGACGCGGATGCGCAGCGGGCGGCCATCCGGGCCGGTCCAGTCGATGCTCTGGCCGACCGACAGCCCCAGCAGCGCCGCGCCGATGGGCGCGAACACCGAGACGCGCCCGGCAGCGGCATCGGCATCGGGCGGATACACCAGGGTCAGGTGGTGCTCCTTGCCGCCGATCTCTTCCACGCAGGTGACCTTGGAGTTCATCGATACCACGTTGGCCGGCATTTCGGCAGGCGCGACCACGTGGGCCCGCACCAGTTCCTCGCCCAGGCGCTGCGCGACTTCCAGGTCGCGATAGGTGGGCATCTCCAGCAGGCGTTCCAGCCGCACCAGGTCCAGGCTGCTGATCGTGAGGGAAGGTTGCTGTTGCGCGGGCATGGAGGTTCCTGCGTGAATCCGGCGTGAAAAAGAGGCGGCGCCGTTGCGCCGCCTCGGGAAGATTGGGTTGTGGTTCGATGGGATCAGGCTAGCGCGGCAGCGGGCGGGTTTCAATCAGGCGGGTGCCGTGTCGCCATCCAGAAGCGCGGGCGGCAGCGCGGAAAAATGCGCGGCCAGCCGCTCCAGCAGCTCCGCTCGCGCCGTGCTGCGGCGCCAGACCATGGCCAATCGGCGGTGCGGCTGCGGCGCATCGAAGGGCACGAGCGCGATGTCTGCGGAGACGGGAATCGGCGGTGCCACCGCCAGGCGCGGCAGCAGGGTGATGCCGACGCCGGCGGCGACCATCTGGCGCAGGGTTTCGAGGCTGGTGGCGCGAAATCCGGACTTCTCGTCGGCCCCCGCCATGCGGCATACGTCCAGCGCCTGATCGCGCAGGCAGTGCCCGTCCTCCAGCAGCAGCAGGCTTTCCCGGCCGAGGTCGTCGAGTGTGATGGAGCGTCGCCGCGCCAGCGGGTGGCCGCGCGGCACCGCGAGCAGGAAGGGCTCCTCGAACAGGAAGCGCGCGGTGAGCTGGTCGTCGTGCAGCGGCAGGGCGAGGATCGCGGCGTCCAGCTTTCCGTCGCGAAGCTGGTGCAGCAATACCTCGGTCTTTTCCTCGACCAGCAGCAGGTCGAGCCTGGGGAAGCGCTCGCGCAGGCCGGGAACGACGTGCGGCAGAAGATAGGGGGCGAGGGTCGGGAAGAGCCCCAGCCGGACCGTGCCCGAGTCCGGGTCCTGCGATCGCCGGGCGATCTGGTGCAGTGCGTCCAGATCGGCCAGGATGCGCTGCGCACGCGCCACGATCTCGCGTCCCGCCGGGGTGAGCATCACCCGGCGCGGCGCGCGTTCCACCAGCGGCACTCCCAGCTCCTCCTCCAGCTTGCGGATCTGGGTGGAGAGCGTGGGCTGGCTGACGAAGCTGGCCTCGGCGGCACGCCCGAAATGACGGTGCTCGGCCAGGGCCACGAGATAGCGCAGGTCGCGGATGTTCATGTGGAAAGGGCGTGGAGTGCGGGAAATCTACCATCGCGCCGCCGCCCGATCGCGGTCCGTGGCGGCCGCCTCACGGCAGGATGCGCCGGGCTTGCAGGTAGTGCTCGCGCCAGTAGGGGCCGTCCAGCGTATCCATGCGCACGGTGCCGCCGCTGCTGGGCGCATGCACGAAGCGCCCTTCGCCCACGTAGATGCCGACATGATTGGCGCGCCGCTTGCCGAAGAAAACCAGATCGCCGGGTTGCAGGCGCTTGCGATCCACGCGCGCGGCGTCGTGTTCTTCCAGGTCGCGGGTCGTGCGCGGCAGGCGGACGCCGGCGGCTTCACGGAACACATAGCCGACCAGCCCGCTGCAGTCGAAGCCGCCCTGCGGGGTATTGCCGCCGTAGCGATACGGCGTACCGACCAGGGCGATGGCGCGGAACAGCACGTCGTTGGCGGCCGCACCCGAGCGCGCAGGGGTGCCGCCGCAGCCGCCCAGCAGCGGCAGCAGGAGCGCGAGGAGGAGGGCGGCGTTGCGTCGGGCGAAGGCGCGGGGCATGGCGTCAAAGTGGGCGGCCGTGCGGGGCTTGTCAATTCCTCCACGCGCCTGGTCCCGCGTGCCTTGGCGCGCGCCAGCCGCTATGCTGCGCGGCCACATTCCGCGGTTTCAGCCCCATGAACATCGAGAAGAACAAGGTCGTCACCTTCCATTACACCGTCTTCGGCGCGGACGGAAGCCAGATCGAAACCTCGCAGGGACGCGATCCGCTGGTGATCCTGTTCGGCGCGGGCAACATCATTCCGGGCCTGGAGCGCGCGCTGGAAGGCAAGGCGGCGGGCGATCGCGTCGATGTCACGGTCGAGCCGTCCGACGCTTACGGCGAGCGCGACGAGGGCATGATCCAGCGCGTGCCCAAGAAGCGTTTCGGCGACGCAAGGCTCGCTCCCGGCCAGACCCTGATGGTGCAGACCCAGCAGGGTCCGCGCATGCTGACCGTGCTCAAGGTCGGCATGAGCGTGGTGGATGTGGACCTCAACCATCCGATGGCCGGCAGGACTCTGCGCTTCGAAGCCGAGATCAGCGACGTGCGCGATGCCAGCGAGGAAGAAATCGCCCACGGCCACGCCCACGGTCCGGGCGGCCACGGTCACGAGGACTGATTCCGTCACGCGGGGATGACGCCCGGCACGGTACGCCGGTCGTCGCGCTGCGCTAGGCTTCGGGTTCGTTCCTGCCCGGAGTCGCCATGAAGCCGCTGCCTGCCTTCCTTTCCGCCTTTTCTCTTGCACTGGCGGCGTTCGGTGCGAACGCGCAGTACCAGCAGCCGCCCGAGCCGCTCCTGGGCGTGATGCGCGCGCCGCTGCCGCCGGTACCGGACCTGGATCCGACCGGCACCACCCTGCTGATCGTGCAGCAGGCGCAGTTTCCTTCGATCGCGCGCGTTGCCGAACCCTACCTCAAGCTCGCCGGCGTGCGCGTGGAGCCGCGCATCCATGCGCGACACGACATGTCCAGCGGTTACGGCATCCGCAGCTGTCTGGAAGGTTTCACGCTCATGAACGTGGCCACGAGCCGGGAAACGCCAGTGGCGCTGCCGCCCGGCGCTTGCCCCGGCTGGCCGACCTGGTCGCCGGACGGGCGCCGATTCGCCTTCACCAATACGACCGACGCGGGCGTGGAGCTTTGGCTGGGCAAGGTCGAGGACGGCTCGACCCGGCGCGTGGACGGGCTGCAGGTCAACCCGATCCTGGAAAGCGAGATCCACTGGCTGGGCGCGCGCAATGCGCTCGTGGTGAAGGCGGTGCCGGAAAACCTCGACCCCGCGCCGCAGAAGGCCGCCGTGCCCCCCGGTCCGGAAATCAAGGATGCGACCGAGGGTGGCGGAGAAAGCAGCACCTACGAGGCGCGCGACACGTTGACCGGCCCCGAGGACGAGGCGCTGTTCGACCACTACGCCACCGCGCAGATCGCGCTGGTGGATGCAGGCAACGGCGCGGTGAAGCGCATCGGGGCGCCGGCGGTGATCGGCGAGATCGATCCGGCACCCGATGGTCGCCATGTGCGAATGGACGTGCTCAAGCGCCCGTATTCCTACGTCGTGACCTGGCAGCGCTTTGCGCACGATGTCGAAGTGCTCGATGTCGACAGCGGCCAGCGCCACACCGTCGCCAGCCTGCCCGCAGCCGAAAGCGTGCCGGTGCGCGGCGTGCCGATCGGACCGCGCGATTTCGAATGGCGCGCCAATGCGCCCGCAAGCCTGGTGTATGCCGAGGCGCTGGACGGCGGCGATTGGAAAAACACCGTGCCCGAGCGCGACCGGGTGCTGCTGTGGGCCGCGCCGTTCACCGGCAAGCCGGCGGAAATCGCCCGCACCGCGCAGCGTTTCGCCGGGCTGTCGTGGTTCGAGAAGGGCGCGCGCGCGCTGCTCGCCCAATACGACGCAAACCGGAGCTGGTTCACGATTTCGCTGATCGATGTCGACAAGCCGCGCAGTGCCGCCCGCGTGCTCTGGGATCTTTCGCTGGACGAACGCTACGCCCATCCCGGCAATCCGCAGAGCCGTAGCCTGGCCAACGGGGCCAGCGTGCTGCGTGAAGAGGGGGGTGCGCTGTTCCTGTCCGGCATGGGCGCCTCTCCGCAGGGCGATCGTCCCTTCCTCGACCGCTATGATCTGGCCAGTGGCAAGACCGAACGCCTGTTCCGCAGCGCGCCCGATGCCTACGAGCGCCTGCTGGGATTCACCAATGATCCGGGCAGCTTCCTGACCTGGCGCGAGTCGCCTTCCGATCCGCCCAATGCCTGGCGCCGCACGCTCGGCGAGGCGCGAACCGATGCGGCCGAGGGCGAGGCCGCGTTCGCCTCCAGCGCGCAGGCGGTGACGAATTTCCCCGACCCCACCCCGGAAGTGCGAAAGATCCGGAAGCGCCTGGTCACCTACACCCGCAAGGACGGCGTGCCGCTGTCCTTCACCCTCTACACCCCGCCGGGCTACGTCGAGGGCACGCGCGTACCGGCGATCCTCTACGCCTATCCGATGGACTTCGCCGATCCCTCGCAGGCCGGCCAGGTGCGCGGTTCCGAGCAGACCTTCACCCGCCTGTCGAACTATCGCCTGCTGCTGCTGGCCGGCTACGCGATCATCGACAACGCCGCCTTCCCGATCGTGGGCGATCCGAAGAACGCCTACGACACCTACCTCGAACAGCTGGTGATGAATGCCGAGGCCGCGGTGAACAAGGCGGTGGAGCTGGGCGTGGTCGATCCTGCGCGCATCGGCGTCACCGGCCACAGCCACGGCGCGCTGATGACCGCCAACCTGCTGGCCCACACCGACCTTTTCCGCGCCGGCGTCGCCAGCAGCGGCGGCTACAACAAGACCCTGACGCCCTTCGGTTTCCAGAACGAGCGGCGCTCCTTCTGGGCCGCGCCCAAGGCCTATGACGAGGCATCGAGCTTCTTCCACGCCGACAAGATCAACGAGCCGATTCTGATCGTGCACGGCATCGACGACGCCAACCCCGGCACCGAACCCACCCAGTCCCCGCGCCTGTTCCAGGCCGTGCGTGGCCTGGGCGGCACCGCGCGCCTGGTGATGCTGCCGTTCGAGCCGCACTGGTACGCCGCGCGCGAATCCAACGAACACTTCGTCGCCGAAATGCTCGCCTGGTTCGACCGCTACGTGAAGGAGGCCGAGCCGCGATAGGCCGTGGCTGCACCCCGCGACGGTGAGGGGGATCAACATGTCGCAACGCCGGTCGCGTGGAGCCTGTTCCGGACTTGATACGGAGTCTGACCCGTAGCGCTCCGCACTAGTGCACGGCAGGCATCGTGGAATACGCGCTGCAGGCGGGGTCGTCGAATCCGTGGGCGAAGATACGGATGTCGTCGGACGTGTCAGCTTCCAGGCAGTAGACCCGGAAGACACTCTCGGTGCCTACGAAGAAGTCGGTTCGGCGCCCGCGTCCTTCGACATCCGCCACCTCCAGTGCGTAAGCCTCCTGTAGCGTGTGGGGCGCTACCGCGATCAGGGCTCCGGAAGCGACGTCGTGGACGCGCAGCTGATCGTCCACCAGGCTCGCCAGCCGCAGGCGGGCGCTGAGTGGGTCACGAAACGCGCGCAGCGCCGCGACGGGTGCCGCGCCGACCTGGAGTGATCCCAGCTCCGCGTGTGATGGGCCGTCCAGCATGCGGACCAGCCCCTGGTCTGTTCCGGCCAGAACCTCCGCTCGGCCGTCGCCGTCCAGGTCGAAGGTGGTGATGGATGTGTAATTGGATTCGTTGGACTGCCACTGCGTGTGTCCGGTTCCCGTGAACTGGAACAGGAAGCCGGCGTAAAACGGAGCGCCGGTCGTCGCCACGATGTCCTCCAGGCCATCACCGCTCACGTCTGCAATGGAAAGCCCGAAGACGCTTCTGTTGAGGTTGATCGATCTCCAGAGTTGCGCCCCGCTGGAGCGGTCCAGCAGGTACACGTAGCCGTCGCCAGAGCCAGCCGCGATCTCGTGCTGTCCGTCGCCGTCCGCGTCGACCGATCCCAGCGATGTCATTTTTGAGTCGTTTTCGTAGATGAATGAGTGTGTTACATCGCACGTGTCTACATCGAGCGAATAGATTGCGGCGCGGTATATGTTGTCCGTTCCAACCAGCAATTTCGATTCTTGACCCGGGGAATAGGCCAATGCATTCAGCCCTGCCCAAGTGGTGTTTTCGAAAGCGCCAGGTGCCGTATTGCCCAGTGGCTGCAGGGAAGCCGGGTCCCACTGGTGGACTGTTCCGTCGCCGTATCCGCCGTCGCCCCTGGACGATGCGAAGGCGACGCGGGTGATCGACGTGCCGCCTGGATTCGTTTGCAGTGCAACGGCCTTGAAGGGCCCATCCTCGTGCCGGGTTTTCCACTTCAGGCTCAGGGAAGGAACACTGTAGGCGAACAGATAGTCCGGGCCGGAACTGTAGTAGCCGGCCGTGAAAAGGAGGTCTGGCGCACCGTCGTGATCGATGTCTGCAACGCGTATGCGCCCGGTGCCAGCCTCTTGGTGCGTAACGGTCCACAAGGACTCGCGCGTGGTCAGATCGATCGCCTGCACTTCATGCCACAGGCTATCGCCAATGATGGCGTCAAGGATGCCGTCGCCGTTGACGTCCGCAAGTGACAGGGCTCCCAATCTGTCCAAGTGATCCGTCTGCCATTTTGGAGCCGGGATATCGAGGTCAAAGGTGGTGAGGTAGTCAGATACCGAAACCAGCTCCAGCATGCCATCGCCGTCGAAATCGACCAGTCCGATCCTCTCGCCGAACGGCCCTGCCGGGTACTGCCATAGCACCGTCTTCTCGAGGTCTGCACCGTTGCGCGACAGCCGCAGGACCTCGCCCGAGTTGAGTACAACTTCTACGCCGTTGTTTGCATCGACGTTGCCAATGGCCATTTCCTGGAGGAAGTTGAGCGGTGCCCCATGACTTACGCTGCCGCGCGGCTGCAGCGTGGCCGGCTCGAACAGCGCGATCTCGCTATCGGTGAGTACGACCAAGTCTGTGGATCCGTCATTGTCGGCATCTGCCAGCTCGAACTGCATGACGCGGAAATACGATGGATCGGTGGAGAGCGACAGTGTTGCTACCGGTTCAAGCGCGTGGCCACGGAACACATGCACGCTGCCGTCGTCCAGCCCGATGACGATTTCATGGACGCCGTCACCATCGAGGTCCAGCAGGCGTGCGGCGAGCATGCCGGTCTCGAGATTTCCGCTGAAGGCGATCTGGCGATAGCCGGCGGGTGGGCGCGGGTCGTGGCGCAGCAGCGTGAATCGGCCGGGACCACCGCCCATGCTCTGGGTGCCTGTGACCAGTATGTCGGTGCCCCCATCCCCTGCCACATCGCCGGTATCCAGCCCCGCGACGCCGAGCGTGTTGCCGAGCGAGGTGTGACCTCCGCGGTAGGTGAGTTCCGGAACCGATCCGGCATCAGCGTCGGAGCCAGCTGCAAGCATGAGTACAAGCGCGGCAGGCATAAGCACGGATTTCATGTCGGCAGGTGTCCTTGTCGAAGTGGATAGGCGGCCCGCGTGTGCTCGCGCTGCGGTGCCGGATGGCTGGGCATGGCAGTGGAAAATCAGCGTGGCCGGGAGTTTACGTCATCCTCGCGCCTGTCCCCGCGGCGCGTGAACGGCACGCTGTCCGGGCTGACCGCGCCGCCGGAGATGATGAAGCTCATCGCCTGGTCCACACTCCAGTCCGTGGGGGTGAGGTTTTCCACCGGCACCACTTCCAGATAACCCGACGTTGGATTGGGCGTGGTGGGCACGTATACCGCGGCCAGTTCGCGGCCGCTGCCTTCCTCGGTCAGCAGTCGGGTGACGAAGCCCACGGCCTTCATGTCACGGTGCGGGAAGTCGATCAGGACCACGCGCTGCGCGCCCTCGGGCTGGGTTTGCAGGATGTCGATCAGCTTGCGCACCGCGCCGTAGATCAGGTTGGCCAGCGGGATGCGCTGCACGAAGGCCTCGAACCAGCGCAGCAGGCGCTGGCCCAGCACGCGGTGCGCCATCACGCCCACCGCGATGATGGCGCCGAGGGTGGCGATCAGCGCCAGCGCGGTCTGCACCCAGGGCGCGGCCATCCAGCCCAGCGTCACCGGGTACTGTTCGGCCAGACGCGCCAGCAGCGGCGTGACCCACGGCCGGCTCACGTCCGAGAGCAGGCCGAACACGAAGCGGAACACGATCACCGTCAGCCACAGCGGCAGCAGGGTGATCACGCCGGAGAGGAAGTAGCGCTGGATCGAGGGGCGGTGTGCGGTCATGGCGGGATTCTACGCAGGCAGGAAAACCGGCACACCCGGCTTCCGTTCGCGTGAAGGCTGTGCTATCACATGCACCCATGAACGCCGCCGCACGCCGCTATTGGTATTACCGCTCGCCCCAAGGGCTGGCGCCGCGTGGCGTTCGCGTGTACTGAAAAATCACGCAAACGAACCCCCCGAAGCCGCCAGCCCCCTGGCGGTTTTTTTGTTGCCGCCGGGACTGGCCCCCACCAGGAGCCTTGAGATGAACCCGTCCACCGATGACCTTCGCATCCGCGAAATCCGCGCCCTTCCCACGCCGGCCGAACTGATGGCCGAGGTGCCCTGCGATGCGGTGTCCTCGCGCACCGTGCGCCAGTCGCGCCGCGCCCTGCACGAAATCCTGCACGGTGCCGACGATCGCCTTGCGGTGGTGATCGGCCCCTGCTCGATCCACGATCCGGAGGCGGCGATGGAGTACGCCCGGCGCCTGGCGCGCGAGCGCGAGCGCTTCGCCGATACGCTGGAGATCGTGATGCGGGTGTACTTCGAGAAGCCGCGCACCACGGTGGGCTGGAAAGGTCTGATCAACGATCCGCGCATCGACGGGAGCTGCCGCATCGACGAAGGACTGGTGCTCGCGCGCCGGCTGCTGCGCGACATCAGCGCGCTGGGCCTGCCGGCCGGCACCGAGTTTCTCGACATGACCACGCCGCAGTTCATCAACGACCTCGTGGCCTGGGGCGCGATCGGCGCGCGCACTACCGAAAGCCAGGTGCATCGCGAGATGGTCTCGGGCCTGTCGTGTCCGGTCGGCTTCAAGAACGGCACCGACGGCAACGTGCGCATCGCGATCGACGCGGTGCAGGCCGCGGCGCATCCGCACCATTTCCTGGCCGTCACCAAGGACGGGCGCAGCGCCATCGCCGCGACGATGGGCAATGGCGATTGCCATGTGATCCTGCGCGGCGGCAAGGCGCCCAACCACGACGCCGCCAGCGTGGCCGAGGCAGCCGCGGCGCTGGAGATGGCGGGCCTCGCGCCGCGACTGATGATCGACGCCAGCCATGCGAACAGCGCCAAGAAGCCCGAGAACCAGCCACGCGTGATCGAGGACATCGCGCGCCAGATGGAGGCCGGCGAGCGCCGCATCCTGGGCGTGATGGTTGAAAGCCACCTCGTCGCAGGCCGTCAGGACGTGATCCCCGGGCACGCGCTCACCTATGGTCAGAGCATCACCGACGGCTGCATCGGCTGGGAGGATTCGGTGGCCGTGCTCGAACGTCTGGACGCCGCGGTGAGCGCGCGTCGTGCGCACCGCGACGAGGTGGTGGCGGCCTGAATCAGCGCCAGTCCGCGGCCACGCCGAGAGTCAGCCAGCGGCCGGGGATCGGCGCAAAGCCGGTCTCGATGACCTCGCGGTCCAGGAGGTTCTGCACCGCGATGTGGGCGCGCAGGGTTTCGCCCTGCCAGCCCAGCCGCGCGTTGGCCAGCGTGGCCGTGGGCTGGCCAGGAAGGCGCGGGCGGCGCAGGTCGACGTCCAGCGCAAAGCCCGCGCCGAGGTTCATGCGAGCATCGGCGGACCAGGTTCGGGTCGGAACGCGGGTGGCGTACTTCACTTCGTTGCCCAGACCATCGACGCGCACCCGCAGGTGCTCGTAGCCCAGTCCGGCGCTTTCCAGCCAGTGAATGGCTGCCGGTGTCCAGCGCCAGCCCGCCTCCAGGCCGCGCGCGCGGTGCTCGTCCACGTTGCGTGCGATCCAGGTCGCGGTGCCCGGCGCGCGGACCCAGTCGATCAGGTCGCGGGTGCGGCGCTCGTGCAGGGCGAGGTTCAGGCGGTGCTCGCCGGCGCGGCCTTCGATTCCCAGTTCGGCGTGGTCGGAAAGCTCCGGTCGCAGCGCGGCGCTGCCGCGGTTGGCGGCGGTGGTCAGGTACAGCTCGGTGTAGGAGGGCGCGCGCGCCGAACGGGCGGCCGCGGCGTAGCCGCGCCAGACGTCGCTGAAGTCGTGCGAGAACGCCAGGCCCGGCAGCCAGTACGAGCCCTGCCCGGAGTGGTGGGCGCGGCTCAGGCTGAACTCGGCGCGGCTGTTGGCCCCCAACTGCTGCTGGCGCAGCAGCCAGAACGAGGAGAAGTCGCGCTCGTGGTTCTTCAGCGCGTTGGAACGCAGGTGGTCCTTGCGCAACTGCACGCCCATCGCAGTGGTGCCGCTGGCGTCTTCGCGCTGCGCGTCGGCGAGGATTCCACGGGCGCGGGTGAGGTGCTCGTTGATGTAGTCGCGCGTGCCGATCCGGGTCCGGAACCAGTCCTCGTGGCGGTCGAAGTGCGCGCGCGCGTGCAGCCGCCACGCGCCGGCCCGGGCTTCGCCGCCGAGCCAGGCCAGCCGGCCTTCGGTGCGCTCGCGCGCGTCGGGATATTCGGCGCTGTAGAAGCCCCACGCGCCGAAATCCTTCTCCAGTGCGCCCGCGCCCCAGAAGACGCCCCCGGCCTCGCCCGCGCGCGCGCCGGTATAGAGCGCCTGGCGCACGCGCGCATCGCTCGGTCCGGAGCGGTCGTCGCCGTCGCTATCGAGCGCGCCGAAGGAAAGTCCGTGCGCGCCCAGCTTCCCCGCGCCGGCAATGCGCGCGCCGAGCTGGCGGGTGCTGTTGGAACCGAAGCCGGCTTCCACGCTGCCTTCGGTGCCGGTCGCTTCGCGCGTGATGAGGTTGATGACTCCGCCGGTGGCGCTGCCGCCGTACTGGATCGCGCCCGGGCCGCGGACGATCTCGATGCGCTCGATGTGCGACAGCGGCACCGGGAGATCGAGATTGTGGTGGCCGGTCTGGGCGTTCTGGATAGGCACGCCGTCGAGCAGGATCAGGGTTTGCTCGAAATTGCTGCCGCGGATGCCGAGGTCGGCCTGCACGCCCGGCGCGCCGCGGCGCTGGATGCTCAGGCCCGGCTGGCGGGCGAGCAGGTCGGCGAGGTTGGTGGCGCCGCTGCGCTCGATGTCGCTGCGTTCGAGCACCTGCACCGAACGCATGGCGCGCGAGGAGGGCGCATCGACCGGACTTGCGGTCACCAGCAGGGCATCGAGCCGGGTGGCGTCGGCAGGAGCGGCGGATGCCGAGGAACAGGCGGCAGCGGGCATCAGCGCGAGCGCCGCGAAGATGATTTTCTTCATGGAGGTGGGGAATCCTGGGCGGGAAGCGGAGGGCGATCGGATGTCGCCGCGCGGGTTCAGCGAGACGGCCGGGGCGGTGGCGGATGCGAGGGCGGGTGCATTCGCGCGCCGACATGGCGCTGGCCGCGGTCCTCCGCCAGAGCAACCTGGCGCTGGCGTTCGGCCAGTCGCGCGCGGCGTTCGTCATCGAGAGGATCGTGGCAGCGCGGGCAGCACACGCCTTCCTCGTACAGCGCAGAGGCGCGGTCCTCGGGCGAGAGCGGGTGGCGACAGCTGCGGCAAAGGGTATGCGATCCCTGCACGAGTCCGTGGCCGACCGAGACGCGCTCGTCGAAAACGAAGCACTCGCCCTGCCAGCGGCTTTCCTGCGCCGGCACGGTTTCCAGATACTTCAGGATGCCACCCTTGAGGTGAAACACCTCGCCGAAGCCGCGCGAGCGCAGCAGCGCGGTCGACTTCTCGCAGCGTATGCCGCCGGTGCAGAACATGGCGACCTTGCGGCCGGCCAGTTCCGGATGCGCGTCGAGCCATGCCGGCAGCTCGCGGAAGCTGCGCGTGCCCGGATCGATCGCGCCCTCGAAGGTTCCGATCGCGACCTCGTAGTCGTTGCGGGTGTCGATCAGCACCAGGTCCGGATCGGCAAGGAGGGCGTTCCAGTCGGTCGGCTCGACGTAGGTTCCCGCGTTGGATGCGGGGTCCAGCCCCGGCACGCCGAGCGTCACGATCTCGCGCTTGAGCCGCACCTTCATGCGGTGGAAGGGCGCGCGATCGGCCGGGGATTCCTTGTGTTCCAGCGCCGCCAGGCGCGGATCGGCGCGCAGCCAGTCGAGCACCGCGCGCACATCCTCCGGCGCGCCGGCGATGGTGCCGTTGACGCCCTCGGCGGCGAGCAGGATCGTCCCCAGCACCTGCCGACGGGCGCACAGCGCTTCCAGCGCAGGACGCTTGTCGGCGAAGTCGGGCAGGGTGGCGAAGTGGTAGAACGCCGCGGCGATGATCGTGTTCTTGTGCATTGCATCATTCTAGCCGGAAGCCGCCGCGATCTTGCAGCCCGACGCATCCGCAACAAGGATTGCGCCGGGGCTGTTTTCCGTCGTCAGCCGCCGGCCTTCAGCGCCGCCTGCGCCATCAGCGCCAGCACGCAGCCGATGCCGCCGAACCAGACGAGGCTGCGCATCACCGGAATCGAGGCCAGGTAGAACACGCCGTGCAGCACGCGGCAGGCGATGAAGGCCAGAGCGAGCCGGGTGATCAGGGCGTGGTCCACGCCGGCGAACTGGGCCATCAGCACCGCCGCGGCGAACGGAGCGAAGGCCTCGAACGCATTGAGATGCGCGGCGTGGGCGTTGCGCACGCGGTAGCTGTCCTGTTTCGCGATCCAGCCGCGCGGATCCTTGTTGTTGTAGCCGGGCGCGCCGGACTTGGCGATGGCGACCCAGACGTAGGGCAGCAGGGCGGCGATCAGGATGCACCAGTAGGCGGTGGACACGGGGATTTCCTCGGCGGGGCAGGGTCGGCAGTGTGGCATGGGCGCGCGTGCGGAGGGTGCCGCACCGCCACAATTCGCTCAGCCTTCCGGTGCCACGTAGCCGGAGGGCTTCTGCGCGCCCTCGCCGAACAGGAATTTCTCCATTTCCGCCTGCAGGAAGGCGCGCGCCTTGGGGTCGCGCGGGGTAAGCCGGTATTCGTTGATGAGCATGGTCTGGTGGGCGAGCCACTCGCCCCAGGCGGGTTTGCCGATGTGGTCGAGGACGCGTTGGCCCAGAGGGCCGGGCCAGGGGGCGAAGTCGAGGGCTTCGGCTTCCTTCCGGTGCTTGGTGCAGAACACGGTGCGGGTCATGGGAATTCCTTTGCAGACAAGGGAGATTCAGCGCGGAGGCTGGAGAGAAGAAGTTTGCGCACCGGCGCAGGCAGGCCGATGCCGGGCCACTCGCCAGGCGCGGCCCAGCGCAGCTCGGGGCCGGATTCGGCCACGCGCGGGCGCGGCGCCACGCCGTCGCGGCGCTGCGGCTGGATGGCGAGGCGGTAGTGGCTGAAGACGTGCTCGAAGGCCGGCAGTGCCCGCGCGGCGTTCGGCGCGTGCAGGTGCTGCCGGATGAAGACGTCGAGCATCGCGGCATCGGGCGCTTCGGGCAGGCTCCACAGCCCGTTCCAGACGCCCGGCGCTTCGCGCTTCTGCAGCAGCACGCGGCCTTCCCCGTCGAAGGCCACGAGCATGACGCAGGCGCGGCGCGGAAGGGGTTTGCCGGGCCGGGATGCGGGCAGTTCGGCGGTGCGGAGCGAGCGGAGCGCGACGCAGTCGGCGCGCAGCGGGCAGCGCGCGCAGTCCGGGTCGGCGCGGGTGCAGACGGTGGCGCCGAGGTCCATCAATCCCTGCGCGTAGTCGGGCAGGTGCTCGTCCGGAAGCAGTGACTGCGCGAGCTGCCACAGCTCGCGTTCGATCGCCGCAGCGCCTGGCCAGCCTTCGATGCCGCGCCAGCGTGCGAGCACGCGCCGGACGTTGCCGTCGAGGATGGGGAACTTCAGGCCGTGGGCCTGCGAGAGGATCGCGCCGGCGGTGGAGCGGCCGATGCCGGGCAGGGCCAGGAGCGCGTCGAAGTCGTCCGGAAGCTCGCCGCCGTGGTGCGCCACGCACTGTTTTGCCGCGGCGTGCAGGTGGCGGGCGCGGGCGTAGTAGCCCAGGCCCGACCACAGCGCCATCACCTCCTCGGAGCCGGCGCGCGCGAGCGCGGGAAGGTCGGGCAGGGCGGCGACGAATCGCGCGAAGTACGGGATGACCGTCTGCACCCGGGTCTGCTGCAGCATGATTTCCGACAGCCACACCCGATAGGCGCTGCGTGGATGCTGCCAGGGCAGGTCGTGGCGCCCTTCGCGGGCAAACCAGTCGAGCAGTCGCACGGAAAACGACTGCATTCCGGTCGGGGCGGCAACTACCGCGCGGCCCGCATGCTGCGCGCTCAATGCCCGGTTTCCTCGGGCGCGTCGGGGGCAAGGTGCAGGCGCACACCGCTGGCGCGCAGGCCTTCGTGCTCCATCCGCGGCAGGGTGATTTCGGCGGTGGCCGGCGGCAGTGGGCTGATCTGTGGTTTGCCGATCCATGCCAGGGTGTCGTGGAGCGTGGCCGTGCCGCGCAGGCCCTCTTCTCCGCGCAGCAGGGAAAATGCGACAAGGCCGGTCAGCGCACTGTCGCCGGCGTAGGCCAGCGCGATATCCACGGGGGCATCGGGTGGTGCGGGCAGCGGCAGCACGGGCCAGGATTCGGGCCAGGAAAGCAGGCGGGAAGTGAGGTTGAAATGCAGACTTCCTGCGCGGTTCCAGACGAGCGCGCCCTCGAGGTGCGGGCGCCATTCGGGCAGGGCGTCGAAGGCCAGGTCCATCGTGATCCGGTCTAGCTGCAACGATGTACCGTCGGTGCGGGGAATGGCCAGGAGCTGTGCGGCGAGGTGCGGGGGCGGCTTCGGAGCGGTGGCGCCGGACACCAGTCGGGCCGATACCGCAAGCCGGGCCGGCTGTCCTTCGCGCAGCGCCGGCAGGGTGAGGTCGAAGTCCTCCAGCGTCCAGTCCTTGTCCTGGATGCGCCCGTCGCGCACTTCCAGCGGCGCGTCGAGCGCGGGAATGCGCAGCGGCGCGGGCGGGCCCATGTCGTCGCTCTGGTCGAGGAAGGACTGCAGCGCGGCGAGGTCCAGGCGCGGTGAAATCACCCGCAGGCCGAGCAGGCGGAGGTCCTGCCGCCCCAGCATCGACCAGGGCAGGGCGGCTTCGACCCGCGCGGCGCGCAGCAGCGGCCTTGCCGCTCCGGGCTCGCGCGCGACAAGGCCGGTGAGCTGGATGTGAAGGTCGGGCCACAGGCCCACGTCGGCGGGGCGCTCCAGCGTCAGTTCCAACCCGGTGGACATCTGCGTCTGGTGCAGCAGGAAGGCGCTGATGCGGTCAGGATGCAGCAGTGCGCGCAGGCCCAGGGCCGCAGCGATCACCAGCCCCGGCAGGAGCAGGATCAGCAGCCAGCGGTGGCCCGACCGTTTCGGGGCCGGGTCAGCGCGTGGCGAGCGATTCGGGAAGGAGGGCATCGACGAAGGCGTAGGGGTCGAAGGCGCGCAGGTCGTGCACGCCTTCGCCCAGTCCGACGAAGCGGATCGGCAGGCCGAACTCTCGCGCCAGCGCGAAGATCACCCCGCCCTTGGCGCTGCCGTCGAGCTTGGTGACGATCAGGCCGCTGACGCCGGCGGCCTTCTGGAACTGGCGCACCTGGTTGATGGCGTTCTGGCCGGTGGTGCCATCGATCACCTGCAGCACCTCGTGCGGCGCGGTGGGGTCGAGTTTGGCCAGCACGCGGCGCACCTTGCCCAGCTCGTCCATCAGGCCCTGCTGGGTGTGCAGGCGCCCGGCGGTGTCGGCGATGAGAAGGTCGGTACCTCGCGCGCGTGCCGTCTGCAGGGCGTCGAAGACCACCGAGGCGGGATCGGCGCCGCTGGACTGGGCCACGACGTGTACCCCGTTGCGCTCGCCCCAGGTCCGCAACTGCTCCACGGCGGCGGCGCGGAAGGTGTCGCCGGCGGCCAGCATCACCTGCTTGCGCTCATCGAGATAGCGCCGCGCCAGCTTGCCGATGGTGGTGGTCTTGCCGACGCCGTTCACCCCTACGGTGAGGATCACGAAGGGTTTGGCGCCGGTGTAGATGTTGATCGGTTCGGACACCGGCACCAGCAGGGCGATCAGCTCGCCGCGCAGCGCGTTGAGCAGACCGCGCGCGTCGGAGAACTCGCCCCGGTCCATGCGCTGGCGCAGGTCTTCGACGATGATCGTGGTGGCCGAAACGCCGACGTCGGCGGTCAGGAGGCAGGTTTCGATTTCTTCGAGAAAATCTTCGTCCAGCTGGACGGTGCGCGAGAACAGCGAGGAAAAGCCCTTGGCGAAGCCGCTGTTGCGCAGGCGTTCGCGCCAGCTGGCCTGTGCGGGTTCGGGTGATGGCTCGGGTGGGGGAGCCGAGCCCGCGGCCTCATTCAGTACCGCAATCGGGGTGTGGATGGCGGCATCGGCGGTGCTTTCAGGCGCGGTCTCGACCGGCGCGGGCGCAGTGCCAGCGGGTTCGGTGGTTTTTTTTCGGAAGAACTTGAACATCCGGAGGAAGATGTGTCGGAAAATGACGCCCATGGTAGCACTCGCCCTCCTTCCCCCCGATGAAGCACGCCCCGCGCGCGGAGCCTTGGCGTGAGGCGCGCTCGGAATGGCGCGGGCCATGCGGCCCAGAACGCGAGCAAGGTGCGAATCATCGCCGGCCGCTGGCGCGGCACCCGACTGGAAGTGCCTTCGGTCGAAGGGCTGCGCCCGAGCCCGGACCGGGTGCGCGAAACCCTGTTCAACTGGCTGCAGGGCCGCGTTGCCGGTGCGCGCTGTCTGGATCTGTTCGCGGGCAGCGGCGCGCTCGGCTTCGAGGCCGCCTCGCGCGGTGCGGCCGAGGTGGTGATGATCGAACGCGACCCGCGCGCACTGGCCGCGCTGCGGGCTGCGGCGACACGGCTTGGTGCCGATCGCGTCGAGATCCTCGGCGAAGACGCGCTGGTCTGGCTGGGGCGCGCTGCCTATCGGCGCTTCGATCTGGTTTTCGTCGATCCGCCGTTTGCCGCCGGGTTGCACCAGGCGGTGCTGGACCGGCTTGCCCCGTGGCTGGCACCGGAGGCGTGGGTCTATGTGGAAACCGCCAGCGATGGCCCGGTGCCGAGCCTGCCGGGCCGGGAACCGCGCCGGCAGGGGAATACCCGCGACACGCGCAGCTTCCTGTTTGCTCCGCAGGACAGGTCCGCGACGTGCGATGTGGCTGTTACACTCGCCCCATCCCCAGGCGAACAGACGCCACCGACGACATGAGTCCAGCCAGGCACCGCATCGCGCTCTATCCGGGCACCTTTGATCCCATCACCAACGGGCACATCGACCTGGTGGCGCGAGCCGCGCCGCTGTTCGAGAAGATCATCGTGGGCGTGGCCGAAAGCCCTTCCAAGGGCCCGGGATTCACGCTGGGAGAACGCATCGAGCTGGCGCGCCTGGGGCTTGCGGACGTCCCGAATGTGGAAGTGCGCGGTTTTTCCACCCTGCTGGCGAAGTTCGTCACGGAAGTGGGCGCCGGCGTGCTGCTGCGCGGCCTGCGCGCGGTGTCCGACTTCGAGTACGAATTCCAGCTCGCCAGCATGAACCGGCACCTGATTCCCGATGTGGAAACGCTGTTCCTTACGCCGGCGGAAAAATACGGATTCATCTCCTCCTCGCTGGTGCGCGAAATCGCCCGGCTGGGCGGGGATGTTTCGGGCTTCGTGCCGGCGGCGGTGCTGGCGGCGCTGAAGAAGAAGTGGGGAAGTGGATGAGTGTGCGCAGGCCGAGGCAGGCGCAGGGGAATCAGAAGAGATCAAGACCTGAGGTGAACGACATGACAAACAAGATTGCTTTCATCGCGCTCGTTGCCGGCGCACTGTTCCTGGCCGGCTGCAACCAGAAGGGCAAGGAGGAAGCGGCCCAGACGCAGCAGGCCGCTGCCCCCGTCCAGCTTGCGGTCCCGCAGGCCGGCGACACTCAGGGCTGGAAGCTGTATCTGGTGAGCGTGGCCAAGCAGCACATGGACGGCATCCGCAGCAGCCCGTTCATGTACTACCTGCCGGCCGAGGATGCGGCGGATTTCGCGGAACAGTACACGCGCCAGACCGACAACGTCGCCGGCGCGGTGATGCGCGGCGTGCTGCCCGGCAACATGCTGGCCTTCGGCTCGCCGGCCTCCGGCAAGATGGCCGATCTGATCGTGTCCGCCTTCACCGGCGTTCAGGCCGGTTCGATGAAGGACGTGCGCGTGCTCTTCATCGGCAACAGCCAGGACATCGAGCGCGTCAAGGCCGCGGTCGAGCCGAGCGGCGCGAACGTGGTGTTCCACGAGGTCAAGTGACCTGATGCGGCTGCGCCGCCGCGGCGGCGCAGCCCATTCCGGCGCGGCAAATCGCACGCCGATTTCCGCTTGCCGGTGCGCGGCCCAGGTGCCGGCCTGCGATCCGCGCCCATCCGATTTTTCCGCCCGCGCCTTCGCCGTTTCGCAGGCGCGCCGCGTGCAACTGGAGTTCCGAGATCATGCCTTTCCGCCCGGCCGTGCTTGGCCTGTTCCTCCTGTTCCTTTCCGCTTCGGCCACGCTGCAAGCGCGCCAGATGCAGGCGCAGACGCTGCCCCGGCAGGCCGCCATCGCCAGCGCCAACGCCTATGCCACCGATGCGGGGCTGGAAGTGCTTTCCAGGGGCGGCAACGCCTTTGATGCCGCGGTCGCGGTAAGCGCCACGCTGGGGCTGGTCGAGCCGGAGAGTTCCGGGCTGGGCGGTGGCGGCCTGATGCTGCTGCACCTGGCCGATGGCGATCGCGAGGTGTTCATCGACGCACGCGAGCGCGCGCCGCTGGCGGCCACGCGCGACATGTACCTGGACGAAAACGGCCAGGTTCGTCCGAAAAGTTCGGTCGACGGCCCGCTGGCGGCCGCCATTCCGGGCCTGCCGGAGGGGCTGGCACACCTGTCTGGACGCTATGGCAAGGTGCCGCTTTCCGTCTCGCTGGAACCGGCCATCCGCCTCGCGCGCGAGGGCTGGGTGATGAACGCCAAGACCGCCCAGGTGCTGCCGTGGCGCAGCGAGGTGCTGTTTCGTTCGCCCGGCGCGCGGGCGCTGTTTTCGCGCAACGGCAAACCGGTCGAAGCCGGGCAGGTGCTGAAAAATCCCGATTACGCGCGCACCCTGGAGCGGCTAGCGCGCGAGGGACGCGATGGTTTCTATGCCGGACGCATGGCGCGGCGCCTCGTGGACGGCGTGCGCAGGGCGGGCGGCATCTGGACGCTGGAAGACCTGGCACAGTATCGGGTGATCGAACGCGAACCGCTGCGTTTCACCCACCGCGGTTTCCGCCTCGTCACCGCGCCGCCGCCCTCGTCCGGCGGCGTGGCGCTGGCCGAGATGCTGAACATCCTTTCCGGCTACGACTATCCGACCCTGAGGCCGGCTGTGCGCATCCATCTGGTGGTCGAAGCCATGCGCCGCGCCTACCGCGATCGCGCCCAGTTTCTCGGCGATCCGGACTTCGTCGATGTGCCGCTGGCGCGCATGATGAGCCCGGACTTCGCCGCGGGCCTGCGCGCTTCGATCCATCCGCACCGGGCAACGCCCAGCCGCCTGCTGCCGCCGGTGGGGCCGGCGCAGGAGCGCCCGGACACGACACACTTTTCCATCGTGGATACCGAGGGAAACCTCATCGCGGTGACCCAGACGGTCAATCTCACCTTCGGCAATGCCTTCGTAGTGCCGGGCACGGGCTTCGTGCTCAACAACGAGATGGACGACTTCTCCGCTGCGCCGGGCGTGCCCAACGCCTTCGGCCTGATTGGCGACAAGGCCAACGAAATCGCGCCGGGCAAGCGCCCGCTGTCCTCGATGACGCCGACCTTCCTCAGCGACGGCGAGCGCACCGCCGCCATCGGCACGCCCGGCGGCAGCCGCATCATCACCATGGTGCTGCTGGGCCTGATGGATCTGATGGACGGCGGCAGCGCACAGGCCGCGGCGGACCGGCCGCGTTACCACCATCAGTACCTGCCCGACGAGATCCAGATCGAACCGGGTGCGCTTGCGGGCGATGTGGTGGCCGAACTGGAATCCATGGGTCATGCGGTCAAGGAATCCGATTCCACCTGGGGCAACATGCAGGTGGTGCTGTGGAACCGGCGCAGCGGCGAGGTCGAGGCTGGCAGCGACGGGCGCTGGAAGTCGGTCGGCAAGGGCGCGGTCGGCGCGCCGGCCGCGATCTACCGCTGAGGTATCGGCATGACTGCGCGTCCTCGTGAAACGGGCCGCGCGCGACGCGCGGACGTGCTGATGTTCGCGCTGGGCGCGATGCTGCTCGCGGTGGCGTTCGTCTGGATGGTTGCGCTGCTGCGCCAGGCGCCTCTGCCAGAGACCGTGCCGGATGACCCGACTCCCGCGATTGCGCCGCCTCCGTCTGCGCAGGTGCAGCGGCTGCACGACGAGGCTTTCGGCGTGGCGCTGGACGGACTGGCGATGCGCCGCGTGGTGCAGATGCTGCAGTGGCGGGAAACCGACAGCCCGCTCGAACCGGGCAGCGAGGTGGTCTCCGAAGCCGAAGGCTACCAGCAGGTGTGGAGCGAGCGGATCATCGACTCGAGCCGATTCCGCCATCCGGAAGGCCACGCCAATCCGCCCGCGCCGCCTTATCGCAGCCAGAGCTTCACGAGCATGCAGGAAGGCGCAGACGACGCGTTCGCGGAAGGTGATTGGCGCATCGTCCCACCCGCACGGTTGAATCTGCCGGAGAATCTCGCCGCGGTGTTCCGCGCCGAAGGCGGCTGGTGGATCAGCACGCCGGAAGGCACCCTTCCCGCGGTCGGCGATCTGCGCGTGCGCTTCGAAGTCCTGCTGCCGTCGCCGGAAACCGCAATCTCCCCGCCGGACGCAGGAAAGACCAGCGGCGAACCTGCGGGGACGGCGCCCGATGCCGTGGCCCAAGCGCTGCGCTGGATGGGCCGCAGTGCGGCGCTGCTGCTCGCGGTGCTGGGGGCGGGTCTGGCGCTGCGCGCGGGCGCTGCGTTCGCGCGGCCCGGCTCGGTGCTGGCGCGGCTCAATGGCGCGATGCTGTTGGCGGCATCGGCCTGGGTCGGCGTGATCGCGATCGTTCTGGCGGGCCTGGCGGCGCGGCTGTAGCCGCCATCCGGGCCGATCGCCTGTTCAGAACGCCCAGCGCAGCTTCATCAGCACCTGCTCGGCGTCGCGCAGGTCGAGGATGTCTCCGAACAGCCCGCCGAGTCCGTCGCGGTCGCGCACTGAAAGTGCGTCGTAGCGCATCTGCTCGTCACCGCCGCGCGCGTAGACCAGATACAGCTCGCGCTGCGCGGCGAATTCGTAGCGGTAGCGCAGCTGCACGCCGAAGCTGTTGCTGGTGAATGCGTCCACCTCGTCCCGGCTTTCCACCAGCCTGCCGCCTTCGCCGATGCGGTAGGGCTGCGGCGAGTGGGCCTCGATGCCCAGCCACTGGGTTTTCAGGCGCAGCTCGTGACGCGCGCCGGGGAACCAGTTGAGATCGAAGTTCAGCGACTGGCGCCTGCTGCGGTAGCTGGCGAAGAGGCTGTCCTGGCGCCAGATCAGCCAGTCCTGCGACCAGGTCGGAACGAACTGCAGATGCAGGTCGAGGTTGTCTCGCGGGAAGTAGCGCAGCGCCAGTTCGGGCTGGGCGGCATGGCCGTGGTTGCCTTCCTGTCCGACCCAGAGACCGGCGAGGAACTGCCAGCGGCGCAGGCGCGGTGATTCGTAGGCGCTGTAGGCGCCCTTGAAGCGCGATTCCTGCAGCACCAGGCCGTTTCCGCGCGAGATCAGGTCGTCGAATCCGCGCCAGGTGTGGGCAAGCTCGGTGTTCCAGATTCCGCCGTTGCGCAGCGCGACGGTGGAGGCGATCTCCAGCTCCGGCGGCAGGCGGTCGCCGCGGTCGTTGTAACGCAGCTGCGGCTCGATTTCCCAGGTGACGCTGCGCCGCCAGTCCTGCTGCGGGAAGTCGCCCAGCAGCAGTGTCGTGTTCCATTCCAGCTCGTTGTAATCGCCGCGGCGCTGGTAGCCGGCGTCGTTGAAGTCCAGGTTGCGGTCGAAGTGGGTCAACTCCAGCGCGTGCTGCCAGCGCGCGCCGGGCGAGTAGGAGGCGCGCAGCCAGGCGCCGCGTCCGTCGCGTTCGATGCCGGCGGAATCGATGGCGCTGGCCAGCACCTGCCCGGACACCAGCCAGCGCGGATCGGGGCGCCACACCGCATCGATGCCGTGTACCTGCGCGCGTCGGTCGAGGAAGGGCCGATCGACCCAGGTTCCGGTATAGCCCAGGGTCAGGCGGCCGATGCCGCGCACCAGCCGCTGCACGAGGAAGGCGCGGCCCAGGTCGTCGGCGTGATCGGATTCCAGCGCGGCCAGGGTGCCATAGTCGAAACCGCCGGCGCTGCCGGTCAGTTTGAGCGCCGCATCGATGTCCGAGGTGCCCTGTCCGTCATCGCGGCCGGCGCCGATTCGGCGGGTGTAGAGCAGGCGGCCGTTGCCGGGGGTTTCCACCTCGAAGATGCCCTGGTTCTCGGTGAAGAACGGGCGCTTGTCGGAGAAGAACACCTCGATGGCGTCGAAATTGACCACCAGATCGTCCGCCTCGACTTGCCCGAAGTCCGGATGGATCGCGGCGTTGAGCTGGAAGTGGCTGGATGGCTTCCAGTAGAGGTCCACGCCTGCGCGCGTATGGCTGGCGTTGCCGACCAGGTCGTGCTGCGCCGAGGCGTAGGGCACGACGGAAAAAAGGCTCTTGGCGCGGTGGCTCGCCACGAGGATGGGGGTGAATTCGGAAACGAATCGCGGCCGGGTGAAGCTGGCGGAAGGCGTTGCGCTGCGCTCGCCGCGCGCGGCGATGACCCGGTCGAAATACACCGCGATCCGGCGCTCGGAGGATTCTTCCCCGCGCATCGCCGCCACGCTCCAGGGGATCAGGAGCTCCACCGACCAGCGTTCTCCGTCGTCGTGGACCGCGTGTTGCCAGACGCCGTCCCAGTCCGGGTTGTAGCGCGACTCGTTGCTGATGACCTCGTCGCCGATGGCGTTTCCCAGCGTCACCATGAAGTTGTAGGCCAGCCGCCCGTCGCCGTCGAAGTCCACCGCGAAGTTGATCCGGTCGGCGTTGCCCTGTGTGTCGCGCCCCGCGCGCGGGCGCACGCGCGGCGTGGCGGTCGGTTGTTCGCAGACGAAGGACACCGCCAGCCCTTCCGGAAGGGCTGCCAGTCGCGCGACGGTGGCGTGGGTCGGCGTGGCGAGGGTGTAGGGGTCGGTGACGTGGAAGTCGTCGAACACCTGCGCATCGCGCCAGAAGTCCTCGTCGGCGATCCCGTCCAGCGCAAGCGTGGGACCCGCAGCCCGGGCCGGAAGGACGCAGAGCGCCGCGGCCATGAACAGGAGGAGGGCGATCGGTGCGAGGGCGGGCATGGTTCGACGGCGTGTTCCACGCGAAAGAACGGAGCGGCGGGCACGGGCCGGGCGCAGGCTTGGGGTGGCCGGAAGGGTACGGGCCGATTCCGGCCTGCGCCGGCATCCTCGGGTCTGGCGCCAGAGCACGGCAAGCGCCGGAAGTCATGGGCGGGATGCCGCTGGCCCGCCGGAAGGGACAGCTCCAGCAGCCCTCAGCGGGCGTTCGTGGCCGCCGTGCCGTCCGGATTGCGGTCGATGAACCAGAGCCCGGCGTAGAGCTTGGGGTCGATCGAATAGCCTTCGCGCATCCGTGCCGCCAGCCAGGCTGCGGCCTCGCTGCGCGGCACCTCGTGCACGCGGATGTCCTCGGTTTCGTCGCCGCCGCCGGGGCCGACGCGCACCAGATCCAGGGCGCGCACGAAGGCCACGGTTTCATTGCTCATGCCCGAGGAGGACGGGCCGGCCATCAGGTACTCGATCCGGCCCGCGCGCCAGCCGGTTTCCTCTTCCAGTTCCCTCAGCGCCGCCGTTTCCACCGATTCGCCGTCCTGGAGGTCGCCGACCAGTCCGGCCGGCATCTCGATGCTGCGGGCATCGACCGGGATGCGGAACTGTTCGACCAGCAGCAGGCGGTCCTCGGGCGTGATCGCCACGATGATGACGGCGGCGCTGGCGTTGGTGCGTTCGGCGTACTCCCAGTGCCTGCGGCGGCGGATGCGCAGGTAGCGGCCATTGAAAAGCGTTTCGGTTTGGTCCATCGTTCGCGCCCCGCGGCAAGTGCAGATGCGGCATTCTCCCCCGGATCCGATTGCGGATCGACCGCGCCGCTGTCCCGGAACCTCCACGGCTTCAAGTGGTCCAAGCCGCCCCAGAAATCAAGGTATTCCCATGAAACCGATCCTCGTTTCCGCCCTGCTGGCCGCCTCGCTCGGTCTGGCCCATGCGCAGGCGCCCCAGCCGACTGCCGCATCGGCACAGGAAGCCGGCGCGGCAGATTCTTCCCAACAGCTCGAGGCCAAGATCGCCGCGGTGGATGATCTTCAGACCCTGTCCCAGCTCGTGGCCTACTACCGCCAGACCGGCGATGTGGCCGCCGAGCTTGCGGCGCTGGACCGCCGCATCGCGCTGCGCCCGCACATCGGCGCCTTTAAGCTGGACAAGGCGGTGACCCTGGCGCGCGAAGACCGCAAGAGCGAGGCCTACACCCTGCTGATCGATCAGCAGAACGCCGGCTACGCTTACGACCTCCGCAATGACTCGCGCTTTGCCAAGATCGCGGATACCGAGGTGTGGAACTATCTCGTCGACAACTTCGACCTCAACCGCAAGCCGTTCGGTGAGGCCAGGCTCGCCTATACCCTGCCGCGCGAGGACCTGCTGCTCGAAAGCGCGGCCTTCGACGCCTCTCGCAAGCAGCTGCTGGTCGGCAGCGCGCGCGAAGGCAAGGTCTATGCCGTGGGCGAGGGCGGAAAGCTGACGCAGATTGCCGCCGCCGATGCCGAAAACGGCATGTGGGCGGTATTCGATCTGGCGGTCGATGCCCAGCGCGGCGTGCTCTGGGTGGCCTCGACCGCGGTGCCGCACTTCAGGAACTACAAGCCCGAGTCCGACCTGGGACGCGCCGGGGTCTTCAAGTTCGACCTCAAGACCGGCAAGTTCCTCAAGAGCTATCTTTCCCCGGTGGTGCCGGGGCAGGCGTTCATCCTGTCCTCGATCGCGCTGGGCAAGGACGGCGAGGTCTACGTCGCCGACGGCGTCAACCGCGCCATCTACCAGGTGCGCGACGACCAGTTCCGCCGCATCCTGCACGCGCCCAAGCTCGGCTCGATCTCCTCGCTGGCGGTTTCAGACGACGGCAAGCGCCTCTACATGGCCGATCCCGAACGCGGCGTGCTCGGTATCACCCTTGCCACGGCGCAGCCCTTCGACGTGCGGGTTCCCGAGAAGCTCTCGCTGGAAGGCATCAGTTCCCTGCGGACGCTGGGCAACGATCTGGTGATCGTGCAGAGCGGCATGAATCCGCCCCGCGTCCTGCGTCTGCCGCTTTCGCCGGAAGGCAATACCGTGGTCGGAGTCCGACCGATCGAGGCCAACAATCCGCAGTTCGGGAAGCTGGGCGAGGCGACGCTGGACGGCAGCACGCTTTACCTGATCGCCAACGAGCAGAAGGACAATTACGACCGCTTCGGCCTGCTCAAGAGCAAGGACCGGCTGGAAGGCACGCGAATCCTGCGCATGGACGCCAATTTCCAGTCCGACGACCCCAGCGCGGTCAAGTAATCGCCGATCCTCCGGGCCCGGCCTGCGCCAGTGCGCGCCGCCGGGTCATGGGGCCGATCCGGGCGCGTTCGAAAAAGTCTTCGAGCAGGGCTGCCTGCACGGCCCCGCGCGCGGCGTCGCCGATGCCCTCGGGCAGCGGCGCGTCCAGGGCGATCGTCGCCAGTTCGCGCGACATCCGGGCCTGATTTCCGAACTCGCGCAGGCGCGCGGCGTGCGAGGCGGCTCCGCGCAGGCGCAGGAAGGGCAGTTCCTCCACCCGCGCGAGAAGCGCGTCGAGCGAGCCGAAGTGTTCCAGCAGTGCCACGGCGGTCTTGGCCCCGATTCCCGGCACGCCCGGAATGTTGTCGACCGCATCGCCGCTCAGGCCGAGGAAATCCGCGATCTGGTGCGGGTGGACGCCGTATCTTTGCTTGACGCCCGCCGCGTCCCAGCGCAGATCGCGCGCGTAATCCCACTGCAGGTCGTTCGGGCCGAGCAGTTGGGAAAGATCCTTGTCGGCCGATACGATCACCCCGGCAAAGCCGCGCTCGCGCTGGCGCACGAGCAGGCTGCCGATCAAATCATCGGCTTCATAGCGGGCATCCTTCAGCACCGCCAGTCCGAGCGCCTCGGCAAACTGCTGGCACAGGGCGAACTGGCGTTTGAGGCTTTCCGGTGCCGGCTCGCGGTTGGCCTTGTAGGCCGGATGGATCGCATTGCGGAAGGAGCTTTCCAGCGATTCGTCGAAAGCCACCGCGACGTGCGAAGGGCGCTCGCGTTCCAGCAGGTCGAGCAGGAAGCGGGCGAAGCCGTGCACCGCGTTGACCGGCCAGCCGTCCGCACCCGCGAGATCTTCCGGCAGCGAGTGCCATGCGCGAAAGACGTACAGGCTGGCGTCGATCAGATGGAGGCGTGGCATTCGCCGGTCCAGACCGAGAAATGGGCGTCAGGATCGGGTCGTGGCCGCTCGCGCGCCGGTTCGCGCACGGTGCCGACGTGGATGAAGCCCACGATGCGCTCGTTTCCGCCCAGCCCGAGGTGTGCCATGACCTTCGCGTCGTAGGCCGCCCAGCCGGTCAGCCACTGCGCCCCGAAACCCAGCTCCTGTGCCGCCTGCAGGAGCGCGAAGCAGACGCAGCCGGCGCTCAGGATCTGCTCGATCTCGGGGATCCGCGAAGGCTGCTGCAAGCGCGCCACCACGGTGAGGACGAGCGGGGCGTGGGCAAAGCGCAGGCGGTCCTTGTCGATTGCGGTCTGCGGCGCCTGCGGGTTCAGTTCGAGCGCGCGGCGGGCGAGGAATTCCCCCAGCGCCAGACGCAGCTCGCCTTCGATCGCAAGCACGCGCCAGGGCGCAATGCCGCCGTGGTCTGGCACGCGCAGGGCCGCCTCGAGCATCCGGTGCAGCGCATCGCGGGTGGGGGCGGGAGGGCCGAGTTGGCGCGAGGGAACCGAGAGTCGCTGGGAAAGCAGAGGGTGTGGTGACATGGGAATCCGAGAAACGGCCGACGGGAGCGGACGGACAGCGGGCGAATCGCCACATGGTTCACAACCCGGGCGGTAGAATCCGGCATACTCGTTCCCGGGGAATTCGGGCGATGGGTTGCTGGAAGCAATCCGCTGAGCGGGGCCGATACGGCCCCCAGTGTCCGCAACAGGAGAGTTCACTATGACGGCACCGTTCCCTGCCGACAAGGTCATCGATCTCAATGCCCGCAGCGCCGGCGCCCGAGGGGAGCCGCATCCGATGCTGGTGTCGATCCGCACCCGTGCGCTCAAGCGTCTGGTCAGCCTCGTGTCCGAGGTGCTCGACAAGGCCGACGACACCCTGTTCGACTTCGTGCAGCGCGGTGACGGCTCGATCAGCAACCAGAACTACTTCGACGCCATGCGCGAGCTGCGCAAGCAGCGCCCGGTGATCGAGCAGCGCTTCGGCGAACATCTGGGAGCGGCTTTTGCTTCGCTGGAACGGCGCGCGCCCCTGGAGGTGGACCTGCAGCGCACCCTGAGCGAATCCCAGGAGCTCAGCCTGGTGTCGGAAGAACAGCTCGAGGAGCAGCTCGGGGCCAGCATGGTGTCCAGCACTCTCTCGCGGCAGTTCGGACCGCTGCTTGGCCAGATCAACTACCGGATTGGCCTGATTTCCGGCTTGGACGAGCTGGACGAGAAGGCCAACCCGATCGCACCGCCGCACCTCGCCTTTGCCTTCCGGCATTCCATGCAGCCCTGCGAGATCTCGATCCGCATCAAGGTGCTGCTGTTCAAGCTGTACGAGCGCGAGATGGCGCGCGGGCTGGCGGTGTTCTACAACGAAACCAACCGCGCCCTGGTGGAGGCGGGCATCGCGCCGGAGATCAAGCCGACCTACGTGCGCATGCCGCAGATGCAGCGCAGCGCGGCGCGCCCGAATGAGCCGGGCGAGGCGGCGGGGGAGGAAGGCGGCGCGTCGGAATCTCCCAATGCACCTGGAGTCGAGGCTTCCGGTGGGTATGCCTCCGCGCCGGTGGGGGGATCGACTGCCGCAGGTCCACGCTATGTCCCGGTGCCGGAGTCCGCGGCCGAGCGCAGCATTTTCGCCAGCCTGCACGAACTGCTGAACGGCTATCGCCGCATGCGATCGGTTGCCGAAGGCTCGGCGCCCGGCGGCGAGCCGGGCATCGGCCCGGGTTCGGCGGTTGCGGAATCCGCCCCGCAAATGAGCGCCAACGAGGTCTTGTCGGTGCTGAGCCTGTTTCAGAACGAAATGCCGAGCGGTCTGCAGGAAGCGGTCAGGGATCCCGACGCTTCCATCACCCAGCACATCAAGCGCGAGCTGATGAAGGGCGCGGAGAAACTTGGCGTGAGTCCGGACTCGCGCATGGCGGCATCCGATGAGGATTCCATCGACCTGGTCGGCATGCTTTTCGACGTCCTGCTCGACGAGCGCGATTTCAATACCGATTCTCGCCAGCTCATCGGTCGTCTGGTCGTGCCCTTCGTCAAGGTGGCGATGCTGGACCGGCGCATGTTCCTGCAGAAGACCCATCCCGCGCGACGCCTGCTCAACGCGCTGGCCGAAGCCTGCGAGGGCAATTCCGGCCAGGCCCCGCAGGAGCGCGAGCTGCTGACGCGCGTGGAGAGCACCATCGATCGCCTGGTGGCCGAGTTCAACGAAGACATCGCGATCTTCGAAACCCTCGAACAGGATTTCCGCGAATTCATCGAGAACCACCGCCGCCGCGTCGCGCTTGCCGAACGGCGTACCGCCGAAGCGCAGCGTGGCAAGGAGCGCCTCGAGCAGGCGCGGGTCACGGCGCTGGAGGACCTGCGCGCCGTGCTGGAGCGGCACTCCGACTTGCCCCCGGCGATCGAAGCCTTCCTGCGGCGCTACTGGAGCCATCACCTGACGCTCTGCGCGCTGCGCGATGAAACCGGCAGCAGCGGCAAATACGCCGAGGCGGTGGCGGTGGGCGAGGAACTGGCCGGGCTCATGAAGCTGGACAATCACGGCAATCGCAGCGAGCGTCTGGCGGCCATGCGCCCGCGCCTGCTGCCGATCCTGGTCAGCGCAGGCTGCGTGGGAACGGCGGTGGAAGACGTCATGAACTCGCTCCAGCATGCGCTGGGCGATGCGGTTCCCCTCGTTGCCGAAGCCGCGGATGCCGGCGAGGTTGCCGCGGTCCAGGAGGCTGCGGTGGCTGCGGTGGCCGCAATGGAGCGCAACGCTCCGCCGGCTGCCGTTGCCGAGCCGGAAGCTCCCACGACCATCGATGAGCCCGAAGGGCCGGCGCTGGAATTCGACGAAGCCGACGCCGAGCGGGTGCGCAAGCTGCAGGTGGGCGCCTGGATCCAGTTCACCGAAGACAGCGGCACCCAGGTGCCGGCCAAGCTGTCCTGGGTCAGCCCGATTTCCAACCGCATGCTGTTCGTCAATCGGCGCGGACTGCGCTACTGCGTGGCCTCGCCCGAGGAGCTGGCCGCGATGATGCGCGAGAAGCGGGTCAACATCCGCCAGAACGACGAGGCTTTCGAGCACGCCATGAGTCAGGTACTGGGCAAGCTGCGGGCTGGCGGGCGGCAGTAACCGATCTGCGGGCCGCTGTGTGTCCACGGATCGGCCGGCTCGGAATGCGTGCGCGAATCGGCGGATTCGGCAGCGTGGATTTTCTCCATGACCACGGCCCCCGCGATGCGGTAGCATCCGGCGGCACGCTGGACGCCAGCGCATCCACCACGAGGGAAACATGACGGTCACCGTAGTCGCCCTGCGCGAACGCGCGCCCAACGAGCGGCGCGTCGCGCTCTCGCCGGAAGTGGCAAAGAAGCTCAAGGCCCTCGGGGCGCAGGTGGTGATCGAGACGGGTGCGGGCAGCGGCGCCAACCAGCCCGATGGACTCTTCCCGGATGTGCAGTCCGAACCGACAGCCGCCGCCGCCCTTGCCCGCGCCGACGTGCTGCTGACCGTGCAGCCTCCTTCGCCGGAAACCATCGCCGCGCTGCGCGAGGGCAGCGTCGTGATCGGCTTCCTGCAGCCGCACGCGGACCCGGATCGGATCAAGGCGCTGCGCGATCGCAAGATCACCTCTTTCGCGATGGAACTCCTGCCGCGCACTACCCGTGCCCAGGCCATGGACGTGCTCAGCTCGCAGGCCGGCATGGCCGGCTACAAGGCGGTGCTGATCGCGGCCGAGCTTTCCGGCAAGTTCTTCCCGATGCTCACCACCGCAGCCGGCACGATCCGGCCGTCCAAGGTGCTGATCGTGGGCGCGGGCGTCGCGGGGCTGCAGGCCATCGCCACGGCGCGCCGGCTGGGCGCGCAGGTGGAAGGCTTCGACGTGCGTCCAGAAACCCGAGAGCAGATCGAATCGCTCGGCGCCAAGTTCCTCGATCTGGGCGTGAGCGCGGCGGGCAGCGGCGGCTACGCGCGCGAGCTCACCGCCGAGGAGCGCGCCGAGCAGCAGCAGCGCCTGGCCAATCATCTGAAAAACATGGACGCGGTCGTCACCACCGCCGCCGTGCCGGGTCGGCCGGCGCCGAAAATCCTCACCGCCGCGATGGTCGAAGGCATGAAGCCCGGTGCGGTGATCGTGGACCTGGCGGCGGAAACCGGCGGCAACTGCGAGCTGACCCGCCCCGGCGAAACCTGGGTGCACAACGCCGTCACCATTGCCGGCCCGCTCAACCTGCCGAGCATGGGCGCGATCCATTCCAGCGAGATGTATGCCCGCAATCTCTACAACTTCCTCGCGCTTTCGCTCAACGAAGGCACGCTCACGCTGGACTGGAACGACGAACTCATCGCCCAGACCTGCCTGACCCACGACGGCGCGATCCGGCACCAGGCCACCCGCCAGAAGGTCGAGGGCGGCGCATGAACGCAGCACACACGCATTGCATTCAAGGGGACGCACGCTGATGGACGGGTTTCTGGCGCTTTACATTTTCCTGCTCGCGGCCATCCTCGGCCACGAGATCATCGCGCGCGTGCCGGTGATCCTGCATACGCCGCTCATGTCCGGCTCGAACTTCGTGCACGGCATCGTCGTGGTCGGCGCCATGGTGGCTCTGGCCCACGCCGATACCAACCTGGAGCGCGCGATCGGATTCGTCGCGGTGCTGCTGGGCGCGGGCAATGCCGTTGGCGGCTATGTCGTCACCGAGCGCATGCTGGACATGTTCAAGTCCAGCAAGAAGCCGGACGGAGGCCGCTGACATGGAGTTCACTCTTTCCGGCGTGCTCGACCTGCTTGCCAAGGCCAGCTACCTGCTGGCCGCACTACTCTTCATCTTCGGCCTCAAGCGCATGTCCTCGCCGGTCACGGCGCGCGCCGGCATCGTGCAGGCCGGCTGGGGCATGGTGCTGGCGGTGGCCGTCACCTTCATTGCGCCTGCCACCTGGGGCGGCCACGGCGCCGACTGGGGCCTGGCGAACATCGACACGCTCAATCTCGGCCTGATGGTGCTGGCACTGGCGCTGTCCGGCGTGTTCTGGGCATGGGGTCGCAAGGTGCCGATCACCGACATGCCGCAGATGGTGGCGATCTTCAACGGCATGGGCGGCGGTTCGGCCGCGGCCATCGGCGGCGTGGCCCTGCTCAAGGCATCCCTCTTCACCGGCAGCTGCGACGCCGCCGCCATCGCCGACCACGCCTGCATGGGGCGCAGCGGCCTGGTGCTGGGCGTCATCGGCGCGCTGATCGGAGCGATTTCGTTCTCCGGCTCGGTCATCGCCTGGGCCAAGCTCGACGGGCGGCTGGACAAGCGTTTCACCTTTCCCGGCCAGCAGTTCTTCAACCTCGCCGTGTTTCTGGCGACGCTGGCGCTGGGCGCCTGGCTGGTGTGGGATTTGAGCATTCCCGTGGTGATCGGTTTCTTCCTGCTGGCGCTGGCGGTAGGGGTGCTGATGACGCTGCCCATCGGCGGTGCCGACATGCCCGTGGTGATCTCGCTCTACAACGCATTGACCGGTCTTGCGGTGGGTTTCGAGGGCTATGTCCTCGGGATCGAATCGCTGATCATCGCCGGCATGGTGGTGGGTGCGGCCGGCCTGCTGCTGACCCAGCTCATGGCCAAGGCGATGAACCGGCCGATCAGCAACGTGCTGTTCTCCAACTTCGGTGGCGGTGGCGAAGGGGGCGGCGAGATCGCCGGCAGCCAGAAACCGATCGAGGCGCCGGACGCGGCCTCGCTGCTGTATCTGGCCGAGAAGGTCGTCATCGTGCCCGGCTACGGCATGGCCGTGGCACAGGCCCAGCACAAGATCTGGGAACTGACCCAGGCGCTGCTCAAGGCCGACAAGGAGGTGATCTTCGCGATCCACCCCGTCGCCGGCCGCATGCCAGGCCACATGAACGTGCTGCTGGCCGAGGCCGGCGTGCCCTACGACCTCATCGCCGACATGGACGACGTGAACCCCGAGTTCAAGACCACGGACGTGGCCATCGTCATCGGCGCCAACGACGTGGTGAACCCGGCCGCGCGCACCGACAAGTCCTCGCCGATCTACGGCATGCCGATCCTGGACGTGGTCAATTCACGCCAGGTCATCGTCATCAAGCGCGGCAAGGGCACCGGATTTGCCGGCATCGAAAATGCGCTTTTCTATGCTGACAACACCCGCATGCTCTACGCCGACGGCAAGGATGCGGCAACGAAGCTCATCGCCGAACTCAAGGCGCTGGAGGGCGGCGGCGGGCACTGATCGGTTCTTCGTGCCGCCGCGCGCGGGAGCGGCGGCGGCACTGCTGGCGGCGGCCGGGTTCGGCGCTATACTCGACGCAACCGATGGCTGCACCCGGATGCGCGGCGCGCGGCATCACTGAAGCGGACTGCTGGGGACAGGACATGGACATCGCGGAACTTCTGGCTTTTTCGGTCAAGAACAAGGCATCTGACCTGCATCTTTCGGCGGGTCTTCCGCCGATGATCCGGGTGGACGGCGACGTGCGCCGCATCAACATCCCGGCGCTGGACCACAAGCAGGTCCACGCGCTGGTCTACGACATCATGGGCGACAAGGTGCGGCGCGACTACGAGGAATTCCTCGAGGTCGACTTCTCCTTCGAGATCCCCGGTCTGGCGCGCTTCCGCGTCAACGCTTTCAATCAGAATCGCGGTGCCGGCGCGGTATTCCGCACCATTCCCTCCGAGGTGCTCACCCTCGACGACCTTGCCGCGCCCAAGGTGTTCCGCGAGCTGATCGACCAGCCGCAGGGCCTGATCCTGGTCACCGGGCCGACCGGTTCGGGCAAGTCGACCACGCTGGCGGCGATGATCGACCACATCAACAAGAACGAATACGGCCACATCCTCACGGTCGAGGATCCGATCGAATTCGTGCACACCTCCAACAAGTGCCTGATCAACCAGCGCGAGGTCCACCGCGATACGCACGGCTTCAACGAGGCGCTGCGTTCGGCGCTGCGTGAAGATCCCGACTACATCCTCGTCGGCGAGCTGCGCGATCTGGAAACCATCCGCCTGGCGCTGACCGCGGCGGAAACCGGCCATTTGGTGTTCGGCACGCTGCACACCAGCTCGGCGGCCAAGACCATCGACCGCATCATCGACGTGTTCCCGGCCGGCGAAAAGCCGATGGTGCGATCCATGCTGTCCGAATCCCTGCGCGCGGTGATTTCGCAGTCGCTGCTCAAGAAGGTCGGCGGCGGGCGCGTGGCGGCGCACGAGATCATGGTGGCCGTGCCGGCCATCCGCAACCTGATCCGCGAGGACAAGGTGGCGCAGATGTATTCGGCCATCCAGACCGGCCAGAACGTCGGCATGCAGACCCTCGACCAGTGCCTGCAGGATCTGGTCAAGCGCGGCCTGATCACCCGCGTCTCGGCGCGCAGCTATGCCAAGGACAAGCGTCTATTCGAGTGACCGGGAATCGGGAATGGGGAATGGGGAATCGTCAAGAGCGTGTGGCGCGCCGGCTGTAAAGATTCCCGATTCTCCATTCCCTGCTCCCGGCTCCGCAGGAGCCAACCATGAGCAGCATCGACTTCACTTCCTTCCTCAAGCTGATGGCGCACAAGAAGGCGTCGGATCTGTTCATCACGGCCGGGGCGCCGCCTTCGATGAAGGTGCACGGCAAGATCATGAAGATCACCCAGGATCCGCTCTCGCCGCAGCAGAGCCGCGATCTGGTGCTCAACGTGATGACGCCGAGCCAGCGCGAGGAGTTCGAGAAGACGCACGAGTGCAACTTCGCCATCGGTGTTTCCGGCGTGGGCCGATTCCGCGTGTCGTGCTTCTACCAGCGCAACCAGGTCGGCATGGTGCTGCGCCGCATCGAGACCAAGATCCCGACCATCGATGAACTCGCCCTGCCGGCGATCATCAAGACGCTGGCGATGACCAAGCGCGGCATCATCATCTTCGTGGGCGCCACCGGCACCGGCAAATCCACCTCGCTGGCGGCGATGATCGGCTTCCGCAACCAGAACTCCACCGGCCACATCATCACCATCGAGGATCCGATCGAATTCGTGCACCGCCACGAGGGCTGCATCGTCACCCAGCGCGAGGTCGGCATCGACACCGATACCTGGGAGGCGGCGCTGAAGAACACCCTTCGCCAGGCGCCCGACGTCATCATGATCGGCGAGGTGCGCACCCGCGAAGGCATGGACCACGCCATCGCCTTCGCCGAGACCGGCCATCTGTGCCTGTGCACCCTGCACGCCAACAACGCCAACCAGGCGATGGACCGCATCATCAACTTCTTCCCCGAGGACCGCCGCAGCCAGCTGCTGATGGACCTTTCCCTGAACCTCAAGGGCGTGGTGGCGCAACAGCTCATTCCCACGCCCGACGGCAAGGGTCGCAAGGTGGCGATGGAGATCCTGCTCGGCACCCCGCTGGTGCAGGACTACATCCGCGACGGCGAGATCCACAAGCTCAAGGAAGTGATGAAGGAATCGGTCCAACTGGGCATGAAGACCTTCGACCAGAGCCTGTTCGAGCTGTATCAGGCCGGCGAAATTTCCTACGAGGATGCGCTGCGCCACGCCGACTCGACCAACGAAGTGCGCCTCAAGATCAAGCTGGCGCAAGGAGGCGACGCGCATACGCTGAGCCAAGGTCTGGACGGCGTGGAGCTGACCGAAACGCGCTAGGCGTCGGCGGTCCGTCTCGTGCTGTCCGGAGGCGGCGCGATGCGGGTGATATCCGCAATGCGCTTCGGAAGAATCCATGTTGCAACCTGATTCGGGCCTTGATTCCGCCGCGCTGGCCGATTCCATCCGCGGCTGGGCGACCGAGCTGGGATTTTCCCGCGTCGGCATCACCGATACCGATCTTTCCGAGGCGGCCGAAGGGCTGCGTGAATACCTGCAGGCCGGGCACCACGGCAGCATGGCCTGGCTTGCGGAACGCGAGCGGATGCGCACCCTTCCGGAAGAACTGCATCCGGGCACGACCCGCGTCATCAGCCTGCGGATGGACTACGCGCCGGACGACATCGGCCAGTCCTGGGAAGTGCTGCGCGACGGCGAGCGGGGCTACATCTCGCGCTACGCACTGGGGCGCGATTACCACAAGCTGGTGCGCAAGCGGCTGCAGAAGCTGGCAGACCGGATCGCCGTGGAGATCGGGTCGTTCGGCTACCGGGTTTTCTGCGATTCGGCCCCGATCATGGAGAAGCCGCTGGCGCAGAAGGCGGGCCTCGGCTGGCGCGGCAAGCACACCCTCACGCTCTCGAAGGACGCCGGCTCGTATTTCTTTCTGGGCGAAATTTTCACCGACCTGCCGCTGCCGATCGATGCTCCGGTGAGCAACCACTGCGGCAGCTGCACGCGCTGCATCGACCTGTGTCCGACCGGCGCCATCATCAGCCCCTACCGGCTGGATGCGCGGCGCTGCATCTCCTACCTCACCATCGAGCACAAGGGTTCCATCGACGAGGAACTGCGCACGCGGATGGGCAACCGCATCTTCGGCTGCGACGACTGCCAGCTCGTCTGTCCCTTCAACAAGTACGCGAAGGTCAGCATGGAAGCCGACTTCGCCCCGCGCCACGGGCTTGGCGGCCTGAAGCTGGCGGAGCTGTTCGCCTGGGACGAGGCCACCTACCTGGAAAAGACCGAAGGCATGTCGATCCGTCGCGCCGGTTACGAGAGCTGGCTGCGCAACATCGCCATCGCCCTGGGCAATGCGCCGCCCTCGGATGAAGGGCAGGGGGCGCTGCGCTCGCGTCTCGACCACGCCTCGCCCGTGGTGCGCGAGCACGTGGACTGGGCGCTGGCGCAGCAGCAGGAAAAATCCCGGCGCGATCCCTGATCGCAGGCAGGCTTCAGCCGCCGGCGAGATGCTCCAGCACCGCCATGCGCGCCGCGACGCCGTTGGAGACCTGCTCCAGGATCACCGACTGCGGGCCATCGGCCACCGCATCGGCGATTTCCACACCGCGGTTCATCGGGCCGGGATGCATCACGATGGCGTCGGGCCGCGCCAGCGTCAGGCGTTCGGGAGACAGGCCCCAGTCGCGGTAGTACTCCTCCAGCGAAGCGACCAGCCCCTCGTCCATGCGCTCGCGCTGCAGGCGCAGAGACATCACCACGTCGCAGCCTTGCAGCGCGGCATCGAGCGAATCGACCACCTGCGCCGCAGCGAAGCAGGGTTCGTCCGGGTCGGGAAGCAGCGTGGCCGGGGCGGCCAGACGCAGGTCTTTCACGCCGAGGGTGCGCAGCGCCTGCGCGTCGGAACGGGCCACGCGCGAGTGGCGGATGTCGCCGACGATGGCCACCGACAGGCGCGAGAAGTCCTCGCCCTTGCGCTGGCGGATGGTGAGCATGTCGAGCAGGCCCTGGGTCGGGTGCGAGTGGCGGCCGTCACCGGCGCTGATGACGCTGCTGCCGGGCAGGGCTGCGGCCGCGAGCGAGGCCGGCACGCTGCTGTGGGCGTGGCGCACCACGAACAGGCTGGCTCCCATGGCTTCCAGGTTGCGCAGGGTGTCGGTGAGAGTCTCGCCCTTGCGGGTGGATGAGCTTTCGGCCTCGAAGTTGAGCACATCGGCGCCGAGCCTTTCGGCGGCCAGCTGGAACGATGCGCGGGTACGCGTGGAGGGTTCGAAGAACAGGTTGGCCACGGTCAGGCCGCGCAGCGGGCGGTGCGCGCTGCGGCCCAGCGCCTGCGGGCGCAGCGCCTGCGCGGTATCCAGCAGGCGGAGGATTTCGTCGCGGGTGAGTTGTTCCAGGCTGAGCAGGTGGCGCATCGGGATCTCGGCGGTTTGTCAGGGAGGCGGCAGCGGTATTTCGCCGAGCCAGCGTTCTACGATGATCTGTGCGGCAAGGGCGTCTAGCGCCTGGGCGTCGCGCCGGCGCGCGCGGCCCTCGCGACGCGCATTGGCAAAGCGGCGTTCGGCCTCGCGCGAGCTGGAGCGTTCGTCGATGAGGTCGACCGGCAGCCCGTAGCGCGCGCCGGCCTCGCGCGCGAAGCGGCGCGCAAAGTGGGTGGCGAGCTGGGTTTCCCCGTCGAGGGTGAGCGGTTCTCCGACCACGAGGCGGTCTGGGCGCCATTCGCGCACCAGTGCATCGACGGCGCTCCAGTCGGGACCCTCGTCGCGCGCCGCCACCATGGCCAGGGCGCGCGCCGTGCCGGACAGGGTATTGCCCACCGCCACGCCGATGCGGCGGGCACCGACGTCGAAGCCGAGCACGCTGACGAGCGTCGCCGCACTGCTCATGCGTGGCCGCTGTAGCTGGCCAGCGCCGCAGGATCGATGCCGATCAACCGCGTTGCGGCGTTCCAGCGGGCCTGGATCGGCACATCGAACACGATGTCTGGCGTGGCGTCGACCGACAGCCAGACGTGCTCGCGCAGCTCGCCTTCCAGCTGCTGCGCGCCCCAGCCTGAATAGCCCAGGGCCACCAGCGCGTGCTGTGGCCCCTGGCCGCGGGCCATGGCTTCCAGGATGTCGCGCGAGGTGGTCAGGTGGATCCGGTCGGAGACGGCGAAGGTCGATTCCCAGGTGCCACCGTCCGGGCTGTGCAGCACGAAGCCGCGCTCCGGCTCCACCGGGCCGCCGGCGAGCACGGGTGCGGCCGCCAGCCGGGAATCGAGTGCGTGGATGCCCATCTGAGCCATCACTTCTCCGAGCAGGAAGTCGGAAGGACGGTTGAGCAGCAGCCCCATCGCGCCTTCGGGGCCGTGGTGGCAGAGCAGGGCGACGCCGCCGTTGAAGTTCGGGTCATCCATGCCCGGAACGGCGATCAGAAAACGATTGGCGAGCGAATCCGCGCTGTGCATGGTTCCATTCTACGGCTTCCGGCACCTGCGCAGGCTTAATGTCAGCGGCTTTGCATCAGGTTGCCGGGCAGGTAGTGCCAGGTGCGGGTGATGTGCAGGATGTCGGTGCCGTCGCCTGCTTCCGGGAGCGGCGCGAAGGGTTCGGCGAGGCGTACGGTGCGCACGGCCGCCTCGTCGAGCACCGGCAACCCGCTGGGCTGGACGATGGTGATGTCCTCCACGCTGCCGTCGCGCCGGATCGCCACGGTCAGCACCAGCTGGCCCACCAGGCTGCGCCGGCGCGCTTCGTCGGGGTAGTTGAGGTTGCCGATGCGTTCGACCCGCGCCTGCCAGGCGCGCAGGTAAGAGGCGTATTCGTATTCGCGGGTGTTGGCCGACACGAACTTGCGCTTGGGTCGGCGCGCGTACTGCTGCTCGCGCCGCTCCACCGAAGCGGCCAGCCGCGCCATTTCCAGGCTGCGTTCGATCAGCTCGCGGCTGCTGGGCAGCGGCGTGCTGGGCGTGGCCACCTTGCGGGTGGTGTCGACCCGGCGTTCGTCCGGCGCGATCGCCGCGACAAGGGCTTCGCTGCTCTGCTCCTGCGGACGCGGCGAACCGGCTTCCAGCGGCGCCGGCGCGACGCCGGGCGCGGGATTGGGCGCCGGCGCCGGCTGCGGCTCGCTCGGGCGTTCCACGGTGTCCACCTCGCCGCCGCCGGACTGGTTGGCCTGGGCGAGGAAATCGGCCTTGTCCGGCGCTTCGTTGGAGTGGGTCTGCACCAGGATCACGTCCAGGGTCGGCAGCACCGGGGCCGGATCGTCGATCGTGAAACCCACGCCCAGGGCGAGCACGCCGTGGGCGATCAGGGAGAACACCAGGGTCGCGCCGAGGCGGTCGCCGCTGGTGATGCGCGGCGCTTCGGTCACGCCGCTCCGGCCTCGATGCGGTCGAACAGCTCGCCGGCGATGTTCAGGCCGAACTGGGCATCCAGTTCGCGCATGCAGGTCGGACTGGTGACGTTGATCTCGGTAAGCCAGTCGCCGATGACATCCAGCCCCACCAGACGCATCCCGCGCCGCGCAAGCTCCGGGCCGACCTGGGCGGCAATCCAGCGGTCGCGTTCGGTCAGTGGGCGGCCTTCGCCGCGCCCTCCGGCGGCAAGGTTGCCGCGGAACTCGTCGCCCTGCGGGATGCGCGCCAGGCAGTAGGGTACCGGCTCGCCGTCGATCAGCAGGATGCGCTTGTCGCCGGCGACGATTTCCGGCAGGTAGCGCTGCGCCATGGCGAAGCTGCGCCCGCTTTCGGTCAGCGTTTCCAGAATCACGTTGAGATTGGCATCGCCTGCACGGGCGCGGAAGATGGAGCGCCCGCCCATGCCGTCCAGCGGTTTGAGCACGCAGTCGCCGAACTCGGTGACGAAAGCCTTGAGTTCGTCCTTCGCGCCGGACACCAGCGTCGGTGGGCAGCACTGGGGGAAGGCGAGAGCGGCGAGCTTCTCGTTCATGTCGCGCAGGCCGCGCGGATCGTTCACCACCCGCGCGCCCTCGCTCTGGGCGAGGCTGAGGATCTGGGTGGCGTGCAGATAGGCGGCATCGACCGGCGGATCGGTGCGCAGGAAGATGAGGTCGAAGCCGCCCAGCGGCCGCTGCTGCGCAGGCTGCGGCGAATGCCAGTCGCGCGGGTCGTCGCGCACGCAGAGCGGCGTAGCGCGCACCGTGGTGCGGCCGTCGCGCACGCCCAGGTCGGAGATGCCGGCCACATGAATGCGGTGCCCGCGGCGCTGGGCCTCGAGCAGCAGCGCAAAACTCGTATCCTTGGCAACCTTGATCGATCCGATCGGATCCATCACAACGAGCACTTCCAGCGACACGATCACACCTTTTGCATGCAAACGCCTGCGATCCGGCGGGCGTGTGCTTATACTAGCATCGCAACGACGGAGCAGGATTCGGGGAAGACGCCTTGACAGACGTCGGCTTCCGTTGCGATAAGACGCCAACGCGCGGCGATCGGATGCCGCGCCCAAGAGGGACCACTGGATGGATGGCAACACAGGCAGCCTGGCGGGAATGCGAGTGATGGTCATCGACGACTCGAAGACCATTCGACGCACGGCCGAGACCCTGCTCAAGCGAGAAGGGTGCGAGGTGTTCACGGCATCGGATGGCTTCGAGGCTTTGTCGAAGATCGCCGACAACCAGCCGCAGATCATCTTCGTGGACATCATGATGCCGCGACTGGACGGCTATCAGACCTGTTCCCTCATCAAGAACAACCAGCTTTTCAAGTCCACGCCGGTCATCATGCTTTCGTCCAGGGACGGGTTGTTCGACAAGGCGCGCGGTCGGATCGTGGGCTCGGAGGAATACCTCACCAAACCGTTTACCCGAGAGGAATTGCTTTCGGCGATACGGCGGCACGTACCACAGGGCTGACCGCCAACTCTTGCGGGGGGAGAATGGCCAGATTGCAGAACAAGAACAGGGCAGCGCCTGCGGGCGCCGGATGTCGGGCGAATGCCGCACGGCATGTCGGGACAGTCCGTTGCGACATCGGAGGGCAGTGATCCATGGCACGCTCCCTTGCCGCACCGTTTGATATCCTTTCCGACTTCGAGCGCCGCAGCCTGACGCATGTGGCCGGCGTTCCCGACCAGATCGATGCGCCGGGACTCTGGCGCGGCATCGCGTTCCGACTCGGAGCCCGACGCCTGGCCGCCAGCTTTTCCGAAGTGGTCGAGATCATTTCCGTTCCTCCGCTCACGCCGGTGCCCGGGGCCGACAGCTGGCTGCTGGGCGTAGCCAACCTGCGCAGCTCGCTGCTTCCCATCGTGGACCTCAAGCAGTATCTGGAAGGTGAGCGCACCGTCCAGCATGCCACCACGCGCGCGCTGGTGATCCGGCAGAGCGGTGGCAACGTGGCCGTATTGATCGACGAGCTGCTCGGGCAGCGCAATTTCAACGAGGGCCAGACGGTCGCCGTGGATGGCGTGGAAGGGAGCGGGTATGCCCCCTTCGTGCAGCGCGCCTATCGCATGGGCGATGTGGTCTGGGGGGTGTTCGACATGGCGCGCTTGACGCGTACGCCGGAATTCAGGCAGGCCGCCGCCGCATGAGGCGGTGTGAAACGCATTTCAGGGTGAGGTTCTTGCGATGAGCACATTGGGCGCCGGTACCGGCAAAGAACGCAGCGGGATGATCAACTTCTGGATCTTCCTGCTGGTAATCGCACTGCTGGCGTTGATCGCCAACGCCGTGCTCTCCACCAAATATGCCAGCGAGGAGGGCAAGGCTCGCGACTTGGTGGCCGATGTGCGCGTCTTGTCCCAGCAGATCGCCAAGGCCGCCCAGGACGCCGCGTCCGGTGGCGTGGATGCCTTCGACGAACTCGAAAGCACCCGCAAGGCGGTCCAGGCCAATCTCGATGCCCTGAACAAGGGCGGCGAGGGGAATCCCGCCTATGCAGGAAACAAGGTCGTGGGGGTGCCGCTGCAGCGGGTGACCGAGATCTGGGGGCCGATGAACGATTCGGCGCGCCGCATCCTCGACAGCCGCGAGCTGGTGCTGGGCTTGACCGAAACCGCCGACCGTTTCGCCAGCGCAGTGCCCCTGATCCAGGCGGAAATGGACGAAGTGGTGCGGGCCATGGGCGAGTCGGGCAACGCGAGCTTCGCCCAGCTTTCCACCGCCATCCGCCAGATCGTGCTGGCCGACCGCATGCTGCGCCACGTGACCCAGATTCGTCAGGGTGGCTCTGCCGCCACCTCGGCCGCGGACCGGTTCTCGCGTGACGCGACCCTGTTCAGCCAGGTGCTCGGTGGCCTCCAGAATGGTCTGCCGGAGCAGAACATTCGCCGCGTCGACAATGCCGCGGCGCGCCAGTCCCTTGCGCGCGTGTCCACCCTTTATTCCGATCTCGAGCAGAACGTCGATGCCATCCTCGATGCGTCTACCGAGCTGTTCGAAGTCAAGAACGCCGCCGATGAAATCTCGCAGGCCTCGGCCCAGCTGCTGGGTGGCGCAGAGAACCTCACCCAGGCCTTCGTCAACCTGCCCGAGAGCCGCGCCTTCCCCAGCGTGTGGATCGGTATCGCAGCCGGTGCGGGCGCCATCGTCGCCATCCTCGGCCTGCTGTTCACCCTGTATCGCGACCAGGTCAAGCGCTTCCGCGTTACCCAGGAACTCAACCAGCGCAATCAGGAAGCCATTCTGCGACTGCTGGACGAAATGGGATCGCTGGCAGAAGGCGATCTGACCGTCCGCGCCACCGTTACCGAGGACATCACCGGCGCGATCGCGGACTCGATCAATTTCGCGGTCGAGGCGCTGCGATCCCTCGTAACCACCATCAACGAAACCGCCGTGCAGGTGGCCGCCGCCGCCCAGGAAACCCAGGCCACCGCCATGCACCTGGCCGAGGCCGCCGAGCATCAGGCGCAGCAGATCACCTCGGCTTCGGCCGCGATCAACGAAATCGCGGTCTCGATCGACGAGGTGTCCAAGAACTCGGCCGAATCGGCGGACGTGGCGCAACGCTCGGTGCAGATCGCCGCCAAGGGCGCCGAAGTGGTGCGCCAGACCATTCAGGGCATGGACTCGATTCGCGACCAGATTCAGGAAACCTCCAAGCGAATCAAGCGGCTGGGTGAAAGCTCGCAGGAAATCGGCTCGATCGTGGAACTGATCAACGACATTGCCGAGCAGACCAACATTCTGGCTCTGAACGCCGCAATTCAGGCGGCCTCGGCGGGTGAAGCGGGCCGCGGATTCGCGGTCGTGGCCGACGAAGTGCAGCGACTCGCAGAACGCTCCGCCAACGCCACCAAGCGAATCGAAACGCTGGTGCAGACGATTCAGGCCGATACCAACGAAGCGGTGTCCTCGATGGAACAGACCACCGCCGAGGTGGTCGCCGGTGCACGACTGGCCGAGGACGCAGGCTTGGCGCTGGGCGAGATCGAGAAGGTGTCGAACGACCTCGCCGACCTGATTCAGAACATCTCCGAGGCGGCGCGCCAGCAGTCCGCTGCGGCCACCAATATCTCGGCCACGATGAACGTGATTCAGGAAATCACCACGCAGACCTCGGTCGGCGCGAGCCAGACGGCCGAGTCGATCGGAAACCTCGCCCAGCTCGCTGCCGACCTGCGTCGTTCGGTCGCGGACTTCAAGCTGCCGGGTTGATCGGAAGGGACGACGGGAGAGACGCACGACATGGTGAGCGCTGCGACATCGGGGACGATTTCGGCAATGCGTCCGCTGGACGACGCCGAATTCGACCGCTGGGTGCGCCTGTTGGAGGCGCGCACCGGCGTCATCGTGCCGCCCGAACGCAAGCCGTTCCTCGAAACCGGCCTGCGCCGGCGGATGCGCGAAACCGGGCATACCGGCTTCCAGAACTACTACGACGACCTGATCAAGGGCGCGCGCGGCGCGGTCGAATGGGCCTCGCTGGTGGACCACCTCACGGTCCACGAGACGCACTTCTTCCGCCATCCGCCTTCGATGGCCCTGATCCGTGAAGAGTGGCTGCCGCGCTGGCTGGCGAGCGCCGAGACCGACGCTTCGCTGCACGCACTGTCGATCGGCTGTTCCACCGGCGAGGAAGCCTTTTCGCTCGCCATGCTGCTGGATGCGGAACTGGCCAGCAGTGCGCCGGACAGGCGTTTTGGCGTGACCGCCACCGACGTGAGCCAGGCAGCGCTTGCGGTGGCACGAACGGGGGAGTATCCGATGCGGCGAATCGCCGAGATCCCCGCGCCCTATCGCGCCCAGGTGGAAATGCTCGAAGGTGCCGAGAATTTCCGCATCAACGATCGCCTGCGCAAACGCGTGGGCTTTGCCTGCGTCAACCTGCTGCACGCCTCGCGCGCACCGTTGCGCAGGCTGGACATCATCTACTGCCAGAACGTGCTGATCTATTTTGCACGCGAGCGCCGGGGCGAAATGCTGGATGCCCTGGTGGAGCTGCTGCAGCCCAACGGCCTGCTGGTGCTCGGTCCGGGCGAGGCGCCCGGCTGGAGTCATCCGGACATGCGCCGGACCGGCGGCCCGCAGACGCTGGCTTACCTCAGGAACACGAAAGAGACCCTGGCATGAGGCCGCAAGACCAAATCGACTTCACCACGCTGGCCTGGGTCAAGGGCGAACTCGACGAGACCCTGAAACAGGCGCGGCAGGCACTGGAAGCCTATGTGGAGGACGCCTCCGACGTCAGCCAGATCCGCTTCTGCGCCACCTATCTGCACCAGGTGCATGGCACCCTTCGCATGGTCGAGCTGTACGGCGCGGCCATGGTGACCGAGGAGATGGAACACCTCGCCGGTGCCTTGCTCGACGGACGCGTCGCCGATCGCGACGAAGCCTACAGCGTGCTGATGCGCGGCATCATGCAGCTGCCCGACTATCTCGAACGATTGCAGGCCAGCCACAAGGACATTCCCATCGTCCTGCTGCCGCTGCTCAACGACCTGCGCACCGCGCGCGGCGAAAAGGGGCTGACCGAGATCGCGCTGTTCACGCCCAATCTCAGTCGCGAGCTCCCCGCCGGCGCGCGCGGTCCCGCGCAGCCGCTGCCGGAAGCCGACTTGCGTGCCAAGGCCGAGCCGATGCGGGCGCAGTTCCAGCTGGCGCTGCTCAAGTGGTTCCGCAACGACGACATCGACGGCAACCTGACCCGCCTTGCCGAAATCCTCGACCGGCTCATCAGCCAGACCCACGAACTGGAAGCGCGCCGTCTGTTCTGGGTGGCCGCAGGCGTGCTCGAAGCGCTTCGCGCCAAGGCCTTCGAGCCCAGCCTCCAGCTCAAGCAGACCATCGGCAAGGTGGAGCGCGAAATCAAGCGTCTGGCGGATTCCGGCGAGCGCAGCTTTCGCAGCGAACCGCCGCACGAACTGACCCGCAACCTGCTTTACTTCGTCGCGCATGCACCGACCGAGCACGGACGCATCGGCGAGATGCGCGAAGTGTTCGGACTCGCCGCGCTGCTGCCCAGCGAGGCCGAGGTCGAGCATGCGCGCAGCAGCCTGTCCGGTCACAACCGTTCGCTGCTGGATACCGTCGCCGGCGCCATCAAGGAAGACCTGCTGCGAGTCAAGGACGCGCTCGACCTCCATCTGCGCAATCCGGATGCCGAAGCGGCACAGCTTTCCAGCCAGGTCGAAGTGCTGGAGCGCGTATCCGACACGCTCGGCATGCTCGGTCTGGGAGTCGCGCGCCGCGTGGTCCAGGAACAGCGCGACGCAGTGCGTGCCGTCATCCAGAGCGCGGGATCCGACAACACCCCGGCGCTGCTCGACATCGCCGGCGCACTCCTCTACGTCGAGGCGTCGCTGGACGATCAGGTCGAGCATCTGGGGGCCACCGGCGGCGAGACCCAGGCAGATGGCGGTCGCCAACTGCCCGCGATCGAAACGCGTCGCGTGATGCAGGCGCTGGTGAAAGAGGCGCAGGTGAATTTCACACGCGCCAAGGAATGCTTCATCGGCTACATCGAATCGAGCTGGGAAGCCGCGCAACTGGAGCCGGCACCGGAGCTTCTCAGCCAGGTCGCTGGCGTCCTGCGCATCGTCGAACTGCGGGAGCCGGCCGGCTATCTGGACGCCATTGCTCGCTTCACGAAGCGTGAACTGCTCGATCGGCGGCTGGTGCCCGACGTGCCGCAGATGGAAACTCTCGCCGATGCCCTGGCGAGTCTGGAGTATTACCTCGAAGGAGAGGGTGAACAGCGCCCCGGGCGCGAGCGCATCCTGCTCACCACTCATGCCAGCCTGGAAAAGCTCGGATACTGGCCGATTCCGGAGGAAGTGCAGCCGTCGGAAAGCGTGGCGCTAACCGCCGCACAGCAGGAGGTTGGCGCGCCCGTTCCGGCCGAGCCAGAACGCGTTGCCCCCGAGTCTGCGCCGGCTCCAGCCGCTGCGGAGGAGCACGTGGTCGCAGGCACTCAGGGTCTGGATGCCGAATCCGCCACCGACCATGAGGCAACGGCGCCACTGTCCGAGGCGGAAGAGGTTCCCGTAGCGGTCGCGTCGGCTCTTGAGGAGGCTGCTCCTGCGCCAATGCCCCTCGACGCATCCGCTCCTGCGGTACGGGAAACTGCGGTTGAGGCGGAGATTGCCGAGCCGACGCCGGCCCTGCCTGCGGCTGCCGCGATGCCGGCGGCGGTGAACGTCGTGCCGGAAATCGAACAAGGTCCGATCACCGGCGGTTTCGAGGAGACTTCCGAGGAAATCGACGAAGAAATCCGCGAAGTCTTCGTGGAAGAGGTCGAAGAGGAAATCCATAATCTTGGCGAACTCCTGCCGCTCTGGATTCAAGCTCCCACCGACCTCGAACAGCTCAAGTCGATCCGGCGTGTTTTCCATACGCTCAAGGGCAGCGGCCGTCTGGTCGGTGCGTTGACCCTGGGAGAGTTCGCCTGGCGCATCGAGAGCATGCTCAACCGCGTGCTCGATCACACCATCGCCCCCACGCCGGCCGTCACGACACTGGTGGAGACCGCATTCGGCGTCCTTCCTGAAATCCACGCCGCGCTGCGCGGCGAGCGCAGCGTGCGCACAGACCTGGAAGCCATGAAGGACGTGGCGGACCGGCTTGCCGCAGGTGAACAGGCGTACTACGTTCCTGCTCCCGCCGCGCAGGTGTCCGCGCCCGAGCCGCAGCCCGAGGAAATCATTGCTGTGTCGCTGCCGGTTGGCGTCGAACTCGCTCCCGAGGCCGAGGTCGAGACCGCTTCGATCGACGCGGTGCAGGACGACGCAACACCCGCACAGGCCGATGCAGCAGCCGAGGCAGAGACAGAGCTTGAGGTTCCCGTTTCCAAGCCCACGGACGATCGCATCGAAGTGCCTGCGATCGACCCGGTGCTGTTCGAAATCCTCAAGCCGGAAGTGGCGGGTCACCTCGACACCATCGAAGCCTGGCTGGAGCGAGCCGACGAGCCGCTGAACGAATCCGTGGTGCGCGCCGTCCACACGATGAACGGCGCCTTCGCCATGACCGAGCTGCCGCTGGTCACCGAAGTCACCTCTCCGATGGAGCATTACCTCAAGCGCGCGCTTGCTCACGCACTTGCGCCGTCCGAGCAGGGACGCGAGGCGCTTCATGAGGCGACCGCTGCGCTGCGCCGCGTATTGGTGGAACTCGAGGGCCATCCGCCTCGCCTCACCGCCTTGAACGGCATCGCCTCGCGCCTGTGTGCGGAGCGCGATCTTCTGCCCGATACGCCCAACCCGTTTGCCCCGCTCGCCGTCCCCGATGAAGTCATCCCGGCACCTGAACTGAGCGCTGCCGTATCGATCGATGTCTGGACTCCGGTTGCAGGCGAAGAATCCGAACCTGCGGAAGACGCGCCCACGACGGAATCCGCGATACCCGAACCGGTCTTTGCCGTGGAATATGTGGCGGACCAGCCCGAACTCACCAGCGTGGTTTCGATTCCGCTTGCGGAAGAGCTTGCTGCCGAGGAAGGCAAGGCCGACATCCTGGACTTCGACGCCCTGATTGCTGCGATGGTCGAAGGCACCACCAGCTCGCCGGCTGTGGACGATTCCACGGACGCGGCGGTGCCGGAACAGACGCAGGCACGCGAACAGGACCGCGTGGAGCCGATCGAATGGGTCGAGCTGGTTGCTCAGACGTCGGAAGAAGAGCAGCACACCGCGCCATCGATGGATCTCGAAGTGGTGGAGCTGGACGACCTGATCTACTCGTCGCCTCAGGCCGAAACCCTCGAAGCCGAAACTGTCGAAGCCGAGATCGTCGAAGCCGAGATCGTCGAAGCCGAAACCGTCGAAGCCGAAACCCTCGAAGCCGAAACCGTCGAAGCCGAAACCCTCGAAGCCGAAACCGTCGAAGCCGAAACCTTCGAAGCCGAAACCGTCGAAGCCGAAACCGTCGAAGCCGAAACCGTCGAGGCCGAAACCGTCGAAGCCGAAACCGTCGAAGCCGAAACCGTCGAAGCCGAAACCGTCGAAGCCGAGGCCATCGAAGCCCTGTCGTTCGATGCCGCGGGTGCCGACACGATCGATGCGATTTCCGAACCGAACGAGCCTGTCGCCGAAACCGGCGTCGATGCGCTGATCCGCCAGTGGCTGGAAAACGAAGCCGTTGCGGAAACGCGTGATTCGACCTCGCTCGAGGCCGAGACCATGGCTGTGGTCGAACCGGAAGCGCCCGAATCTCCACATGCAGGCGCGGTTTCCGCGGATGACTTCTTCGACCGTCTGGCCGCAGACGAATCCGCTGCATTGATCGTTCCGGATGCAGGAGACGAGCTGACCGAATCCGGGTCCTCTGTTGCCGATACGACGATGCCGGAATCCGAAGAGCCTGCCGTGCGCGTGGAGGCGGAGCCTGTGTCCGAGCCTCCTGGCGAGGAGACGGAAGCTCTGGTCGAACCGCCCGAAGCCGAGGAATTCGTCGATGCCCTGATCGACGAGCCGAGTTGGAAAGAAGTCGAAGCCCAGGTCGAAGTCGATGAAGCCATCGTGTTCGGAGCCGACGAACCCGAAGCCGACGAACCCGAAGCGGAAGTCACTGCGGTGGTGGATCCGGCACCGGCTGCCGCTGCCCCGGCGGTGGTCGACCCGCGCCAACTCCTGCTCGCCGCCTGGTTCACGGGAGGCTTGGACAGCGCGGACCCGGATCCGGAGCAGCCGCTGCGAATTGCAGACATGGACGAGGAGCTGCTCGACATCTTCGGAGAAGAAGCCAGCGACATCCTCGATCACTCCGACGGTCTGATGGCACGGTTGCGCGAGGCGCCCGGAGATCGCGAACTGGTGGTTGCACTGCAGCGCGATCTTCACACCCTCAAGGGTGGCGCACGCATGGCCGGGCTGCACGCCATCGGCGATCTTGGCCATGTGATGGAAAGCCTGCTGGAAATCGTGGCCGAAGGCCGCCGCGAACTGCCGCGCTATGGCCTCGACGTGCTCGAACTGGCGTTCGACCGCCTCAACCGCATGACCGCGCGCGTCGCCGCGCGGCAGGCGATTGCGGTGCCGGCGCTGCTGGTGCAGCGCGTCGACATGCTGGCGCGCGGCGAGGAGCCGGAGCTGGCCCTGCCGGACGAGCAGATGGAAACGGGTGTGTCGGCGAGCGTCGAGGCGGTGGCAGCTGCCCCGGCCTTCGCCCCGGCCGAAGCCGTGCCCGCACCCAGGTTCGAAGAAGCCGCGGCTGCGTTCGAACTGGCCCCCACGGCGCTGGACGACGAAGACATCAGCGTTCGCGCGCCGCAGGAGCAGATCCGCATCCGCGCCGACCTGCTCGACCGGCTCGTCAACTACGCCGGCGAGGTTGCGATCTATCGCGCCCGACTGGAACAGCAGCTGGGTCTGTTCCGCGCCAACCTTGCGGAAATGGAGCAGACCAACGAACGTCTGCGCGGCCAGCTGCGCAAGCTGGAAATCGAAACCGAGGCGCAGATCGTCGCGCGCTACCAGCGCGAGGCGGAGGCCGGCGGCAAGGAGGCGTTCGATCCGCTCGAGCTCGACCGCTTCTCGACCCTGCAACAGCTGTCCCGCGCCCTGTCCGAGTCGGCCGCCGACCTGGTCAACCTCCAGGGTACGCTGGAAGACCACACCCGCCAGTACGAAACCCTGCTTCTGCAGCAGTCGCGCGTGAGCTCGGATCTGCAGGAAGGCCTGATGCGCACCCGCATGGTGCCGTTCGACTCGCTCGTGCCGCGCATGCGCCGCATCATTCGCCAGACCGCCTCGGAACTGGGCAAGAAGGCGCAGCTGCGGGTCGAAGGCGCGCAGGGCGAAATGGACCGCAGCGTGCTCGATCGCATGACCGCGCCGCTGGAGCACATGCTGCGCAACGGTTTGGCGCATGGTCTGGAAACGCCGGAAGAGCGCCGCGCCCTGGGCAAGCCGGAAGAGGGCACGATCCGCATCGCGGTGCTGCGTGAAGGCTCCGAAGTGGTCATCAAGGTCTCGGATGATGGTCGTGGGCTGGATCGCGACGCGATCCGCCGCAAGGCCATCGACCGCGGTCTGCTTTCGCCTGACGCAAAAATCGCCGATCAGGCGCTGTATGCCTTCATCCTGGAATCCGGGTTCTCCACCGCGACCACGGTCAGCAAGATCGCCGGACGTGGCGTGGGCATGGATGTGGTGCACAGCGAAATCCGCCAGCTCGGCGGTTCGCTCAGCATCGAGTCCGAACGCGGCAAGGGCTCGGTCTTCACCGTTCGCCTGCCCTTCACCCTGGCGGTGACGCAGGCCGTGTTCGTGCAACAGGGCGACACCTCCTACGCGATACCGATCGCCTCGGTGCAGGGCGTGGCGCGCATCGACCGCAGCGAACTGGAAGCCCAGCTCGCCAGTGGCTCGGCGCGCTTCGTCTACGCCGGCGAGGATTACGCGATCAACGATCTGGGTCGCCTGCTCGGACAGCCCTCGACGCGCGCCGAGGGCAGCTTGCAGGTGCCGCTGCTGCTGGCGCGCTCCGGCGACCAGCGCGCTGCAATCTGCGTCGACCATGTGATCGGAAGCCGCGAAATCGTGGTGAAGCCCGTGGGTGCCCAGGTGAGCTCCATTCCGGGGATCTTCGGCGCCACCATCATGGGCGACGGTCGCGTCATCGTGATCCTCGACGTGGCTCCCCTGGTGCGCCGCTATGCTGCACTGCATCGCGATGGCGAGGTGGTCGAAGCCGCTCCTGTCGCACCGGTCAGCCGCGTGCCTCTGGTCATGGTGGTGGACGACTCCATCACCATGCGCAAGGTCACCGGCCGCGTGCTGGAACGCCACGGCTACGAGGTGCTCACCGCGAAGGACGGCGTCGATGCGATCGAGAAGCTCACCGACCGCGTACCCGACGTCATGCTGCTGGACATCGAGATGCCGCGCATGGACGGCTACGAGCTGGCCACGCACATCCGAAACGACGTACGTCTGCGCGGCATTCCGATCATCATGATCACCTCGCGTACTGGCGAAAAGCACCGCCAGCGCGCGTTCGAGATCGGCGTCGACCGCTATCTTGGCAAGCCCTATCAGGAAGCCGACCTGATGCGCAATGTGGACGAAATCCTGAAGGTGCACCGTGGCGATCGCGGCTGACTCCTGCCGGGTGGCCCTGCTCGGGCGCGATGACGGCGCCCGCCGCCAGCTGCGTCAGGCCTTGGAGGATCTGGGTGCTGCGATCGCGTTCGAGGGCGAGCCCGCTGCCGTCTCCGGGCCTGCGGCGCTGGGTGCCTCGCTCGACGTGGTCATCGTGAGCCTGGAAGACGGCCCCGACGACGCGCTCGACCACCTCCAGACGGTACTGGACGATCCCGGCATCAACGTCGTGTTCAACGATGCCGACGCAAGCCGCGGCCTGGATGGCTGGGATCTGGCGCGTTGGGCACGCCACCTGGCAGCCAAGGTTCTTGGGCATGGAGAGACCATGCCGCCGGTCCCCGAGGGGGCCGAACGGCTTGGCGATGCCGGCGCGATGATTCCCACGCCTGGCCCCGTGCCGACCCCGTCCGAGCTGGCACCCGAACCCGACGTGGCACCGTTCATTTTCGAGGCGGCCGGCCACTCGGTCGCCGTTCCTTCCGATGCGCTGACCGACGTGCTGGTACCGCATCCGGAGTTTGAATCCGGTGCGTTCGCGGAGAGTGGATCCGAACTCTCGTCAGTTGTCCCGGAAGTTTCCGAAGACAGCCCTGCGGCGGAGCTTGCCATCGATTTCGACCAGCTCGCAGGTGCCTTGGGTCTTGCGGATGCGCCCGTGCCTGAACGCATTGCGCCGACTCCCGAGCCGGTTGCGGAAGAACACCTCGGGGTAGTTGTCGATACTCCGACGCGTATGGACGAGGCTGCGCCGGAGTCAACCGGTGACAGCGCGCCCGAGGCGGAACCGATGGATTCGACGGCCGGATTGGGCATCGAACCCGCGGAGGATGTCTTCTCCCTGGAGGCTGCACTGGGACTGGTCGACGCGCCGGCACCGGAGCTGCTTTCCGCCACGCCGGATGCGGTGGATTTCGCCGCGGTCGCCGACGCAGCGCTGGTGGACCCGGAGATCGAGCTTGCCCTGGTGGCCGAAACTGCGCCCGTGGCGCTGGAGCAGGCCGCGAGTGGCGAGGATGCAGAAATCCCGTTTGCCGAGGAAACGGTCGAATTCAGCTGGGAGTTCGAGATTCCTGCGGAACCCGTCGAATTTTCGACTCCCGGTCACGAGCCCGAAGAGTCGATTGCCGCCTCGCTGCCGGACGCCGTTCCGGAGAACGCATCGGAGTGGACCGAGGATTCCGGCCTCATGGCTTTGTCTGTCGAAACCGCGGATGCAGACATTGCAAGCGAGGCGACCGAGGACTGGGACCTGACGTCCATCGAAGCTGCGTCCGATTCGGACGCGGAGTTCGACGTGCAGGCTTGGAGTCTCGACGACGGTTCCACCGGCCTCACCCAGAATTCCGACGATGCGCTGGACGCCGATGTTGCCGCGCTGGCGGCGCAGCTGGATGCCTTCGAAGCGCCGGATTCCGCCAATGCCGTGGAAGAACTGGACTTTTCCACGTTCGATGCACCGCCTCTGGAAGAAGTGGTGCCTGACGCACCTGCACCTGCCGTGGCGAGCGAGTCACCTTCCGCGGCTCCCGCTTCCGGTACAAGCGCCCTGGAGCTGTCGCTGACGCCGCTGGATCAGGAAGTGCAAACTCCCGCCGCAGCGCCGCTTGCGGCCGCGGAAAAAACGCAAGGATACGATTTCGGCAACCTCGACCAGTTCAGCCTGGAGCCTATCGAAGGCGAGGAGGTCGATCCGTTGATGGTGGCCATGGGGCTGGTGGATGCGCCGGTCAAGGCCGCCGGGAACGCGACGGAATCAACCGCTCCCGAGGCCTGCCCGCTGGGCCATGTGTTCGTCCTGGGCGCATCCATCGGCGGCCCGGATGCGGTGCGCATGTTCCTTTCCGAACTTCCCGAATCCATGCCTGCGGTCTTTCTTCTGGTGCAGCACCTGGAGTCGGGCTATTTCGAGCGTCTGGCGCAGCAGCTCCAGAAGGCCTCGGCACTGCCGGTGCGGATTGCCGCCGCAGGTACGCCGATGAAGAAAGGCGAAGTGCTGGTCGTTCCGGCTGCCGAGCATGTGGTTCTGGAAGCGGATGGAACCATCGTTGCCAGTCCGCACGAAACGCCGCCGCACTACACGCCGTCGATCGACACGGTCCTCGTGGACGTGGCCGATCGCTTCGGCCGCAACGCCACCGCGATCATCTTCAGCGGCATGGCAGGCGATGCGGTGGAAGGCGCGGCCTACTTGACCACCAAAGGCGGCGAAGTCTGGGTGCAGGATCCGCAGTCCTGTGTGGTCAGTTCGATGGTGGACGGCGCACGTGCTCGCGGAGTGGTCGAATTCATCGGTTCGCCGCGCGAGTTGGCGCAGCGTTGCGTTGCGCGCGTGAAGCGCTGAGAGAGGCAAGGATGAGCAACGAAGTCTCGCAGGATATCCGAGGCGTCCTGATCGCCGTCACCGGCGCACGCGTCCTCCTGCCCAATGCCACGGTGGCCGAGGTGATTACCTACTCGCCGCCCGATCCGATCGAAGGGGCACCGGCGTGGATGCTCGGGCGCATCCGCTGGCGCGGTTGGCGCCTGCCGGTGATTTCCTATGCACGCATGATCGCTTCGGCCGAAAACGAAGGTGAGTTCGGCGCCAAGGTCGTGGTGCTCAAGGCACTGGGCGGCAACCCGCGCCATTCGTATTTCGCCATGCTGACCCAGGGTTTCCCGCGGCTGGTCACGGTGTCGACGAACGCGCTGGAGCGCGACGAGGCCGCCGAGATCGGGGATCTGGCCGAGGACGTGCCCGCCGAAGGCGTGCTGATGCGGGTGAAGCTGCACGATGAGCAGGCCGTGATCCCGGATCTTGCCGCGATCGAAGCGCGGATTGCCGAGTTGGGTGCGGTCTCGGCGGCTTGAGGCCGCTTTTCGTCTCCGACGGAGGCGCGGATTATGCGTTTTCCGGCCCTTGCCTGGGCCGGGCGCGACAGCGTCAGAAGTCTCCGTACAGCGCCTGCACGGCGGCCAGCAGGGCCAGCCCGGCGGTTTCCGTTCGCAGCACGCGCGGCCCGAGGCGCACGCCGCTCGCACCTGCGGCGCGCAGCAGCACCAGATCGCGTTCGCCCAGCCCGCCTTCCGGTCCGATGACGAAGCAGGCACCGCTGCGCAGAGGTTCGGAGAGTTCTCGCAGCGAGCTTTCCGCTTCCGGATCGAGGTAGAACAGCGGCAGGCGCCGATCAGGCGAATCGCGGCGTGCGTCGAGCCCCGGCACCGGCGCATTGCCCAGCCAGTGCGCAAGCGTGCTTGCCTGCCCCAGCGCCGGCAGGCGCGCGCGTCCGCACTGCTCGCAGGCCGATGCCAGGATTCCTTGCCAGTGCGCACGGCGCTTCTCGCCGCGCTCGGCGTCGAGCCGGACCTCGGTGCGCTCGGTGACGAGCGGCACGATGCCGGCCGCGCCCAGTTCAGCGGCTTTCTGCAGCACGAAGTCCATCTTCTCCCCGCGCGCCAGCGCCTGCGCCAGCACCAGCGGCAGCGGTGCTTCGTTCGCCACCGGCCTCGAATCGATCACCTCCGCCGTGGCCCCGCGCTTGTCGATGGACGCAAGCTCGGCTTCGTAGTCGCAGCCGTCGCCGTTGAACAGCACCAGGCGCGCACCCAGCCCCAGCCGCAGCACGCGGGTGAGGTGGATGGCGACGGATTCCGGCAGCGGCACGATGCTGCCGCAGACCAGCGGGGCGTCGATGTGGCAGCGGGTCAGGCGCATGGGAATCTCCGGGGCGAGAGCGTGCGTCATGATGCCTGCGCGGCGGCGTTTCCTGCCACGCTCGGCTAGAATCGATCGACTTTCCGACAGCAGGATGGCTACATGCGGACGCGTTGCAGATTCGCCCCGGAATTTCCCCGGAACGCCATGTTCCCAGGCACGCGGACGTACCGGGAACGCGGCTTCACCCTGATCGAGGTGCTGGTGGTGGTGGTGATCCTAGGCATCCTCGCCGCCTTCGTGGTGCCCAAGTTCTTCGACAAGCCCGGCGAGGCGCGGCAGGTGAAGGCGCGTTCGGATATCCAGTCGCTCTCCACCTCGCTCAACATGTACCGGCTCGACAACTTTGCCTACCCCAGCACCAATCAGGGACTGGAGGCGCTGGTCAGCCAGCCTGGCGGGCTGCCGGAAGCGCGCAACTGGAAGGCCGGCGGCTATGTCGACCGCCTGCCCAAGGATCCCTGGGGGCGCGACTATGTCTACCTCAGCCCCGGCCAGCGCGGCGACTTCGACCTGTACACGCTGGGAGCCGACGGCCAGCCCGGCGGCGAGGGCGAGAATGCCGACATCGCCAGCTGGGACAACTGAGGCCTGGACGATAGGCCCCGGGCCGGTGCGCCGCGCGCGCGGATTTTCGCTGGTCGAGATCCTCGTGGTGCTGGTGATCGCCGGCATCGCGGTGGCCGGCGTGAGCCTGTCGGTGCGCGGCAGCGGCGAGCGCGAGGTGGAGAACGCTGCGCGGCGGGCCGAGATGCTGGTGCGCCTTGCCTGCGAACGCGCCGTGCTGGGCGGCCGCGACATCGGCTTTGGCGTGGTGCGTGACGGGTTGCGATTTGGTTACTTTGAAACCGACGGCTGGCGCGTGCTGGGTGAAGGGGGCAGCGACGAGCTGCGCGCCCGGCCGCTGGGGCGCGAGCTGCGGATTTCCGCGCAGCGTGACAGCCTCGCGCTGGAGGTGGGCGAGGAGCCCGGACGCGAGGCGAGCTTCGCCTGCCTGTCCTCGGGCGAGTTGACGCCGTTTGCGCTGCGCATCGACCGCCCCGACATCGAGCGGCCCTGGCTGCTGGAAGGCGCACTCGATGGCCATCTGACCCTGAGCCAGGTGACGCGTGAACGCTGAGCTTGCGAAGACGCGCGCGGTGCCAAAGCGCAGGCGCGGCTTCACCCTGCTGGAAGTGCTGGTCGCCCTGCTGCTGCTCTCGCTCGCGCTGGTCGCGATGGTGCGCCTCGCCGGTCTGGACGCGCGCGCCCAGGCACAGCTGCGCGACGGCACGCTGGCGCAGTGGGTGGCCGCCAACGCGCTGGCCGAAACCCGACTGCGCACGCCGTTTCCTGCGCCCGGGCGCAGCAGCGGCGAATCGCGCATGGGGGCACAGCGCTGGCGCTGGACGCTGGAAGTGGAGCAGACCGAAGAGCCGCGCGTGCGCCGCATGGAAGTCACGGTGGTCGCCGCCGAGGGAGCGCGCGACGGCGTGGCGGCGCGGTTGACCGGCTTTGCGAGCCAGCCATGATGCGGCGCGCATCCCCGGCACGGATTCCGCATGGAGCGCAGCGCGGCTTCAGCCTGCTGGAAATGCTGGTCGCCGTGGCGCTGTTCGCGGTGGCCTCGGCGCTGGCCTGGGGCGGGATGCGCGCGCTGGTCAAGGCGCAGGAACAGTCCGCCCGGATCACCGTGCAGCTTGGAAGACTGCAGTTCGCGATCGGCTTGCTGGAACGCGACCTGACGGCCGCGGCGCGGCGCGGCGTGCGCGATCCCTACGGTGCATCGCTGCCGGCGTTCGAAGGCGCAGCGCAGCGCATGGAGTTCACCCGGTTCGGACAGGCCAACCCGCTCGCGCTGCCGCGTTCCGAGCTGGAGCGCGTGGCCTGGCTGCGGCGCGAGGATCGCTTGTTGCGCCTGCGCTGGACGGTGCTCGACCGCGCACCGTCCAGCCGCCCGGTCGAGGATGAACTGCTCGAGGGCATCGATTCGCTGGAGCTGGTGTTTCTGGACGAAAGCGGCCGCGAGCACCGCCAGTGGCCGCCCCCCGGCGGCGTCCACGGCGAGCTTCCGCGCGGGTTGCGGGTGCGGATGGAGGTGGGCGATTTCGGCGAGATCGAACGGATGCTGGATCTGCCCGTGGAGCCTGCGCCGTGAGCGCGCCACGCCAGCGCGGCGTGGCCCTGCTGGCCGCCATCCTCGTTGTGGCGCTGGCCACCGTGCTCATCGCGTCCCTGCTGGACCGCAGTCAGGCGACGCTGGCGCGCACCCGCAACAGCCTGCGCGCGTCCCAGGGCTGGGAGCTGATGCGCGGCGCGGAAGGTTGGGCCGGCGCGATCCTGCTGCAGGATGCAAGCCAGGCGCCGGGGATCGACAGCCGCGAGGACGCCTGGGCCCAGGGCATGCCGCCGATCGATCTGCCGGGTGTGCGCATCTTCGGCCAGCTGCGCGAGCAGGGCGGCTGCTTCAACCTCAACAGCCTGCATCCGGGCGATGCCGATGACGCGGACGCGATCGCGCGCTTCGAGCGGCTCCTGCGCGCGCTTCGGCTCGATCCGGCCATCGCCGAGCAGGCCGCCGACTGGATCGACGCAGACGCCGTCCCGCGATCTCGTGGTGCCGAGGATTCGGCCTACCTCGCGCGCCAGCCGGAGCAGCGCGCCGCCAACCGGCCCTTCGTCCACGTTTCGGAGCTGCGCCTGCTGCCGGGCGTGGATGCAGACGCCTATGCCGCGCTGGTGTCGCAGGTCTGCGCCCTGCCGAACGGGGTGCCGATCAACCTCAACTTCGCCAGCCCCGAGCTGTGGATGAGCCTGTCCGATTCGATCACCCCGTCCATGGCCGAGGGGCTGGCGCGCGATGGCCGGGCCAACTATGCATCGATCGAGGAAGTGCAGAGCGAACTGACCCGGCTCGGCCTGCCGCCGATGCCGCTGGTCGGCTATGGCGTGGGCAGTGAATGGTTCGTGCTGGAAGCCCGGATCGTGGCCGACGGCATCCCCTTCGACTATTCGAGCCTGCTGCACCGCCGCCCCGGACGCGTGGACGTGGTTGCCCGCGCGCGCGGGCGCCTGTGAGCGGGAGGTTGCGCAGCGCAGGCGCGGCGACTGCGGCTAGAATCGACCAGATCGCACCGAGTCGCCCATGTCCCATCGCCACCTGATCCGCCTTCTCGACGACCAACGCGCCCACTGGCTGGCACTGGACCGCGCCGGGCGCGTGCTCGCGGGGCCGACGCCGGGTTTTCCCGCCGTCGCGCCCGAGTTCGACACGGTGGTGCTCGTGCCCGGCGCCGATGCGCTGCTGCTCGAAACACCGCGCATCGCGCGCCAGCGCCGCCAGCTCGAGCGCGCGCTGCCGTTTGCCATCGAGGATCAGCTGTGCGAGCCGGTCGAGGATTGCCATGTGGCGGCGATCGACGACGGTCGGCCCGAGGTCGTGCTCGCCGTCGCGGTGGCGCGTGCGCGCATGGATGCCTGGCGGTCGCGGCTGGCCGAGCACGGCGTGCACGCCGATCACCTGCTTTCCGAAGGGCTGCTGCTGGCGCACGATGCCGGTCCGGTCCTGCTGCTCGACGAAGGGCGCGCGACCTTGCGCCACGCGCGCGGCGGCCTGCTGGCAGGCGCGGCGGAGGAAGTGCCGTCCTGGCTGGAGCTGCTCGCCGAGGGCGGCGCGGCCGCGCCGCTGAAGGTGCTGGGCGAAGCCGGGGCGGTGCGCCTCGAATGGCCAGGCGGCATCGTGCAGGAACCGTGCGAGGTCGCGGCCTTTCTGGCGTCGCGGCTGGCTCGGCTGGATCTGCGCGAGCACGACCTTCTGACCGGCGACTTCCTTCCCAAGCGTGCAAGGCGCGGGTCGGCGCGCGGCTGGGCGTGGGCCGCGGCTCTGGCGATCTTGGCCGTGGCGCTGGCCGCCGCCTCGATGGCGCTGGAGCGCTGGCAGTTCGATCGCCTCCACGCACGGCAGCGCGCCGAGATGGAATCCCTGCTGCGCGAGGCGCTGCCCGACGTGCAGCGCGTGGTCGATCCGCGCGCCCAGGTCGCCGCCGAACTGGCCCGGCGCGCCGGCGCCTCATCGGGCGCGGGAGCGCTCGGGCTGCTGGCGAAGATCGCGCCGCTGCTTTCGGGCAGCGGCCGCTACACGCTCGACGGACTGGACTATCGCGGCGGCACGCTGGACCTCACCCTGCGCAGCGGCGACGTGGCGACGTTGGACGAACTGCGCGAGCGCATGGCAGCGCTGGGCCTGCCGGCCGAGCTGACCTCGATGACGCCCGGCAGCAATGGCGTCGAAGGCAAGCTGCGCGTGCGCGGGGGCGGGTCGTGAACGCGCTCCGGGGATTCTGGTCGGGCCTGTCACCGCGCGACCAGCGCGTGCTCGCCCTGGGCGCGGTCGTTCTGCTCTTGATCGGCGCCTGGCTGCTGGTGTGGGAGCCGCTGCGCGAGGCGCGCGACAGCGCGCGCGTGCGCGCCGCAGCTTCCGCCAGCGACCTGGCCTATCTGCGCGCCGTCGTGCCGCAGCTGCGCGATTCATCGGCTCCCGCCGCGCGCGACGGCCGCTCCCTGCTGGCCCTGGTGGACGCCACCGCGCGCGAGTCGGGCGTCGGCGAGGCGCTGCTGCGGGTGGAGCCGGTCAGCGCCGGGCAGGTGCGGGTGTATTTCGAAGGCGCCGGCTTCGATGCATTGGTCGATTGGCTGGCTGCGCTGCAGAGCGGACAGGGCGTCACGGTCGGGGATTTCAACGTTAGCCGCGCCGCCGGCGTGGGGCGCGTGGACGCAAGGCTCGTGCTGGAGCGGCAGGGAGGATGAGGATGAGGCGTTGGTTTCTTTTTCTTGCGATCGGCACGCTGCTGTGCGCGATCGTGCTGGTTACCTTCCCGGCGCGCGTGGCGCTGAAGCTGCTGCCCGAATCGGCTCTGCCGGTGCAGATGGAAGGGGTGGGCGGCACGCTCTGGTCGGGCCACGCCAACCGCGTGCTGCGCGATGGCCGTGATCTGGGGCAGTTGCAGTGGCGGCTGCGGCCGCTGCCGCTGCTGCGCGGGCGAATCGACACGGACCTGATACTTGCCGGGCCGGAACTGCAAGGCTCGGGGCGAATCATCGCCGGTGGCGACGGCAACCTGCGAGTGGAAGGCGGCAAGGCGCGCTTCCCCGCCGCGCGCCTGGAGCGGCTGCTCGACGTTCCCGCGCTGACGCTGGCCGGCAGCGTCGAGGTTTCCCTGGCGGCGCTGGAGCTGCGCAACCGCGTCCCGGTGGCGCTCCAGGGCGAGGCGGTCTGGAACGATGCCGGCGTATCCGGCGCCGAGCAGGCCGTGTTCGGCACCCTGCGCGCGGAATTTGCCGCGCTGCCTGGCGGCGGATTCGGTGGCCGCGTGAGCGATCAAGGCGACGGCCCGCTCGCCGTGGACGGCAAGTTTTCCACCTCACTGCTGGGCTTCGAGGCCCGCGCCACGCTGCGCGCGCGCGACGGCAATCCGCAGGTGCAAAGCGCGCTGCGGCACATCGGCCAGATGCAGCCCGACGGCAGCGTCGTGTACGAGCTTCGCGGCGGCCTGATGGAGAAGGGCGCTTGAACATTGCACCGGCCTGCGATGCCGCCTTCCTCGACCGCGCGCTCGAAGTGGCGCGCCGCGCCGCGCGCGCGGCGGCGGAAATCATCGACGGCTGCTACCGCGGCGGCGCGCAGGTCACGATCAAGCCCGACGCCACGCCGGTAACCCAGGCCGACGTGGAGGCCGAGGCGGCGATCCGCGCGGTGCTGCGCGAGCCCTTTCCGGACCACGCGATCCACGGCGAGGAAGGCGGTCGCGAAGGCGAGGGGGAATTCCTCTGGCTGGTCGATCCGCTCGACGGCACCAAGAGCTTCGTGCGCCGCAACCCGGTGTTCTCCACCCAGATCGCGCTGATGCACCGCGGCGAGCTGGTGCTGGGCGTGTCCTGTGCCAGCCAGTTCGGCCAGATGGCCTGGGCGCGGCGCGGCGGCGGCGCCTTTCTCGACGGCGCACCGCTGCGCGTGGCCGACACCTGCGAGATCGCGCAGGCCGTGGTGTCCACCGGCAACCTCAAGTCCCTCGCGCAGGGGCCGCGCTGGGGGGCGCTGGGCGAACTTCTGACCGAGGCCAACCGCGGCCGAGGCTACGGCGATTTCCTGCACTACCACCTGCTCGCGCAGGGCAGCCTGGACGCGGTGATCGAGTCCGACGTCAACATCCTCGACATCGCCGCGCTCGCCGTCATCGTGCGCGAGGCCGGCGGCGTCTTCACCGATCTGGACGGCGCGCCGCCGGATCTTTCCACCCGCAGCGTGCTGGCCGCCGTTCCGGCGCTGCACGCCGCGCTGTGCCGACGATTTCAAGGGTGGAACGATGCGCAAGCTGCCTGAAGTGCGCGACCGCCGAACCCTGGACTACGGTGGCCGCTTCCAGATCGAACGGCTCGATCTGCGCTTTTCCAACGGCGCCGAGCGCACCTTCGAGCGCATGCTGCCGCGCGGACACGGCGCGGTCGTGGTGGCCGCGATGCCCGATCCCCACACCTTGCTGCTGGTGCGCGAATACGCCTGCGCGGTGCACCGCTACGAGCTGGGCCTGGTGAAGGGACGCATCGATCCGGGCGAATCGCTCGAAACCGCGGCGGTACGCGAACTGAAGGAAGAGGCCGGCTACGGCGCGCGACGCATCACGGTGCTGCGCGAAATGACCCTGGTGCCGGCCTACATGCCCTACCACAGCTGGCTGGTGCTGGCCGAAGACCTGTATCCCGAACGCCTGCCGGGCGACGAGCCCGAGGAGCTGGAAGTGGTGCCGTGGAAACTTTCCGAACTGGATGCACTGATGCTGCGCGAGGACTGTTCGGACGGCCGTTCGCTGGCCGCCGCCTTCATCGTGCGCGAGTTTCTTGAGGCGCGCGCGGCCGGCCGCCTTCCGGCCGATGCGCCGCGTGCCGTGGAGGTGTCCGCATGAGTCTGCCCGAGGTACCGCAGGACTGGCAGGCGCCGCTGATCGCGCTCGCGCGCGAGGCGGGGGCGGCGATCCTCGAGGTATACCAGACCGATTTCGCGGTCCAGGCCAAGGACGACCGTTCCCCGCTCACCGCCGCCGATCTTGCCGCGCACCGCGTCATCGCGCGCGGGCTGGCGCAGATCGCACCGCACATTCCGCTGCTGTCGGAGGAAGGTGCCGGCATCGGCTGGGATACGCGGCGCGCATGGTCGCGCTACTGGCTGGTCGATCCGCTCGACGGCACGCGCGAATTCGTCAAGCGCAACGGCGAGTTCACCGTGAACATCGCGCTCGTCGAAGACGGCGTGCCGGTGCTGGGCGTGGTCTACGCGCCGGTGCTCGACTACCTGGTGCACGCGCGCCGCGGCACCGGATGCTGGCTGCGCGAGGCCGGAACCGACCGGGACGCGCCGCTCGGCAGCCGCAGACCGGCGGCGGCGCCGCTGCGCGTGGCCGCGAGCCGCTCGCATCTGGATCCGCGCACCGCGCGGGTGCTCGAAGCCATCGGTGAACACGAGCGCATCGGGCTGGGCTCCTCGCTCAAGTTCTGCCGCATCGCCGAAGGCCGCGCCGACGTCTATCCGCGCTTCGGGCCGACCTCGGAGTGGGACACGGCCGCCGGCCAGTGCGTGCTGGAGGCCGCCGGTGGCGCGGTGCTGGGTCTGGACGGGGCGCCCTTGCGCTACAACCGCGGCGAATCGCTCCTCAACCCGGACTTCCTCGCGCTGGGCGATGCCGATCTGCCCTGGCAGGAGTGGATCGATGGCCTCGATGGATGAGCTGCGCGCCATCATGGCGCGGTTGCGCGATCCTGCGGACGGCTGTCCGTGGGACCGGGTGCAGGACTTTTCCAGCATCGCGCCCTTCACCATCGAGGAAGCCTACGAAGTGGCCGATGCGATCGCCCGTGGCGATCGCGATGCGCTGAAGGATGAGCTGGGCGACCTGCTGTTCCAGGTGATCTTCCACGCGCAGATGGCGCAGGAGGAAGGCGCGTTCGATTTCGGCGACGTCGCGCGCGGCCTGCGCGACAAGCTGGTGCGCCGCCACCCGCACGTGTTCGGCGATGCGGACGCGAGCGACGCCGAGGCGGTGGCCGCCAGCTGGGAGGCGATCAAGCGCGAGGAACGCCGCGCCGGTGGTCAATCCGCCGACGCAAGCGCGCTGGCGGGCATTGCCGCCGGCCTGCCCGAATGGCTGCGCGCGCTCAAGCTGCAGCAGCGCGCCGCGCGCACCGGCTACGACTGGCCCGATCCCGCGCCGGTGCTGGACAAGCTGCGCGAGGAAATGGACGAGGTCGAGGCCGAATTTGCGCAGGGCGCGGATCCGGCGCGGCTGGAGGACGAGATCGGAGACGTGCTGTTCGTCGCGGTCAACCTCGCGCGTCACGCCGAGGTCGATCCGGGCGCGGCGCTGCGCCGCGCCAATGCCAAGTTCGAGCGTCGCTTCCGCGCCATGGAATCGCTCGCCGCCGCGCGCGGACTGGCCTTCGATGCCCTGGACCTGAGCGCGCAGGAATTGCTGTGGCGCGAGGTCAAGCGCGCCGAACGCGCGGCAGCGGGCGGCTGATCCGCGCGTTCATCGCTGGAAGATCAGCCAGGCCGCCACGACCATCAGCGCGAAGCCGGCCAGATGGTTCCACTTGAGCGGTTCGCCCATGTACCAGACCGAAAACCCGATGAAGATCGTGAGCGTGATGACTTCCTGGAGGGTCTTGAGCTGGGGCAGGGTGTAGACCGCGTGGCCCATGCGGTTGGCCGGCACCTGGAACAGGTATTCGGGCAGCGCGATCAGCCAGCTCACCAGGATGACCAGCAGGATCGGCGCGCCCTTGAATTTCAGGTGCCCGTACCAGGCGAAGGTCATGAACAGGTTGGAGCAGGCCAGCAGCAGGACCGGTATCAGGTACGCCCAGAGCGTCGGCGCGGCGGGCATGGGTGCGGTTTCCTCAGCACTCGATGACGTTGACCGCAAGCCCGCCGCGGCTGGTTTCCTTGTACTTTTCCATCATGTCGCGGCCGGTCTCGCGCATGGTCTTGATCACCTTGTCGAGGCTGACCTTGTGCTTGCCGTCGCCGCGCAGCGCCATGCGCGAAGCGTTGATGGCCTTGATCGAACCCATGGCGTTGCGCTCGATGCAGGGAATCTGCACCAGCCCCGCGATCGGGTCGCAGGTGAGGCCCAGATTGTGTTCCATGCCGATCTCGGCAGCGTTTTCGATCTGCGATGGCGTGCCGCCGAGCGCCGCGGTCAGCCCGCCGGCGGCCATCGAGCAGGCCACGCCGACTTCGCCCTGGCAGCCGACCTCGGCGCCGGAGATGCTGGCGTTCTCCTTGTAGAGGATGCCGATGGCCCCGGCGGTGAGCAGGTAGTTGAAGATGCCTTCCTCGTTCGCGCCAGGAATGAATCGCTCGTAGTAGTGGCCGACCGCCGGAATGATGCCGGCGGCGCCGTTGGTGGGGGCCGTCACCACGCGTCCGCCGGCGGCGTTTTCCTCGTTCACCGCCAGCGCGTAGAGGTTCACCCAGTCGAGCGTGGTGAGCGGATCGCGCATCGCCGCCTCGGGGCGCGAGAGCAGTTCGTGGTGCAGCGCCGGGGCGCGGCGCGAGACGTGCAGGCCACCCGGCAGGGTGCCCTCGGCGCGCATGCCGCGCGCCACGCAGGCCTGCATCGTGGACCAGATTTCGCGCAGGCCGGCGCGGATCTCGTCCGGCGTGCGCCAGGCGGTTTCGTTGGCGAACATGATCTGCGCGATAGACAGTCCGCTGTCGCGCGTCCGTGCGAGCAGTTCGTCGCCGCTGTGGAAGGGGTGGGGCAGGGGCGTGGTGTCGGGCACGATGCGGTCGGCCGCGGCTTCGTCCGGGTTCACCACGAAACCGCCGCCGACCGAGTAGTAGTCGCGCGTGGCAAGCACTTCCTCGTTGGCATCGTAGGCAGTGAAACGCATGCCGTTGGTGTGGAAGGGCAGCTTCTCGCGCTTGTTCATCACCAGGTCGCGCTTTTCCTCGAAGCCGATGGCCTTGAGTCCGCCCAGCAGCAGTGACTTCTCGCCGCGGATGCGCTCCAGCGTCGCCGGCACGATGTCCGGGTCGATGCGGTTGGGTTCGTGCCCTTCCAGGCCCAGCATCAGGGCCTTGTCGGTGCCGTGGCCGCGGCCGGTGAGGGCGAGCGAGCCGAACACCTCGGCGCGCACCCGCGCCACGCGGTCCATCAGCCCTGCGTCCTTCAGGTGGTGCTCGACGAACCGCGCAGCGCCGCGCATCGGGCCGACCGTGTGCGAGCTGGACGGGCCGATGCCGATTTTCAGAAGGTCGAAGATGCTGACGGCCATGGCGCGTGCTCCTGGAAAGGGCGGCTATTCTAGAGCGATTGCTCCATCGTGGCGTACCCAGGGAAAACCATGGACCTGACCCTGTTCCAGCGCGACGACTGCCACCTGTGCGATCTGGCCCTGGAGGCCCTTGCGCAGGCCGGGGCGCCGGAATTCGTGAGCGTCTTCATCGACGGCGACGCCGCGCTGGAGGCGCGTTACGGCACGCGCGTGCCGGTGCTGCGGCGGGGAGATTCCGGCGCAGAGCTCGACTGGCCGTTCGATGCGAAGGCCGCGGCGCGCTTCCTTTCGGGGGCGGATTAGCGCGCGACCTGTTCGGCGGCGTCGAGCCTGGCGATCGATTCGCGGATGCGCGCCAGCGGCCCTTCCGCGTTGCCGTGGATTTTCACGAGGATGGCCAGCGACCGTTCCAGGCTTGCGCGGGCGTCGCGGAAGTCGCCGAGCGCGGTCTGCGCCTGCCCCAGACCGCGCAGCACTTCCGCGGTGACGTCGTGCTCGGGGCCGAAGACCTTTTCGCTCAGCGCCAGCACGGCGCGCTGCTCCTCGAGCGCGCGCTGCGGCTGGCGGTCGTCCAGCAGCCAGTTGGCGTGGTTGCCGCGCGCCATGATGGTCATCGGGGCTTCGGGGCCCTCGTGTTTCAGGGCATAGTCCAGGGCGTATCGGTAGTGCGGACCGGCTTCGGCGATCTTGGCGGCATTGCCCTGCTGGCGCAGCGCGCCGGCCAGATTGGCGTGCACCATCGCCAGCATCGGCGAGTCCTCGCCGAACTGGCTGGCGACCGGCTCGAGCATGGACTTCAGGAGGGGCTTGGCGCCGGCATAGTCGCGCTTTTGCAGGTGGAAGACCGCCAGGCTCAGGCGCATGTTCAGCACGCGCGGGTGGTCTGAGCCGAGATCCTCGGTGCGCCGGGAGATCATTTCCTGCAGCAGCGCGATCGCCTCGTCGTACTGGCCGGCATCGCTCATCAGGATCGCCAGGCGCTGGCCGGCGTCGAGCAGTTGCGCATGATTTTCCGGTACGCGCGCCCGCAGTTCGTCGTAGGCGCGGCGGGCTTCGGCGGTGGCCTCGTCCTGCCGGCTGAGCTGGCGCAGGGTCCAGCTCAGGCGCGAGCGCAGGTCCGGCTGGAGCGTGGGTCCGGCCCGGTCCGGATGGCGGGCGGCGATGTCGATGGCGCGGCGCAGTACCGTTTCCGATTCGTCGTACCTGCCGGCATCGACCAGCGCCGTGCCCAGCCGCTGGGCCAGCAGCATGGCCTCGCGGCTCTCCGGCCCCAGCCGGTGATCGACGTCCTCGCGTGCCGCAAGCAGCATGGGGATCGCCTTCTTCGGCTGTCCCAGGGCGGTGTAGCTTTCGGCGATCACCATTTCCACCGCCAGCCGTCCCTGCGGGTCTTCGGCCAGCTCCGTCGCGGCGCGTCGGGCGGCATCGTCGAGCACGCGCAGCATCAGCGTGGGATCGAGGTCGCGGGCGAAATCCGGGTCCACGCTGGAGAGCGCATTGCCGAGAAATTCGGAAGTCACGCGCGCGCGCCGGGCTTCGCGCTCGGCCTGCGCCAAGGCCCAGGTGGTGGTGGCAAGCCCTGCGAGCAGTGCCAGGACGATGCCGGCGACGGCGGCGGTGCCGATCCGGTGGCGGCCGATGAACTTGCGGAAGGCCAGGGCGCGGCGCGGCGGTGCCGCGCTTACCGGATGGCCATCCAGATGTCGCTTCACGTCTTCGGCCAGCAGCGCGACCGAGGCGTAGCGATGCTCCGGATCGGTTTCCATGGCCTTGCGCACGATCCAGTCCAGATCGTTGCGCAGCGTGCGCAGCAGGGTGGCCGGCGTGGCGCCGCAGCGCTGGGCGTGGTTCTGCAGCGTGGCCGGTGGCAGCTCCGCGAGCTTGCGCGAGGGCGCATGGCTGTCGGGGCCGGAGGACTCCGGGGCGGGGCGTTCCCCGGACACCAGTTCGTACAGCAGGGCGCCCAGCGCATAGACATCGCAGCGGCTGTCGCAGCGGCCGTTCGGATCGCGCTGTTCCGGGCTCATGTAGCCGGGTGTGCCGGCCGGTTGGGCCGAGCTCCCGACGCCGGCGGCGATGCCGAAATCGATCAGGCGGGGGCGCGCCTGGCCATCGACTTCTTCCACCAGCACGTTGGCCGGCTTGATGTCGCGGTGGACCACGCCCTTCTGGTGCGCGTGCTGGACGCCGTCGCAGACCTGCAGGAACAGATCCAGGCGCCGACGCAGCGACAGCGTGCGCTGCTGGCAGTAGCGCGCGATCGGCTCGCCCTCGATGTATTCCATCACCAGCCAGGGGCGGCCCAGTTCGTCGGTACCGGCATCGTGGATGAGCGCGATGGCCGGATGGCGCATCTGCGCCAGGGTCTGACGTTCCACCTCGAAATGGGCGCGCTGGCGTGTGTCCAGGCCGGAGTGGCCGATCAGTTTGATGGCCACCTGGCGTTGATAGGTGCCGTCGGCGCGATGGGCGAGATAGACCTTGCCCATGCCGCCGTGCCCGAGCAGCCGGTCGATCGCCCAGGGGCCGAAACGCGTGCCGGAAGGGACTTCGAGAGCGGAACCCAGCAGGTCCAGAGCGCTGGCGAGCGGGCGCTCCATGCGGCAGGTCGCCTCCTGTTCGATGGCGAGCATCCGCAATAGCTCATCGACCAGGATCGGATCGTCGTGCGCGCTGCGTCGGGCGAACGCGTCGCGCGCCTCGGGCGGCAGTTCGCAGGCGGCGTGGAACAGGTCTTGCAGGCGCTGCCAGCGGATAGCGGTGCTCATGCCATCCTCGACGCCAGCCAGGCGCGCGCGAAGCGCAGGTCGCGTTCCAGCGTGGCGGTGGAGATCTCCAGGATTTCCGCCACTTCCTCGTGCCGGAAACCGCCCAGTTCGGTGAGCGCAAATGCCTGCGACTTGCGTGCATCGAGGTGGTCGAGCTGCTCCAGGGCGTTGCCCAGCAGCGCGGCGTCGGCCGGCTGCGGGGACGGATCGACCAGCCGCAGGCTCAGCGTCACCGGATCGGCCTGGCCCGCGCGCGCGCCGGCGCTGCGCGCGAGGTCGATCAGCAGCCGCCGCATCTGCAGCGCCGCAAACGCGAAGAAATGCTGGCGCGTGGAAAAGGCCAGATGCGATTGGCCCAGGCGCAGCCAGGCTTCGTGGACCAGCTCGGTGGCTTCCAGCTGCGGCCGGCGCTCGCGCATAAGCTGCCGGCTGGCGATCTGGTGCAGCTCGCCGTAGACCTGCTCGGCCAGCGCATCGGAGGCGCCGCTGCGGCCTTCGGACCAGGCACGCACCAGCTGGGTGATCGGGACGCTGTCGGGAGGTGGCGGGCTCATGGGGCGCGATGATACCTGCGCCGCACCTGCGCACCAGTGGAAAAAAACATGTCGATATCCGATGAGCGCACGGGCGGCGGAATTCGGCGACAATGGCTTGATGAATTCCGATCGAATCATCGGCGCCGGCGCCACCTCCGAAGACGCCACTGCCGAAGCACACATCCGCCCGCGCACGCTCGACGAGTACCTCGGGCAGCAGGCCGTGCGCGAGCAGCTGCGCATCTACATCGAAGCGGCCAGGCAACGCGGCGAGGCGCTCGACCACGTGCTCATCTTCGGCCCGCCCGGCCTCGGCAAGACCACGCTTTCATGCGTGATCGCCAACGAGCTGGGCGTGAACCTGCGCCAGACCTCGGGGCCGGTGATCGAGAAGGCCGGCGATCTGGCGGCGCTGCTGACCAACCTGCAGCCGCACGATGTGCTCTTCATCGACGAGATCCACCGCATGCAGCCGGTGGTCGAGGAAGTGCTGTACCCGGCGATGGAGGACTACCAGATCGACATCATGATCGGGGAAGGGCCGGCGGCGCGCTCGATCAAGCTGGACCTTCCACCCTTCACCCTGATCGGCGCCACGACCCGCGCAGGCCTTCTCACCGCACCCCTGCGCGACCGCTTCGGCATCGTGCAGCGGCTGGAGTTCTACACGGTGGAAGAGCTGACCCGCATCGTGCGCCGCTCGGCGCAGATCCTGGGCATCCCCTGCGAGCCGGAAGGTGCGGGCGAGATCGCGCGGCGCTCGCGCGGCACCCCGCGCATCGCCAACCGCCTGCTGCGCCGGGTGCGCGATTACGCCCAGGTCCGCGGCGACGGCGTCATCACCCGCGCCATCGCGGATGCCGCGATGGATATGCTCAAGGTCGATCCGGAAGGCTTCGACCAGCTCGACCGGCGCATGCTTTCCACCATCATCGAGAGTTTCGACGGCGGCCCGGTCGGCGTCGAATCCCTCGCCGCGGCGCTTTCCGAGGAACGCGGCACGCTGGAGGACGTGATCGAGCCCTACCTTATCCAGCAGGGCTACCTGATTCGCACCGCGCGCGGCCGCATGGCCAGCGCCAAGGCGTATCGGCACCTCGGCTTCAAGCCCCGGGCGCGCGATCCGGAGCGGGAGAGCGGAGAGTCGGGAGCGCTGTTTTGACGCTTCCCACCCCCCCGCTCCCGGATTCCCAATCTCCGCTGTTCAGTCTCCCGATACGCGTCTACTGGGAAGATACTGACGCGGGCGGCGTGGTGTACCACGCCGCATATTTGTGTTTTCTCGAACGCGCACGGACCGAATGGCTGCGCGCGCTAGGCGTTTCGCAACAGGCGTTGCGCGAAGCGGAAGACGTGGTGTTCGCGGTTCGCGGGATGCTGCTGGATTTTCTCGCGCCGGCGCGACTGGACGATGCACTCGATGTCGAGGTTCGCCTCATCGAGGCCGGTCGAGCCAGTTTCACGTTCGCCCAGCGCATCCTCCGCCCCTGCGATTCGAGGGTGCTGCTGGAGGCCGAAGTCCGCGTGGCCTGCCTTGCGGCATCGGCTTTTCGCCCGCGCGCCCTGCCGGACTGGCTGCGGGCGCATTTCCGTATCTTGATGAACGAGGTGAGTTGAAGATGATGTTCCTGGCCCTGCTGCAGTCCGCCGCGCCCGCGGGCGCGCAGCCGATTCCGGAGGCGCCGATCCCGGGCCTTCCCGCCGCGCCGGACGCCGGACTGGACTACCTCCAGCTCATCCTGCACGCGAGCATCCCGGTGCAACTGGTGATCGCGCTGCTGCTGCTGGCCTCGATCGCTTCCTGGGCGATCATCTTCCGCAAGCACAAGGTCTTCACCGACGCCAACCGCGCGGCCGACGATTTCGAGGAGCGGTTCTGGTCCGGCGGCGATCTGGCCGCGCTGTTTCGTCAGGTGTCCGGCGGCGACCAGCGCCCGAACGGGCTGGCGGCGATCTTCGAGGCGGGATTCCGCGAGTTCGCGCGGCTGCGCCAGAAACGCGGCATGGATTCGCGCACCCAGATCGAGGGCGCGCAGCGCGCCATGCGCGCCAGTCTGGCGCGCGAGGTCGATGCGCTGGACAGCAATCTGGAGCTTCTGGCCAACGTCGGTTCGATCAGCCCGTATGTCGGCCTGTTCGGAACGGTGTGGGGCATCATGATCTCGTTCCACGGGCTGGCCTCGATGAAGGAAGCCACCATCGCCACCGTGGCGCCGGGCATTTCCGAGGCGCTGGTCGCCACCGCGATGGGCCTGTTTGCCGCCATCCCGGCGGTGTGGGCCTACAACCGCTTCGCCACCAAGGTGGACCGGATCAGCGTGCGCTACGAGGCTTTTGCCGAGGAGTTCAGCTCGATCCTGCAGCGGCAGGCACCGCAGGACGAGCACTGATCGTCCGCGCAACCCCGTGCCGGTTCTTCTTCCGTTGTCCGATTCCGCAGCCGCGCGCCTGTGCGTGCGCCGATCGAGAGTGATCCCATGAGCATCCGCCACCGCAAGCGCCGCAGGCTGAAGGCCGAGATCAACGTCGTTCCCTACATCGACGTGATGCTGGTGCTGCTCATCATCTTCATGGTGACCGCGCCGCTGCTGCGGCTGGGCGTGGACGTGAAGCTGCCCGAAGCCAACGCGCGTGCGATGGAAGCGCCCAAGGACCCGATCATCGTGGGTGTCACCAAGGACGGTCGCTACCTCCTGACCCTGCAGGGCCAGGCTGCCGAGGAACTGGACGAGGCCGCGCTGGAGGCCCGCATCGCCGCCTTCGTGCGACAGGAGCCGCAGACCGCGGTCTACATAGCCGGCGACATGGGGGCGCAGTATTCGCTGATCTACGGCGCGATGGCGACGCTGCAGCGCGCCGGCGTGGTCCGGATCACCTTCATGGGCGAATCCGCGGGCAAGGCCGGGCGCTGAGTCGATGCAGGCGCACCGCGAAAAATGGATCGCGATCTGGCAGGCCGTCGGCCTGCACGGGCTGCTGTTCGCGCTGCTGTTCGTCGGGATCCTGTTCCAGCGCAGCCAGCCGCCGCTGTCGGTGGCCGGTGGTTCGATCGAGGCGGTGCTGTCGGACACGCTCACGCCACCCACCTCCGCCTCCGTGCCCAAACCGGCGCCCCGGCCGGCGCCGCCCGAGCCACCCGCACGACCGCAGCCCAAGCCCGAGCCCAAGCCGCAGGATGCGGTGCAACCGCCCCAGCCCACACCGCAGCAGCAGGTGGCCAAGCCCGATGCGGTGGATCAGGAGCGCATCGTGCGCGAAGCCGCGCAGAAGGCCGATGAGGCGCGGCGCGAGCAGGAGGAGCGCCGTCGCCAGGAGCAGGTGCAGCTGGAAGAAAAGAAGCAGCAGGAGGAGGCCGAGCGCCGCCAGCGGCTTGCCCAGCAGCAAGCCGAGCGCGACAAGCAGCTCGCCGACATCCGCCGCCAGCGCGAGGAAGCCGAGAAACGGCGCCGCATGGAAGAGGAAAAACTCAAGCAGTTGGCCGATCTTCGCCAGCAGGCGGCGGCCTCGGCCGCGCCGACTTCCACGGCGCCGCCCTCCGATCGATTGGGCAATCAGGGCACCGATGATGGCCTTCTGGGCCGTTACCAGCTCGCCATCCAGCAGCAGGTGGACCGCAACTGGCTGCGCCCCGACAGCCTGCGCCCGGGACTGCGCTGCTACATCGGTGTCACCCAGATGGTGGGTGGGCAGGTGAGCGGGCTGGATTTCGCCCGTTGCCCCGCCGACGAGATCACGCGCCGCTCCATTGAAGCGGCGCTCATGCGCGAGGCGTTACCGTATCGCGGCTACGAGAGCGTGTTCCAGCGCAAGCTCAGCATTCCTTTCTGTTATCCCGTCGAGGTCTGTGTACGATGATCCGCATCCTCCTGCTGCTTGCCGTCGTCCTGCTGCCGCTGCGCGGGCTGCAGGCGCAAACGCTGGAAATCGATCCGATCCGCGGCAGCGCGGCGGCATTGCCCATTGCCGTGGTGCCGTTCGATTACCTCGGCGTGCAGGTGGCTCCAGACACCGACGTGGCGGCCGTGGTGCGGGCCGATCTCAATCGTTCCGGTTCGTTCCGCACGTTGGCCGAACGCGATCTGGTGGAACGCCCGCTGCGCCAGTCCGACGTCAATTTCGGCACCTGGCGCCTGCTCAAGCAGGATTACCTCCTGATCGGGCGTGTACTGGATGACGCGGCTTCCGGCGGCTACCGTACCGAGTTCGAACTGTTCGACGTGGCCAAGCAGGAGCGATTGCTCGGTTTGGCGCTCAACGGCCGCCCCGGCAACATGCGCGACATTGCCCATCAGGTTGCCGATCAGGTCTACGAGAAGATCCTCGGGGTGCGCGGCGCCTTCTGGACCCGCATGGCCTATGTGACAGCGGTGGGGCGCGGCCGCGACATGACCTATTCGCTGATGATCGCCGACGCCGACGGCTACAATCCGCAGACGGTGGTGCGCTCGCGCGAGCCGCTGCTTTCGCCGGCGTGGAGTCCGGACGGCCGGCGCCTGGCCTATGTGAGCTTCGAGCGCGGTGCTTCGTCCATTTACCTTCAGGACCTGGCGACCGGCGCGCGAGAAGTTTTGTCCAGCTTCAAGGGCATCAACGGTGCGCCCGCGTTCTCGCCGGATGGCACCAAGCTCACGTTGGCGCTTTCGCGCACCGGCAACCCCGAGATCTATGTGATGGACCTTGGCAGCCGCGCCCTGACCCAGCTCACCAGCCACTGGAGCATCGACACCGAGCCGGTGTTTTCCGTGGATGGTCGAAGCATCCTGTTCACTTCCGATCGCGGCGGAAAGCCGCAGATCTACGAAGTTCCGCTTGGCGGAGGCGAAGCGCAGCGCGTAACTTTCAACGGTCAGTACAATGCGCGCGCCTCTCTCGAACCGGGCGGACGGGTTGCGATGGCGCAGGGCGCTGGAAACGTGTATCGTATTGCGGTTCTAGACAGGGGTCATGGCAATGGCGGAGAGGTTCGTCTCATCTCTCCCGGCAATCTGGATGAATCGCCGAGCTTCGCCCCGAATGGAAGCATGATTCTGTATGCCGCGCGCGAAAACCAGCGCGGTGTGCTCTATGTCGTATCCAGCGATGCCCGCGTCCGGCAGCGTCTGGTTCTAGCCGATGGCGACGTCCGGGAGCCCGCCTGGTCGCCGTTCAGGCCGCGGTAACTGCGTTGGACGGGCTTTGCTCAATAATTATCCGATTTGCCCCCGATCACTTCCTGCCTTCAAGGATTGCGTTTCAATGAACACCATGTTTCGCGTCGCCCTTGTTTCCGTCCTCGTCCTGTCCGTCGCCGCTTGCACCAAGAAGACCAAGCCCGTCGAGCAGCCGCCCGAACCCACGCCCGCTCCGGTCGTCGATACCGCCCCCGCCACCGACGGCAAGTACACCCCGGCCGACCTGGATACCGATTCCTGCCTGCGCCAGCGCGTGGTCTACTTCGACTTCGACCAGGATGTGCTGAAGCCGGAATTCGCCGCCATCGTGTCCTGCCACTCCAAGTACCTGCGTGACCGTCCTTCCGCCCGCATCACGCTGGAAGGCAACGCCGACGAGCGCGGCACCCGCGAGTACAACATGGGTCTGGGCGAGCGTCGCGGCAACGCGGTGTCTTCGGCCATGCAGGCCAACGGCGGTTCCGCCGGCCAGCTCGGCGTCGTCAGCTACGGTGAAGAGCGCCCGATGTGCACGGATTCCAGCGAGTCGTGCTGGGGTCAGAACCGTCGCGTCGAGATCGTGTACACCGCGAAGTAATCGATGTCGATGCCGCGTCATTCTGGTGTCACCTGCGCAGCAGTGGTCCTCTGGGCCACTGCTGCGTGTTTTTCCGCGGCCTTCGCGCAAGGTGGTCGCCTGAGCCTGGCCGATCGCGTGGCCCAGCTCGAGCGCCAGCAGCAGGCTGCGCCTCCCGCCGATGGCAACGTCGAACTGCTCAATCGCCTGACCCAGCTCCAGTCCGAGGTGCAGGTGCTGCGAGGCATGCTCGAAGAGCAGGACTTCAAGCTGCGCGAGATGGAGCGCAGGAATCGGGACCTGGCGGTTGATTTCGACTCGCGCATCGAGCGTCTCGAAGGCGGTTCCGGCAGCGGGCAGCCGCTGATCGCGCCCGAGCCTGCCGCGGTTCCGGAAGGAACGCTGGGCGGTGTGGTCGGATCGGTCGCGGGTGATGCCGCGGATGTCGCGCCCGCAGCGGCTGCCGCTCCCGCGCAGACTTCAAATGGCTCCATGCCGGCCCCGTCCGAAACCGTCGGACCGGATCCTGCCGCCGAGCGTGCGGCTTACGACGCCGCCTTCGATGCGCTGAAGAACGGCCAGTACGCCGAGGCGGCGCGCCGCTTCCAGTCTTTCCTGACGCAGTATCCCTCGGGGGATTTCGCACCCAACGCGCAGTACTGGCTGGGCGAGTCCTACTACGTCACGCAGAATTACCAGGTCGCGCTGGAGTCCTTCGAGCGCCTGCTGGCACAGTTCCCCTCCAGCAACAAGGTGCCCGATGCCCTGCTCAAGGTGGGCTATTGCCACTACGAGCTGCACAACTGGGATCTGGCCGAGAGTACGCTCAATCGCGTGATCCAGCGCTATCCCGACAGTACCGTCGCGCGCCTTGCGCAGGGACGGCTGCGGGCTCTGCGGCTCGAGAACCGCTGACTGCGCGCGGTGCAGGAAATGGACGCCGCAGGCGCCGAGGTGCTGCGGCTGCGCATCACCGAGGTCTTTCTTTCCCTTCAGGGGGAAGCCCGTGATTCCGGCTGGCCTACGGTCTTCGTCCGCCTCACCGGCTGTCCCCTGCGCTGCACCTACTGCGACACGGCCTACGCCTTCCACGGTGGCCAGTGGCGCAGCATCGATTCGCTCATCGCGCAGGTGCGCGACCTCGGCGTGCGGCACGTCTGCGTCACCGGCGGCGAGCCGCTGGCGCAGAAGCGCTGCCTGCTCCTGCTGGAGCGGCTGTGCGAGGCCGGCTTCGAAGTTTCCCTGGAAACCTCCGGCGCCATCGACATCGCGCCGGTCGATCCGCGCGTTTCGCGCATCCTCGACCTCAAAACGCCCGGATCAGGCGAGATGGCCCGCAACCTGTGGGAAAACCTCGCCCATCTCACCGCGCACGATCAGGTCAAGTTCGTGATCTGCGACCGCGCCGATTACGACTGGGCCGTCGAGGTATTGCGTCGCGAAACGCTCGACGCCCGCTGCACGGTCTGGTTCTCGCCAAGCAAAGGGCAGATTTCCGAACGCGACCTGGCCGACTGGATCGTTGCCGACCGGCTGCCGGTGCGCTTCCAGATGCAGCTGCACAAGCTGCTGTGGAACGACGAGCCGGGGCGCTGAAATCCGGGTGATGGAGGAATCGACGTGAAGAAGGCAGTCGTGCTGGTTTCCGGCGGCATGGATTCGGCCGTGGTGCTCGCCATGGCGCGCGAGCAGGGCTATGTCTGCCACGCCCTGAGCGTGCGCTACGGCCAGCGCCACACCTCCGAGCTGGAGGCCGCAGCGCGCGTCGCCTCATCGGTGGGCGCGATCGAGCACAAGACCGTCGCGGTCGACCTGCGCAGCATCGGCGGCTCCGCGCTCACCGCCGACATTGCCGTGCCCGAATCGCCGCAGGACGGCATCCCGATCACCTACGTTCCCGCGCGCAACACCATCATGCTGTCGATCGCGCTGGGCTGGGCCGAAGTGCTCGGCGCGCAGGATCTCTTCTGCGGCGTCAACTCGGTGGACTACTCCGGCTATCCGGACTGCCGCCCGGCCTTCATCGAAGCCTTCGAACACCTGGCCAACCTGGCCACGCGCTCCGGCGTCGAGGGCCGGCGACTCACCGTGCACGCCCCGCTCATGACGCTAGGAAAAGCCGCCATCGCACGGGAAGGTGCGCGTCTTGGCGTGGATTTCTCGCTTACCGTGTCCTGCTACCAGGCCGATTCGCAAGGGCGCGCCTGCCGTCGCTGCGACGCCTGCCGCCTGCGGGCGGCGGGGTTCGATGCGGCAGATATGCCGGACCCGACGCGCTATGTGCCGCTCGACTGAACCGCGGCATCCCGTTCCGCAGCCGCTGCGCAGGGCGAGAATCCCGTTTTTCCCTGCAATGGGCGTGCCTGAACCATGCAAAGCCCAAGAATCGAATTGCATCCACCTTGGATCACGCTTCAGCTTGCACTTCGTGCCGTGACTTCCTATAATGGGCGACTCTGCTGCGGGGTGGAGCAGTCTGGCAGCTCGTCGGGCTCATAACCCGAAGGTCGCAGGTTCAAATCCTGCCCCCGCTACCAGTTCGGTGATGAACGAGCCTCTTCGGAGGCTCTTTCATTTGCTGAACCGAGGAGTGTCCGCATGCGGATCCTCCTGGAGGCTCGGCCAGGCCTCCGTGAAACCGGACTGGATTGCAAGGGGCCTCGTGCCCCTTTTCTTTTGCTTTGAACAAGGCGTTGCCCGTTTTCCCATGACATCGATCGAACACGACATCGAAGCATTGCTGGCCCCGGCCGTCACCGCGCTCGGGCTGGAGCTTCTGGGCGTGGAGTTCATCCCGGGCAACGGCAACGCGGTGCTGCGGCTGTATATCGACGAAGCCGAGCGCGGCGTGACGCTGGATGACTGCGAGGCGGTCAGCCGCGAGGTCAGCGCGCTGCTGGACGTGAATGACCCGATCGAAACGCACTACACCCTGGAGGTCTCCTCGCCGGGGCTGGATCGCCCGCTGTTCAGGCCTGCGCACTACGCACGCTTCGTCGGGCAGCTGGTGAAGCTGACGCTGGAGTTTCCGCAGGACGGACGGCGTCGTTTCCATGGCACGATCCATTCGGTCGAGGGCGACAACATCACCCTTGAACAGGATGGCCAACTGGTGGTGCTGGCCTGCGCTTCGGTGCAGAAGGCGCGACTGGTTCCCTTGTTCGAGACCCCCGCCAAGCCCGGACGCGCGCCTTCGGGCGGCGCCGCAAGGAAACAGCGCGATTCCTGAGAATCGCCGGATCAATTCGACCACTCGACAGGGCCGCCCGCGGTCCGACGGAGCGATACAGATGAGCAAGGAACTGTTGAACGTCGTTGAAGCCGTTGCCCACGAGAAGGGCGTGGCCAGGCAGGTCATCGTAGAGGCGATGGAAGCGGCGCTCGCGTCTGCGGCCAAAAAGCGCTATCCCGACGAGGACGTGCTGATGCGGGTGAAGATCGATCCGCGCAGCGGCGAATACGAGACGTTCCGCCGCTGGGAAGTGGTGGCGGACGACGTGGTGATGGAGTCCCCGTCGCGCCAGCTCCGCCTGATGGATGCGGTCGACATGAAGGAAGACGCACAGGTCGGCGAATTCATCGAGGAGCGCGTCGAGAACGCCGAGTTCGGCCGCATCGCCGCGCAGGCCGCCAAGCAGGTCATCGTGCAGCGCGTGCGCGAGGCCGAGCGTGCCCAGGTGGTCGAGGCGTATGCCGACCGCGTGGGCGAGCTGCTCACAGGCGTAGTCAAGCGCGTCGAGCGCGGCAGCGTCTACATCGATCTGGGCGGCAACGCCGAGGCCTACATTTCCCGCGACAAGGCGATCCCGCGCGACACCATGCGTGCCGGCGACCGCGTGCGCAGCTATCTGGCCGAAGTGCGTGCGGAGTCGCGCGGACCGCAGATTTTCATGTCGCGCACCGCGCCCGAATTCATGATGGAGCTGTTCAAGCTCGAGGTGCCGGAAGTCGGACAGGGGCTGGTCGAGATCAAGGCCGCGGCGCGTGATCCGGGCGACCGCGCCAAGATCGCCGTGCTGGCGCACGACACCCGCACCGATCCGATCGGCGCCTGCATCGGCATGCGCGGTTCGCGCGTGCAGGCGGTTTCCAACGAGCTCAACGGCGAGCGCATCGACATCGTGCTGTGGTCAGAAAACCCGGCGCAGTTCGTGATCAACGCGATGGCGCCGGCCGAGGTGCAGTCGATCATCGTCGATGAGGAAAAGCACTCGATGGACATCGCCGTGGCCGAGGACAAGCTCGCCCAGGCCATCGGGCGCGGCGGACAGAACGTCCGTCTGGCCAGCAAGCTCACCGGCTGGCAGCTCAACGTGATGACCCAGGACCAGGTCGTCGCCAAGAGCGAAGTCGAGCAGAAAGCAGCCCGGCAATCCTTCATCGATCGCCTCGAAGTGGATGAGGAAATCGCCGGCATCCTCGTCGCCGAGGGCTTCTCTTCGGTCGAGGAGGTGGCCTATGTGCCGGCGGCCGAACTGCTCGCGGTCGAAGGCTTCGACGAAGATATCGTGGAAGAGCTGCGCGCCCGTGCCCGCGATGCGCTGCTGCACGAGGCGCTGGCGGTCGAGGAAGAACTGGACGGAAGCCAGCCGGCGGAAGACCTGCTCGCGCTCGGCGGCATGACCGAGGCGCTGGCCTTCGAGCTGGCCCGCCGCGGAATCCTGACGCGCGATGATCTGGCCGACATGGCCGTCGACGAGATTCTCGATGTCGAAGGCCTCGATGCCGACAGTGCGGCTGCGCTCATCATGGAGGCGCGCAAGCACTGGTTCGAATGACTGGGCGGCGCGCTGCCCACCCATGACAATAACGAATCCGCCCGCGTTCCGGGTGGATCAAAGAGATAGGAAGTCGCATGTCTGAGGTCACCGTACGATCCCTTGCCACGTTGGTCGGCACCCCGGTCGACAAGCTGCTCGAGCAGCTGGCGGAGGCCGGCATGAGCTTCAGCGGCCCCGACCAGGTGGTGACGCCAACCGAGAAGATGAAGCTGCTCGGTTTCCTGCGCCGCTCCCACGGCCGCACCGATGCGGTTGCGGCGGATGGTGCGCCGCGCCAGATCACCCTCAAGCGCCGCAAGATGGAAGAGTTGACCGTTGCCGCCGGCAAGGGCAAGGCCACCGTCAACGTCGAAGTTCGCCAGAAGCGCACTTACGTCAAGCGCGCCGAGATCGGCTCCCCGGCGAACGACGAGCGCGAAGAGGCGCAGCGCAAGCTGGCCGAATCCCAGGCACGCAACGAGGCCGAGAAGGTCGCGCTGGAGGATGCCGACCAGAAGCGGCGAGACGAGATCGCGCGACAGCGCGCCGAGGAAGAGGCCGAGGCCGCGCGCCTGCGCCAGGAAGCCGAAGAAGCCGTGCGCAAGGCGGCTGAAGAGACGGCCTCCACGGCCCATGAACCTGCACGAAGGAAACGTGAGTCCGACGAGGACGCGGCTCCGGCGCCGCGCCGCGAGTCGATCTCGCCTGCGATTCGTCATGACCGGCCTTCGTCGGCGCGCCCGGCGCGCGGTGCCCGTACGGGCGGACGTGACGGAGACGCGGCGGCCGGTCGATCCGGACGCGGCGAGCTGCACCTTTCCGATGCCGGCAGCGCCCGACGCGGCGCGAAGAAGAAGCCGATGCGGCGGGAAGTCGGACGCGGTGGTGCCTCTTCGCACAGCTTCTCGCGCCCCAGCGCGCCGGTGGTGCGCGAAGTGGCCATCGGCGACATGATCGTCGTGGCAGATCTGGCCAACAAGCTCGCGCTCAAGGGCGGCGAGGTGGTCAAGGCGCTGTTCAAGATGGGCGTCATGGCCACCATCAACCAGAGCATCGACCACGACACCGCCGTGCTGGTCGTGGAGGAACTGGGCCATACCGCGGTGCGCGCCAGCGACAACGATGCCGAGTCCACCCTGATCGCCCTGACCGGCGAAATCCAGGGCGAAGCCGAGTCGCGTCCGCCGGTGGTCACCATCATGGGCCACGTCGACCACGGCAAGACCTCGCTGCTCGATTACCTGCGCCGCACCAAGGTCGCCAAGGGCGAAGCCGGCGGCATTACCCAGCACATCGGTGCCTACCACGTCGAAACGCCCAAGGGCGTCATCAGCTTCCTCGATACCCCCGGGCACTCGGCGTTTTCGGCGATGCGCGCGCGCGGCGCCAGGCTCACCGACGTGATCGTGCTGGTGGTTGCCGCCGACGACGGCGTGATGCCGCAGACGGTCGAGGCCATCCAGCACGCCCGTGCGGCCAAGGTGCCGATGGTGGTGGCGATCAACAAGATCGACAAATCCGACGCCAATCCCGATCGCGTCCGGCAGGAGCTGCTCCAGCACGAAGTGCTTGCCGAGGAGTTCGGCGGCGACGTGCAGATGGTGCCGATCTCCGCCAAGCAGGGCACCGGCATCGACGACCTGCTCGATGCCATCCTGCTGCAGGCCGAAGTGCTGGAACTCACCGCGGTGCGCGATGCGCGCGCCAGCGGCGTGGTGATCGAATCCGCGCTCGACAAGGGCCGCGGCCCGGTCGCCACGGTACTGGTGCAAGGCGGAACCCTGAAGAAAGGCGACTACCTGGTCTGTGGAACCCAGTACGGCCGCGTCCGCGCGCTCTTCGATGAGGGCGGCCGTCAGGTGCAGGAGGCCACGCCGTCGATTCCGGTCGTCGTGCTCGGACTTTCCGGCGTGCCGGATGCCGGCGACGATTTCGTGGTGGTGGAAGACGAGCGTCTGGCCAAGGACGTGGCCCAGCAGCGCGAGGCCAAGCGCCGCGAGACGCGTCTGGTCAAGCAGGCCGGCAACCGCATGGAGGACGTGCTGGCGCAGATGGGCCAGACCGACGGCCAGCCGCAGCAGCTCAACCTGGTCATCAAGGCCGACGTGCAGGGCTCGGTGGAAGCGCTGCGCCAGTCGCTCACCGCACTCTCCAACGAACTCATCACGATCAACGTCATCACCTCGGGCGTGGGCGGCATCACCGAGTCGGATGCAAACTCCGCCGCCACTTCCAAGGCCACCATCATCGGCTTCAACGTGCGCGCCGATGCCTCGGCCCGCAAGGTGATCGAGAGCAATGGCCTGGACCTGCGCTACTTCTCGATCATCTACGACGTGATCGACCAGGTGAAGCAGGTCGCTTCGGGCCTCCTGGGCAAGGAAGTGCGCGAGGAAATCATCGGTACCGCCGAGGTGCGCGAGGTGTTCCGTTCCTCCAAGTTCGGCGCCGTCGCAGGTTCGGTGGTCGTGGAAGGCATGGTCAAGCGCCACAAGCCGATCCGCGTGCTGCGCGACAGCGTTGTCATCTTCGAAGGCGAGCTGGAGTCGCTGCGCCGCTTCAAGGACGTGGTGGACGAAGTGCGCTCCGGCATGGAGTGCGGCATCGCGGTGCGGCAGTACAACGACGTGCAGCCGGGCGACCAGATCGAATGCTTCGAGCGCATCGAGGTGGCGCGCACGCTTTGACGCGGGAATGGGGAGTCGGGAATGGGGAATCGTGAAAAGCGGTTCTCCGTGCGCCCGGAGCCTGAGTCCCGAACCCGCCGACATCCTGCAATCCGATTCCCCATTCCCCATTCCCCATTCCCCATTCCCGGCGCCATGAAACGAAGCTTCAACCGTACCGACCGCGTATCCGCCCAGCTTCGCCGCGATCTTGGCGAGCTGGTGCACGCGGCCGTGCGCAACCACGGGCTGGCCTCGGCCAGCGTGTCCGACGTCGAGGTCACGCGCGATCTCGCGCACGCCAAGGTGTTCGTCACCGCGCTGGAAACCGCGCGTTCGGCAGAAGTGGTGAAGGCGCTCAACGAGATGGCGCGCGAGCTGCGCTTCGAGCTTGGCCGCCGGGTGCGGATGCGCACGGTGCCCGAACTGCACTTCCACTACGACGATTCGGTGGATCGTGGCGAGCGCATCGATGCGCTGCTGCGCGAGGACCACGGCAGTGGGAGCGCCTGACCGGGCATCCGCGGTCGGTGCACGATGAAGGCAGGCGCCTCTCGTGCGCAGCGGCCGGTGCACGGCATCGTGCTGCTGGACAAGCCTGCCGGCCTCAGTTCCAACCAGGCCCTGCAGCGCGTGCGCCGCATCTTCCTCGCGGAAAAGGGCGGTCACACCGGCGCGCTCGACCCGCTGGCCACCGGACTTCTGCCGATCTGTCTGGGCGAGGCCACCAAGATCGCCGGCCTGCTGCTCGAAGGCGACAAGGCCTATCTCGCGCGCGTGCGCCTGGGCATCGAGACCGACACCGACGATGCGGAAGGTCGTGTCTTGCAGGAGCTTCCGATACCCGCGCTTGCGCCGGAAACCGTGCAGGCTGCGCTGCTGCCTTTCATCGGGCGCATCCGCCAGGCGCCACCGCGCTACAGCGCGCTCAAGCGCGACGGCGAACCCCTCTACCGCAAGGCGCGACGAGGCGAGGAATTCGAGGTTCCCGAGCGCGAGGTGGAAGTCCACGGCATCGCGCTGCGCGATCTGGGGGCGGATTGGCTGGATCTGGAAGTCACCTGCGGCAGCGGCACCTACATTCGCAGCCTGGCGCGCGACCTTGGCCGTATCCTCGGCTGCGGCGGGCACATTGCCGCCTTGCGCAGGCTCTGGGTGGAGCCCTTCCACAGTCCGCGCATGGTCACGCTGGAAGATCTGGCCGAGCGCGCGCAGGCCGGCGATGCCGATCTGCACGAAGCCCTGCTGCCCATCGAGGCTGGTCTGAGCCACTGGCCGCGCGTTCACCTGGACACCGCGCAGGCATTGCGTCTGCGCCAGGGCCAGCGTTTCGCCGTGACTGCTGCGGAAGGTCCGGCGCTGGCGCTCGATCCCGACGGCCGCGCGCTGGGTCTGGTGGACGTGGCGCAAGGCATGCTGCACGCCAGGCGCCTGTTCCAGTTCACCCGCGAACACTGAAAAACACTTCGGACGGAACCTTCAAACGCAACCCATCGCGAGCCTGTTTCGTCAATACGCTTGTTCCATGGGCAAAGCCTCACTAAACTTCGCTCCCTTTCGCGCACCGCCCTCGCGGTGCCCTGTCTGCGATGGATCTCCGGCCCGTGCCGGACGACGCGCAATTCCCCGGGCCGTTAGCTCAGCGGTAGAGCAGTGGACTTTTAATCCATTGGTCGATGGTTCGATCCCATCACGGCCCACCACCATTCCAGCCAGTCACCTTCCGTGCCCGGGCGGCAGTGTCCGTAGGCGTGGTTGCTACGCCTCCAGCGTGGCCAGGTCGCCCTTGGTTTCCAGCCAGGTCTTGCGGTCGGAGGCGCGCTTTTTCGACAGCAGCATGTCCATCAGCGCCGAGGTTTCGCCGCCGTCCTCCACGGTGAGCTGCACCAGCCGGCGCGTATCGGGGTGGATGGTGGATTCGCGCAGCTGCGAGGGGTTCATCTCGCCCAGGCCCTTGAAGCGGGTGACGCTGACCGCGCCCTTTATCTTCTCGCGCTCGATGCGCTCCAGCAGGATGCGGCGTTCGTCCTCGTCCAGCGCGTAGAACACCTGCTTGCCCACGTCCACCCGGAACAGCGGCGGCATGGCGACGAAGACGTGGCCTTCGCGCACCAGCGCGGGAAAGTGCCTCAGGAACAGGGCCGAGAGCAGGGTGGCGATGTGCAGGCCGTCGGAGTCGGCGTCGGCGAGGATGACGATCTTTCCGTAGCGCAGTCCGTCGAGGTTGTCCGAACCGGGGTCGCAGCCGATCGCCACGGCGAGATCGTGGACTTCCTGCGAGGCCAGCACGCCCGAGCTGGCGACCTCCCAGGTGTTCAGGATCTTGCCGCGCAGGGGCAGGATGGCCTGGAAATCCTTGTCGCGCGCCTGCCGCGCGCTGCCGCCGGCGGAGTCGCCTTCCACCAGAAACAGCTCGGTGCGGGAAAGGTCCTGCGAGGCGCAGTCGGCGAGCTTGCCGGGCAGGGCGGGGCCCTGGGTGATCTTCTTGCGCACCACCTGCTTTTCGGTCTTGAGCCGGGCCGAGGCGCGTTCGATGGCGAGCTGGGCGATCTTCTCGCCGGTTTCCACGTTCTGGTTGAGCCACAGCGAGAAGGCGTCGTGCGCCACGCCCTCGACGAAGCCGGCGGCCTGGCGCGAGGAGAGGCGCTCCTTGGTCTGGCCGGAAAACTGCGGGTCGGCAAGCTTGGCGGAAAGGACGTAGCTGACGCGGTCCCAGACGTCCTCGGGCGCGAGCTTCACGCCGCGCGGCAGCAGGTTGCGGAAGTCGCAGAATTCGCGCAGCGCCTCGGTGAGGCCCGAGCGCAGGCCGTTGACGTGGGTACCGCCCTGGGCGGTGGGGATGAGGTTGACGTAGCTTTCCTGCACCAGCTCGACCGTGCCCGATTCGGGAGCCGGAACCCAGCACACCGCAAATTCGCAGGCCTCGCCTTCGCGTGCCTGTGCGGCGAGGAACAGGTCGGGCGGCAGGTGGCTGGTGTCGGCCAGCATGCCGCGCAGGTAGTCGCGCAGGCCGTTCTCGTAGAACCATTCGTTGCGCTCGCCGCTGGCCGCGTCCAGCAGGGTCACGCGCAGGCCCGGGCACAGCACCGCCTTGGCGCGCAGCACGTGACGAAGCTGGCGCAGGGCGAACTTCGCGCTGTCGAAGTATTTCGGGTCGGGCCAGAAGCGCAGCCGCGTGCCGGTGTTGCGGCGGCCCACGGTGCCGACCTGGGTCAAGGTCGAATCGGGCAGGCCGTCGCGGAAGGCCATGTGGTGCTCGGCGCCCTCGCGCCGGATCCAGACCTCCAGCCGCGTGGAGAGCGCGTTCACCACCGAGACGCCGACGCCGTGCAGGCCGCCCGAGAAGGTGTAGTTCTTGCCGCTGAACTTGCCGCCGGCGTGCAGCCGGGTGAGGATCAGCTCCACGCCCGGCACGCCTTCATCGGGGTGGATGTCCACCGGCATGCCGCGGCCGTCGTCGGACACCTCGCAGCTTCCATCCGCATGCAGCACCACGTCGATCGTCCTGGCGTGGCCGGCGAGCGCCTCGTCCACCGAGTTGTCGATGACTTCCTGCGCCAGATGATTGGGGCGGGAGGTGTCGGTGTACATGCCCGGCCGGCGCTTGACCGGGTCCAGGCCGGAGAGGACTTCGATGTCGGCGGCGTCGTAGCGGGAGCTCATGGGCAGCGCAATCCGGGAAACGGCAGCCGCTCAGGATGGCGGGACAGGGCGGGTGAATCAAGCCGGCTTCCGACGGCCGTCAGGGAAAGGCGCGGCGCGGCCGCGCCTTTCCCTGTGGATGGCTCATTGCGGCGATTCGAAGCCGTCGTCGAAGAGGTAGTCCCCGCCGCGCGTGTCGAAGGTTCGCTTCAGGCGGTGGACGTTGCCCTGCCGATCGCGCACTTCCAGCTCCAGGCGGGCATCGTCGAGCGCGGGCAGCGGAGCGGCAAGGCTCAGTAGGTAGCGTCCGTCGCCCAGCGCCTGTGCCAGGTCGATCAGCTCGCTGCCGGGCGCGCGTCCGGCCACGGGAAAGCTGGCGCGCAGCGAGAGGCTTGCGTCATCCAGGCCGCTGTTGGCGTCGGCAACACCGAACGCGATGGCGGTGACCGGCGCGGAATTCAGGCCGGGTCTGGGCGTGGCCAGGGTGAGGGTGGGGCGCAGGGTGTCGATGAACCAGCCTTCGCCGGGCCGGTTGCGCAGCTCGGCCAGGCTGATCGGCGCACCGAGGTCGATCCAGCGCGCGATCAGGATGCGTTCGTCGCGCGACAAGGGCGGCACGCCGGAGCCGGGCGGAGGCATGATTTCGCCGGTGTAGTCGAGATCGGCATTGTTGGTATGCGCGCCGGCCGGCATCGTGGCGGCATTGCCCGGCACGCTCTCGGTCGGGTGGTCGGCGTTGGTCCAGCCGTCCAGGCGCGCGCCGAAGATTTTCCACACCAGCAGGCTGCGCCGGCTCTGAAACATGCGGACGTAGCGGCTGGCGTTGGTCTGACGCCAGACTTTGTTGGGGATCACCGGCTTGTGGCCGAAGGTCGCGCAATCGTCGGCGGCCAGGCGGCGGTAGTCGCCCGGAAGCGGCGGCGCGTTGCCCTCGCAGGCCGGCACGTTTCCGGTGACCGAAAGATCCAGGTTGCCGGCGTTCTGGGTGCCGTTGTGGCACTGCACGCAGGAGCGTTGCAGCAGGGGGCGGATGTCGCGCAGGAATTCCACGTCGCGCACGCCGCCGGGCAGGTCCTGGACCTGCGGTTGGCCCGATGCGTCCTGGGTGAGCCAGGGCGTCACATCGCCGAGGTCGCGGATCGGATAGCCCGGCGCGCTGGCCGCCGTGCCTTCGAAAGCCAGCGGCTGCTGGCTGTGGGCGTGGCAGCCGCCGCAGTCCACGCGCATTTCCCCCGGGCGCACCTGGTGCCAGGTCTGCGCCATGTTCAGCACCATGCCGTTGCGGTTCAGGGTCTGGAAGGTGAAGGGGGTGTCGCCCGGCAGTTTGATCAGGAAACTGGTGTCGGGATTGCCCTCGGTGTCGAGGATGGGCTGGCCGCCGGAGGTGAATTTTCGTACCGGGAATTCGCCGAGCACGCGCAGGCGCTCGTTGGCGAAGCTGCTGTAGTCGCCGTCGAGGCTGGCACCCGGACCGTAGCGACGGTCGACGTTGGGCTCCATCGCCAGGATGCGCAGGCCCCAGATGTCGCTGTTGGCGTAGCGCCCGGCGTCGGCTCCCTGATAGGCCCAGTTGCTCCACGTCTCGTTTTCCGCGGTGTTGAACGGGTCAAGACCCTGAAAACTGGGATAGCCCCGCCCCGGCGCGCTCTCGCGCTTGTACAGGCTGCTGCTGCCGACCAGTCCATGCGGGGTGCCGGCCGGGAGTGCGGGGTGCACGCTGCCGTCATTGGCCAGCCGCGGCAGCCGCGCCGGTTCAGCCACGCCGTGGATGGCGCTGTAGGGCACGACCGCGCGCGGCCAGGCTTCGTTGTACGCCGGATCGTTCTTGATCGGCACCAGCGCCCCGCGGCTCCAGACCGCCTGACTGCCGGGGATCAGGTAGAGGCCTGCGTCGTAGTAGGGCACCGGCGTGGGGCGGTTGAGATCGTTGGCCGGCCCGGAGCTCCAGACCACCAGCAGGTCGTTGCCGGGCGCGGCCGAAGGGTGGGTGAACTTGCCGTTGCGCACGCCGTTGGCGTCGATGGGCGAGGCGTGGTCCTGATGGTGGGTCAGCGGCGTGATCGCGCGATAGCCGCGCGGGGTGAAGGAGAATCGGAAGGTGCCGGGCTGGGCCGCGTTCGAGAGGGTGTGTGGTATCTGCGGGTTGTCGGCCAGCGGCGCGCCGTGGAAGGCCGGCTGTCCGGCCGGCGGCGAGGGCGGCAGCCCGTACAGCGCGCCGAAACCGTTGTTGTTGAGGTTGTAGTAGGCCTCCACGATCACTTCGCCGCTGCTGGTCTGGGTCATGAAGTGGAAGGCTTCCGGCGAGGTGAGCGCGCTGACCAGCGGGCCCCAGTTGCGCCCGTCGGGCCAGATCGTCCAGATGCCCCAGATGCGCCGGTCGCGCAGCCCCTGGGATTCGTAGGAAGAGAACATCAGCCGGCCGTCGCGCAGGATGGTCGGATGCAGCGCGCTGCCCAGCGTCATCGGCGCGATCGCTTCCGGATTGCTGCCGTCCAGGTCCATCACGAACAGCTGGAGATTGGGCGAGGTGTAGGGCGCGGTGGGCAGCAGGCCGTTGCGGCTGCTGGTGAAGGCGATGCGTCCGCCGGGCAGCGGCATCGGGCCGAGATTGAGGATGCCGTAGCCCAGGCGGTTGTATTGCGGGGGCGGGTCCAGCGGATTGGTTTCGTCGAAGTTTCCGGCGCCGGTGGCCGGGGTGAACTCGCCGAAGGTCAGCTGCTGGACCTGGCGGCTCTGCAGGTGGATGCGGAAGATGTCGGCGCCGCGCCGCGAGAGGTTGTCGCGCTGGGTATTGAGCTGGCCCACGCTGACGTCGTGGAACAGGCTGTAGTAGACCCACTGGGCCTGGAAATCCACCATCGGGTCGGTGACGCTGCAGACCGTGCAGTCGACCAGCACCTCCTCGCTGCCGTCGGGATGCAGCAGCATCAGGTCGGCGCCCGGGTCGATGCGGCCGGGATGGAAGATTTCCGGCCAGGTGGTGTTCTGCAGGTCGCCGAAGCGCGGCTGGCGCACATAGACGATGTCGTAGTTCACCGCCGGTGTCTGTGCCAGAGCGCCGCCCGCCAGCGCCGCCAGCCCGGCCAGTGCGAGCGACCAGCGCCGTGCGGACGAGGGGCGCGAAGGCTTGGGAAGGGAGCGGGACGAGCGAGGCGGGAGGGAAGGAAACATGCGCGGATGCTGGGCGCGAGGGACTGTGCAGCAGGTTACATTTGTTTAGATTGTTTGCCCGCACCGCTGGTCCGGTCCGACGCACCGCTGATGCCAATACCGACCGGCTTTCAGCCGCGCAGTCGGCGCACGACGCGCAGAAAGACCTCGATCGCCTGATCCACTTCGGCTTCCGTGGTGAAGCGCCCCAGGGAAAACCGCACCGATGCCTGCGCCAGCTCCGGCGGCAGGCCCATCGCGGTGAGCACGTGCGAGGGCGTGAACCGCGCCGAATGGCAGGCCGATCCGCCCGACACGGCCAGTTCGGCGGCCAGCGCGCCCAGCAGGATCTCGCCCGGCACCCCGCGCACGCTCAGGTGCAGGTGGCCGGGCAGGCGCGGGGCTCCGTCCCCGTTGATCTGGATATCGTGCGCGGCGCTCACGCCGCTCTGGAGCCGATCGCGCAGCCTGGCGATGCGGGGGGCGTCGGCGTCGCGTTCGCGCGCGGCCAGCTCGCAGGCCTGGCCGAATCCGGCGATCTGGTGCGTGGCCAGGGTCCCGGCGCGGCGGCCGCGCTCCTGCCCGCCACCGTGCAGCTGCGGTGCCGGTTCCACGTCGCCGCGCCGCCGCACGAACAGCGCTCCGACGCCCTTGGGCCCGCAGAACTTGTGCGCCGACAGCGCGAGCAGGTCCACCGGCAGCGCGCCCACGTCCAGATCCAGCAGCCCGGCGGACTGCGCCGCATCGACGTGGAAGGCGATGCCCCGTGCCCGGCACAGCGCACCCACCGCGCCGATGTCGTTGATCACGCCGGTCTCGTTGTTGGCGTGCATAAGCGAAACGAGGAAGGTGTCCGGACGCAGCGCCGCGTCGATGGCGTCCGGGTCGATCCGTCCCGAAGGCCCGGGCGCGATGCGGGTAACGCGCCAGCCGCGCGCCTCCAGGTGCGCGCAGGGGGCCAGCACCGCGTCATGCTCGATCGCGCTGGTGACGAAGTGTCCGCCCGGATGGCGCTCGGCCAGGCCCAGGATCGCGAGGTTGTCGGCTTCGGTGGCGCCGCTGGTGAACACGATCTCGCGCGGGTCGGCGCGCAGGAGCGAAGCGACCTGCGCCCTCGCGGCCTCCACGCGCGCGGCCGCGGCGCGGCCGGGGGCGTGCAGGGTCGAGGAGGGATTGGCGAAATCGCCTTGCGGTCCGAGCTGCGCGACCATCGCGGTGACGATCCTTGGATCGGTCGGCGTGCTGGCCGCATAATCGAAGTAGGGAATGCGCATCATGGGTCCGTGTTTCCGCGTGCAGCGGCTGCGGCCGCGCCGGTGGGACGGGGACGGCGCCGCCGTCCCTTCTTTGGATTTCTTCAGGTTCCGCCAGTGTGCCATCGCCACGGGCGGCGTGGACGAGGCGATGATTCGACAGGATGTGCTCATCATCGGCAGCGGTGCTGCCGGGCTGACCGCGGCGCTGCAACTGCCTTTCGGGGCGTCGGTGGCGGTGCTTTCCAAGGGCGCGGTGACGCTGGCCAGCACCTGGCACGCGCAGGGCGGCGTGGCGGCAGTGCTGGATCAGGGCGATACGCTGGAATCGCATGTCCACGACACCCACATCGCCGGCGCCGGGCTGTGCCGCGACGAGGCGGTGCGCAAGACGGTGGAGGGCGGCCCCGAGGCGATCGCCTGGCTGATCGAGCAGGGCGTCGACTTCACCCTGCTGGATGAAACCGGGCAGGGCCGCGCCGGCTACCACCTCACCCGCGAGGGCGGCCACAGCCACCGCCGCGTGATTCACGTCGCCGACGCCACCGGGCAGGCGATCTCCAGTGCCCTGATCGCGCGGGTGCGCGAGCGCGCCAACGTCGCGCTGCACGAGCATCGCCTCGCCATCGACCTGATCGTGCGCGGCGAGGGCGCGCAGCGGCGCGTGGTGGGAGCCTATGTGCTCGATGTCGCCAGCGGGCGGGTCGAGACCTTCCTGGCGCGCGCCGTGGTGCTGGCCACGGGGGGCGCCGGCAAGGCCTACCTCTACACCTCCAATCCCGACAGCGCCACCGGCGACGGCATCGCGATGGCCTGGCGCGCCGGCTGCCGGGTGGCGAACATGGAGTTCATGCAGTTCCACCCGACCCTGCTGTACCACCCGCAGGCGCGCTCCTTCCTGATCAGCGAAGCGGTGCGCGGCGAGGGCGGACGGCTGCTGCTGCCCGACGGCGAGCGATTCATGCCGCGCTTCGATGCGCGCGCCGAGCTTGCGCCGCGCGACATCGTGGCACGCGCCATCGACCACGAGATGAAGCGGCTGGGCATCGATTGCGTGTATCTGGACATCACGCACCAGTCGGCCGATTTCATCGTGCACCACTTCCCCACGATCTACGCCAAGTGCCTGCAGCTGGGCATCGACATGACGCGACAGCCGATTCCGGTGGTGCCCGGCGCGCACTACACCTGCGGTGGCGTGGTGGTGGACGGCGACGGCCGCACCGATCTGGCCGGCCTCTACGCCGTCGGCGAGGCTTCGTTCACCGGCCTGCATGGCGCCAACCGCATGGCGAGCAATTCGCTGCTGGAATGCCTGGTGTACGGACGCGCCGCCGCGCTCCGCATCGCGCAGCGGCTCGCACACCTGCCCGAGCCGGCCGATGCGCCGGCCTGGGACGCCTCGCGCGTCAGCAATTCCGACGAGGATGTGGTGATCAGCCACAACTGGGACGAGCTGCGCCGCTTCCTGTGGGACTACGTGGGCATCGTGCGCACCGACCGGCGCCTTTCGCGCGCCTGGCACCGCGTGCGCCTGCTGCAGCGGGAAATCCGCGAGTTCTACGCCCGCCACACCGTGACGCGCGACCTGCTGGAGCTGCGCAACCTCGTCACTGTGGCCGAGCTGATCGTGCGCTGTGCGGCGCTGCGGCGCGAGTCGCGCGGCCTGCACTACAACCTGGACTGCCCCGGTCTCCTGCCCGAGGCGCGCGACACCGTGCTCGATCCGGCGCACCCTGCGCCGGGCGAGGACCTGTTCGGCGGCTGAGCGCGCAGCGCCTCAGCGGCGGAAGTTCACCATCCGCTCCAGCGGCACCAGGGCGCGACGGCCGAGTTCGGGGTCGACGTGGATTTCCTGCCCGAGCGCGTCGTCGGCGCGCAGCACCGCGCGCAGGTTCTCCAGCCCGTTCATCGCCATCCACGGGCAGTGCGCGCAGCTGCGACAGGTGGCACCGCTGCCGGCGGTGGGCGCGGCGAGGAAGGTCTTTCCCGGCGCCTCGTGCTGCATCTTGTGGAAGATGCCCTGATCGGTGGCAACGATGAAGATCGGGTTGGGCAGGCGGCGCGCGGCGGCGATGAGCTGGCTGGTGGAACCGACCGCATCGGCGATCTCGATCACCGGGGCGGGGGATTCGGGATGCACCAGCACGGCGGCCTCCGGGTGCACCTTCTTCAGGTCCAGGATGCCCTGTGCCTTGAATTCCTCGTGCACCACGCAGCCGCCTTCCCAATGGACCATGTCGGCGCCGGTCTGCTGCTCGACGTAGCGGCCAAGGTGCCGGTCGGGCGCGAACAGGATCTTCTCGCCGCGTCGGTCCAGATATTCCACCAGGTCCACCGCGATCGAGGAGGTCACCACCCAGTCGGCGCGCGCCTTCACGGCAGCCGAAGTGTTGGCGTAAACCACCACGGTGCGGTCCGGATGGGCGTCGCAGAAGGGGCCGAAATCCTCGATCGGGCAGCCCACGTCGAGCGAGCAGGTGGCTTCCAGCGTGGGCATGACCACGCGCTTTTCCGGACTGAGGATCTTGGCGGTCTCGCCCATGAATCGCACGCCCGACACCACCAGCATGTCGGCCGGATGATCCTTGCCGAAGCGCGCCATCTGCAGCGAATCGGAGACGCAGCCGCCGGTGTCCTCGGCCAGCTGCTGCACATCGGGGTGGGTGTAGTAGTGCGCCACCAGCACCGCGTTGCGGGCCTTGAGCAGGGCGCGGATTTCCTCGCGGCAGGCTTCCTTTTCGGCGCCATGCAGCACCACGGCGGCGCGCGCGCGCGCCATGTGCAGTTCCACGCGTTCGTCGTTTGCAACCAGCATCTTCGATTCCTGCCGATCGGGTGGGTAGCCCGGCATTGTAGCGGGGCTGCTAGGATGCCGCGCCGCGGCCGCGTGGGCCGCACGCCGGAGGCTGCCGATGACTTCTTCCTTCACGCCCGATCCTTCGCTGCGCGGCGCGGCGCGGGTGGCGCGCTGGCTGGCCGAGGACGTGGGGCCGGGCGATGTCACCACCGAGGCGATCGTGCCGGCGGAGGCGCGCGCCGAGGCCGTCTGGGTGGCCAAGTCCGACGGCGTGGTGGCCGGCCTGGACGAGGCGCTGGAGGTGTTCCGCGCGCTCGATCCGGAACTGGAATGGCAGCCGCAGACGGGCGAGGGTGCGTGGGTGGAGGCAGGCACCGAGCTGGTGCGGTTTTCCGGCCGCGCGCGCGCCGTCCTGACCGGCGAGCGCACCGCGCTCAACCTCGCCCAGCGCATGTCCGGCATCGCCACGGCCGCGCGCGCCTGCGTGCAGGCGGTGGAAGGCACCGGCGTGCGCATCCTGGATACCCGCAAGACCGTTCCCGGCCTGCGTGATCTGGACAAGAAAGCCGTGGCCATCGGCGGCGGCGGCAACCACCGCATCGGCCTGTACGACCTGGCCATGATCAAGGACAACCACATCGCCGCCGCCGGCGGCATCGCCGCGGCAGTCGCAGCGGTGCGCGCGCACGCCCCGGGCATCGCGGTGGAGGTGGAGGTGACCTGCTTCGAGGAGCTGGATCAGGCGCTGGCGGCGGGCGTGGAGTGGATCATGCTCGACAACATGCCGCCCGCGCGGATGGCCGAGGCGGTACGTCGCGTGGCCGGCCGGGCGCGGCTGGAAGCCTCGGGCAACGTCCGTCTGGAAAACATCCGCGCGGTGGCCGAAAGCGGGGTGGACTGCATCTCGCTGGGCGAGCTCACCCATTCGGTCAGCGCCTTCGACATCAGCCAGCGGCTGCTGGGCCTCGACGGGGCCTGAGCGGCCCCGCGTGCGGCGGGGACGCTTCAGCGCACCCGCTTGACCTTGGTCATCGTGTTGTAGCCTTCGACCTTCAGGCGCCAGCTGCCGAAGGCGGCTGCTTCGATCGTGATGGCAGGGTTTTCCAGCTTCACGCCGGCCCATTTGTCATTGCCGACCTGCTGCCAGACCTGGCCGTTTTCCAGCGCGAACACGGTCTTGCCTTCCCAGCCGCGGAACTCGCCCAGCAGGCGGCTGCGCACCGAGCCGCTGCCGTCGGTGGGGTCTTCCGAAAATCCGATGCGGCTGGCGGAGGCTGCCGGCGCTGCGGCGGCAGCCGTGCCGCCGACGTTCTGCTGCAGCCAGGCGTTGAGCTTTGCCAGCTCCTCGGCGCTGAGTTTGTCGAGTCCGGCCTCGCGGAACTGCGCAGCGCTCATGCGTTCTTCGAGCGTCGAAAAGGATTGGGCCGAAACCAGCAGCGGCACGGCGGCCAGCAGCAGTCCGGCGGCAGCAAGGCGGAACGGGGCGAAGGCGCGGGTCTGGGTCACGAGCGGAAACCGTCTGGAAAGTCGGGAGGCGAAGTCTAGCGCGGATGGCGGCAACCGACCCGGATCGATCGCGAAGGATCGACCCGGGCCAAGTGGCGCTGGTGGTCAGCGCCCGCGCCGTCCGAACGCCCGATCGCTGTGCGATCGGGCCGGGCTTCCGCCGCCAAGGAATCGTTATGCGGTCTTTTTCGCCGCCAGCTTGCGCAGAACGTAGTGCAGGATGCCGCCGTGGCGGAAGTATTCCACTTCCTTGGGGGTGAGCAGGAGCACGCGCGCCTGGAACACCTTTTGCGCGCCGTCGGTGGCGGTGGCGGTGACGGTGGCGAGTCTGGAAGCGCCGTCCTCCAGTCCGGTGATGGCGTAGGTCTCGGTGCCGTCGAGGCCCAGGGATTCGGCGTTCTGGCCGTTCCGGAACTGCAGCGGCAGCACGCCCATGCCCACGAGGTTGGAGCGGTGGATGCGCTCGAAGCTCTCGGCGATGACCGCCTTCACGCCCAGCAGGACCGTGCCCTTGGCGGCCCAGTCGCGGCTGGAGCCGGTGCCGTACTCCTTGCCCGCGATCACCACCAGCGGGGTGCCGTCGGCCTTGTACTTCTGCGCGGCATCGTAGATGGCCATCTTTTCCGGCGGAGTGGCGCCGAAGTAGAGGGTGTTTCCGCCCTCCTCGCCGCCGAAGAACCGGTTCTTGATGCGGATGTTGGCGAAGGTGCCGCGCACCATCACGTCGTCGTTGCCGCGGCGGCTGCCGTAGCTGTTGAATTGCGCCGGTTCCACGCCGCGCCCGATCAGGTAGCGGCCGGCGGGCGAATCCTTCTTGATGCTGCCGGCCGGGGAAATGTGGTCGGTGGTGATGGAGTCGCCGAAGTAGCCCAGCACGCGCGCGCCGTGGATGTCGGCGATATGGCCGGCCTTGGTGCCCATGCCCTCGAAGTAGGGCGGATTCTTGATGTAGGTGGAGGCCGCGTCCCACTCGTAGAGATTGCCGTCCGGGGAGGCGATGGCGTTCCAGCGCGCATCGCCCTTGAATACTTCGCCGTAGTTCTTGCGGAACATTTCCGGGCCGATGGTGGCGGCGATGGTTTCCGCCACTTCGCGGCTGCTGGGCCAGAGGTCCTTGAGGTACACCGGGGCGCCGTCGCTGCCGGTGCCCAGCGGCTCGGTGGAAAGGTCCACCCCGGTGCTTCCGGCCAGCGCATAGGCCACCACCAGCGGCGGGCTGGCGAGGTAGTTCATCTTCACCTCGGCGTGGATGCGACCCTCGAAGTTGCGGTTGCCCGAGAGCACCGAAACCACGCACAGGTCGCCGGCGGCGATGCCTGCACTCACCTCCACCGGCAGCGGGCCGGAGTTGCCGATGCAGGTGGTGCAGCCGTAGCCCACGGTGTAGAAACCGATCTTCTCCAGCTCGGCCAGCAGGCCCGCCTTCTGGAGATAATCGGTGACCACCCGCGAACCGGGCGCCAGCGAGGTCTTCACCCACGGCTTGCGGGTCAGGCCGCGCGCCGCGGCGTTGCGGGCGAGCAGGCCCGCGGCCACCATCACCGCCGGGTTGGAGGTGTTGGTGCACGAGGTGATGGCGGCGATCACCACCGCGCCGTCCTTGATCCGCACGCTCTGGCCGTCGAGCTGGATGTCGGCGATGCCCTTGCCGACCTGTTCGTTGCCCACCGAGGCGCCGCCGCCCTCGGCAATGAAATCGGAGACATCGCCGTTGCGCTGGTCGCGCATGGAGGTGAGCTGGTCGATGGCCTTGCGGCTGGCAGGCTTCATGTCCGAAAGCAGCACGCGGTCCTGCGGGCGCTTGGGGCCGGCCAGCGAGGGTTGCACCGTGCCCATGTCGAGTTCGAGCGTGGAGCTGTACTGCGCCTGCGGGGTGTGGGCGTCGTGCCACAGTCCCTGCGCCTTGGCGTAGGCCTCGACCAGAGCGATCTGCGCTTCGGGGCGGCCGGAGAGACGCAGGTAGTTGAGCGATTCGGCGTCGATCGGGAAGATCGCGCAGGTTGCACCGTACTCGGGCGACATGTTGCCGATGGTGGCGCGGTCGGCCAGCGGCAGTTGCGCCAGCCCTTCGCCGAAGAACTCGACGAACTTGCCCACCACGCCGTGCTTGCGCAGCATCTGGGTGACGGTGAGCACCAGGTCCGTCGCGGTGGTGCCCTCCGGCAGCCTGCCGGTGAGCTTGAAGCCCACCACCTGCGGAATCAGCATGGACGAAGGTTCGCCCAGCATCGCGGCCTCGGCCTCGATGCCGCCCACGCCCCAGCCCAGGATGCCGATGCCGTTGACCATGGTGGTGTGGCTGTCGGTGCCAAAGAGCGTATCGGGGAAGGCCCAGGTCTGGCCGTCGATCTCGCGCGTCATCACCACGCGGGCGAGGTATTCCAGGTTCACCTGATGCACGATGCCGGTGTTGGGCGGCACCACGCGGAAGTTCTCGAACGCCTTCTGGCCCCAGCGCAGGAAGCCGTAGCGCTCGGCGTTGCGCTCGAATTCGATCCTGCCGTTCATGTCCAGCGCGTCGGGACGGGCGAACACGTCCACCTGCACCGAGTGGTCGATCACAAGCTCCGAGGGAATCTGCGGGTTGATCTGCTCGGGCTTGCCGCCCAGCTTCTGCACCGCATCGCGCATCGCGGCGAAGTCGACCACGCAGGGCACGCCGGTGAAGTCCTGCAGGATCACCCGCGCCGGCATGAAGGCGATCTCGGTGGAGGGCTCGGCCGCGGGATCCCACTTGGCCACCGCCTCGATGTGCGCCGGCAGCACGGAAACCCCGTCCTCATGGCGAAGGAGGTTCTCCAGCAGGACTTTCATGGAGTAGGGCAGGCGCACCAGCGCAGCGTGATCGCCCAGCCGCTCGGCCAGACGCGGCAGGCTGGCGTAGGTGTAGTCGCGGTCGTTGACGTGCAGTGTGTTGCGGGTCTGGAAACTGTCGGTCATGGTGCTGTGCTCCTTGAAGGGCTGGCTGTGCGGCTGACCGACCTATTCTGCTACGGGTGGAGAAGAAAGCCCAAAGCGCGCCGGGTTTCGACTGGGCGGAGCTCGACGTTCAGCGGCCGGCCGGTATGTCGCTTCAGGTATGCATGATTGAGTATGTATAATTGGTTCGTATCGAATTCATGGAGGTCGCCATGGAAGCCACCGTTGCCGAACGCGGGCAGATCACCCTGCCCAAGGCCGTGCGCGATGCGCTGGGCCTGACCAAGGGCACCACGCTGAAAGTGGAGCTGGACGGCGGACGCATCATTCTCCGCAAGAACGTGGACGATGCGATTTCCCGCGCGCGCGGCCGATTCCGGCTGGACGGGTTCGCCGATACCGATGAAGCCATGCGCGCCATCCGTGGCCGTGCGCCGGGCGATCCGCTGGAGTCGTTCGAAGTGCTGCGCGATCCGTCCGATTCCGATCCGGCCGGCGCGAAATGATCGCCATCGACTCCTCGGTGCTCATCGATCTGCTTTCGGGCAATGAGCGTGCCGAACTGGCTGAATCCTCCCTGCGCCAGTGCCTTGTCATCGGCCCCGTGGTCGTGTGTGACGTGGTGCTTGCGGAGGTCTGCGCCGCGTTCAGGGACGGCTCGGAAACCCTGCCGGTTCTGGAAAGCATGAGCATCCATTTCAGCGCCATGGAGGCCAAGTCCGCCCTGCGCGCCGGAGAAATGCAGCGCCGCTACCGCCGCAACGGCGGCAAGCGCGAACGCACGGTGCCGGATTTCCTGATCGGCGCGCACGCGCTTTTGCAGTGCAGCGGCCTCATCACCCGCGACGGCGGCTTCTATCGCGACTACTTCAAGGGCCTGCGGATCATCGAACCGCGGCTGCGCTGACCCTTCCCCATCCACACGTTACCGGAGAACCCGAATGTTCCTTGCCAGCTACCGCCAGCACCTTTCCGAACGCGCCGCGCTCGGCATCCCCGCGCTGCCGCTGACCGCGCCGCAGACCTCCGATGTCATCGAACTGCTGAAGAACCCGCCGGCGGGAGAAGCGGATTTCCTGCTCGATCTGCTGGTCAACCGCGTGCCGGCGGGGGTGGACGATGCCGCCAAGGTCAAGGCCAGCTACCTGGCCGCGCTCGCCTTCGGCAGCGAGAAGAACGCGCTGATTTCCCGCGCCCGCGCCACCGAACTGCTCGGCACCATGCTGGGCGGCTACAACGTGGCGCCGCTGGTGCAGCTGCTGGACGACGCCGAAGTGGGCGGCGTGGCAGCCGATGCGCTCAAGCATACCCTGCTGGTGTTCGATGCCTTCCACGACGTGGAAGAAAAGGCACGGAAGGGCAATGCCAACGCGAAGTCCGTGCTTGCGAGCTGGGCCGAGGCCGAGTGGTTCACCAGCAAGCCGGAAGTGCCGCAGAGCCTGACCATCACCGTGTTCAAGGTGCCGGGCGAAACCAATACCGATGACCTGTCGCCCGCGCCGGACGCCACCACCCGCCCCGACATCCCGATGCACGCGCTGGCGATGCTGAAGAACAAGCGCGATGACGCGCCGTTCGTGCCCGAGGAAGACGGCAAGCGCGGCCCGATTGGGGGCATCCTCAAGCTGAAAGAGCAGGGCCATATCGTGGCCTACGTCGGCGACGTGGTCGGCACCGGCTCCAGCCGCAAGTCCGCCACCAACTCGGTGCTGTGGTGGACCGGCAACGACATTCCGCATATCCCCAACAAGCGCGAGGGTGGCGTGTGCCTGGGCGGCAAGATCGCGCCGATCTTCTACAACACGATGGAAGACGCCGGTGCGCTGCCGATCGAACTGGACGTGAGCCAGATGCAGCACGGCGACGTGGTCGAGCTGCGCCCGTACGAAGGCAAGGCGCTCAAGGACGGCAAGGAAATCGCCAGCTTCGAGCTGAAGTCCGAAGTGCTGCTGGACGAAGTGCGCGCCGGCGGCCGCATCCCGCTGATCATCGGCCGCGGCCTGACCGCCAAGGCCCGCGAGGCGCTGGGCCTGCCGGCCACCGACCTGTTCCGCCTGCCGGTCAATCCGCCGGATACCGGCAAGGGCTTCACCCTGGCGCAGAAGATGGTGGGCCGCGCCTGCGGTCTGGCGGAAGGCCGCGGCATGCGCCCGGGCACCTACTGCGAGCCGAAGATGACCTCGGTGGGCAGCCAGGACACCACCGGCCCGATGACCCGCGACGAGCTGAAAGATTTGGCCTGCCTCGGTTTCAGCGCCGATCTGGTGATGCAATCGTTCTGCCACACCGCGGCCTACCCCAAGCCGGTCGACGTCAAGACCCACCACACCCTGCCGCAGTTCATTTCCACCCGCGGCGGCATCAGCTTGCGTCCGGGCGACGGCGTGATCCACAGCTGGCTCAACCGCATGTTGTTGCCTGATACCGTCGGCACCGGCGGCGACTCCCACACCCGCTTCCCGATCGGCATCTCGTTCCCCGCCGGCTCGGGGCTGGTGGCCTTTGCCGCCGCAACGGGCGTGATGCCGCTGGACATGCCCGAATCGGTGCTGGTGCGCTTCAAGGGTGCGTTGCAGCCGGGCGTGACCTTGCGCGATCTGGTCAATGCCATCCCGTTGTACGCCATCAAGGCGGGCCTGTTGACCGTGGCCAAGGCCGGCAAGAAGAACATCTTCTCCGGCCGCATCCTCGAGATCGAAGGCCTGCCCGACCTGAAGGTGGAGCAGGCGTTCGAGCTGTCCGACGCCTCCGCCGAGCGCTCCGCCGCCGGCTGCACGGTGCGCCTGAACAAGGAGCCGATCATCGAATACTTGAACAGCAATATCGTGCTGCTGAAGAACATGATCGCCCAGGGCTATCAGGACGCCCGCTCGCTCAAGCGCCGGATCGAGAAGATGGAGGCCTGGCTGGCCAATCCGACCCTGCTGGAGCCCGACGCCGACGCCGAATACGCCGCCGTCATCGAGATCGATCTGGCCGACGTGCACGAGCCGATCGTGGCCTGCCCGAACGATCCGGACGACGTGAAGACGCTCTCCGAGGTCGCCGGTGCGAAGATCGACGAGGTCTTCATCGGCTCCTGCATGACCAATATCGGCCACTTCCGCGCCGCCGCCAAGCTGCTGGAAGGAAAGCGCGACCTGCCTACGCGTCTGTGGGTCGCACCGCCCACCAAGATGGACGAGGCCGAACTCACCAAGGAAGGCCACTACGGCACCTTCGGCGTGGCCGGCGCGCGCACGGAAATGCCCGGCTGCTCGCTGTGCATGGGCAACCAGGCGCAGATCCGCGAGGGGTCCACCGCGATGTCCACCAGCACCCGCAACTTCCCCAATCGCCTGGGTCGCAACACCGACGTCTACCTGGGCTCGGCCGAGCTGGCAGCGATCTGCGCGATCCTCGGCCGCATCCCGACGCGCGAGGAGTACCTCGCCAGCGCCGGGGTGATCGGTGCGCAGGGCGACCAGATCTACCGCTACATGAACTTCGATCAGATCGAGGAGTACCGCGAGGTGGCCGAGGGCGTGACGGACTGAGCGTCCGTTTCATCGATGGATGCAAGGCAAGAAGCCCGGCCCTGTGCCGGGCTTCTTCGTTCATGAGGATGGCAGCAGTGAGGGAAAGTCCGCGACGTGGGCAGCACTCCATGGAAGATGATTACCTGCGACCATTTCTACCGTGCGCAGGTCAAACGCAACTTGTTTCGTGCAACGCGCACACGGCTTGATCTCAATCAAGCCATCTTCGTGCCTTTTGCGTTTGACTGGTCACGGGTTTATCCAATGAGACTCAATGCCATGAACATCGTTCGACAATTGCTCGCAATCTGCCTGTGCCTCCAGGTCTGCGTGGTCGTCGCTGCGACGGGCGGGAGTGACCGCGGCAAAGCCGTCTACTCCACCTATTGCATCAGCTGTCATGGCGTGAACGGGCAGCCCGAACTTGACTCGCCGCTGGTCCAGAGCCTGGACATCACGCCCGCGAATTTTTCCGACATCCTGTTCAACAGTCGCGAACCGGCGTCGACCTGGAAAGGCGTGATCACCCACGGTGGGCCGGCGCTCGGCTTTTCCGTCTCGATGCCGCCTTTCGGCGAAACCCTGACCGAGGCCGACATCGATGCCGTGCTCGACTACATCAAGACCGACATCGGCGGCACCCACGACTACCCGGACGGCGCGCTCAACCTGTATCTGCCGATGCGGACCAAGAAGGCGTTTCCGGAAGACGAGTGGGTGTGGAAGACGCGCTACAGCGACGTGGACGGCGGCCACTCCTGGAAGAACACGCTGGAGTACGAGTTCCGCATCGGCACGCGCGCACAGGGCGTTCTCGAAGTCAGCCACGAGGCCAATGGCGACACCTCCCGCTTCAGTGCGTTCGAGCCCGGATTCAAGTACGTCCTCAAGCACGACCGGCAGGCGGGCTTCATCCTCACCGGCGCGGTCCAGCTTGGCGTACCGCTGAACGGCGACGCGCACTGGCAGATCCTGCCCTATCTCGCAATCGGCAAGATCCTCAATGACGATTTCACCTTCCAGGGCAGCGCCCGGCTGAAGCTGGATCTGGACGATTCCGACAGGAGCAGCGCGGAGCTCGCCGGCGTCGTGCACTGGACCCACACCCCCTGGCCGCGAAGCGTTTTCCCGGCGCTGGAAATCGTGGCCGAGGTGCCGTTCGAGCGCGGCATCGGTCCGGCGCGCAAGGAAGCCGTGCAGTGGTCCGCGCTGCCGCAGGCCCGCATCGGCCTCAACAAGCGCGGCAACATTGCCCTCAACGTTGGCGCGGAGCTGCCGCTCAACGACACCCAGCGCTACGACTGGCGCGGCTACGTCTATTTCATCTGGGACTTCGCCGACGGAGGGCTTTTCGACGGATGGTAGGAGGCAAGGGGAAGAGCCGTACCAAGGTGAGAAGTCGGCAAGGCGCGGGCGACCGCTAAGGAAAGTCTGAGCAAGTCTCTTCCGTCGTTCCAGCGAAGGCTGGAACCCATTCTAAAACAGCAACATGGATCCCAGCCTTCGCTGGGATGACGGCTTGTTCAGAGGTTCCCTAAGGCGCCTTCGGCGTGGCCGGCGCGCGCACCGAGATGCCCGGCTGCTCGCTGTGCATGGGCAACCAGGCGCAGATCCGCGAGGGCAGCACCGCCATGTCCACCTCCACCCGCAACTTCCCCAACCGCCTGGGCCGCAACACCAACGTCTATCTGGGCTCGGCGGAACTGGCGGCGATCTGCGCGATCCTGGGCCGCATCCCGACGCGCGAGGAATACCTCGCCGGCACCGGGGTCATCAGCGTGCAGGGCGATGCGATCTACCGCTACATGAACTTCGACCAGATCGAGGAATACCGCGAGGTGGCCGAGGGCGTGACGGACTGAGCGTCCCGGACCGGATGGCAAGCGAACGGGCGTCGCTTCGACGGATGCGACGCCCTTTGTCTTATGCTGCCATCATGACTTGGGCTTGATCTTTCGCGTAGCGAGTCCATTTTCATCCTGTGCGCCGTCTGCGCCGCGCCTTTCTTCCGAAGGATCCCAATGACCTCATCCCTGATGCTGGCGCAGGCGCGCCTTCTTGCTCCCGCCGGTCTGGATGCCGGCGACCTCGAACGCGCTTTCGGGCGGCTGCTCGGCCCCGGCGTGGACGAGGCCGACCTGTACTTCCAGAACTCGCGGCAGGAAAGCTGGGCGCTGGAGGATGGCATCGTCAAGAGCGGCTCGCACGCGATCGAGCAGGGCGTGGGCGTGCGCGCGCTGTCGGGCGAGAAGACCGGCTTCGCCTATTCCGACGAGATCCGCCTGCCGGCGCTGCTGGAAGCCGCCGGCGCGGCGCGCGCGATCGCGCGCGGCGGAAATGCCGTGGCGGGTGCGGGCCTGCGCCTGCGCGAGGCGGTAGCGCTGTATCCGGCCATCGACCCGGTAGAGAGCCTGGACAGCGAGTCCAAGGTGCGGGTGCTGCGCGAGATCGACGCCTACCTGCGCGCCGCCGATTCCTGCGTGGTGCAGGTGATGGTGAGTCTCTCGGCAACGCTCGACACCGTGCTGGTGGCGCGTTCGGACGGGGTGATGGCCGGTGACGTGCGCCCGCTGGTGCGGCTCAACGTCAGCGTGATCGTGGAGCGCGATGGCCGGCGCGAGCAGGGCTACGCCGGCGGCGGCGGGCGCCACGGCTATGCGGAACTGCTGGAAGGTCGCCGCGCCTTCGCCATCGCGGACGAGGCACTGCGCCAGGCGCGCGTTGCGCTGGAGGCCGTGCCCGCGCCTGCCGGCTCGATGCCGGTGGTGCTGGGGCCCGGCTGGCCGGGCGTGATGCTGCACGAGGCCGTGGGCCATGGGCTGGAAGGCGACTTCAACCGCAAGGGCACGTCCACCTATGCCGGGCGCATGGGGCAGAAGGTGACCTCGGAGCTGTGCACCATCGTCGATGACGGCACGTTGCCGGGACGGCGCGGCTCGCTCAGCGTCGATGATGAAGGCACACCGACCCGGTGCACCACGCTGATCGAGAAGGGCCGGCTGGTGGGCTACATGCAGGATCGGCTCAACGCGCGCCTTATGGGCGTCGCTCCCACCGGCAACGGGCGGCGCGAGTCCTTCTCGCGCCTGCCGATGCCGCGCATGACCAATACCTACATGCTGGCGGGAAACGACGACCCGGCCGACATCATCAAAAGCGTCAAGCGCGGCCTCTACGCGGTCAACTTCGGCGGCGGGCAGGTGGACATCACTTCGGGCAAGTTCGTGTTTTCCGCGACCGAGGCCTACCTCATCGAAGACGGGACGATCACCGCGCCGGTGAAGGGTGCCACCCTGATCGGCAACGGCCCGGAAGCCATGACGCGGGTCAGCATGGTCGGCCACGACCTCGCGCTCGACGAAGGCGTGGGCGTGTGCGGCAAGGAAGGCCAGAGCGTGCCGGTGGGCGTGGGCCAGCCGACCCTGAAGATCGACCAGATGACCGTCGGCGGCACGCAGGCGTGAGGGACTGGAGCGTGGAAAACTCGCTTCGGCGCGCGCCGTGGACTTGCGCGATCGACTACGGTTCGAGATCTTCCTCGTCGAAGTCGGGCGCTTCGCTTTCCGGCGCATCGGCGATCTCTCCTTCCCCGGCCGCCAGCGCCTTCAGCACCCGGAACAGCTCGCGGAAGGCGCGCGGCGGGCGCTGTTTCTCCCGCTCCAGCCGCGCGTTGCGCACGAGCTGGCGCAGCAGCTGGCGGTCGGCGTCGGGGTATTCGTCCAGCAGTTCGGCCAGCGCCTCGTCGCCACCTTCCAGCAGGCGCTCGCGCCAGGACTCCAGCCGGTGCAGCTCGGCGGTTTCGCGGCGCGACTGGTCGCGGTCCTTGTCCAGCACGCTGCGGATCGCATCGAGGATGTCGTCTTCTTCGCGCCGCATCGCCTTGGCGAGGAACTGGAGCTGGCGCTTGCGCGCGATCTGCGCGGTGATGCGGCGCGATTCGCGCACCAGATCGCGCAGATCCTCGGGCATCGGCAGCGCGGCGAGCTGGCGGTCGGGCAGATCGACCAGACGCTCGGCCAGGGCCAGCACGTCGAGCGCCTCGCGGCGCTTCTGGCTGCGGCTGGGAGAAAGGAATTCGCCGGTTTCGGGATCGCGTCCGCGCATGGTTCGGGATTCGGGATTGGGGATTCGGGATTGGGGATTCGGTGGGAGCGGAGCGGCTGGCGGCCGATTCCCCATTCCCCATTCCCGATTCCCGTAAAACACAAAGGATAGTGCAGATGACGAACGAACTTGAGCGAGACGATGCAGGGCAGACGCAGGCGAGACTGGCCGAGCTCGCGCGCGAGGTGCTGGCACGCTGCCGCGCGCGCGGTGCGGGCCAGGCCGAGGTGGACCTGAGCGAGGAGCGCGGTCTTTCGGTGGGCGTGCGCCTGGGCGAGGTGGAGACGGTGGAATACACCCGCGATCGGGGGCTGTCGCTGACGGTGTATTTCGGCACGCGCAAGGCCAGCGCCAGCACCGCCGACCTCGACCCGGGTTCGATCGAGGCCACCATCGAACAGGCCTGTGCCATCGCCCGATACACCGAGGAAGACCCCTGCGCCGGGCTGGCCGACGCCGCGCGCATGGCCACGCGCTTTCCCGACTTCGACCTGTGGCACCCGCTGCCGCTGGACGCCGATGCGGCGATCGCGCGCGCGCTGGCCTGCGAGGAGGCAGGGCGCGCCGCCGATGCGCGCATCGCCAACTCGGAAGGAGCCAATGCCTCGCAGAGCCAGAGCATCGGCGTCTACGCCAACAGCCACGGCTTTCTGGGCGCGGAAAGCGGCACCAGCCACGGCCTCAGCCTTTCGCTGATCGCAGGCGAGGGCGAGGCGATGCAGCGCGACTACTGGTACGACGGCCACTGCCATCCGGACGTGCTGGCCTCGCCCGAAACCGTGGGTCGGCGCGCGGCCGAGCGCACCGTGGCGCGACTGGACCCGCGCGCAGCGCCGACCGGCACCTACCCGGTGCTGTACTCGGCCGAGGTCGCGCGCTCGCTGATCGGGCACCTCCTGGGTGCGGTGTCGGGCGGGGCGCTGTACCGGCGCGCGAGCTTCCTGCTCGACCACCTCGGCAAGCCCGTGCTGCCGCGCGGAATCGACCTGATCGAACGCCCGCACCTCCTGCGCGGGCATCGCTCCGCGGCCTTCGATGCCGAAGGCGTGGAAACCCGCGAGTCGGCGCTGGTCGAGGGCGGCGTGCTGGCGCGCTACCTCCTGGGCAGCTATTCGGCGCGCAAGCTCGGCATGGAAAGCACCGGCAACGCCGGCGGCGTGCACAATCTTGCCATCACCACCGGCCGCGACGACCTTGCGGCGCTGCTGCGCGGCATGGGGCGCGGCCTGCTGGTCACCGAGCTGATGGGGCAGGGCGTCAACGCCATCACCGGCGACTACTCGCGCGGCGCCGCCGGATTCTGGGTGGAAGGCGGCGAGATCGCCTACGCCGTGGACGAAGCCACCATCGCCGGGAGCCTCAAGGACATGCTGCTCGGCATCGAGGCCGTGGGCTGCGACGTGGACCCGCGCTCGCACATCGCCACCGGATCGATCCTGGTGGGAAGGATGATGGTGGCGGGCGGCGAGTGAATTTGAATCACAGGAAGTGGCCCCAAGCCTTGTAAGCCCCCGTTGTGCCCCGCACAATAACGGGTTCAACCCTTTCCCAGCTCGCTCCGGAGCCAACGCGTGACTTCACACATCCTGTGGCTGCACGACCTGCGCCTGACCGATCTTGCCCAGGTGGGCGGCAAGAATTCCTCGCTCGGCGAGATGATCGGCAATCTTGCCAAGCTCGGCGTCTCGGTTCCCGGCGGTTTTGCCACCACGGCCGACGCCTTCCGCGAGTTCATCGCGCACAACCACCTGCACGAACGCATCTTCGATCGCCTCGCCGCGCTGGACGTGGAGGATGTTCCTGCGCTGATGAAGGCGGGCGCGGAAATCCGCGGCTGGGTGATCGATGCGCCGCTGCAGCCGGCGCTGGATGCCGCCATCCGTGAAGCCTACGCCAGGTTGTGCGCCGAAGACGGCGGTGAGGTGTCGGTAGCGGTGCGTTCCTCGGCCACGGCCGAAGACCTGCCCGACGCCAGCTTCGCGGGGCAGCAGGAAACCTTCCTCAACGTCACCGGTGCCGCCGACGTGGTGCGCAAGGTCAAGGAGGTCTTCGCCAGCCTCTACAACGACCGTGCCATCGCCTATCGCGTGCACCACGGCTTCAAGCACGAGGACGTGTTCCTCTCGGCCGGCGTGCAGCTGATGGTGCGCTCGGACATCGGCGCCTCGGGCGTGCTTTTCACGCTGGATACCGAATCGGGCTTCCGCGACGTGGTTTTCGTCACCGCCAGCTACGGCCTGGGCGAGAACGTGGTGCAGGGCGCGGTCAATCCGGACGAGTTCTACGTCTACAAGCCCACCCTGCGCGCCGGCAAGCACGCCGTGGTGCGTCGCCAGATCGGCGCCAAGCAGATCCGCATGGTGTATTCCGACGTGCCGGGCGAGCGGGTGAAGAACGAGGACACGCCGCTGGAGCTGCGGCGCCGTTTCGCGATCACCGACGCCGATGTCGAGGAGCTGGCGCGCCAGTCGCTCATCATCGAGGAGCACTACGGCCGCCCGATGGATATCGAATGGGCCAAGGACGGCAACAGCGGCAGGCTCTTCATCGTCCAGGCCCGCCCGGAAACGGTGAAGTCGCGCGCCCGCGCCACCCGGATCGAGCGCTACAGCCTCAACGCCAAAAGCGGGGTGCTGGCGCAGGGCCGCGCCATCGGCCAGAAGATCGGCGCCGGCACCGCGCGGGTGGTGCGCTCGCTCGACGAGATGGCCAAGTTCCAGCCCGGCGACGTGCTGGTGGCCGACATGACCGACCCCGACTGGGAGCCGATCATGAAGCGCGCTGCCGCCATCGTCACCAACCGCGGCGGGCGCACCTGCCACGCCGCGATCATCGCGCGCGAGCTGGGCGTGCCGGCCGTGGTCGGCTGCGGTGACGCCATGACCACCATTCCGGACGGCGCCGAGGTCACGGTGTCCTGCGCCGAAGGCGACACCGGCCATATCTACGCCGGCAGGCTCGATTTCGAGATAGCCACGGCGGATCTGGAGAACATGCCGCCGGCGCCGCTCAAGATCATGATGAACGTCGGCAACCCCGAGCGCGCCTTCGATTTCGCCCAGCTCCCCAACCAGGGCATCGGTCTGGCGCGCCTGGAGTTCATCATCGCGCGCCAGATCGGCATCCACCCGCGCGCGCTGCTCGAATACGGCCGGCAGTCCGCCGAGATCCGCGCGAAGATCGACGAGATGAGCGCCGGCTATGCCGATCCGGTGTCGTTCTACGTCGATCGCCTTGCCGAAGGCATCGCCACGCTCACCGCGGCCTTCGCGCCCAATCCGGTGATCGTGCGCCTGTCGGACTTCAAATCCAACGAATACGCCAACCTCGTCGCCGGCTCGCAGTACGAGCCGCACGAGGAAAACCCGATGATCGGCTTCCGCGGCGCCAGCCGCTACGTGCACCCGGAGTTCCGCGACTGCTTCGCGCTGGAATGCCGCGCGGTGAAGAAGGTGCGCGAGGACATGGGGCTGACCAACTGCTGGGTCATGATCCCGTTCGTGCGCACGCTGGAGGAGGGGCGCGCGGTGCTCGATACCCTCGCCGCCAACGGCCTGAAGCAGGGCGAGAACGGGCTCAAGGTCATCATGATGTGCGAGCTGCCGTCCAACGCGCTCCTGGCCGACGAGTTTCTCGACCTGTTCGACGGCTTTTCGATCGGCTCCAACGACCTGACCCAGCTCACCCTGGGCCTGGACCGCGACTCGGGCATCGTCGCCCACCTGTTCGACGAGCGCGATGCAGCGGTCAAGAAGCTCCTGTCGATGGCGATCAGCACCGCGCGCCGGCGCGGCAAGTACATCGGCATCTGCGGCCAGGGCCCGAGCGACCATCCCGACCTTGCCGAGTGGCTGATGCAGCAGGGCATCGAGTCGGTTTCGCTCAATCCCGACACCGTGGTCGATACCTGGCTGCGGCTGGCCAAGTCGAAGGCCGCGGGCTGATCGTCCGGACGATTCGCTGATCGATGGCAAACGGGCACCGCGAGGTGCCCGTTTGTGTTTCAACGCGGAGAGCCGGTTGCCCCCGTTCGATGGCGGGCCCGCTGCTGCAGGCTTGCGCGTGGGTGGATGCCGGGATGCAGAAGCCGCCTGCGCCGCGGAGGCCTCAGCCTTCCAGCGCCTGCGCCAGGTCGTCCCAGAGGTCTTCCACATGCTCGATGCCGACCGACAGGCGCAGCAGGCCCGGGGTGATGCCGGCGGCGGCGCGGGCTTCCTCGGGCACCATGCGGTGGGTCAGGCCGGCGGGGTGCTGGATCAGGCTGTCGGTGGAGCCCAGGCTCACCGCGGCGGTCATCACCTTGGCCCGGGCCATGACGCGCGCCGCGGCGTCGTGGCCACCCTTGACCTCGAAGGCCATGAGCGAGCCGGGGCCGGACATCTGGATGCCGATCAGGTGCCCGCCGCGCGCGCCGGGCAGGCCCGGATAGAACACCTTCGATACCGCCGGATGCTCCGCCAGCCGCTGCGCCAGCACCTGCGCGTTGGCCTGGGCTGCTTCCACGCGCAGCGCCAGCGTCGGCAGGCCGCGGTGCAGCAGATAGGCCGCCAGCGGGTGGAGCAGGGCGCCGGTGGCCGCGCGCATCGTGCGCAGCGGGGCGGCGTGGGTCTCCTCGCAGCACACCACGCCGGCGATCACGTCGCCGTGGCCGCCGAGGAACTTGGTGGCGCTGTGCCAGACGTAGGTGGCGCCCAGTTCCGCCGGGCGCTGCAGCACCGGGGTGGCGAAGGTGGAATCGACCAGCACCGGCACCCGGCCCGCGGCCGCGACGGTGGCGCGGATGTCCACGAGATCGAGCGTCGGGTTGGAGGGGGTTTCGATGATGACCAGCGCCGTGTCGGGCCGCAGTCGCGCCGCGACCTGGCCCGCGTCGGTGAGGAATTCGGCTTCCACGCCGCACAGGCCGCTGCCCAGGAGGTGGTCGGAGGTGCCGTACAGCGGACGTACCACCAGCACATGGCGGCCGTGCTGGCTGCGCGCCATCAGCACCGCGGTGAGCGCCGCCATGCCCGAAGCAAAGGCCACGCAGGCCTGCGTGCCTTCGAGCGCGGCGATGGCGTCCTCCGTGCGCGCCACGGTCGGGTTGTGCAGGCGCGCGTAGATCGGATTGGCAGCGTCGTGCCCGCCGGCGATCAGCGCGTCGAAACTGGCGCTGCCGGTGCCGAGGTCGGGGATCGGGTAGGTGGTCGACAGGTCGATCGGCGGCGCGTGGACGCACAGGCGATTGAAGTCTTCGCGGCCGGCGTGGACGGCGGTGGTCTGGAAGCGGGGCATGTCGAACTCCGGGCGTGGGATTTCGGCCATGCTAGAACTGTATTCGGTGACGTGGCAGTGTATCGAAGAATATTTTAGCATTCGCCCTTCCGACCATGCTCGACCGAATCGACCACGCGCTCTTGCGCCTGCTGCGGAAGAATGCGCGGCTGCCCAACAAGGACCTCGCCGAAAAGGTCGGCATCGCGCCCTCCACCGCGCTGGAGCGCGTGCGCCGGATGCGCGAGGAAAAGGTGCTTCTGGGCTATCACGCCGAGATCGCGCCGGCGGCCATCGGGATCGGCTTGCAGGCGATGGTCTCGGTACGCCTGGCGCGGCATTCGCGCGCGCTGGTGGATGGTTTCCACCGGCACCTGCTGTCGCTGCCGGAAGTGATGGCCTGCTACCACGTGGCCGGTGCCGATGATTTCCTCGCGCACGTGGGCGTGCGCGACAGCGAGCACCTGCGAAGTTTCACCCTCAGCGCCTTCACCGAACGGGAGGAGGTGGCGCACATCGAGACGCGCCTGATCTTCGAATTCCGCCGCAACGTGGATTTGCCGCAGGGCTAGCGATGTGCCGGCATGCGGCTCAGTCCTCGCCGTGGCGAAGCCAGTTCAGGGCTTCGGCTTCCTGGCCGAACACGGTGGCGATGATGCCCAGTTCGCGCGCCTGCATGGCGATGACCTCCTGCACCGACCGGTTTTCCAGCCCGCGGTCTACGAAGGCGACGCGGCAGCCGGCCAGGTCGAGTTTCAGTATCTCGTCGGCCATGCGCAGGGTGACATCGTGCCCCGTGCTGCTGGCAAGGTTCTCCACCACCAGCAGCCGGGTTGCTCCGCAGTGCGCGCGCTCTTTCGCCACGACTTCCCAGTAGGCGACCGAGATTTCGTAACTGTCGTGCGGGCCTTCCACCTGGGCGCGCAGGACGCCTGCCGAGAAGCTGAAATGGATTTCGAATCCATCCCCGACGTAGTGGCTCTTGGAATTCAACGGCGCGCTTCCCGCGTTTGGAACAAAAGAGCACGTCGGCGGATGCTTTCGCCGATGCACTTGTCAGAACCACTATGCCCCAAATGGGGTAGGGATGAGAACCCCGTCACAACACCCGCAGCGGGATTTTCCCGATGCGGGACTGCCATTCCTGCGGGCCGGTCTCATGCACCGAGCTGCCGCGGCTGTCCACCGCCACCGTCACCGGCATGTCCTTGACCTCGAACTCGTAGATCGCCTCCATGCCGAGGTCGGCAAAGCCGACCACGCGCGCGGCGCGGATCGCCTTGGAGACCAGGTAGGCGGCGCCGCCCACCGCCATCAGGTAGACCGACTGGTGCTTCCTGATCGCCTCCAGCGCCGCGGGCCCGCGCTCGGCCTTGCCGATCATGCCCAAGAGGCCGGTGGCGCTGAGCACCTGCTCGGTGAACTTGTCCATGCGCGTCGCCGTGGTCGGGCCGGCCGGGCCGACCACTTCATCGCGCACCGGATCGACCGGGCCGACGTAGTAGATGAAGCGCCCGGCCAGATCCACCGGCAGCGGCTCGCCCTTGTTGAGCATGTCGACCATGCGCTTGTGCGCGGCGTCGCGGCCGGTCAGCATCTTGCCCGAGAGCAGCAGAACTTCGCCCGGCTGGAGCGTGGCGACTTCTTCACGGGTGATGGTGTCCAGGTTCACCCGGCGCGCGTTCTGCGGGCTGTAGGTGAGCTTGGGCCAGTCTTCCAGCGAGGGCGGATCGAGCATCACCGGGCCGCTGCCGTCGAGGGTGAAATGCGCGTGGCGGGTCGCCGCGCAGTTGGGAATCATCGCCACCGGCAGGTTGGCGGCGTGGGTGGGGAAGTCCTTGATCTTGACGTCCAGCACCGTGGTCAGGCCGCCCAGGCCCTGCGCGCCGATGCCCAGCGCGTTGACCTTCTCGAAGAGCTCGATGCGCATTTCCTCGATGCGATTCTGCGGCCCGCGCGCGATCAGTTCCTGGATGTCGATTTCTTCCATCAAGGATTCCTTCGCCAGCAGCATCGCCTTCTCGGCGGTGCCGCCGATGCCGATGCCGAGCATCCCCGGCGGGCACCAGCCGGCGCCCATGGTCGGCACCGTCTTGAGCACCCAGTCGACGATGGAGTCGGACGGGTTGAGCATCGCGAACTTGCTCTTGGCTTCGCTGCCGCCGCCCTTGGCCGCCACGATCACGTCGAGTTTGTCGCCGGCGACGATCTTGACGTTGATGACGCAGGGCGTGTTGTCTTTCGTGTTGATGCGCTTGCCGGCCGGATCGGCCAGCACGCTGGCGCGCAGCTTGTTGTCGGGGTGCAGGTAGGCGCGGCGGACGCCCTCGTTCACGGCGTCTTCCAGCGAGCCGGTGAAGCCTTCCCAGCGCACGTCCATGCCCACTTCCAGGAACACGGTGACGATGCCGGTGTCCTGGCAGATCGGGCGGTGGCCTTCTGCGCACATCCGCGAGTTGATCAGGATCTGCGCCATCGCGTCCTTGGCGGCCGGGGATTCCTCGCGCTCGTGGGCGGCAGTGACGGCGCGGATGAAATCGACCGGGTGGTAGTAGCTGATGTACTGCAGTGCGTCGGCGACGGACTGGATCAGGTCTTCCTGCTGGATGAGGGTCACGGCTGCCGCAATGGTGGCTTTTGGGGGCGGGAAGTTTACGATGGCGGCGAGCGCCGGGGCATCCCACTTTCGTGCAAGGCAGGCCGGATCGGCGCGCAAGGCCTGCCCAGACCATGGAGAACGCATTATGGCTTCCGAAGATTCCGGCGCCGGTTTCACCGGCATCCTGCGCGACCTGCGCAGCGCGGTCGGCGAACTGTTCACCGGCGGCAAGCTGCCAAGGGAACGCGAGATGCCGGTCGAGGTGCTGTTCGGGCTGATCGGCTACGTGGCCAAGGCCGACAGCATCGTGACCAGCCACGAGGCCGAGTTCGTCAATTCGGTGATGAAGGACATGGACCTGCCCAGCGGCGGTCTGGCGCTGGCCAATGCGGCCTTCGAGCGCGGGCGGCTGCGCCAGATCGACCTGGCACACGAGGCGCGCCGCATCCAGGAGCTTTACCCGGCCGGTTCCAGCGAACTGCTGCACTGGCTGGATGTCCTGGTGGGTGTGGCCATGGCCGACGGCCGCCTCTTTCCGCGCGAGCGCGCCACGCTGGAGGAAGTCGGCGCGGCGCTGGGCTTCAGCGGTGAAACGGTGCGGCTGCGCCTGGCGGAAGTCGGCGCGCGTTGAAGCCCGCGGCCGCAGAGCGCCAATCCCTGCGCCAGCGCGTCTCGGCGCTGCGCAACCTGGGGCCGTTCCTGCGTCAGGTCTGGGAAACCAGCGCGCCGCTGACGCTGGCCACGGTGGTGCTGCGCCTCGCGCGCGCGGTGCTGCCGGTGGCCATGCTCTACGTCGCCAAGCTCATCATCGACGAGGTGATCGGGCTTGGCGGCGGGGAGTTCCACGATGGACTGCGGCAAGCGTGGAGCCGCGGCGAGCTGGATCATCTGGCGCTGCTGCTGGTCACGGAGTTCGCCCTGGCGCTGGCCTCGGACCTGCTCGGCCGCGCCGTGGGCTTCGTCGATGCGGTGCTGTCCGAGCGCTACGCCAACCTCGCCAGCGTGCGGCTGATGGAGCACGCCGCGACGCTGGATCTGGAGGACTTCGAGGACGCCGACCTGCAGGATCGCCTGGAGCGTGCGCGCCGCCAGACCATGGGCCGCAGCCCGCTGCTGGGCCAGCTCTTCGGCCAGGCCCAGGATGCCGTCACCGTCATCGCCTTCGGTGTCGGACTGGCGGCCTACGCGCCCTGGCTGATCGGGCTGATCCTGGTCGCGCTGCTGCCCGCGTTCCTGGGCGAGATGCATTTCAACGCGCAGGGCTACGCGCTCAATTTCCACTGGACCCCCGAGCGGCGCGAGCTCGATTACGTGCGCCAGACCGGTGCCAGCGTGGAAACCGCCAAGGAGGTGAAGATCTTCGCGCTGGCCCCCTTCCTGATCGCGCGCTACCGGCATCTGGCCGACACCTTCCATCGCGCCAATCGCGCCCTGGCCGCGCGCCGCGCGCTGTGGGGCGGCGCGCTCTCGCTGCTGGGCACGGGCGGCTACTACGCCGCCTACGGCTACCTGACCTGGCGCACCGTGCGCGGCGACTTCACCGTGGGCGACCTGACTTTCCTGGCGGGTTCCTTCCTGCGCCTGCGTTCGCTGCTCGAAGGGCTGCTGAGCGGCTTTTCTCAGGTCGCCAACCAGGCGCTGTTCCTCGACGACCTGTACTCGTTTTTCGACATCCGCCCGGAAATCCTCTCGCGCCCCGGCGCGCGCGCGATGCCGCAGCCGATCCGCGAAGGCTTCGTGTTCGAAGACGTGGGCTTCCGCTATCCCGGTGCCGAGCGCTGGGCGGTGCGCGGGCTGTCGCTTGAAATCGGCGCGGGCGAATCGATTGCGCTGGTGGGCGAGAACGGTGCCGGCAAGACCACCCTGGTCAAGCTGCTGGCGCGCCTCTACGACCCGGACGAGGGCCGCATCCTGCTCGACGGCGTGGATCTTCGCGACTACGACCTGGACGAGTTGCGCGCGCATATCGGGGTGATCTTCCAGGACTTCGTGCGCTATCACCTCAGCGCCGCCGACAACATCGCGGTGGGCCGGATCGAGGCGCGGGACGACCGCGCGCGTATCGAGGAGGCCGCGCGCCGCAGCCTGGCCGACGCAGTGATCGCGAAGCTTCCCGGCGGCTATGAACAGATGCTGGGCAAGCGCTTCGGCAGCGGCGTGGAGCTTTCCGGCGGCGAATGGCAGAAGCTCGCCATCGCGCGCGCCTACATGCGCCAGGCCCAGGTGATGATCCTGGACGAACCCACCGCCGCGCTCGACGCGCGCGCGGAGTTCGAGGTGTTCCAGCGCTTCCGCGAGCTCTCGGAAGGGCGCACCACGGTGCTGATTTCCCACCGCTTTTCCACCGTACGCATGGCCGATCGCATCCTCGTGCTGCGGCACGGGGCGGTGATCGAGGAGGGCGATCACGCATCGCTGCTGGCGGCCGGTGGCCTCTACGCCGAACTCTTCAGCCTGCAGGCCGAAGGCTATCGCTGACACCCGTGGCGCTGGCCCGATGCGGGCCGCTGCGCAATAATTGACTGATGAGCATTCCCATCAAGTCCGCATCCGATATCGAGAAGATGCGCGTGGCAGGCCGCCTCGCGGCCGAGGTGCTGCGCGTGGTCGAACCCCACGTCAGGGCCGGCGTCACCACGGCCGAACTGGACCGCATCTGCCACGACCACATCGTCAACGTGCAGAAGGCGATCCCGGCCAACATCGGCTACGGCGGCGGGCACGGGCGCATCCCGTTCCCCGCGGCGACCTGCACCTCGGTCAACAACGTCATCTGCCACGGCATCCCGAGCGATGGCAAGCTGCTCAAGGACGGCGACATCCTCAACATCGACGTGACCGTCATCAAGGACGGCTGGCACGGCGACACCAGCCGCATGTACCTCGTCGGCAAGCCCTCGGTGCTGGCCCAGCGCCTGGTGGACGTCACCCGCGAGGCCATGTTCCGCGGCATCCGCGCGGTGCGCCCGGGCGCGCACCTGGGCGACATCGGCCACGCGATCCAGAGCTACGCCGAATCCGAGCGCTTCTCCGTCGTGCGCGAGTACTGCGGCCACGGCATCGGGCAGGTCTACCACGACGAGCCCCAGGTGCTGCATTACGGCCAGGCCGGCACCGGGCCGGTGCTGAAGAAGGGCATGGTGTTCACCATCGAGCCGATGATCAACGCCGGCGCGCGCCACTCGCGCCTCCTGCCGGACGGCTGGACCGTGGTCACCAAGGACCGCTCGCTCTCGGCCCAGTGGGAGCACACCGTCGCGGTCACCGACGACGGCTTCGAGATCCTCACCCGCATTCCCGGCGACGACAACGACGCATGAGCGCGCAGGCGCCGGAGCCGGAGCTTCCCGACGACGGCGACCCGGACGCCTGGAAGGCCGCCGCGCGGCGCGCGCTGAATGAGGGCGCAAGGCAGTTGGCCTCGGCCTTCGACCGCGAAGAAGACGTGGACCGCCTGCTGGCGCGGCGTTCCAGAGCGGTGGATCGAATCGTGGTATCCGCCTGGACTCGCGGCTTCGCGGGCGCGCCGGGGCTGGCGCTGGTGGCCACCGGCGGCTACGGGCGCGGCGAGCTGTTCCCCTATTCGGACGTGGATCTGCTGGTGCTGGCCGAGGCCGGGAGCCAGCGCGACCAGCGCGAGACGATCGAGCGCTGGTTCGCCCTCCTGTGGGACATCGGTCTGGTACCCGGCCACGCGGTGCGCAGCGTGGCCCAGTGCGTGGAAGCCGCGCGCGCCGATGTGACCGTCGCCACTTCGCTGCTCGAGGCGCGTCCCTTGGTCGGCGACAGCGCCGCGCTCACGCGACTGCTGGTGGCCCTGCGCACGCCGGACCTCTGGCCGGCCGAAGCCTTTCTGGAAGCCAAGCGCAACGAGTGGCGCAGCCGCCACGCGCGTTTCAACGACACCGCCTACAACCTCGAACCCAACATCAAGGATGGCCCCGGCGGGTTGCGCGACATCCACGCCCTGGGCTGGCTGGCCAAGCGCCTGTTCGGCGTGCGCGGGCTGGAAGACCTGGTGGCGCTGGGGGTGCTGGGCGCCGACGAATTCCGCGTGCTCGACACTCACCGGCGCGCGCTTTCGCGGCTGCGCTACGGCCTGCATCTGGTGGCGGGGCGGCGCGAAGAGCGGCTGCGCTTCGACTACCAGAAACCGCTTGCCGAACGCCTCGGCCTGCACGACGAGCACAGCGAGAACCTTGCGGTGGAGCAGCTCATGCAGGGTTTCTTCCGCAGCGCGGCGCTGGTGACGCGGCTGGGCGACCGGCTGCTGCAACGCTTCGAGGAGAGCCTGCGCGACGCCGACCAGCCCGAGACCATCGATGCCGAGTTCGTTCGCATCGGGCAGAGCCTGGCGCTGCGCGACGTGGCCTTGCTGCGGCGCCAGCCGACCGCGATCCTGCGCTTGTTCCGCGTCTGGCAGCAGCAACCGCAGCTTCCCACCCTGCATTCGGCCACCGCGCGCGCGCTGGGCGAATCGCTGGAGCGCATCGACGAGGATTTTCGCGCCAGTGCCGAGGTCCGCGTGCTGTTCATGGAACTGGTACGCGATCGCCAGGCGGTGCAGACGCTCGAGCGCATGGCGCGCCTGGGCGTGCTGGGCCGCTACCTGCCGGCCTTCGGCAAGGTGGCCGGCCGCATGCAGTACGACCTGTTCCACGCCTACACCGTCGATGAGCACACCCTGGCGGTACTGCGCAACATCGAGAGCTTCTCGCGTCCCGAATCGGTGGAACGCTTCGCGCTGGGCCACGAGCTGTGGCCGCAGCTGCGCAAACCCGAACTGCTGGTGCTGGCGGGCCTGTTCCACGACATCGCCAAGGGCCGCGGCGGCGACCACTCCGAGCTGGGCGAGGCGGATGCCCGGGCGTTCTGCGAATCACACGGACTTTCCGCAGGCGATACCGATCTGGTGGCCTGGCTGGTGCGCCAGCACCTGATCATGTCCACCACCGCCCAGCGCAAGGACATCTCCGATCCGGACGTGGTGGACGCCTTCGCACGCGAGGTCGGCGAGCGCGAGCGACTGGACTACCTCTATCTTCTTACCGTGGCCGACATCGCCGGCACCAGCCCCAAGCTGTGGAATGCCTGGAAGGATCGCCTGATGGCCGATCTGCACGCGGCCACGCGCTTCGCCCTGCGGCGCGGCCTGGCGCAGCGCGCGCACGTCGCCGAACGCGTGGCCGAAGTGCGCGAAGCGGCGCGCGCGCGACTGGTCTCCGAAGGGCTGGACGAGGGCACGATCGACGCCCTGTGGGCGGATTTCCCTGACGACAGCTTCCTGCGTTACCGGCCCGAGCAGATCGCCTGGCAGGCGCGCGGCATGGCCGATGCCGGCCGCGACGGCCTGCCCGTGGTGCTGGCGCGGCCGCACGCGCGCGCCGGAGCGATGGAGGTCTTCGTCTATTCGCCAGACCGTGACGGCCTGTTCGCGATCGCCGCCGCCGCGCTCGACCGGCAAGGGCTTTCGATCGTGGATGCGCGCATCGTCACCTCGCTGCGCGGCATGACGCTGGACACCTTCCAGGTGCTGGAGACCGACGCCGCCTTCGAGGGCGTGGATGCGCATCGACGCGCCTCCGCCGTGGCCCGGGAGGTGCGCGACAGCCTGCGCGCCCCGGGGCCGTTGCGCCTGCCTGGGCGTCGCGCGCTGCCACCGCAGCTGCGGCATTTCCGCGTGCCGGTGCAGGTCGAGTTCTCAGGGAAGGGCGAGCGCACCCAGCTCATCCTGGTCTGCAACGACCGCCCAGGCCTGCTGGCGCAGGTCGCCTCGGTCCTGCATTCGCACAAGGTCCGCGTTCACGACGCGCGTATCGCCACCTTCGGCGAGCGCGTCGAGGACTTCTTCGAACTGAGCGATGCGCGCAACGCGCCGCTTTCCCCGCCACAGTGCGAAACGCTGGCGGCGGCGTTGCGCGAGAGCGTGGCGCTGGGCTGACTGGAGCGATTGGTCGGGCTACGCGATTTCGCTGCGAGGCGCGCGGTATAAGGCGGCATTTGAACGGACACTGCCGGCTGGGATCAGGCCCGGGTCTTGCCGTCGTTGCTGTTCCGTGTTCCAATGTGATAACGCACTATTACATTGTTCCAGTCGATCAACGTGAAACGCCCCCCCGCCCAGGATCGCCGCGAACGCACCGCCGCGCTCAACCGACTCGCCGACGCGCTTCTGGCGATGGGCGACCGTGCGCAGATGCGCGCCCTGCTCACCGACCTGTGCACGCCCGCGGAGATCGAGGCGATGGCGGACCGCTGGCAGGTGGTGGCGCCGCTGCTGGAAGGCGTGCCCTATCGCGAGATCCACGAACGAACCGGGGTGAGCGTGACCACGATCGGTCGCGTGGCGCGCAGCCTCACCCACGGCGCGGGAGGCTACCTGCGCGCGGCCGATGCGCTCGGCCTGAAGCGACATCCGGGCTTCACCGGCACCGCTTCACCCGACTGATTTCCCGCTTGTCCCCTCCGGAATCCCCATGAAACCACGTGATCGACTGCGCATCGCGACGCAGAAATCCGGACGCCTGTCCGCCCCGGGACGCGAGCTGCTGACGCGCTCGGGCCTGTCCTTCCGCGAAAGCCGCGACCGCCTGTTCTGCTATGGCGAGACCCTGCCGATCGACCTCCTGCTGGTGCGCGACGACGACATTCCCGGCCTCATCGCCGAGGGCGCCTGCGACCTGGGCTTCGTCGGGCGCAACGTGCTGGAGGAGCTTCGCCTGGGCGAGCTGCGCGCCGGGCGCGAGCCGGCGTACGCCGAGCTTCGTGCGCTGGGCTTCGGCCAGTGCCGGCTCTCCATCGCGCTGCCGCAGGAGCAGGATTGGGGCGGGCCGCAGACGCTGGCCGGGCTGCGCATCGCCACGTCCTACCCGAACCTCCTGTCCGACTGGCTGGAGCGCAACGGCGTGGAGGCCGAGGTCGTCACGCTCTCCGGCTCGGTTGAAATCGCCCCGCGTCTGGGCAAGGCCGAGGCGATCTGCGATCTGGTGTCCTCCGGCGCCACGCTGGCGGCCAACCAGCTGCGCGAAGTGGCGGTGATCTTCGAGAGCGAGGCGGTGCTGGTCGGGCCGGCCGCCCCGTTCGCCGACGAGCGCGCCGCGCTGGCCGACCTGCTGCTGCGCCGCCTCGACGGCGTGCTCAAGGTTCGCGACGCGCGCCTGCTCCTGCTCCAGGCCGATCGCGCCGCGCTGCGTGCCGTCACCGCGCTCCTGCCCGGCGGCGCGGTGCCCACGGTCAGCGCGCTGGAGGGCCGCGCCGATGCGGTGGCGCTGCAGGCGGTGTGCGACGGCGAGGTCACCTGGCAGCACCTGGAAGACCTCAAGCGCGCCGGCGCGCGCGCAATGCTCGTGCTTCCCGTCGAACAGATGCTGGCCTGATCCCATGAACTTCCCGATCTCCGACTGGAACGCGCTCGCCGATTCGCAGCGCAGCGCCCTCCTGGCGCGCCCGGCGCTGGCCGAGGACGCGGCGCTGCGCGAGGCGGTGGCCGCGCTGATCGCCCGAGTGCGCGGGCAGGGCAACGCGGCGCTGCGCGAGCTCACCGCGCGCTTCGACGGCTGCACGCTGGAGGGTTTTCGCGTGGCTCCCGAGGCCTTCGCGCGCGCGCAGGCCGAAGTCCCCGCTGCGCTGCGCGAGGCTATCCACGCCGCGAGGGGGCGCATCAAGCGCTTCCACGCCGCCGGCATGGCTTCTCCCTACGCGCTGGAAACCGCGCCGGGCGTGCGCTGCGAGCGGGTGCTGCGGCCGATCCGGCGCGTGGGCCTGTATGTTCCCGCCGGCTCCGCGCCGCTGCCGTCCACCGCGCTGATGCTGGGCGTGCCGGCGCGGCTGGCCGGCTGCCCGCAGATCGTCCTGTGCACGCCGCCGCGCCCCGACGGCAGCGCCGATCCGGCGGTGCTGGTCGCGGCGCAGGCCTGCGGCATCGACACGGTTTTCCTACTGGGCGGGGTGCAGGCGATCGCGGCGATGGCCTACGGCGTGGGCGATGTTCCCAAGTGCGACAAGCTGTTCGGCCCGGGCAACCGCTACGTGACCGAGGCCAAGCGACAGGTCGCCAACGATCCGGAAGGCGCGGCCATCGATCTGCCGGCCGGGCCTTCCGAAGTGCTGGTGGTGGCCGACGCCGGCGCCGACGCCGAATTCGTCGCGGCCGACCTGCTGTCGCAGGCCGAGCACGGGCCGGACTCGCAGGCCATCCTGCTATCCGACAGCCAGGCGCTGCTGGAAGCCGCGGCGGCGCAGGTTGCGGCGCAGGCGGCGCAGCTCTCGCGGAAGGAAATCCTCGCGCACTCGCTGCGCGCCCTGCGCCTGATCCGCACCGCCGACATCGCCCAGGCCATCGAAGTCTCCAACGACTACGCGCCCGAGCACCTGATCCTCGCCCTGCGCGAGCCGCGCCGCTGGCTGGGGCAGGTGCAGTGCGCCGGCTCGGTCTTCCTCGGCGACTACGCGCCCGAGGCGCTGGGCGACTACTGCTCGGGAACCAACCACGTGCTTCCGACCTACGGCGCGGCGCGGGCCTGGAGCGGGGTGTCGGTCGCAAGCTTCCAGACCGCGATCTCGGTGCAGGAGGTCAGCGCCGCCGGTCTGGCGACGATCGGCCCGGACGCGGTGACCCTCGCCACGGCCGAGCGCCTGGATGCGCACGCCGCCGCCGTGTCCCGCCGCCTCGCGCGGAACGGGGGCGCGCGGTGAGCGTGCTCGGCCTGGTGCGGCCCGACCTGCGCGACTTTTCCGGCTACGCCTCGGCGCGCAAGGCCGCCGAGACCGGGCGCGTCTGGCTCAACGCCAACGAGAGCCCGTGGCCCAATTCCGCCGACGCGGAGGGTTCCAGCCACCGCTATCCCGCGCCCCAGCCCGAGGCGCTGCGGCAAGCGCTGGCGGCGCTGTACGGAACGGTCCCGGAGAACCTCTTGGTCGGGCGCGGCAGCGACGAGGCCATCGACCTCCTGGTGCGCGCGCTGTGCCGGCCCGGGATCGACGCGGTGGTGGTCGCGCCGCCCGTGTTCGGCATGTACGCGGTCAGCGCGCGGCTGCAGGGTGCGCCGCTCTTGGAAGTGCCGCTGGTGGACGGGCCGCAGGGATTCGCGCCGGACCTGGCCGCCATCGGCGATGCCGCCGAGGCGCGCGGCGCGCACCTGGTGTTCCTGTGCTCGCCCGGCAACCCGACCGGCGAGGCGGTCGCGCTCGAAGATATCGCCGCACTGGCTTCGCGCCTTCGCGACCGCGCCGTGGTGGTGGTGGACGAAGCCTACGGCGAATTTTCCGATGTGCCTTCCGCCGCGACCCTGCACGACGCCCACCCGAACCTCGCCGTGCTGCGCACCCTGTCGAAGGCGCACGCGCTGGCCGCAGCGCGCATCGGCACCCTTATCGCCGCGCCCGAGCTGATCGCCGTGCTGCGAAGCTGCCAGGCGCCGTATCCCTTGCCGACGCCCTGCGTGGCGCTCGCGCTGGCGGGCCTCTCGCCGCAGGCGCAGGAGGAAACGCGCAGGCGGGTGGAATGCCTGCGCCGCGAGCGCGAGCGCCTCGCCCGGGCGCTCGCGGAGTTGCCCGGTGTGCGGCGGGTCTACCCCTCGCAGGGCAATTTCCTGCTGGCGCGGTTCGAAGACGCGCAGGCCGCCTTCGACCGCCTGCTCGCCGCCGGCGTCGTGGTGCGCGACCAGCGCGCCGCGCCGCAGCTTGCCGATGCGCTGCGCATCAGCGTCGGCGCGCCGGAGGAGAACGACGCGGTGCTGGTCGCGCTCGCTGGAATGGGGTCGGACGCATGAGGTGTTGCGTGAAAAAAGCCCCCCTCACCCCAGCCCTCTCCCCCAATGGCATTGGGGGAGAGGGCGCCAGGTTCTTCGCGGCGTGCCTGCACTATTGCTCCCTCTCCCCCGCTTGCGGGGGAGAGGGTTGGGGTGAGGGGGACTCCGGAAGCGGTGTTGCTTTTTCCGCAACTCCTCCGTTTCCACCTCACGTTCGTGCTAGGCGAAACAACAGGCGCTTGCGCCACTCTTCCATCCGCCGGAGCCCTCCATGACCCGCATCCTCTTCGTCGACCGCGACGGTACCCTGATCGAGGAGCCGGAGGATTTCCAGATCGACGCCTTCGAAAAGCTGCGCTTCGTGGAGGGTGTGATCCCGGCGATGCTGAAGCTGCGCGACGCGGGCTTCGAGTTCGTGATGGTGACCAACCAGGATGGTCTCGGCACGCCGAGCTTTCCGCGCGAGGCCTTCGAAGGCCCGCACGCGCTGATGATGCAGGTGTTCGAGTCGCAGGGAATCCGCTTTCGCGAAGTGCTGGTCGACGAGAGCTTTCCGCACGAAGGCAAGCCCACGCGCAAGCCGGGGATCGGGCTTGCGCTGCACTACCTGCGCGATCGTTCCATCGATCTGGACGGTTCGGCGATGGTCGGCGACCGCGACACCGATATCGAGTTCGCGCGCAATCTGGGCGTGCGCGGCTTCAAGCTGGGTCCAGGGCTGGAGACCTGGGAGTCCATCGCGCACGCCTTGGTCGATGCGCCGCGCACCGCCGTCGTCGAGCGCAACACGAAGGAAACCCGCATCCGCGTGGAGCTCGACCTGGACCGCGCCGGCGCGGGCGAAATCTCGACCGGGCTGGGCTTCTTCGACCACATGCTCGACCAGATCGGCCGGCACGGCGGATTCTTCCTGTCGCTGCGCTGCGAGGGCGACCTGCGCGTGGACGAGCACCACACCGTCGAGGACTGCGGCCTCGCCCTGGGCGCGGCGCTGCGCCAGGCCATCGGCGACAAGCGCGGCATCGGGCGCTACGGTTCGGCCGCGGAGCGGACCGACGGGGAGGGCGGCGAAGCCGATCCGCTGCGCGGCGGGATCCTGCTGCCGATGGATGAAACCCTGGCCCGCGCGGCGCTGGACTTCTCCGGGCGCCCGGGTTTCGTGTTCGACGGCGCCTTCCCGCGCGAGAGGGTGGGTGACCTGCCCACCGAGATGGTTTCGCACTTCTTCGGTTCGCTGTGCGAGGCGGCCGGTCTGAATCTCAATCTGGCGGTGCGCGGCGAGAACGCGCACCACATGGTCGAGGCCTCGTTCAAGGCCTTCGCCCGTGCGCTGCGCCAGGCGATCCGGCGCGAGGGGCGCGAGCTGCCCAGTACCAAGGGAGTGCTGTGATGCGCGTGGCGGTGATCGATTCGGGCGGCGCCAATATCGGCTCGGTGCGCTACGCGCTCGACCGTCTGGGCGCGGACTCGGTGCTGACCGGGGAGGCGGCCGTGATCCGCGCCTGCGAGCGGGTGATCCTGCCGGGCGTGGGCGTGGCGAGCGTGGCGATGGCGCGGCTGCGCGCGCTGGGACTGGTGGAGGTGCTGCGCACGCTGGAGCAGCCGATCCTTGGCATCTGCCTGGGCATGCAGCTCCTGTTCGAGTCTTCCGAGGAAGGAGACGTCGAGCTGCTGGGTCGGCTGAAGGGCCGGGTCGCCCGGTTGCCCGAAGCGCCCGGCGTTCGCATTCCGCACATGGGCTGGAACCATCTCGCGATCCGGCGCGAAAGCCCGCTGCTGGACGGCATCGAATCCGGCGCCCAGTGCTACTTCGTCCACAGCTACGCCGCGCCGGTGAGCGCGGACTGCATCGCCTCCAGCGCGCACGGCGTGCCGTTCGCGGCCGTGGTCCAGCGCGGCTGCGTCGCGGGCGCGCAGTTCCATCCCGAGCGATCCGGCGCCGTCGGCGCGCGGCTGCTGGAAAATTTCCTCAGGAGCGGCTGCGCATGAATCCCCGAGAGACCGCCTTCACGAATCCCCAATCCCCAATCCCCGATCCCTGCTTCACCGTCTACCCCGCGATCGACGTGCGCGACGGCGCGGTGGTGCGCCTGAGGCAGGGCGATTACGCGCAGCAGACCACTTATTCGGCCACGCCGCTGGAGCGCGCGCAGGGTTACGCCGCCGAGGGTGCGCAGTGGCTGCATCTGGTGGATCTGGATGCGGCGCGCGATGGCGGCTACACGCTGGCACCGTTGCTGGCCGATATCGCCCGCAGCACCGCGCTCAAGGTGCAGACCGGTGGCGGCATCCGCAGCCGCGAGGACGTCGCGCGCGTGCTGGATGCCGGCGCGGCGCGCGTGGTGGTGGGCAGCCTCGCGGTGCGCGAACCGGAAAGGGTGGCGGGGTGGATCGACGAATTCGGCGCGCAGCGCATCACCGTCGCGCTCGACACCCGCTTCATCGACGGCGCCTGGCGCCTGCCGCTGCACGGCTGGACCGAAGTCTCGGCGCGCACGCTGGAGGAACTGGCGCGCTTCTACGCGGATTGCGGGCTGGCGCACCTGCTGTGCACCGACATCGGGCGCGACGGGATGCTGGCCGGGCCGAACCTCGAGCTGTACGCGCGCCTTGCCGCCGCGGTTCCGGGCGTGGCGGTGCAGGCCTCCGGCGGCATCCGCAACGCCGCCGACGTCGCGGCGGCGCGGGCGGCCGGCTGCGGCGGCGCGATCCTCGGAAAGGCGCTCCTGGAAGGCCGTTTCGAACTGAGGGAGGCGCTGCCGTGCTGAGCCGCAGGATCATCCCGTGCCTGGACGTGCGCGAGGGCCGCGTGGTCAAGGGCGTGCGCTTCCGCGACCACGTGGACATGGGCGACATCGAGGAGCTCGCGCGGCGCTACCGCGACGAGGGCGCGGACGAGCTGGTGTTCTACGACATCACCGCCAGCCCCGAGGGCCGCAGCGTGGATCGGCGCTGGGTCGAGCGGGTGGCGCGCCTGATCGACATCCCGTTCTGCGTGGCCGGCGGAATCCGCAGCGTGGACGACGCGCGCGCGGCGCTGCTCGCAGGTGCCGACAAGGTTTCCATAAACACCCCGGCGCTGGAGCGCCCGGAACTGATTTCCGAACTGGCCGAGGCCTTCGGCGTGCAGTGCGTCGTGGTCGGCATCGACAGCCTGCGCGATGCCGACGGCCAGTGGCGGGTGCGCAGCCACACCGGCGACCCGGACGCCACCCGCGCCCACGCGCGGCGCACGCTCGACTGGATCATCGAGGCGCAGCAGCGCGGGGCCGGGGAGATCGTGCTCAACTGCATGGGCTCCGACGGCGTGCGCGAGGGCTACGACATCGAGCAGCTTGCCGCCGCGCGCACGGTATGCCGGGTGCCGCTGGTGGCGTCCGGCGGTGCCGGTGCCATCGCGCATTTCATCGACGTGTTCTCGCGCGCGGATGTGGACGGCGCGCTGGCGGCCAGCGTGTTCCACTCCGGCGCGGTGGCCATTCCCGAACTCAAGAAGGCGCTGGCCGATGCCGGCGTGGAGGTGCGCAATGTCGCCTGAGGTTTCCGTTTCGTTCGACCCATCCGCGCTCGACTGGGACAAGCAGGGCGGGCTTCTGCCGGCCATCGTGCAGGACGCCGCGAGCCGGCGCGTGCTGATGCTGGGCTACATGAACCGCGAGGCGCTGGAGATCACCCGGTCCACCGGGCGCGTCACCTTCTTCAGCCGCAGCAAGGGGCGGCTGTGGACCAAGGGCGAGAGCTCCGGCCACTTCCTCCACCTGCGCGCGATCGAAACCGACTGCGACCGCGACACCCTGTTGATCCAGGCCGAAGCCGACGGCCCGACCTGCCACCTGGGCCGCGCGAGCTGCTTTCCCGAGGCGCCCGAGGACTTCCTCGGCGCGCTTGATGCCTTCATCGAGCGGCGGCGGCACGAGCTGCCGGAGGGCCGCTACACGACCCGGCTGTTCGAGGCTGGCGTGAAGCGCATCGCGCAGAAGGTGGGCGAGGAGGGCGTCGAGACCGCGCTCGCCGCCGTCGCCGGCGATGCCGACGAGCTGCGCAACGAGGCCGCCGATCTTCTCTATCACCTGATCGTGCTGCTGCGGGCGAGCGGCCTGTCGCTGGAAGATGTCCGCCAAACCCTGGTCCAGCGCCACGCCGCGTCGGAATCGGCGGGGTAATCCGCCGCCGGCAACGCCGAAACCCCACCCGTAGAGCGCAACTTGCTGCGCTTTGTCGCCAGAGCCGTTGAATAGCGCAGCAAGCTGCGCTCTACGAGTTACGCGCGCTGGGGCGGGCGCGAAAAAGGGCGAGCTATTTCGGTAGATCTACGCATCTTCTCCCAGCACCTGACGAAGCTGTTCGATGAAGGCGAGCGTGCGCTGGGGCAGGAGGTGGCGGCCGGGCGTGACGGCCCAGATCGTGACCGGCGGGGCGTGCCATTCCGGCAGCACCTCGGCCAGCCGGCCTTCGCGCACCCGCAGGGACGCGAAGTGTTCGCCCAGAGCCACGATGCCCAGCCCTTCCTCGGCCAGCGCCTGCTGCAGGCCCAGCGAATTGGCGCTCAGCGTGCGCCGGGGGGCGCCTTCCCATTTTTCGCTTTCCCGGGTCAAGCGCCAGGCCTGACGCTCGCCACCGGCGCCAGCCAGCATCAGGCCCACGTGCGCGAGCAGATCGTCGGGTGAAACGATGGGCGGATTGCGCGCGAGGTAGCCCGGGCTGGCGTAGAGGCGGTTTCGGACAAGGCGGATCGGGCGGGCGACCAGGGTGCTGTCGTCGGGCAGGCGCTCGGCCACGCGCACCGCGAGGTCGTAGCGCTCGGCGATGAGGTCCACCCGCCGGGAGGACAGGTCCAGCTCCAGCCGCACGTTCGGATAGGCGCGGAAATAGCCGGAGATGATGTCCACCAGCGACAGCTCGCGGAATTCCGGCGGCAGCGACACCCGCAGCAGGCCCTGCGGCTCGTGGCGGCGGTGCTGGGCGTACTGGCTGGCCGCTTCGGCTTCCTCGCACAGGTGGCGCGCGTGCCCCAGCATGTGCTCGCCGAATTCGGTCAGCACCAGCCGCCGCGTGCTGCGCTGCAGGAGGCGTTCGCCGAGTTCGTTTTCCAGCTGCGCCAGGCGACGCGAAAGGGTGGCCTTGGGCAGCCCCGTGGCCTCGGCGGCGCCGACGAAGCTGCCGGCTTCCACCACGCGGGCGAACAGGATCAGGTCGTTGGCGAGCAGTGGAGGGGAGGACATGCCGGATTGGTTCGAAAATCGGGATTGCAGAATCCGTCCTGGGCGATTCAATTGCAAATCTGGAACCAATACACTCTGACGCCGTTCGCAGGTCGTGCGGTTTCCAGCGCGTTGCACGCCCCTTGCGTGGGGTCGATGCGCCGGCGGGCGCGAACCCTGCCCACAGAACCTCCCAAACCCCGAGGAAAAGAAAATGAGCGTCAGGCTTGCCATCGTGTACTACTCGACCTACGGCACCAACCACCGCATGGTGGAAATCGCGGCCGAGGCGGCGCGCGCCGCGGGCGCCGAGGTTCGCATGCTCAAGGCGCCGGAAACCGCGCCGGCCAACGTCGTGGCTGGCGTCGATCCGTGGAAGGCGCACGCGGAAGCGACCGCCGCGGTGCCGACCGTCACCGCCGCAGATATGGAATGGGCCGACGCCTACCTGATCTCGGCCCCGACCCGCTTCGGCGTGATGGCCAGCCAGATGCGCGCCTTCATCGACACCCTCGGCGGCACCTGGGCCAAGGGTGCGCTGGCCAACAAGGCGATCTCGGCCATGACCTCGGCGCAGAACCTGCACGGCGGCCAGGAAACGACCCTGCTGTCGTTCTATGCGACCGCCATCCACTGGGGTGCGATCGTGGTGGCCCCGGGCTTCACCGATCCGTCCATCTTCAAGGCGCGCGGCAATCCCTACGGCTACAGCCACACCCAGGGCATGGAATTCGGCGAGGACGAAAAGGCCGCCATCGGGCATCAGGCGCGGCGTCTGGTCGAGATCGCGGCCAGGCTCAAGGGCTGATTGCCCCTGCGATCGTCGTCTGCAGCATGGCGCAATGCACCTCGGCCCGGCCCGCAAGGCGCCGGGCCGTTGTACTTTCGGACACTTGGCAGACCCGCCCCGAGCCGCCATCGTGGCGACCGGGCGAGGTGAGCGATTCATGCCGCGATTCGCGACGCCGAATCAGCGGTCGCCCGTCCCGATCATCAGCAATCCAATGGAAGGCAATCACATGCTCAAGGGAAAGACCGCGCTGGTCACCGGCTCCACCAGCGGCATCGGCCACGGCATGGCAGAGGCGTTCGCTGCGGCGGGTGCCAACGTGGTGCTCAACGGTTTCGGTGATCCTGCGGAAATCGAGAAGACCCGCGCCGCGATGGCAGAAAAGTTCGGCGTCAAGGTCGGCTACAGCGGTGCCGACATGAGCAAGCCCGCCGAAATCCGCCAGATGGTGCAGGACGCGATTGCGCAGTTCGGCGCGCTGGACATCCTCGTCAACAACGCCGGCATCCAGCACACCGCGCCGTTGGACGAATTTCCCGAGGAGAAGTGGGACGCGATCCTCGCCATCAATCTTTCCGCCGCCTTCCACGCCATCAAGGCCGCGGTGCCGGGCATGAAGCAGCGCGGCTGGGGCCGCATCATCAACACCGCCTCGGTGCACGGCCTGGTGGCAAGCACCCACAAGGCCGCCTACGTCGCCGCAAAGCACGGCATCATCGGCCTGACCAAGGTGACCGCGCTGGAACTGGCCAACGCCGGCATCACCTGCAACGCCATCTGCCCGGGCTGGGTGCGCACCCCGCTGGTGGAAAAGCAGATCGAGGCGCGCGCGCAGCAGGCCGGCGTTTCCGTGGATCAGGCCAAGCAGCAGCTGCTGTCGGAGAAGCAGCCGATGACCGAGTTCACCACGCCCGCCGGTATCGGCGCGCTGGCGGTGTTCCTGTGTTCGGATGCCGCGGCGACCATGACGGGCGTTTCGCTGCCGATCGACGGCGGGTGGACGGCGCAATAGGCCGTCCTGCGGTCCGGCTGCGGGTCAGGGCAGGCGTCCCACGTATGATGGGCGCTGGTGGCTTGCCGGAGGATTCCCGTGGGTAAGAGCAGTGATGAAGCACGCGTCGCGGTCCTGGTGGACTGCGACAACGTGCAGCCCGAGATCATCGAATCCGCGCTCCGGTTCGGCGCGCAGTTTGGCCGCGTCGTGGTGCGTCGCGGCTACGGAAACGCCGGCACCCTGGGCGGGAAGTGGCGCGACAAGCTGGTCGAACAGGCGTTCACTCCGAGCCTGCAGTACCAGTACGCCGGCGGCAAGAACACCGCCGATATCGCCCTGGCGCTGGATGCCATGGAGCTGCTGTTCGACGAGCGGGTCGAAGTGTTCTGCCTGGTGACCAGCGACTCGGACTTCGCCTACCTGTGCCGCAAGCTGCGCGAGCGCGGCTCGCTGATGTGCATCGTGGGCGAGGCCAAGACGCCCGAGGCGCTGCGCAATGCCGCCGATCATTTCTTCGAGTGGTCGCCCGCGCCCGAGTCCGCACCCGATCCCAGAGCAGGGTCCAGGCCCGGCAGTCCGGTGGAAAAGAAGCCTGAGCCCGAATCCCGGTCACAGGCCAAGCGCCGGCCGATGAGCGTCGTGGATGCGGTCGCGATGCTGGCCGAAAGCTCGTCCGACGGGCAGGTGGACCTGGGCGCGCTCGGCAACTACCTGCGCCGCACCGATTCCTCCTTCACGCCGAAGACCTACGGCCACAGCGGCCTTCTGGACATGCTCAGAACCTATGACCTGCTGCGCGTGGGCAAGGCCGAGGGCGGCGGCTGGTGGGTGAGCCTGGCTGAACCGGGCGAGCGCTAGGCACCGTCGCACCGCTGTCGGAGAAACGAAAACGGCGGCCCGGAGGCTGCCGTTCCCGCATCCGGTGGTGGCCGGTCAGATCCGCTCGATCGCGATCGCGGTGGCTTCGCCGCCGCCGATGCACAGCGCCGCCACGCCGCGCTTCTTGCCGCTGCGGATCAGGGCGTGCAGCAGGGTGACGACGATGCGGGTGCCGGTGGCGCCGATCGGGTGTCCCAGGGCACAGGCGCCGCCGTTGACGTTGAGCTTCTCGTGCGGGATACCGAGGTCCTTGATCGGCGCCATCGCGACGCAGGCGAAGGCTTCGTTCACCTCGAACAGGTCCACGTCCGCGACCTTCCAGCCGGCCTTGTCCAGCACGTTCCGGATGGCGGCTACGGGCGCCGTGGTGAACCATTCCGGCTTCTGCGCGTGGCCGGCGTGGGCGACGATGCGAGCGAGCGGGGTGACGCCGCGCGCCCTGGCCTCGTCGGCGGAAAGCAGCACCACGGCGGCGGCACCGTCGGAAATGCTGGACGAACTGGCCGCCGTCACCGTGCCGTCCTTGTTGAAGGCCGGGCGCAGGGTGGGAATCTTTTCGATGCTGCAGCGTCCCGGCTGCTCGTCGCTGGCGTAGCTCACTTCACCCTTGCGGCCGGCAACGACCACCGGAACGATTTCGGCGGCAAAGGCGTCGGAGGCCTGCGCGGCCAGCGCGCGGCGCACGCTTTCCGCGGCGAAGGCGTCCTGGTCCTCGCGGCTGAATCCGTATTTCTGCGAGGTGGCGTCGGCGAATACGCCCATCGACTTGCCGTCGTAGGGATTGGTGAGGCCGTCCCAGGCCATGTGGTCGAGCAGTTCGCCGTTGCCGTAGCGGATGCCGGTGCGCGAGCCGTTCAGGAGGTGCGGTGCATTGGTCATCGACTCCATGCCGCCGGCCACGACGATTTTCGCGGAGCCGGCGCGGATCAGGTCGGTGCCGAACATGATGGCCTTCATGCCCGAGCCGCAGACCTTGTTGATCGTGGTGCAGCCGGCCGCGCTCGGCAGCCCGGCGGCCAGTGCCGCCTGGCGCGCCGGCGCCTGACCCAGACCTGCGGGCAGCACGCAGCCGAGGATGGCTTCGTCCACCTGGTCGGCCGCGATGCCGGCGTGATCCAGCGCGGCCCTGATCGCGGTGGCGCCCAGCGTGGGCGTGGGCACGCCGCTGAACTGGCCGAGGAAGGAACCGATGGCGGTGCGCTTGGCACCGGCGATGACGACGTCGCTCATGGTGGACTCCTGTGGAGGATGGACAGGCGCAGCGCGCCCGGGGGAAGAACCCCTATTCTGGCAGAAGCGCACCGGATGCTGCCTGCGGGCATGATCCGTGTGGTCTGCGGAACGGGATCGCAGGCGGACGATTCGCGCAAGCCGGCGCCAGCCGGTAGAATCGTCTTTTCCGGCTGCATTCGTCTGTCATGACTCCCCTCATCTTCGTTACCGGCGGCGTGGTGTCCTCGCTTGGCAAGGGCATTGCCGCCGCTTCGCTTGCCTCCATCCTCGAATCGCGCGGCCTCAAGGTCACGCTGATGAAGCTGGACCCGTACATCAACGTCGATCCTGGCACGATGAGTCCGTTCCAGCACGGCGAGGTCTACGTCACCGACGACGGCGCCGAGACCGACCTGGATCTGGGCCACTACGAGCGCTTCGTGCGCACCCGCATGGCGCGGCGCAACTCGGTCACCACCGGACGCATCTACGACAGCGTGATCCGCAAGGAGCGCCGCGGCGACTATCTGGGCGGCACCGTGCAGGTGATTCCGCACATCACCGACGAGATCAAGCACCGCATCGACCTGGCCACCGAGGGCTACGACGTGGCGTTGGTGGAACGCGGCGGCACCGTGGGCGACATCGAATCGCTGCCCTTCCTGGAGGCCATCCGCCAGATTCGCACCGAGCGCGGCGCCGACAGGGTGCTGTTCATGCACCTGACCCTGGTGCCGTGGATCGCCGCTGCAGGCGAGCTCAAGACCAAGCCCACCCAGCATTCGGTCAAGGAGCTGCGCTCCATCGGCATCCAGCCCGACATCCTGCTGTGCCGCAGCGAGCAGCCCCTGCCCGAGGGCGAGCGGCGCAAGATCGCGCTGTTCACCAATGTCCCGGAGAACGCGGTCATCAACGCGATCGACCTGGACAACATCTACAAGATTCCTCTGTGGCTGCACGAGCAGGGGTTGGATGCCATCGTGGTCGATCGCCTGCGCCTGAATGGCGCGCGCGCGGCCGAGCTGTCCGACTGGGCGGGCGTGGTCGATGCGATGGAGCGCCCCGCCGGCGAGGTTGCCATCGCCGTGGTGGGGAAGTACATCGATCACCGCGACGCCTACAAGTCGCTGTCGGAGGCGCTCAAGCACGGCGGCCTGCCCGGGCGCATCCGGGTCAACCTGCGCTGGATCGAAGCGGCGGCTCTGGAAACCGAAGGACTCGGGCAGCTCGAAGGCGTCGACGGCATCATGGTGCCGGGAGGCTTCGGCGACCGCGGATTCGAGGGCAAGGTGCTGGCGGCGCGGCACGCGCGCGAGAACGGCATTCCCTATTTCGGCATCTGCTACGGCATGCAGGCGGCGGTGGTGGAGTTCGCGCGCAACGTCGTGGGACTTGCGCAGGCCAACAGCACCGAGAACGACCGCGATACGCCCGATCCGGTGATCGGACTCATCACCGAGTGGCGCACTTCCGCAGGATCGGTGGAGCAGCGCAGCGAGGCCTCTGATCTGGGCGGCACCATGCGCCTTGGCGCGCAGGAATGCCGGCTCAAGTTCGGCTCGCGGGTGCGCGAGATCTACGGCAGCGAGGTCATCCGCGAGCGTCACCGCCACCGCTACGAGTTCAACAACCACTACCGCACCCAGCTCAAGGAAGCCGGGCTGTCGTTCTCGGGCAAATCCATGGACGATCTGCTGGTGGAGGTGATCGAGCTTCCCGAGCACCCCTGGTTCATCGCCGCGCAGTTCCATCCCGAATTCCTGTCCACGCCGCGTGACCCGCATCCGCTGTTCGTGGACTTCATCCGGAACGCGTTCCGCCTCAAGGCGAACGCGGCCGATGCGGCTTCGATCCGCGCCGGAGCGGATGTGGTGACGGGAGAGGCAGGATGAACCTGTGCGGCTTCGAGGTCGGGCTGGACCGCCCCTTTTTCCTGATCGCCGGGCCCTGCGTGATCGAGTCGATGCAGCTGCAGCTCGACGTCGCCGGGCGGCTCAAGGAAGTCACCGACCGGCTCGGCATTCCCTTCCTCTTCAAATCGAGCTTCGACAAGGCCAACCGCACCTCCGGCACCAGCTTCCGCGGGCCGGGGCTGGAAGAGGGCCTCAAGGTGCTGGCCGAGGTGAAGAGGCAGATCGGCGTGCCGGTGCTCACCGACGTGCACGAGTACACGCCGATGGAGGAAGTCGCCAGCGTGGTCGACGTGCTCCAGACCCCGGCGTTCCTGTGCCGGCAGACCGATTTCATCCAGAAGGTCGCCAGTGCCGGCCGGCCGGTCAACATCAAGAAGGGGCAATTCCTGTCGCCCTGGGAAATGAAGCACGTCGCGGCCAAGGCGCAAGCCACGGGCAATGCGCAGATCATGGTGTGCGAGCGCGGCGCGAGTTTCGGCTACAACAACCTGGTTTCCGACATGCGCTCGCTCAGCGTCATGCGCGAAACCGGCTGCCCGGTGGTGTTCGACGCCACCCATTCGGTGCAGCTCCCGGGCGGGGCCGACGGCAAGAGCGGCGGGCAGCGCGAATTCGTTCCGGTGCTGGCGCGCGCCGCCATGGCCTCGGGCATTTCCGGAATCTTCATGGAAACCCATCCCGATCCGGACAAGGCGCTTTCCGACGGACCCAACGCCTGGCCGCTGGGGCGCATGGAAGCGCTGCTTTGCACGCTCAAGGAGATCGACGCGCTGGTCAAGCGCGCCGGCTTGCTGGAGCAGGAGTCCGAACGCCGTGGCCAGTGAGCACGGTGGCGGCTGCTGCGGTGCGCAGGCGGCGCAATCGCCCGCTTGCGAGACTCCGGCCGCGCCACCTTTCTCGCGCGACACGCATCTGGCCCTGCTCGAACTCAAGGCCAGCGCGCTGGCACGGCGCGTGGAAGCCTTCCGCCGCGACGTTTTCCTTTTCATCGCCATCGGCCTGGTGGCGCTTCCCCCGCTGCTTCACCCTGTCGAGGCGCTGGTGCGCCACGGCGCGGTGCTGCCCGCAAGTGCGGCAATCGCGCTCGTGGCGACAGGCATCCCCGCCTGGCGTCGCGAGCGCCGCGAGACGCGCGCCGAAGAACAGCGCCGCCGCAGCATCTACCTTTCCATCCGACCAGACGTATTTGGGCCATGACCACGATCAAGACCATCCACGCCCGCGAAATCCTTGATTCGCGCGGCAATCCCACCCTGGAAGCGGAAGTCACGCTCAGCGACGGCAGCTTCGGCCGCGCCGCGGTTCCCTCCGGCGCCAGCACCGGCACGCGCGAGGCGGTGGAGCTGCGCGACGGCGACAAGACGCGCTATCTCGGCAAGGGCGTGCGCAAGGCGGTGGCCAACGTCAACGGAACCATCGCGCAGGCGCTGGCGGGTTTCGACGCCGCCGACCAGGCCGGACTCGACGCGCGCCTGATCGAGCTGGACGGCACCGACACCAAGAGCAATCTGGGCGCCAACGCGCTCCTGGGCGTTTCGCTGGCCAACGCACACGCGCTGGCCGCCTCGCGCCGCGTGCCGTTGTGGCAGCACCTTTCCCGGGGGCGCGAGGTTGCGCTGCCGGTGCCGATGATGAACATCATCAACGGCGGCGCGCACGCCGACAACAACGTGGACATGCAGGAGTTCATGATCCTGCCGGTGGGCTTCGGCTCCTTCTCCGAGGCGCTGCGCGCCGGCACCGAGATCTTCCACGAGCTGAAATCCGTGCTGAAGGGTCGCGGCCTGTCCACCGCGGTGGGCGACGAGGGCGGCTTCGCGCCGGACCTGGAATCCAACGTCGAGGCCATCGAGGTGATCCTGGAAGCCATCGGCGAGGCCGGCTTCCGCGCCGGCGACGACGTGCTGCTGGGGCTGGACGTGGCCAGCTCGGAGTTCTTCGATTCGGGCAAGTACATCCTCACCGGCGAGAGCAAGCGGCTTTCCTCCGAACAGTTCGTCGATTTCCTTGCCGACTGGGCGCGCCAATACCCTATCGTCACCATCGAGGACGGCATGGCCGAGAACGACTGGGACGGCTGGAAGCAGCTCACCGAACGGCTGGGAGGCAGCGTGCAGCTGGTGGGCGACGATCTGTTCGTCACCAACCCGAAGATTTTCCGCGAGGGCATCGACAAGGGCATCGGCAACGCCATCCTGATCAAGGTGAACCAGATCGGCACGCTCACCGAGACGCTGGAAGCCATCGCCATGGCCGACGCCAACCGCTACGCCGCGATCGTCTCGCACCGCTCGGGCGAGACCGAGGACACCACCATCGCCGACATCGCGGTGGCGACCACGGCCAGCCAGATCAAGACCGGCTCGCTGTGCCGCTCCGACCGCGTGGCCAAGTACAACCAGCTCCTGCGCATCGAGGAGGCGCTGGGTGCGAAGGCGCGCTACTTCGGCCGCAATGCCTTCGTGAGCCTGAAGCGAGGCTGATGCCCCGTCCATGTGGCGCGTGACCGTCGTCCTGCTGGCGCTCCTGATCGCCGCACTGCAGCTCAAGTACTGGGCCGGCAGCGGCGGCGTGCGCGAGGTCGAGGCGCTGCGCGTGCTGGTGGAAGCACAGGCGCGCGAGAACGCCACACTCGAGCAGCGCAACGCGGCGCTGCAAGCCGAGGTGGAAGACTTGCGCCGCGGCAATGCGGCACTGGAAGAGCGAGCGCGCACCGAGCTGGGCCTGATCCGGCCCGGAGAGACTTTTTTCCGCGTCATCGAGGCGCCGCTGCCGCCCGAATCGGAGCCGCAGCAGTGAGCGGCGGCGAAGCCACCGAGCGGCTCTGGGCCATCGTCCCGGCTGCCGGGCGCGGCACGCGCGCGGGCGGCGATCTCCCCAAGCAATACCAGCCTCTGCACGGTCTGACGATGATCGAACACAGCCTGCGCGCGCTGGCCTCGCACCCGCGCATCGCGGGGCTGGTGGTGGTGCTGGCGCGGGACGATGCGCACTGGCCCGGCTGGAGCGCGCTGGAAGGCAAGCCGGTGCGCACCGCGACCGGCGGTGCCGAGCGCGCCGATTCGGTGCTGGCCGGGCTGGAGGCGCTGCCGGACGAAGTGGGAGAGTTGCAGTCCGTGCTGGTGCACGACGCCGCGCGGCCCTGCCTTTCGCACCGCGATCTCGACGCCCTCATCGATTGCAATGCGCCGCAGGGCGCGCTTCTGGCCGTGCCGCTGGCCGACACCCTCAAGCGCGCAGGCGACGACGGATGCGTCGATGCCACGGTGCCGCGCCAGAGGCTGTGGCGCGCGCTGACGCCGCAGCGCTTTGCGCGCGGCGCGCTGGCGCGGGCGCTGCACGATGCCGCGCGGGCCGGCGTCACGGTGACCGACGAGGCCATGGCGATGGAGCGCATCGGCCTGCGTCCGGCCCTGGTCGAAGGCTCGGCCGACAACCTCAAAGTCACCACGCCGCGGGATTTTTCGCTGGCCGAATTCCTCCTGGCACAGCGCGCCATGGAGCCTTGCGCATGACTGTTCCCTTCCGCACCGGCCTGGGTTTCGACGTGCACGCCTTCGGTCCAGGCGATCGCGTCGTCCTTGGTGGCGTTGCCATTCCCCACACCCACGGGCTGGTCGCCCATTCCGACGGCGATGTGCTGATCCACGCCATCTGCGATGCGCTGCTGGGCGCGTTGGCGCTGGGCGACATCGGTCGGCACTTTCCGCCCGGTGATCCGCGTTGGGCGGGCGTGGACAGCCGCGAGCTGCTGCGCGCCGTGGTGGCGATGGTGCGCGAACGCGGCTGGCGCGCGGGCAATGTCGATGCGGTGGTGGTCTGCGAACGGCCCAAGCTGCTGGCGTACATCGACACCATGCGCGAGCGGCTCGCGGCGGATCTTTGCGTTGCAGCCGATGCCGTGGGCATCCAGGCCACCACCTCGGAGAAGCTCGGCTTCACCGGGCGCGGAGAAGGCATCGCGGCGCAGGCCGTGGTGCTGCTGGCGCGGGAGGATGCAGGCGCATGAGCGCGCAAGCCATCCCGCAGGAGTCCGCTGCGGACGCGCGGCCGCAGGCCTTCGGGCCGGATGTGCTCAGCGCGGCCATCCGCACCGTGCCGGAAGATTTCGTGGTGGAGGAGGTGCTCGGGTTCGAGCCGACGGGGCAGGGCGAGCACCTGTTTCTTTCCATCGAAAAACGCGGTGCCAACACCGTCTGGGTGGCGCAGCAGCTCGCGCGCTGGGCCGGCGTTGCCGAACACGCGGTGGGCTACGCCGGACTGAAGGACCGCCACGCGCTCACCCGCCAGGCCTTCACCGTGCACCTGCCCGGGCGCGAGCCGCCGGCACTGGAGACGCTGCAACTCGAAGGCGTGCGCGTGCTGGACTGCAACCGCCACGCGCGCAAGCTGCCGCGCGGGGCGCTGCGCGGCAACCGCTTCCGCCTGACGCTGCGCGAGGTGCGCGGAGAGGCGGAAGCCATCGCGCGGCGCCTGGCCGACATCGCCGCGCGCGGGGTGCCGAACCGCTACGGCGAGCAGCGCTTCGGGCGCGACGGCGGCAACCTCGGCGCGGCGCGCGAGCTGTTTGCAGGTCGGCGTTTCCCGCGCGAGAAGCGATCCATCCTGATTTCCTCCGCGCGCTCGGTCCTGTTCAACCGCATCCTCGGCGAGCGCATCCGGCAGAACGCCTGGGACCGCGCCCTGCCGGGCGAGGTGTTCATGCTCGACGGCAGCCACAGCGTGTTCGGCCCGCAGGCGCTCGATGAAACGCTGGCCGCGCGCATGGCGGCCTCCGACATCCATCCCACCGGAGCGCTCTGGGGCGCAGGGGAGCCGCGCAGCGGCGAGGCCGTGCGTGCGATCGAAGAGGGCGTGGCTGCCGCGGATCCGGCACTGGCGCAGGGCCTGGCCGCGGCCGGGCTCAAGCAGGAGCGGCGCGCGCTGCGCCTGCCGGTGCGCGCGCTGGAATGGTCGATGGATGGCGAGGTGCTCAACCTCGGCTTCGAACTTGCGGCCGGCAGCTACGCCACCGCCGTGCTCGACGTGCTGGGCGAAACGCGCGACGCTTCGCGCGGTGGTTGAAGCCGGGCGGGCAGCGTGCCCGCCCCGGCCGTTTGCAAGGCTCAGCGCAGGTAGGCCTGTCCGTTGCGGATCAGGATGTAGGCGCCTTCGCGCACGCCGTGGAGATCGCGCTGGCTGACCACGATGCGGCGGCCGTCGTCCATGCGCAGGTAGAGCTCGTACCAGGGCGCGGAGTTGGCGTTGCGTTCTGCGCTGTTGCCGACCGCGCCACCGGCGATGGCACCCGCCACGGTGGCTGCCGCCCGGCCACTGCCGCTGCCGATCTGGTTGCCGACGATGGCGCCGATGATTCCGCCCAGAACCGCGCCGCCACCCGAAGAATTGCGTTCGCCGTAGACCCGGTCGATTTTTTCCACCACGCCACAGTTGGCGCAGCGCGCGTAGCCGTCCTGCGGCGGGGCGTAGCCGCCGCCGTGGCCGGAATAGTAGCCGCCCGGCGTCGCGCAGGCGGCCAGCAACAGGGCCGGGAGGAGTGCGGAAAGAAAGCGCAGGCGCATGGTCTGTCTCCGTTCGGTTCGGCACGATCGGTGCCGCAGTGCGATGACAGTACGAGGCAACGGCTGAACGCGGGACCGCACGCGAAAAGCCCGTTCAGCGTGCCGCAGGTCAGCGGAACACGTCGTGGCAGCCCTTGCAGGTCGCACCGATGTCCGGCATCACCTGGCCCAGGGTTTCGCAGCTCGCGCTGGCGGTGGCCACCTGTTCGGAAACCGCCGCGCCGGCCTTGGAAACCGCGTTGTTCAGATCGCGCGAAAGCTGGCTGAATCTGGCGTCGTCGCCCACCGGCAGGAAGGCCGCATCGACTTCGCCGGCCACCGCGCCCATCAGCGCGAGACGGCGCGAAACGTCGGCCATGTCGCACTTGCCGCCCTCGCTCATGGCCTTGAAGGCGCCCATCTGCTGGCCGAGGACGGTCATCACCGCGTCGTTGTACGGCGTGCCTTGATTCAGCGCGCTCATGCCTGCAACGGCGGCAAACGCGCCCACGAAAAGGCCGACGACGAGCAGGACGATCGATTTCATGCGGAAGGCTCCAGGCTGGGGAGGCTGCATTGTCCGCACAAGGGCGCGCAAATGCCAGCCGCGGGCCGTTTCGATGCGGTTTGCGCGCATCGGGCCGTATCATGCGCGCCTTTCCCGCATTCCCCGGCGCCATGTCCGAAACTTCCGCACGCTTTTCCGGCATCGACCGGCTCTACGGCGCAGGCACGCTGGCGCGACTGGCGCGGGCGCGCGTGGCCGTGGTCGGCGTCGGCGGCGTCGGCTCCTGGGCGGCCGAAGCCCTGGCGCGCAGCGGCGTGGGGCACCTGCGCCTGATCGACGCCGATGACCTGTGCCTGTCCAACACCAATCGCCAGCTCCCGGCGCTCGATGGCCAGTACGGACGGCTCAAGGTCGAGGCGATGGCCGAGCGCCTGCGCGCGATCAATCCGGGAATATCCCTGGAGCCGGTGGCGCGCTTCCTGGTCATGGACAATCTGGAAACGCTGCTGGGCGAAGGCGTGGACATCGCGCTGGATGCCTGCGACAGCTTCCGCACCAAGGTCGAAACCATCGCCTTCTGCCGTCGTCGCAGGATTCCGCTGGTCACGGTCGGTTCCGCCGGTGGCCGCATCGATCCCACGAAGATCCTGATCCGCGACCTGTCCCGCACCGAACACGACGCCATGCTCGCGCTGATCCGCCGCAAGCTGCGCACCGAGTTCCGATTCCCTTCCAATCCCAAGCGCAGCTTCGGCATTCCCGCCGTGTTTTCGCTGGAAAACGTGCGCTATCCGCAGCCCGACGGCAGCGTCTGCGGCCTGCGCCCTCAGGGCGACGCCGAAGCCTCCATGAAGCTCGACTGCGGCGGCGGGCTGGGTGCCGCCACGCATGTCACCGGCGCGTTCGCCTTCGCCGCCGTGGGCAAGGTGATCGAGCGGCTGCTGCGCGATCCGCGCCAGGCAGTCGACGGGCAGGGCTGATTCAGGAACCTGCTTCTGCCGCGCAGGATGCGGTTCGGCTGCCCGCGGTATCGGGGCACGGCGTTCGCCTTTTCAGCGCGGCGGCCCGAACAGCGCCACCGCGTTGGCGGCGGTGCGTTCGGCGAGGTTTTCAAGACTCACCCCGCGCAGCTCGGCGATCGTTTGCGCGATCGCGGGCAGCCTCGAAGGTTCGTTGCGCTGGCCGCGGATCGCAGCGTCAGGCTGATCGGGCGCGTCGGTTTCCAGCAGCAGGCGCTCGATCGGAATCGATGCGACGATGCCGCGCAGGCGGTTGGCGCGCGCGTGGGTGACGGGGCCGCCGAAGCCGAGCAGGAAGCCCATCTCGCACAGGATTCCGGCCTGCTGGAGGCTCCCCGAAAAGCTGTGCACCACCCCGCGCAGGCCGCCGATGCGGCGCAGCAGCGCGGTGACCTCGTCCACCGCGCGGCGCGCGTGCAGTATCACGGGCAGATCGAATTCGCGCGCCAGCCGCAGCTGGCCGATGAGGAATTCGCGCTGGAGGTCGGGGTCGAGACCTTCGACGAAGAAGTCCAGCCCGCACTCGCCGATGGCCGCGGGGCGTTCGCGCTCGATCCATTCGCGCAGCTGCGAAAGATGCCCGGGGCGGTGTTCGTCCAGATACATCGGATGCAGTCCGTAGGCCGCTTCGACCTGCGCGTATGCGCGCGAAACCTCGCGCAGCTTCGGCCAGCCGCCGGCACTGACGGCTGGCGCGATGAGGCGGGTGACGCCGGCCGCCGCGGCGCGCGCCACGATTTCGCCGCGGTCGGCGTCGAACTCGGGCGCGTCGATGTGGCAGTGGCTGTCGGTGAGGCTCACGAAGGGCGCGCGGGCGTTTCTTTCGCGGCTTCCGCCGTGCGCCGGATCCTGCGCCGGCTGCCGATCCAAAGCGTCAGGGTGGCGAGCAGGATCTCATCCAGGAACGGAACGACGTCCGGAATGACCAGATCGACCAGAAACAGCAGGCCGGTGACGAGAAAGAGCTGCGGGTGGCGCAGGCGTCCAAGCCAGCCAAGAACGGGAGCGAGCAGCGGATTGGCCATCGGTGCATCCGGAAACGGGCGATGTCGTCCACAGTGGGGAAGGGCGCGCGTCGATGCAAGTGCGCGCTGCGGGATGCGGGTTTTTTCGTTCATGCGCGACGGACAGGACGCACCGAGGCGCTGGTAGAATAGGCGGCTTTCCACGGCCCGCATCGGGCCGCAATCCCACTCCACCTCCGACGAGTTGAACACCATGGCCCTGGACCGCACCGATCTTTTCGACATCCGTTCCCTGCTCAGCGAGGAGGAGCGCGCCGTCAAGGACAGCGTCGCCCGTTTCACCGACGAGAAGGTGCTGCCGATCATCGGTGCGTGCTTCGACGAGGGCCGCTTCCCGAAAGAGCTGATTCCCGAGATCGCGGGGCTGGGCCTCTTGGGCGCGACCCTGCCGGAGGAATACGGCGGCGCCGGCCTCAATGCGGTGAGCTACGGCCTCATCTGCCAGGAGCTGGAGCGCGGCGATTCGGGCCTGCGCAGCTTCGCCTCGGTGCAAAGCTCGCTGTGCATGTATCCGATCTACGCCTACGGCAGCGAGGAGCAGAAGCGCCAGTGGCTGCCGCGCATGGCGACGGGCGAGGTGATCGGCTGCTTCGGCCTGACCGAGCCGCACGGCGGATCCGACCCGGCCAACATGAAGACCCACGCGAAGAAGGACGGCGGCGACTGGGTGATCAACGGCTCCAAGATGTGGATCACCAACGGCAACCTGGCCCATATCGCCATCGTCTGGGCGCAGACCGAGGACGGCATCCAGGGATTCATCGTGCCCACCGATACTGCCGGCTTCACCGCGCAGGAGATCAAGCACAAGATGAGCCTGCGCGCCTCGGTGACTTCGGCGCTGTACTTCGACAACGTGCGCATTCCCGACGCCAACCGCCTGCCCAACGTGAAGGGCCTGAAGGGTCCGCTCGGCTGCCTGACGCAGGCGCGCTACGGCATCACCTGGGGACCGATCGGCGCGGCCATCGCCTGCCTCACCGAAGCCACCGATTACACCAGGGAGCGCGTGCTGTTCGACCGCCCGATCGCCGGCACCCAGGCGGTGCAGCTGCGTCTGGCCGACATGGCGCGACGCATCACCACCGCGCAGCTCCTGAGCCTGCAGCTGGGTCGGCTCAAGGATGCAGGCACGATGCAGCCGCAGCAGGTGTCGCTGGCCAAGTGGAACAACGTGCGCATGGCCATCGACATCGCGCGCGATGCGCGTGACCTTCTGGGCGGCGCCGGCATCACCACCGAACACAGCCCGATCCGCCACGCGCTGAACCTGGAATCGGTCATCACCTACGAGGGCACCGAGACCGTGCACCAGCTGGTGATCGGCCGCGAGTTGACCGGCATCAGCGCATTCTGATCGGGACAGGGTCGTGATCGCGGCGGATATTCGACTGGAAACCGGGCGGCTGCTGCTGCGTCCGCCGCGGATCGAGGATTTCGACGGTTACGCCGAGCTTCTCGCGGACGTGGAGGCCGCGCGCTTCATCGGCGGCGATGCGCCGCGCGCCGGAGCCTGGCGGCGCTTCCTGCAGCAGCCGGGGGCCTGGTTCGTGCAGGGCTTCGGGATGTTCTCGGTACTGGATCGTGCCACCGGCGAGTGGCTCGGGCAGACCGGACCGTGGCGTCCGGAGGGATGGCCCGGCAACGAGATCGGCTGGGCCTTCCGACGCGCGGCCTGGGGGCAGGGCTACGCCACCGAAGCCACGCGCGCGGCGATCGACTGGGCGCTGGACAACCTCGGCTGGGACGAGTTCGTGCACTGCATCGCGCCGGACAATCTCGCCTCGCAGCGCCTCGCTAAGCGGCTGGGATCGACCTGCCTGCGCGAGCAGAACCTGCCGGCGCCGTTCGAGGCGCATCGCGTCGGCGTCTGGGGCCAGAGCCGCGCCCACTGGCGGGCGCGGCGGGCCTGATCGAACGCGAGGTGCCGCTTCAGCGGCACTCCTGCGCGCGCTGCTTGAACACCACCGGTTCCCAGTAGGCATTGGCGCGCATGTCGTCGTTGTCCATGGCGTCGCGCAGCAGCCTTGCGCCGACCGAGTAGCGCACGCCCGGTTCCACCGTGACCACGATGGCCTTGTAGGCGCGTGCCAGGGTTCGCTGCTTCATCTGTTCGCGCAGCTGGTTCTGACGACCGCTGAAGTGGTGTCCGGCGATCTGCTCGCTGACCACCAGCACGTGCTCTCCGGCGGAAAGACGATATCGATTCTGCGGATCAAGCGGCGTGCTGTCGCCGTCGATGGAAGTGATTTCCACCGCGTGGATACCGTCGGAAACCACCGGCGTGGGGTCATCGTCGCTGACGTAGCCGCAGCCGGAGGAGGCGGGAACGGCAGCCTGCATCGGGCCGGAGAGTTCGAGGCGTTCGCCTGCGCGCAGCACTTCGAGGCGGACGCTGCCGCCTCCGGCTTCGAGCGCGCGTTCGAGTCGCGTGGCGATGTTGTCCTGGCTGCGCAGCGGGGCGCCGTTGACCGACAGCAGGCGGTCGCCGGCCCGGAGTCCGAGCGTCTGCGCCGTGCCGCCCGGCGTGATGGCCAGCACCGCAGGACCGTCGGCGTGCGGGAAACGGGTGTCGACGACGGCACCGAGACTGGTGTCGGTGCTGGATTGCGCCGCCGCAGTTCCGGGCGACAGGGCAAGCAGGCCACACAGGGCGAGGGGTAGAAGTCGGAGCGTGTTCACGGGAGTTCTCCTTGTGCGGGGGAGGGGAGTTCGACGGAAGCGAGCTGTTGGCGGATGTCCCACAGCGGCGCCAGTTCATCATCCGATGCGCCGCGCGCGTAGGCCGCCTGCAGGGCGTGGTCCACCGCCTGCAGACGCGTAGCGGGCGTGGTCCGGGCGAGTGCAGGGACAGGCTGTTGCGACAGGTCGGCGTGCGGAATAGCAAAGAACAGGACGCCGGCAAATGCCGCCGCTGCGGCCAGGACGGTGCCGGCCTGCTGCCGCTGCCGGATGCGGCGCTGGCGCTGCGCCAGCCTGGGCCAGAGCGAATCGGGTGGCGGCAGGTCGGGCAGCGACTGGAGCTGTTCGTGGATCGGATCAGGATTCATGGCGATCACCTGGATGGGCGATGTCCCGCAGCTGCGCGAGGGCGCGCGAGACGATGGACTTGGACCAGCTTTCGCTGCGCCCGAATTTCCGGCCCAGCGCCTGGTGCGACCAGCCTTCCACCTGGTTGAGCCAGACCAGGGTGCGTGAGATGGGCGCAAGCTGGCTCAGCAGGCCGGAGGCTTCGCTGCAGTCGGCAGGTTCCGGGGCGATTGCGCCGGATTCGGGCAGCGCGATGTCGGAGGTTTCGCGCAGGGTGCGGCGCAGGTGGTCGATGGCGAGGTTGGAGGCTACCTGGTTGAGCCAGGGCCGCAGCGGGCGGTCCGGATCGGCGCCGCCGATGCGCCGCAGCAGGCGCAGGAAGGCTTCCTGGGTGATGTCCTCGGCCAGCGCGCGATCGGCGGTGAGCCGCCAGGCGAGCCCGTGCACCGCTGCCGAGTGGCGGCAGTAGATGCGTTCGAAGGCGGCCTGGTCGCCGCGACGCGCGCGACGCAGCCATTGGCCCTCGTCTTCCTCGCGGGACATCGGTTCCGCCTGCATCGCGAAGGTCGGGTGGTGGAGGTTCATGTCCATGGGTACGCGCGGGGGCGGAAAATCGTCGCAGCGCGAATCGATTTTTCCCGTTTCAGGGAGGCTGCATCCCGAGGCCGCTAGACTGTACGCATGATCCTTGCACACAAACTCTTCCGGGTCGCGCTCGCGTGGCTGGTGCTTGCCGGCGCGGCCGCGGCGCAGGGCGGTGCGGCCGATGCGCTTTTTTCCGACGGTTTCGAGCGCGCGCTGCCGGTGGCTGCGGGTGGCGGAGGCGTGAACTACCTCTGGTTCGGCGACGACGGGCAGTGCCGGGACGATTCACGCGACCGCTACGGCCTGCTCAAGCGCTATCACGAAACCGACGCGCAGCTCGGCCCGGTGCGCGCCATCGCGCAGCAGCAGCTGACGACGATGCGCGCGCGCGGGATGCGGCGTTTGAGCCTGGGCGTCTATTTCATGCACCGGCCGGCGCCGGGAGGCACGCTGATCGATTCCAGCGATCCGGCGCAAGTGGCGCAGACCGCGGCCAATCTGGCTGCGCTCCTGGCCGACGTGAAGGCGGCGGGTTTCGCGAGCGTGCTGTTCCGTTTCTTTCCCACCAACAACATCAACCCTTCCCAGCCCGAATTCCCCGGCACCGGCAGCGCCGACCATGGCCTGCGCGTGGATGAATACTGGCGCCTGATCCAGGCGCTGCGCCCGGTGCTGGCGGCTTCCGGAGTCAACTACCGCATCGACCTGATGGTGGAAGGCGCGCCGCGCGACAGCAACAACACGCTGTATCCGGAAAACCAGCGCTACAAGTATCCGGCCAGCACCAAGTGGAGCCGCGCCGTGCGCACGCTCTGGCAGCGCTACGTGGCGGCCTTCGGGCGCGCCGACACGGTGGGTTTTTCCTTTCTTGTCGACCAGGACAACAACCGGCTGCGCTCGCGCGTGCGCCACATGCGCTACGTGTACGAGGACGTGTATCCGCAGGTGTTCGCGATGGATTTCTATGCCGGCAGCGCCTGGGACGAATACGACAAGTTCCTGAAGATGGACGAGCACATGCGCGGCCAGAATCCGGACGGGGCGAACTGGGATCGGGCCGGCTGGATCATCGCCGAGGCCTACTACGAGGATCCGCTCTCCGCCGACGCGCTGGCGCGCGCGATCCGCGCCACCGGTCGCAGCGTGTTCTACCTGACCCAGTGGCCGCTGGATCGGGCGGGGCAATGCGGCAGTCCGCACGTCAACGTGGCGCCGCCCTACGAATGGATGGTCTGGTCCGGCCACGGCTTCTGAACGCGCGCCATCGCCGTTCGCTCCCGCGTTTTTTCATCCTTGGGGCGTCTGGCGCGAGCCGGTAGAATTGACGATTTCACGCGGCCGTTCGATCCGCCGCGCTGCCCAAACCTGACCACGGAATCCCCATGTCCACCATTCCCGCCCGCCAGCGCGGCCTCAACCGCGCGGAAATCTGCGACCGCAACTTCATCGAATTCGTCGAGAACTGGGACGGCGCGATCCGTCCGGCCGGCGGCCCGCAGGCGCCGGTGCTGCCCGGCAGCGCCTGCACCGTGGCGGATTTCCTCGACCTGTTCGAGTCGCAGCTGGTGTCGCGCCATCTGGACCTCATGGCGCGCGTGCTGCGGGTCAAGAACAAGGTCTTCTACACCATCGGTTCCAGCGGCCACGAAGGCAATGCGATGGTGGCGCGCGCTACCCGCCACACCGATCCGGCCTTCCTGCACTATCGCTCCGGCGGCTTCATGGCCGAGCGCTTCCGCAAGCTGCCGGGCATGGACCCGGTGATGGATTCGGCGCTGAGCTTCGCCGCCAGCGCGGAAGACCCGGCTTCGGGCGGCCGCCACAAGGTCTGGGGCAGCAAGCCGCTGTGGGTGATTCCGCAGACCTCGACGATCGCCTCGCACCTGCCCAAGGCGCTGGGCACGGCGGTGGCGATCGAGCAGGCGCGCCGCATCGGCCACACGCTGCCGGTGCCGGCCGATTCCATCGCGATCTGCTCCTTCGGCGATGCCAGCTCCAACCACGCCACCGCGCAGACGGCTTTCAACGCGGCCGGCTGGACGGCCTACCAGAAGCTGCCCGCGCCCGTGCTGTTCGTGTGCGAGGACAACGGCATCGGCATCTCGGTGAAGACGCCGAGCGGCTGGATCGGCGAGAACTTCTCGCGCCGTGCGGACCTGGACTATTTCTGCGCCGATGGCCTGGACCTGGCCGCAGGCTACGCCGACGTCCTGCGCGCGGTGGAACACTGCCGCAGCACGCGTCGGCCGACCTTCCTGCACCTGCGCACCACCCGGATCATGGGCCACGCCGGTACCGACTTCGAGATCGAATGGCGCCCGCTGGAGGAGCTGGTCGCGGTCGAGGCCACCGACCCCCTGCTGCGCTCGGCCGCGATCGCGCTGGAAGCGGGGCTGTTCACCAGGGAGTCGCTGCTGGCCGCCTATGAAGCCATGCGCGCGCGCTGCTTCGAGGCCGCCGAAACGGCCGATTCCCGACCGCGCATCGAGACACTCGAACAGGTGATGGCGCCGCTGGCCCCGTACACGCCCGGGGCGGTGCAGGCCGAGGCCGAACGCGCCGATTACGCCGGAGCGCGCCTGAAGGTGTTCGGTTCCGAAGAAAACCTTCCGGAAAACCAGCCGCCGCGGCACCTGTCCATCCAGATCAATCAGGCCCTGCACGACCTGATGGCCAAGTACCCGCACACCCTCCTGTTCGGCGAGGACGTGGCGCAGAAGGGCGGCGTCTACACCGTCACCAAGGGCCTCTACAAGACCTTCAAGGGCACCCGCGTGTTCAACACGCTGCTCGACGAGACCATGATCCTCGGTCTCGCGCAGGGCTACGCCAACATGGGAATGCTGCCCATCCCGGAAATCCAGTACCTGGCCTATTTCCACAACGCCTGCGACCAGATCCGCGGCGAGGCGGCGAGCCTGCAGTTCTTCTCCAACGGCCAGTACCGCAATCCGATGCTGGTGCGCATGGCGGGGCTGGGATACCAGCGCGGCTTCGGCGGACACTTCCACAACGACAATTCGATCACCGCGCTGCGCGACATCCCGGGCCTCGTGGTCGGTTGCCCCAGCCGTGGCGACGATGCCGCCACCATGCTGCGCACGCTCGCGGCGCTTTCCCAGGTGGACGGCCGGGTTTCGATCTTCCTGGAACCGATCGCGCTCTACATGACCAAGGATTTGTACGCCGCAGGCGATGGCCAGTGGCTGTTTCCGTATCCGGCGCCGGGCGAGGCGATGGCGCTGGGCGAAGGCCGCGTGTATGCGCCCGAGGCCGAGGATCTGGTCGTCTTCACCTACGGCAACGGCGTGCCGATGGCGCTGCGCGCGGCGCGCACGATCGAGGCCGAACTGGGCTGGAAGACCCGCGTGGTGGATCTGCGCTGGCTGGTTCCGCTGAACGATGCGTTCATCGTCGATCACGCGCGAGGGGCCAGGCGCATCCTCGTGCTCGACGAGGGCCGCCGCAGCGCCGGGGTGGGCGAGGGGATCATCACCGCGCTGACCGAGGCGGGCCTGGGCGGTGTGCCGATGCGCCGCGTGGTGGGTGCGGACACCTACACTCCGCTGGCCGGCGCGGCTTTCCTGGTGCTTCCCGGCGATGCCGAAGTGGTGGAGGCCGCACGCGCGCTGGCGGGGTGATTTCCTGTGGAGCCGATGCGTCGATTGGCCTATGATTCGGGCAATGACGCAGACCCAGCCACTTGCCATAGTCTTTGCCGACGTCAGCGGCAGCACGAGGCTGTTCGAGCAGCTGGGCGACGTGGAGGCGCGCCGCATCATCGCGGCCGTTCTGGATGCCCTGACGGTGGTGGTGCATCGCAACGGCGGTGCGGTCATCAAGACCATCGGCGACGAGATCATGTGCACCTTCCCCTCGGCGCTGGACGGCATCCGCGCGGCCTGTGAAATGCAGCGCAAGGTCACCGGCGACCCGGTGTTCGCGCGCGATTCCATCGGCATCCGCATCGGCATGCACCACGGCGAGGTGCTGGCCGAGGCCGATGGCGACGTCTACGGCGACGCGGTGAACACCGCCGCGCGGATGGCGTCGCTGGCCAAGCGCGACCAGATCGTGACGACCGCGGCCACCTTCCACGGTGCCACCAGCATCGGTGGCTTCCGCTCGCGCAGCCTGGGCCGGGCGCGCGTGTCGGGGAAGCTGCTGCCGATCGAGATCATCGACGTGATTTGGCAGGAAGACACCTCCAACATCACCATGGTGCAGCGCGCCATCCGGGTGGATGATGGTGCCGATCGCGCGCAGAAACTCACCCTGCGCTTCCGTGGCCAGGTGATCGAACTGTCGCCGAACTCGCCGCCCTTTGCCATGGGGCGCGACCAGGCCAACGCGCTGGTGGTCGATTCGGAATGGGTGAGCCGCATCCACGCATCGATCGAGTTCAAGAACGGCCACTATGTGATTGCCGACCGCAGCACCAATGCCACCTTCGTCCGGTTCGGCGACGACGAGGAGCTGCGCATCCACCGCGACGAGATTCCCCTGCGCAAGGCCGGGGCGGTGAGCCTGGGCCAATCCCTGGCGGTGGCCCAGGTCGATGTCCTTTATTTCCAGTGCGGGTGATCCGCGCCAATCCACCTGTCGCGGGGAATCGATGCGCGCCGTTCGCCACCTTCTGCTGATCCTGTTGTTGCTGCCGCTGGCCGCGTGGGCCGACACGACGGCGCGCGGCCGGGTGTTCGTCGATGCCAACGGCAACGGTCGTCGCGATGCCGGCGAGGCCGGCGCCGAAGGGGTGAAGATTTCCAACGGGCGCGAAATCGTCCTCACCGATGCGCGCGGGCGCTACCGGATCGCGCTGCGCGAGGGCGATACCCTGTTCGTGGTCAAGCCGCCCGGCTACCGTTTTCCCACCGGCACCGCCGGCCTGCCGGTGTTCTGGAAACACCATTTTCCGAAGGGCTCCGGGGAACTGCGCTACGGCCGCATCGCCCCCTCCGACGCACGACGCGCGCAGTTTGCCCTGCTGCCGGATGCGAGCGAGGACGGCTCGCCGTTCACCGTGCTGGTGATCACCGACCCGCAGATGAAGAACGAGCGCGAGCTGGACTACTACGCGCGCTCCATCGTGGCGCCGGCGGCGCGGCACGAGGGCATCGCCATGGGCATGACGCTCGGCGACCTGGTGGACAATGCGCTGGACCTGCACGCCGGCTTCAACGAGGCCAACAAGGCGCTCGGCCTGCCCTGGCTGCACGCGCCGGGCAACCACGACATCGACTTCGATGTCCTGGAAGATGCCGATTCGCTCATCAACTACCGCCGCAGCTTCGGCCCGGACACCGTGGCCTGGGAGCGCCCCGGCCACGCCTTCATCGCGCTGGACGACGTGGTCTACCGCCCCGACAGGAAGCCCGCCTACGTCGGAGGCCTGCGCGAGGACCAGTTCGCCTTTCTGGAGCATTACCTGGCGACGCTGCCGGTCGAAACGCGCGTCGTGCTGAGCCTGCACATCCCCCTGTTCGACGATCCGGGCGAGACGTTCCGCCACACCGACCGCACCCGCCTGTTCGCCCTGCTGGAGCGTTTTCCCGAGCCCCTGATCCTGAGCGGCCACACCCACACCCAGCAGCACCATTTCCACGGCCCGGAGGCGGGCTGGAACGGCCAGGTGCCGCTGCACGAGTACAACGTCGGCGCGGCCTGCGGAGGCTACTGGAGCGGTCTGTCCGATGCCGAGGGCCTGCCCGACGCGCGGATGCAGGACGGCGCGCCCAACGGCTATGCGCTGGTGCGTTTCGGGCGCAGGATCACGACCCGCTACCACGCCTCGCGCGGGCGCTATGCAGAGCGCATCGGCCTGACTTCGCCCGGCGCGCTGCGGCGCGGAGCCTATCCGGCCTTTCCCGTGCTGGCCAATGTGTATGCCGCCGAATCCGACGCCGTGGTGGAAATGCGGGTGGATGAAGGTCCCTGGCAGCGCATGGAGCGCGTGGATGCCCTTGATCCGCAGCTGGCGATGATCAACGTGGACGATGCGCGCGCCGAAGGGCTGCGCTCCTTCGACCGCGCCGTGCTGGCGCAGCCGGTGATGCACCTGTGGGCCGCCAACGTGCCGACGGATCTGGCTGCGGGCGAGCATCGGGTCGAAGTGCGCGCGCGCAGCCGCTTCGAAGGCGAAATGACGGCCGCGACGAGCTATCGCCTGATCGACTGGACCGACTGAATGGACTGGCCGACGCTCGACGGCGCACCGCCCCGGATCATCGCGCACCGCGGCGCCAGCGGCCTCTTGCCCGAACACACCCTGGAAGGCTATGCGCTGGCGCTGGAGCAGGGCGCCGACGTGGTCGAGCCGGACCTGGTTTCCACGCGCGATGCGCAGCTGGTCATCCGCCACGACCGCGACCTCACCCGCAGCACCGACATCGCCACGCGCCCGGAGTTTGCCGCGCGCCGGCGCGGAGGTGACTGGTGGGTCGAGGATTTCGATCTTGCAGAGATCGCGCAGCTCCGCGCGGTGCAGCCCTTTCCTTCGCGCGACCACGCGCACGACGGCCGCTTCCGCATACCGACCTTCGCGGCGGCGCTGCTGTGGGCGGAAACCGCGGCGCGGCGCAGGGGACGGCCCGTCACGCTCTATCCGGAACTGAAATCCCCCGGATTCTTCACCGCACAGGGCAAGGATCCCTGCGGCCGATTCCTGTCGCTGGTGCGCCAGCGCAATCCGGCGCGCGTGGCGATCTGGTTGCAGTGCTTCGAGCTGGATCCGCTGCTGGCCCTGCGCGAAAGCGCCGAGGTGCCGGTGTTCCTGCTGATCGGTCGCAATGCGCCGTGGCGGCGCCTGATCGCGCGGCACGCCGCTCAAGTGGATGGCTTCGGCGTGCACAAGAGCCTGTTGCAGGACGTGGACGGCTCCAGCAGCGGCCTGGTCGATCTGGCGCACGAGCGCGGCTGCGCGGTGCACGCCTGGACGTACCGGGACGACGACCTTTCTCCCGGCTACGCCAGCCCGGCCGAAGAGCTGGAAGTGGCCTTCGCGATGGGCGTGGATGCCTTGTTCTGCGACTTCCCGCAGACCGCCGTTCGCCTGCGGGATGGCTTCACCGAGCGCGTCTGAGCCTGCGCCGCGCGCGGGCGCTCAGCCCGTGTTGAACACGTTGGGCACGCCTGCGCCGCTGGCATGGCTGAAGCCGGGAAACACCTGCCCGATCTGGCCTGCGGGAAGGCCCATGCGGTCGATCAACGCCTCGGAAAGGATCTGGCGGTAGTCGGTGGTCACGGCCACGTCCTCGCCTTCGTACAGGCTGTTGTCGTCCAGCCCGGGGAAGGAGCCGTGCAGCTGCCCGCCGTGGACCCGGTTGCCGATCGCCAGCATCACGTTGCCGTAGCCGTGATCGCTTCCTCCCGAGGCATTGGGCAGCACGCGCCGCCCGAACTCGCTCTGCACGATCACCGTCACCTGGTCCATCAGGGTGCGGCCGCCGCCGATCGAGGTGGCGTTGAGGTCGCTGTAGAAGGCTTCCAGCGCGCTGCCGAGTTCTTCCACCAGGTTGCCGAACACGTCCCAGTGGTTGGCCACGCCCGGGTTGGGCATGCCCTGGCTTTCGTGGGTGTCCCAGAAGCCGTGGTCCACGGCGGCGGCGATGAGGCCGGTCTTGAGCGGGGACTTGAGCATCTGCGCCAGATTGCGCAGCTGGGTGCCGAAATCGTCCGAAGGATAGGTCGCACCGCCGCCGGGCTGGTAGCCGCCCGGGTTGTCGGTCGGGTGGTACGGATCGAAGTTGAAGGTGCGCATGTATTCCAGCGCGTCGGCGGCGTCGCGGCCGGCGCGCTCCAGCGAGGAGTTTCCGCTCCACAGCGGGTACAGGTGGGTATGGGCGGGCTGGTAGCCGGTGATGCCGGAATCGTCGTCGTCCCAGCCCCAGTGGAAACCGTCGATGCGAAACTGCGAGGCATCGCTGAAACCCACCGCTTCGTCCAGACCCACCAGGCTGGTTTGCAGGTTGCTGCCGAAACCATAGGCCGGCGCGATGACCGGCGTGGGCAAGCCGGTGGCCGCTTCCAGATAGCGCGCCAGCCAGCCGCTGCTGCCGCCGGTCAGCCCGGGCGTACCCAGCTCCATCATCGCCTGGGCCTCGAAGTGGCTGCGGTTGGGTGTGGGCATGCCGGCGGCGTGGACGATGCCGAGCCGGTTCGCGTTGTAGAGCTTCTGCAGCCACTTGGCCGGCGTGGTCACGGCGTCGCCGGTACCGCCGCCGGCACGCGGATGCCAGGCCCAGTTGGTGCTGCCGATGCGGCGCAGCCGGCTGGTGGGAATCACCAGACTGGTGCCGGCAATGATGCGCTTGGCTTCATAGGCGACCCGGTCGGGGCCGGCCCAGGGCACCACCAGGTGCAGGCCGTCCATCGCGCCGCGCAGGAAGACATAGACCAGCACGTCGCCCGTGGCGGCGCTTTTTCCGCCGCTCAGTCCGGCGGGATCGAAGAAAGCCATGGCGCGGCCTGCGCCCGCACCGATGGCGGCGGCGCAGCAGCCCTTGAGGAAGTCGCGGCGGTTGCTTGGCATGGTCGTTCCTGCTCCCTCAGCGCTGATAGAACTCGGGACACATCGCCACGAGCGCCACGGCGGCGCGCAGGCGGGCCAGGGTGTAGTGCCCGGAAAGGGCACCGGAATTCCAGGCGTTGTTCCAGGTCAATTGCACTGCGGCAGCCTGTGCGGGGTCGGTCTTCTGCCCGAGAAAACAGACGATCTCGTCGCGCCGTGCCGGCAGGATCGGATAGCCGTGCAGTCGGGAAATCCAGAAGTCCACCACCGCGCCGGCGGTGGCGAGGGCGGGCGTCGGGAACTGCGCCCGGCTCACTTCCTCGATGCGCAGGAAATAGGCCGAGGGCGAATTTTCGTCGCCGCCGGGGATGCGGAGTTCCGGAAGGCGCGAGAGCACCCGCCAGGTCTGCGACAGCGGGCTGACCGCCTGCCACTTGCGGCTGTGGTCGGGGTAGCCGTCGGGCGTGGGCCAGCGGAAGGGGCCGTGGCCGGTCTGCTGGAACAGGCTGGTCAGTTCGCTGTAGCTGTTCCAGGGGCCGGTGCGCGGCTTGGGCGTGATGTCCGCGGACGTGGCGCGGAACGCCTGCATCAGCGCTTCCCACGGGCGCTTGGTTTTTTCGCCCCAGGTGGTCTTGAAGGCGCTGGAGTTGAGGATGTGGCGCATCACCTGGGCGATCTGGTCCGGTGCCTGCCACTGCGCCTTCCAGATCTGCGCGGCCGATTCGACCAGATCCTCGGGCGGACTGTCGGAGATGAAGCGCCGGCACAGCTTGCGGCAGAGGTTGCGCGCGGTGCCGATGTGCTGGCACAGGCGGTCGAACACCGTGCGCCCGTCGGCCATCGCCGGCCGGTTGGCGAGGATGTAGTAGCCCATGAAGTACTTGCCGGCCTTGTCGTGCCAGGGCGCGTGATAGAGGAATTCGCCGGTGTCGTACTCGGGCAGGTCGGGAAACTCCCAATGGTCGTCGCGCATGGTCCAGCCGGTCAGCGCACGCGCCGCTTCGTACACGTCGTTGTCGCAGTAGCCCAGCGGCGCGCCGCTGCCGTCGCGCGGTACTTCGTTGGGATCGATGGTGGGGTAGTAGTGCGCCGCGCCCAGGGTGTGCAGCTCGCACAGTTCGCGCGCGAAGTTCTCGTTGTAGCTGGCACCGCGGCTGGACTTGTTGTCCAGAAACATCAGCATCGCCGGCGCCTTGGCCACTTCCTCCAGCAGGGCGCGGAAATTGCCCAGTGCGTATCGCTTGCCGCTGCCGGGGTGGGTTCCGCGCATCACGTCGCGGTCGTAGTGCATGAACACCGGCGCGATGGAGAAGTCCCAGCCGGTCACGTTGAAATGGTTGTGCCAGAAATCGATCATCACCTCGTAGAGCTGGCGCTCGCTGTATACCGCCCGCAGCAGCTTCAGGCAGGCCGCTTCGTCGCAGGGCCAGTAGCGCTCCACGCCGCCGGACTGGGCGCCGCGGACATAGCCGGACCACAATTGCGCCAGCGTCAGTCCGTCGGTGGCGTAATTGGCGGCCGCGATGCGGCTGTCGCAGGCGGCATCGGCAAGCGTGTCGGGATCGAGCTGGAGATCGACCCAGGCCGCAAGGCGCGCATCGTCATTCGCGCCCAGCGCGTTGAATGCGGCCACGCCGCCCGGGCGCGGCCCATAGGCGCATTTGTTGAAAACACGCACCGCAAAGGGAGGGAGCTGTACCGCCGGCGGCGGAGACTCGAATCCATCCGAGAAGATCGATTCCCCCGGCGTTCCGGCCGGACCGCGGGTTTCCAGGGTCTCCATCGCCTTGCCTCGCGCTTTGGCATGCCACATTTTGTAACACTACCCGGGCAGCAGGCGCCATATTGACGGGTGCGTCACGAATCCACCGAGGCACTCCCGCGCGCGTGCCCGGGGATGCGCTTGCGGGATCAAGCCCTTGCGCCGTTGCGCAGCAGGATGGCCGTGATGTTGTCCGAACCGCCGCCGTCCAGCGCCGCGAGCACGAGCTGATCGACGCACTCCTGCGCGGAGATCTCGGTCTTGGCGAGGATCTGCGCGATGTGCGCGTCGTCGACTTCCTCGGTCAGCCCGTCGCTGCACAGCAGCAGCTGCATGCCGGGGCGCAGCTCGCCCTGCAGGACCTCGACCTTGAGCGACTGCGGGTCGGTGACGCCCAGCGCCTGGGTGATGACGTTGCGGTGCGGGTGGCTGCGTGCCTGTTCGGGCGTGATGGCGCCCTGGTCGATCAATTCCTGGACGTAGGAGTGGTCCTGGGAGAGCTGGTGCAGGGCGGTGTCCCAGAGATAGATGCGGCTGTCGCCAACCCAGGCCACCTCGAAGCGCGCACCGCGCAAACGCGCGGCGACCACGGTGGTTCCCATCGGCAGCGCCTCGGCGCGCCGCTTGGACTGGCGGATGATTTCCTGGTCGGCGGCGAGTATGGCGTCGGTCAGGCTGGTGCCGGAACGCACCTGTCCCACGATCGTGTCGCGCGCCAGCGCGCTGGCGACTTCACCGAATTCGTGACCGCCCATGCCGTCGGCAACGAGCCATAGACCCAGTTGGGCATCACCGTAATAGGTGTCCTCGTTGTGCTCGCGCCGCAGGCCGACGTGGGTGAGATGGCCGAACTCGATCATCGGTGGAAGGTCATCCGGTCGTGCCCCGTTGTGCTGGTGAAGAAACGCTTCGTCTGCCGGGACCGCCCTCCGGAGGCGGATTGGCTGTCGCTGCGTGCGTGCGGCGGTCCGGGTACTTGCCTCAGGGATCACACGGTACCCGCGCTGCGGAGTCTGGTTCATTCACTGGCTCGGTGACAGGACTCCGTAAGGTGGCGGGGCGAGTATAGCGGCGGGCCGCACGGCAGGGTTCGGCTGCACCGCAGGCGACGATGATGCAACCGCGATCGAAACCGGCGCAAGCCCCGGACGCGAGATGCGGCGCCCCGGAGGAGGTGGGCTGCGGAAGATTCGGACCGGTGGGCAGGCCGCGGGCCGCTTGCCGGCTTCCGCGCATGGGTTTCGGATCGGCGGAAACCTCTTTCGGTCGGGGGGGGTGGCCTTGTGAGGCTCGACCATCTCCCGTATCATTGTCGGCCCTCCCCGGCGAAGTCCGGGAAGGGTTTCGGAGAGGTGGCAGAGTGGTCGATTGTACCTGACTCGAAATCAGGCGTACGTGCAAGCGTACCGAGGGTTCGAATCCCTCCCTCTCCGCCATATGTTTGGTGAAATCAATAACGTACAAACGGATTTCACTTCCAGCCAGCATCCCGGCAAACAATCCGGGAAGCGCACGACAAGCCCGGCCAAGCGCCGGGTTTTTCGTTTTGCCGACATCGTGGCGACAGTCCCGGCTCGTGCCGCCGATGGGCTAAGCTTGCGGCAATGGTTTTTCCTCGAGGCGTGGCATGCGTCTTCTTCCGATGATCCTGGGCGCGGCGTTCCTGCTGGCGGGGATGGCCTTTGGCGCGATCAACGCCGCCGAGGTGACGCTCGACTTCTACCGCTGGCAGGTCGATCTGCCCCTGGGCGTGGCACTGATCGGGGCGTGCCTGTGCGGGATGCTCGTCGCGGGCGCACTGCTGTGGATTACGGTGATCTGGCCGCAGCGTCGACGCATCCGTGCGATGCAGCGCGAGCGGCGCGGAACCACCGCGCTGGCGACTTCCACGCCAACCGCGTTCGTGCACGATCCATGAGTCTGGATGCACAAACCCTGATCTGGGTCCTGTTGTTGCCGGTTGCGGCGCTGTCGGGCTGGATGATCGGGCGACGCGGCGCCGAGCGGCGCGGCGGGCAGCGCGTGAGCCGGCTGTCCTCGAACTATTTCCGAGGCCTCAATTTTCTGCTCAACGAACAGCCCGACAAGGCGATCGAGGTGTTTCTGCAGATCGCCGAGGTGGACAAGGACACGGTCGAGACGCATTTCGCGCTCGGCAACCTGTTCCGTCGGCGCGGCGAGGTGGATCGCGCGATCCGCATCCACCAGAACCTCATCGAGCGGCCGCGCCTGAGCGAGGAGCAGCGCGTGCAGGCGGTGCTGGAGCTGGGCGAGGACTTCATGCGGGCCGGGCTGCTGGATCGCGCCGAGGCGCTGTTCACCGATCTGGGCCAGTTCGACCAGGTGGCACCCAAGGCGCTGCGGCACCTCATCTCGATCTACCAGCAGGAGCGCGACTGGCCCAAGGCGATCGATCACGCGCGCCGCTACGAGGCGGCCACCGGCGAGACGATGGGAAAGCTGCTGGCGCAGTTCCACTGCGAGCTGGCCGAGGCGGCACTCGGTCGCAAGGACAGGGCGGCTGCGGTCACGCACCTGCGCGATGCGGTCGAAGTGGATTCGCACTGCGCCCGCGCCGGCATCCTCGAAGGCCGCATGGCGCTCGAAGAAGGGGACGATGGCACGGCGATCCGTGCCTTCGAGCGCGTGGCGCGGCACGAGGTGGACTACCTGCCCGAGGTGCTTCAGCCGCTGCTGGACGCCTGGGGTCGTACCGGAGAACGCGTGCGCGCCCGCGCCTTCCTGGCCGACATGGTGGAGCGTTCGGCCGGCGTTTCACCGATGTTGGCGCTGGCGCGGCTGATCCAGGAAGACGAAGGCGACGCGGCCGCGGCCGGATTCCTTACCCGGAATTTGCAACGACGCCCCTCGGTGCGCGGCCAGAACGCGCTGATCGACCTGAGCCTGCGGCGCGCGGATGAAGACCCGGAAGAAACCCTGCGCGTGGTGCGGCAGCTGAGCGAGCAGCTGGTTGCTGGCGTTGCGGCCTATCGCTGCGGTCACTGCGGCTTCGGCGCGCGCGCGCACCACTGGCAGTGCCCGAGCTGCAAGCGATGGGGTACGGTGCGGCCGGTGCATGGCGCCTTTGGCGAATGATGCGGGACGTGGCGCAGGCGCTGGGGCTGCTGGGTGCGGCGCTTGCCGCCGGCGCGGCGTTCACTGCGCTGGCGCTGCGCTACGCGCGCTGGCGCCAGCTCCTGGACCTTCCCGGGCAGCGTCGAAGCCACCGTGTTCCCACCCCGCGCGGCGGCGGGATCGCCATCGTGGCGGTGCTTCTGGTTGCCCTGTTCCTGCTCGACTGGCCGCTGCCGCGCCTGGCGTTCTCGCTGGGTGTGGCGCTTGCCGCGGTGGCGCTGGTGGGCTGGGTGGACGACCATCGCCCGCTGTCGGCGAGGGCCCGGATCGTGGTGCACTTCCTGGCCGCTCTCGGCCTGTGCCTGGGCTGGCGGCCGCTGGTCGGAGAGATCGACGCGCTGGTGCTGTGGCCGGTCTTCGCGCTGGCGGCGTTCTGGCTGGCCGGCTGTATCAACGCCTGGAACTTCATGGACGGCAGCAACGGGCTGGTGGCGAGCCAATGCCTGTGGCTGGCGCTGGCGCTGGCCTGGATGTTTGGCGCTGCGGATGCGCAGCACCTCGCGCTGGCGCGCCCGTTCGCGGCGCTTTCCCTGGTGCTGGCGGGGGCGTGCGCCGGGTTCCTGCCGTTCAACGCGCCGCGCGCCGCGATCTTCCTGGGGGATGTGGGCAGCGGCGCGCTGGGTCTTGCTTGCGGCGCGCTGCTGCTGGCGGCGCTGGCCCTCGTGCCGCAGGGCGCGGCCTGTCTGCTGATCCTGCCCTCGGCCCTTCTGATCGACGCCGCACTGACCCTGGCCTTTCGCGTGTATTCCGGGCGGCGTTGGTACACTGCGCACCGCGAGCATCTCTACCAGTGGCTGGTGAGATCCGGGCGCAGCCACGCGCAGGTGGCGATGCTGTATCTGGGCTGGAACCTGCTCGTCGTGGTGCCCGCCTGCGCGGCCTCTATGCGGTGGCCTGATCTTGCGGCGCCGGTTGCGGCTGCGGTCCTGCTGCTCGGCGCGCTGGTCTGGTGGTTCGGAAAGTCGGCGCTGTGTCGCCGCGTACGGCGGAAGGAAACGATGCAATGACCTACAAGTCGCTGATCGGCGGCATCCACCCGCGTCTGGCCGTGGTGCTGCACGATCTGGTGATGGTGTGGCTGGCCTGGTATGTGGCCAACGTCGTGCGCTATGCCTTCGTTCCCGATTCCGCACCGGTGGCGGTATTCGCGCCGGAGCTGCCCGTGGTGCTGGGCGCGCAGGCGCTGGTGCTGTGGTGGACCGGCCTCTACCGCGGGCTGTGGCGCTTCGCCAGCATGCCCGACATCTGGAACATCGCGCGCGCCGCGGCGATCGGTGCGCTGGCGATCGCCTTGTCGGTGTTCCTGCTCAATCGCCTCGAAGGCATCCCGCGCAGCACGCTGCTGATGTATCCGCTGCTGCTGGTGCTGCTGCTGGCCTCGCCTCGCCTGGCTTACCGGCGCTGGAAGGACAGCCGCTACGGCGCAGGTTCCGGCGCACCGGCGCGACGTGTGCTGATCCTGGGTGGCGGCAGTGCGGGCGAGTCGCTCATCCGCGAGCTGCGCCGCGAAAACCTGCTCAAGCCGGTCGGCATCCTCGACGACAACCGCACGCTGCGCGGCGCGCGCATCCAGGGCGTGCCGGTGCTGGGCAGCCTGGATCGGCTCCCGGAACTCTCGCGCGAAGTCGCGGCCGAGATGCTGCTCATCGCCATGCCCAGCATCAACAACCAGCAGATGCAGCGCGTCGTGGGTCTGTGCGAACAGACCCAGCTGCCGTTCCGCACCGTGCCGCGACTGAAGGACGTGATCGAGGGCCGCTCGGCCTTCAATCAGCTCAAGGAAGTGGCGATCGACGACCTGCTCGGGCGCGATCCGGTTTCGCTCGACTGGACCGCGATCCGCACCGGCCTCACCGGGCGGCGCGTGCTGATTTCCGGCGGCGGCGGCTCGATCGGCTCGGAGCTGTGCCGGCAGGTGGCGCGCCTCGGGGTCGAATCGCTGTGCGTGGTGGAACTGTCCGAATACAACCTCTACCGCATCGAGCAGGAGCTGCGTGCGGAGTTTCCCGAGCTCATCCTCAGCGTCGTGCTGGGCGACTGCGGCGATGCCGCCGTGGCCGAGCACGCGCTGGCGCTGGCGCGGCCGCATACGGTGTTCCACGCCGCCGCCTACAAGCATGTGCCGATGCTGCAGGAGCAGTCGCGCGAAGCCTTCCGCAACAACGTGCTGTCCACCCAGACCCTGGCGCTGGCGGCGATCCGGCACGGGGTCGAGAGCTTCGTGCTGATTTCCACCGACAAGGCGGTCAATCCGACCAACGTGATGGGGGCCAGCAAGCGCGTGGCGGAAATGGTCTGCCAGTCGCTGGCGCGCGACAACCCCATGCGCCTGATCACGGTGCGCTTCGGCAACGTGCTGGATTCGGCCGGCAGCGTGGTGCCCTTGTTCCGCGAGCAGATCCAGCGCGGCGGGCCGGTGACCGTCACCCATCCGGAGGTCACGCGCTACTTCATGACCATTCCCGAGGCCTGCCAGCTCATCCTGCAGGCCGCCACGCTGGGCGAGGGCGGGGAAATCTTCGCGCTCGACATGGGCGAGCCGGTGCGCATCGCCTATCTGGCCGAACAGATGATCCGGCTCGCCGGCAAGCTGCCCGAGCGCGATATTTCCATCGTCTATACCGGTCTGCGCCCGGGTGAAAAGCTGTTCGAAGAGCTTTTCCATCCGCAGGAAAGCTATCACCCCACGGTGCACGCCAAGATCATGCTGGCCCAGCCGCGCGAACTGCCCGGGGTTTCGCTGGAGCAGGCGCTGCATCAGGCACGCCAGGCCGTGCTGCGCTACGACCAGGACGCGCTGGAGGCGCTGCTGCGCCAGCTCGTGCCCGAATACACGCGCGAGACGCCGGCCCAGGTGGTGGCGCTGGGCGCGCACGGGAAAAGCAAGGGAGTCGCATGATGCATCGGGAAGATTTCGGACGGGTCCGCAAGGCGGTGTTTCCGGTCGCTGGGCTGGGCACCCGTTTCCTTCCGGCCACCAAGACCGTGCCCAAGGAAATGCTGCCGGTGGTCGATCGCCCGCTGATCCAGTACGCGGTCGACGAGGCCATCGCCGCCGGCTGCGACACCCTGGTCTTCATCACCAACCGCTACAAGCACGCCGTGGCCGACTATTTCGACAAGGCCTACGAGCTGGAGCAGCGCCTGGAGAAGGGCGGCAAGGATGACCTGCTGGAGCTGGTGCGCAACGTGCTTCCCTCGCACGTCCGCGCCGTGTTCGTGACCCAGCCCGAGGCGCTGGGGCTGGGCCACGCCGTGCTCTGCGCACGCCCTGTGGTGGGCGACGAGCCTTTCGCGGTGCTGCTGCCCGACGACCTGATCTGGTCGCAGGGCCCGGGCGCGCTGGCGCAGAGGCTGGAGCTGGCGCGCGCGCGTTCCGCCGGCGTGGTCGCGGTGCAGGAGGTTCCTCGCGAGCAGACCGGAAGCTACGGCATCGTCGCGGCGCCGCATTTCACCGACCGCTCCGGCCGGATCGAGGCCATCGTCGAAAAACCGCGCCCCGAAACTGCCCCCAGCACGCTGGCCGTGGTCGGGCGCTATGTCCTGCCGGCGCGCATCTTCGACTGCCTGGAGCGCGTGACGCCCGGCAGCGGCGGCGAAATCCAGCTCACCGACGGCATCGCCGCGCTGCTGGCCGAGCAGCCTGTGCTGGCCTGCCGTTTCGAAGGTCGCCGCTTCGACTGCGGCAGCCGCATCGGCCTGGTCGAGGCGACCATCCAGTTCGCGCTGGAACACGAGGACCTGGCCGAAGACGCACGCCGCTACATGCGCGCCGCGCTGGGCGACTGAAGCGCAGGGCAGGGCGGCTTGGACATCGATGCCATCCATGCCGATCCGGCGCGCCGCCCGCGCGGCGACAGCGCCTGGATGCGCCTTGCGCTGGAGCTGGCGGATCGGGCCGCCCTCGCCGGCGACGAGGTTCCGGTCGGCGCGCTGCTGGTGGCGCCCGACGGATCCCTGCTGGCAGCCGGCCGCAATTCGGCGATTGCCGGGAACGACCCCACCGCGCACGCGGAGATCAATGCGCTGCGCGAAGCCGGGCAGCGCCTCGGCAACTACCGGCTCGACGGCTGCACGCTCTACGTCACCCTGGAACCCTGCGCGATGTGCGCGATGGCGCTGGTGCACGCGCGCGTGGCGCGGCTGGTGTACGGCGCTTCCAACCCCAAGGCCGGCGCCTGCGGCAGCGTGTTCGACCTGCTGCGCGATCCGCGCCACAACCACCGGGTGGTGGTGGACGGCGGCGTGCTTCCGGAAGAAGCCGGAGCGCGGCTTTCCGAGTGGTTCCGCGCCCGCCGCCAGGCGCGAAACCGCTGAACCTGCGGGTATGATCGCGGCAGAGCAAGAAGGAACCGCGCGATGCCCACCTGCCACGCCGACCACCTGATCTGGATCGATCTGGAGATGACCGGGCTCGATCCGCTCAGCGACAGCATCATCGAGATCGCCACCCTCGTCACCGACGCCCAGCTCAACGTGCTCGCCGAGGGGCCGGAGCTGGCCGTGCGCCATCCGCTGGAGCGGCTGGAGGCGATGGACGAATGGAACTGGAACACCCACCGCGCCAGCGGGCTGTGGGACCGCGTGCTGGCCTCGCAGGTGGACATGGCCGAGGCTGAACGCCGCACGCTCGATTTCCTGTCGCAATGGGTTCCGGCGGGAAAATCTCCCATGTGCGGCAACAGCATCTGCCAGGACCGCCGCTTCCTGCACCGCCAGATGCCGGCGCTGGAGCGCCATTTCCACTACCGCAACCTCGACGTTTCCACGATCAAGGAGCTGGCGCGGCGCTGGGCGCCCTCGGTCGCCGCCGGCGTGGTCAAGAACTCGGCGCACACCGCACTGGCCGATATCCGCGAGTCGGTGGCGGAACTGGTCCACTACCGCCGCCACATGGGGGCGCTGTCGGGATTGTGATGGATTGGTGATGCCGGCTGGATCCCGCGGCACCCAATCCGCACCAAAGCCGATCTGATTGGCGACAATGCGGGCGCGTGCTAGCATGTCGGGATGATAACGACTCGCATTCGTGACTGTGCCCTGCTGGCCCTGCTGCTCCTGCCCCTGACGATCTGGGCGCAGGCTGCGGGAACCGACACCTCTGCTTCCGTGCAGCAGACCTGGAAGCTGCTCGACTACGTGGCGACCGACTATGCCGGTGCGGTCAGCGGTGGCGCGGTGGTCGACGAGGCCGAGTACGTCGAGCAGCAGGAATTCAGCGCAACCGTCGTGGCGCAGCTCGATCGCCTGCCGGAAACCCCCCAGCTCGCCGCGCTGCGCGAGCAGGCCCAAGGGCTGGTACAGGCGGTCAACGCCAAGGTGGGTGCCGAGGAAGTGGCCGAGCGCGCGCACGCGCTGGGGTCCGCGCTGCTGGCGGCCTACCCGGTGCCCTCGGCACCTGCGCAGGCTCCCGATCTGGCGCACGGCGCGGCCGTCTACCAGCAGCACTGCGTCACCTGCCACGGCGCCAAGGGCGCCGGCGACGGCCCCGCCGCCGCGGCGCTGGATCCGGCGCCGATCGACTTCACCGATGCGGCCCGCGCCGACCTTCGCAGCCCGCTTTCGCTCTATCAGGCCACCTCGCAGGGCATCGAGGGCACCGGCATGGTTGGTTATGCCGGCACGCTGTCGGATGCGGACCTTTGGGCGGTTTCCTACTATGTCGGTACGCTGGCCTACGCACCGCAGGCCGGGCAGGGCGAGGCGGCCTGGCGCAACACGCCCGCGCTGCATGCACACGTGAGCAGTCTGGAAGAACTTTCCCAGATGCGTGCCGGGCAGCTGGCCGGATCGTTCGGACAGGACACCGCCCGCGCCCTCCTGGGCTGGCTGCGTCAGAACCCGTCGGCCGTGCTGGATGCGCCTGTCGGCATCGCGCTGGCGCGCGCCAAGCTTGCCGCCAGCCTCGCCGCCCACAAGGCCGGGCGCGCCGAGGAAGCCGTGCAGCTCGCGCTGTCGTCCTATCTGGACGGCGTGGAACCGGACGAGGCTCGTCTGGACACGCGCGATCGCGTCCTTCGTGGTCGCATCGAATCGGCCATGGGCGCCTACCGCAGCGCGCTTTCCGGACGTGGTGGCAATGCCGGGGAGCAGGCCGCCGCCGTGGATGCGCTGCTGGCCGAGGCCCAGACGGTGCTGGGCGCCAGCAGCGCCAGCCCGGGCACGGCTTTCGTCGGTGCCTTCACCATCCTTCTGCGCGAAGGGCTGGAAGCACTGCTCGTGGTCATCGCCCTGCTGGCCTTCCTGCACAAGGCAGGACGCTCGGAAACCGTGCGCTATGTCCACTACGGCTGGGTGCTGGCGCTGGTGGCAGGTGGCATCACCTGGCTGCTGGCTACTTATTTCATCACCATCAGCGGCGCCAGCCGCGAGGTGACCGAAGGGCTGGCCGCGCTGTTCGCCGCCGTGGTGCTGCTCAGCGTGGGGCTGTGGATGCACCAGAAGAGCATCGGCGGGCGCTGGCAGCAGTACCTCAAGGAAAAGATGAGCGCGGCGCTGAAGCGGCGCTCGGCCTTTTTCCTGTTCGGGCTGGCCTTCGTCTCGGTCTACCGCGAAGTATTCGAGACCATCCTGTTCTACGCCGCGCTCTGGGCCGATGGGCACCATGCCTGGATGGTCGCGGGCATGGCTGCGGCGGTGGCCGTTCTGATGGTGATCACCTGGGTCATCCTGCGCACCAGCCGTCGCCTGCCGCTGGGCACGTTCTTCTCGGCCAGTTCGGCCCTGATCGCGGTACTTGCCGTGGTGCTGACCGGCAAGGGCGTCGCCGCGCTGCAGGAAGCCGGCTGGGTGAACGTGACGCTCGCGCCGATTCCGTCCTTCGACTGGCTCGGCATCCACCCGACGTGGGAAACCACCCTGGCACAGCTCCTGATGGTGCTGGTGCTGATTGCGGGATACGTGTTCAACCGGATCCAGGCGCGCCAGCTTCTTGCGTTTCCCTCGCCCTGATCGACGCAGAACGCGCGGCGACGCGAAGAAGCGCGCCGCCGTTTCCCTGCCTGCGCCGCTGAAGTACCCTTGCACGCTTTGCGCTGCATTCACTGACCCATTCTCGCGCACGCGATGTGGATGAGACGGCGCAACGTTCCCGTTCCCGTCTGGATTCCGCATGAACACTTCGCCTGTCGCCGCATCGAAAGCCCGTTCGTTCAGCACCGTGTTCCTGATCGAGATGTGGGAGCGCTTCGGCTATTACGGCATGCAGGCGCTGATCATCTACTACATGGTCCAGCGCCTGGGCTTTTCCGACACCCGCGCCAACCTCACCTGGTCGGCGGCTGCGGCGCTGGTCTACGTCGCGCCCGCCATCGGCGGCTGGATCGGCGACAAGGTGCTGGGCACGCGCCGCACCATGCTGATCGGCGCGGTGGTTCTGGCCGTCGGCTACGCCCTGATGGTGGTGCCCAGCGAAGATGTCTCCTTCCTGTTCCTCGCGCTGGGCGTGATCGTGGTCGGCAACGGCCTGTTCAAGGCCAACGCCGGCAACCTGGTGCGCAAGATCTACGAGGGCGACGACTCCCGGATCGACAGCGCCTTCACCATGTACTACATGGCGGTGAACCTGGGGTCGATGTTCTCGATGCTGCTCACGCCCTGGATCAAGGACTACGTCAACGAGCACTACGGCAACGAGCTGGGATGGCACGTGGCCTTCGCGGTGTGCTGCGTGGGCCTGGCGGTGGGGCTGGCGAACTATTTCGTGATGCGCCAGACCATGCGCCACATCGGCTCCGAGCCCGACCATCACCCGCTTCACTGGGGCAAGCTCGGGCTGGTGGCGCTCGGCGGCGGCGTCACCGTCATCGGGGCGGCCTATGTGCTCGACCACGCCGGCGTGGCGCGCGCCTTCGTCTACCTTGCCGGCCTCATCGTGGCCGGAATCTTCGCCTACCTGATCGCCGCCGGAAAGCGTCACGAGCGCCCGGGCCTGGCCGCGGCGGTGATCCTGACCGTGCAGACGATGTTCTTCTTCATCTTCTACCAGCAGATGTCCACTTCGCTGAACCTGTTCGCGCTGCGCAATGTCGACTGGAGCTTCAGCGTCTTCGGAATGCATCTGTGGGACTGGTCGCCGGCGCAGTTCCAGGCCTTCAATCCGATCTGGATCTTCATCCTCAGCCCGGCGCTGGCGTGGTTCTACACGAAGGCCGGACGCAGCGGAAAGGACCTTCCGATCGCCGCCAAGTTCGCGCTCGGCTTTGCCGCCGTCGCGGCGGGATTCTTCATCTACGGCGTGGCCGACCACTTCACCACCGAACCGGGCAAGACCTCTTCCTGGATCATGGTCTGGGGCTACGGTGCCGCAGCGCTGGGCGAGCTTCTGGTCAGCGGCCTGGGTCTTGCGATGGTGGCGCGCTATGTGCCCGCGCGCATGGGCGGCTTCCTGATGGGCGCCTACTACGTGGCCTCGGGCATTTCCATGTATCTGGGCGGTTTCGTGGCGAACTTCGCCAGCGTGCCCGAGGAGCTGACCGACCCGGTCCTGACCATGCCGATCTACACCAATCTCTTCCTCAAGCTCGGCATGGCCGGTGTGGCGTGCACCGTGGTCGCCCTGGCCTGCCTGCCGGTGATGCGCCGCCTGACCGCGGCGCATCACGCGCAGGCATCGTCGACCGCGCAGGGCTGACCTGCGTCCCCGACGAGCAGCCTGATCCGGGGGCTGACCTTCGGCGGGGTCGCGATCAGCCGCGGATGCGTCCGCGCAGCGTGCTGGCGGAGTGCGGGCCCGCTTCGTGGATCAGCGCGCGCGCGGCGTCGATCCGGCCCCAGGTGTTCCACAGCAGCACGCCGCGCACTCGGCCCTGGTCGAGATAGTAGAGGACGCCCTCGCGGTGGGGTTCGACCCAGTCCTCGAAGATTTCCAGGCGCGAATCGAGCGTGCCGACGGCCTCGTAGCCCAGGTCGAACAGGTCGGAGTAGAAGAACGGCAGTCCGGCGTAGGGTTCGGGTTTTCCGGCCATCGCAAGGCCGGCGATGCGGCCGGTGGAAAGCGCCGTGTCCTCGTGCTCGACGCGGCGTCGGCCCAGCGCCTGGCTGGGGAAGTTGGCGACGTCGCCGGCGGCGAAAAGGTCGAATACCGTGGTGCGCATGCACTCGTCCACCACGATGCCGTTGTTCACCTGCGCTCCCGCGGCTTCGGCCAGCGTGGTTTCCGGAATGATCCCGAGACCTGCCACCACGGCGTCGGCTTCCAGCGCGCTGCCGTCATCCAGGGCAAGCCGCACCGTGTTTCCTTCCTGCGTGCCGTCCTTGACCATCCGTCCGGTACGCACGTCGATGCCGCGATCGCGGTAGTAGTTCTCGATGAAGCGGCACAGGTCCGCCGGATAGGCGCGCGCACCCAGCATCGGCTCGGGGAACACCATGGTCACGCGACAGCCGTGGCCGACCAGCGCGGCGGCGATTTCCGAACCGACGAAGCCGCCGCCGATGACGACGATGCGGGCCTCTTTCTCCGCCAGCGCGAGCAGGCGGTGGTAATCGTCCAGGGTGCGGTAGGCGAGGATGCGGTCGCCTTCGAAGGGCAGGCGGCGCGCGCTGCCGCCGGTGGCGAACAGCAGCTTGCCGTAGCGATACGTTTCGCCGCGGTCGTCGGTGACGGTGTGTGCATCGGCGTCGATCGCGGTGGCGCGACGGCCGAGGAAGAGCTGCGCACCGCTGGCTGCAATCGGTCGCCAGATGCTGTTTTCGCCGGCGTCCTTCCACAGCGCCTTGCTCAGCGGCGGACGGTTGTAGGGCGGGTGTTTTTCGGCGCCGATCATGCCGATGCTGGCGGACGGATCGGTTTCAGCGAGGGCTTGCGCCGCGGCTTCGGCGGCCATGCCGGCGCCGAGGATGAGGTGATCGAAGTGATGGTGCATCGCCTGGACTCCTGTGTGATTCGATACCGCCGTGCATTGTCGCGCCGCGCGGGCTGCAGGGGGTAACGGTGGCGCCATTGCGTTCTTCGGCAAAGCGGAAAGCGCGCCCGGTTTCGCGTTTTCTGCATCAATCGTGAGGCGCATCGCGGTTTTTCGTTGCGGCGCCGCAACATCGAAAGTTCTTGCGCTTTCCATTCGCCTGCGTATGCTGCGGCCAGCTTCGGCCAAGGGAAACGCCGCGGCAATGGCGGTGCCGATGTGCGAGGGAACGGGATCGCATCGGCTCGCCCCACCAGAAGAAAACGGGGAGAACCATCGAATGAAACGTTTTGCTGGCCGGCTCATCGCCGGCCTCGCGCTGCTTGCTGCGACCTTTTCAGCCCACGCCGTGACCGGCGTCGCCTTTGTCCACGGCACCGGCAACCAGACCAACGCCTTGGCCGACTACTGGACCGCCGACATGGTCAACTCGGTGCGCCAGGGCCTGCCCAACCAGGCCAACTACACCGTCATCAACTGCGAGTTCGAACGCTACATGTGGGACAGCCGCGCCGCCGGGTGTCTTGCCGGCCAGCTCACCAGCTTCATCAATGCGCGCGGCATCACGGACCTGGTGGTCATCACCCATTCCAACGGCGGCAACGTGATGCGCTGGATCCTGTCGAATCCGACCTTCGACAGTCGCTACCCCAACATCATCAGCAAGATCCGCTGGGTCAACGCGCTGGCGCCGTCCTCGGCCGGCACGCCGCTGGCCAACGCGGTGACGGCCGGCAACGTGTTCGAACAGTCGCTCGGCTGGCTGCTGGGCTATGCCTCCGATGCGGTGAAGATGCAGCAGACCCACTGGATGTCGCAGTACAACGCGCAGAACCTCTACGGCACGGCGGGCCGCCCGGCCCTGCCCAAGGGCTTCTGGTCGGTGACGGGCAGCAATGTGCGCTCTGCGGTGTGGACGGCCAACAGCTATTGCGGCGGCTACCAGTACCAGGTTGGCCTCACCGTCACCCAGGCATGGCTCAACTCCTGCTCCGACGGCTTTCTCAACTGCGACAGCCAGCGTGCCGCCGGCAAGCCGTGGTTCACCGACACCCAGCGCACCAGCAAGGGCTACTACCTGAGCCACCACCAGAGCCGTCGCCAGTGCTTCAACCTCGACGTCATCCTGCGCAACGATCTGTGAGGCCCGCCATGAAGACCATGAAAATTTCCCTTCTGGCCGCGGCGCTCGCGCTGGCCGGTGCCTCCCGCGCGGAAACCCTGCGGCTGCAGCGCGTGGAAGGCGACCTGATCCCTTCCTCGCTGGTCACTGCCAAGGCGGCACCTGCGCCGATGGCGGAGGAATCCCGGCCGGTGTATTTCTCCTGGGCGCTGGATGCGAACGAGGCCCTTTCGCCCCCCGCGCCGTTCCGCGCCGAAAGCCGCGAGTTCTGGACCCAGCTCGACGCCGCCAAGGCGAAGCAGGGCTGGGGCTTCGTGCCGACCGCCGAAGGTGCGCTGGTGCGCATCAGCCTGCAGGGTGCGGGCAAGAACCGCTCGCTGCGCGCATCCGACGTGCAGCTGCGTGTCGATGGCGCGGTGCGCGACAGCGCCTCGGTGATCGAGCATCTGGCGGAAGATGCCGATCTCAAGGCCGTGGGTGCGCAGTTCAGCGACGGCACCCTGGTGTTTCAGCTCGCCCCGGGGCTGGTCGGCAAGCGCATCGATGTGGCCTTGCCCAAGTCCGCCGCGGGTGCGCTGATGCATGTGCTCGAACCCGCCAGTCCGGTTGTGATGACGCTTTCCGCCAATGCCGTGCAGGCCGTGCCGGGACAGCGGATCACGCTGGATGCAGGCTTTCTCGACCAGGCCAAGGCGCGCTCGGCCAGGAAGGTGGCAGGACTCGTCACGGCGCCGGATGGCCGCAGTTTCGATCTGGAGTTCCGGATCGACAAGGCCGGTCGCGCGGTTGCGAGTTTCGAGATACCCGCCGATGCCGGCGGTGGGCTGGAGCCGTGGGAAATCCACGCCTTCGGCAGCGCGCAGCTGGCAAAGGACACGGTGCTGCGCGACGCCCGCACCGCGGTGATGGTGGGCCTGCCGACGGCGCGCTTCACGGGTGCGGCCGAGGTGCTGCAGCGCGACGGCGGCGTGGTGTTCCAGATGCCGGTGGAGACCGCCGCGGCGGGACGCTACGAGCTGCGCGGCACGCTCTACGGCAGCGATGCCTCCGGCGTGCTCAAACCCATGGCCATCGCGCACGGTGCCCAGGTGCTGGGCGCGGGGGGCGGCACGCTGGAGCTGCACTTCACTCCGGACGTGCTGAATCCGGCGCTGGGAGCGCCCTATGCGCTGCGTGACCTGAACCTTTCGGACCAGAGCCGCATGAGCCTGTCCGAACAGCGCCGCGAGGCGCTCGACATCGCGCAGCTTCCGTAACCGGAACGCCGGGTGACGCACGAACGGCCGGGACTTGCGCCCGGCCGTTCGTGTTTGCGCTCAGCCGATCACGCCCAGCTCGCGCCCGATCCTGGTGAAGGCGGCGATGGCGCGGTCCAGGTGCTCGCGCGCGTGCGCCGCACTCATCTGGGTGCGGATGCGCGCCTGGCCCTTGGGCACCACGGGGAAGAAGAAGCCGATGGCGTAGATGCCTTCCTCCAGCAGCCGCTCGGCGAACTTCTGCGCCAGCGGAGCGTCGTGGAGCATCACCGGGCAGATCGGGTGGTTGCCGGGCTTGAGATCGAAACCTGCTGCGGTCATTTTCTCGCGGAAATACGCGGTGTTCTGCGCCAGCCGCTCGCGCAGCTCGCCGGCTTCATCGAGCAGGTCGAATACCTCGATTCCGGCGGCCACGACGTGCGGTGGAAGCGAGTTGGAAAAAAGATAGGGGCGCGAGCGCTGGCGCAGCATCTCGATCACCTCGCGCCGGGCCGTGGTGAAGCCGCCCAGCGCGCCGCCCAGCGCCTTGCCGAGCGTGCCGGTGATGATGTCGATCTTGTCCAGCACGCCCTTCACTTCGGCACTGCCGCGGCCGCTGGTGCCGAGGAAGCCGGTGGCGTGGCATTCGTCGATGTGGACGAGGGCGTCGTACTTCTTCGCCAGCGCGGTGATTTCATCGAGCGGGGCGACGAAGCCGTCCATCGAGAACACCCCGTCTGTGGTGATCAGGATCGTGCGAGCGCCGTCTGCGCGGGCCTGCTTGAGCTGGGCCTCCAGATCGGCCATGTCGCAATTGGCGTAGCGATAGCGCCGGGCCTTGCACAGGCGCACCCCGTCGATGATCGAGGCGTGGTTGAGCGCATCGGAAATGATCGCGTCCTCCGGCCCCAGCAAGGGCTCGAACAGTCCGCCGTTGGCGTCGAAGCAGGCGGCGTAGAGGATGGTGTCTTCGGTGCCGAAGAACCGGGCGATCTTCGCCTCGAGCCGCTTGTGCAGGTCCTGGGTGCCGCAGATGAAGCGCACCGAGGCCATGCCGAAGCCGTGGGTGTCCAGCGCCTTTTTTGCCGCCTCGATCAAGCGCGGGTGATCGGCCAGGCCGAGGTAGTTGTTGGCGCAGAAATTCAATACCTTGCGGCCATCTTCCATCGTGATTTCCGCGGACTGCGGCGAGACGATGATGCGTTCGCGCTTGAACAGGCCGTCGCGCTCGATGCCCGCCAGCTCGTCGGCGTAGCGTTGGGTCAGGGACATGGGAAATCCTCCGGAAATGACAGGCGCGCACGATAGCATCGGCGCGCGTTGAGTTCCGCGCCGCGGCTGCGACAATGCGGCATCCATTCCGCCGGATGTCGTGGAAAGCGCGATGCGCGTGCTGCTGGGCCTGGAGGCCGTCAACGAGGTGCTCGAACGCCTGCCGCCCGGGGAGGGCTGGCTTGGCGATGAAGAGCGCGCGCGCCTGGCTGCGATGCGCCACCCGCAGCGTCGCGCCCAGTTCCTTGCCGGCCACGCGCTGGCGCGAGATCTGCTGGCGCGCGCCGAAGGCGGCGACTGGCGCGACTGGCGACTGGAACGCGACGCGCAGGGCGCGCCGTGCGCGCTGCGGCGCGGGGCCGTATCCGGTTTGCGCATTTCCCTGGCGCACAGCGCGGGGCAGGTTGCAGGCGCCGTGGCCGAGGTTCCGGTCGGCGTGGATCTCGAGCACGCGCCGCGCGAGCGCGACCTTCTGGCGCTCGCCGAGGCGCTGTATCCGCAGGAGTTCTCGCAGTGGCTCGCGGCGCTGGATGAAGCCCGGCGGCGGACGCATTTCTACCGGCGCTGGACCCTGGACGAGGCTCATGGCAAGGCCCTGGGCGTGGGACTTCAGCCCAAGGCGCTGGTTCGGCAGGCGTGGCTGCCCGCCGTCGAGGACGCGCCGCACGCCTGGACCTGGGATCTTGCGGACGGCTGGCTGGCGCTGGCGCTGGGCGAGCCGCACGCCGCACCGCCGCGGATCGAAGCCCCGCCGCTGCATGATCCTTCGATTCCGCAGGCATGGAGCCTGCGTTTGGTGCCCTGAAGGCGAGCCGCACGCCGCTCGATGCCCGAACGCAATCCGGCCTGCCGCCTGGGCGGGTGGCCCCGCTGCGAATGGCGGCACGGGACGGAGGATTGCCGCAGCAGAACGTTCCTCGCCGGCACCGGTGCGTGGATCGCCGCGCGCCGCGGTCCCCGGCGCGGGAAATCGCGGCCGGCTGATACACTGCGCGCATGTCCCTGATCTCCTTGAACCAGCTCGACTACAGCGTGGGCGGCCCGCTGCTGCTCGACCATGTGGACCTCTCCATCGAGGCGGGCGAGCGCATCGCCCTGATCGGCCGCAACGGCGCGGGAAAATCCACCCTGCTCAAGCTGCTGGCGGGTGAAATCCATCCCGACGACGGCCAGGTCCGGGTGCAGTCGGGCACGCGCATCGCGCGGCTGGAGCAGGAAGTGCCGCCGGGTGCTTCGGGCAGCGTGTTCGACGTGGTGTCCGAAGGCCTGGGCGGAATCGGCGCGGACCTGGCGCTGTTCCACCGCCTGAGCCATGCCGAATCCGTGGACACTGAGTCGCTGGCTGCGGTGCAGTCCCGCATCGAGGCCGCGCAGGGCTGGGATGCCGATCGGCGCGTGGCCGATGTCCTCAAGCAGCTGGAGCTGGACGGCGAGGCCGCGTTCGCGCGCCTTTCCGGCGGCATGAAGCGCCGCGTGCTGCTGGCCCGCGCGCTGGTGTGCGCCCCCGACGTGCTGCTGCTGGACGAACCCACCAACCACCTCGACATCGAGGCCATCGACTGGCTCGAAGGCTTCCTTTCCAGCTGGCGCGGCGCGCTGGTGTTCGTCACCCACGACCGCCGCTTCCTGCGCGCGCTGGCCACGCGCATCGTCGAGATCGACCGCGGCCAGGTCACGAGCTGGCCGGGCGACTTCGACAACTACCTGCGCCGGCGCGAGGAGCGCCTGCACGCGCAATCGGTGGAGAACGCGCGCTTCGACGCGTTTCTGGCCGAGGAGGAAGTCTGGATCCGGCAGGGCATCAAGGCGCGCCGCACCCGCAACGAGGGCCGCGTGCGGCGGCTCAAGGCGCTGCGCAATGAACGCGCCCAGCGCCGCGAGCTGCAGGGCAACGTGAAGATGATGCTGGCCGAGGCGGAAGCTTCGGGCAAGAAGGTGCTCCAGGCGCGCGATGTCGGTTTCTCTTTCGGCGATGTCCCCATCGTGCGCGGTCTTGCGACCACGCTCCTGCGCGGCGATCGCATCGGCCTGATCGGCCCCAACGGCAGCGGAAAATCGACCCTGCTCAAGCTGCTGCTGGGGGAATTGATCCCGCAGCACGGCGAGATCGTGCGCGGCACCCAGCTGGCGATCGCGTATTTCGACCAGTACCGTGCCACCCTGCGCGAGGACTGGAACGCGCTGGACAACGTGGCCGAAGGCCGCGAGTTCATCGAGGTCGGCGGCAAGCGCAAGCACGTGCTGGGCTACCTACAGGATTTCCTGTTCACCCCGGAACGCGCGCGTGCGCCGATCACGCGGCTTTCCGGCGGCGAGCGCAACCGCCTGCTGCTGGCCAAGCTTTTCGCCCAGCCGGCCAATCTCCTGGTGATGGACGAACCTACCAACGACCTCGACGTGGAAACGCTGGAACTGTTGGAAGATCTGCTGGGCGACTATGCCGGCACGCTGATCCTGGTCAGCCACGACCGCGAGTTCCTCGACAACGTGGTCACCTCCACCCTGGTGATGGAAGGCGAAGGGCGGGTGGGCGAATACGTGGGCGGCTACAGCGACTGGCTGCGCCAGCGCGAGACTCCCGTCCGGATCGATTCGTCCCCGTCGCCAGCCGTCGTCGATCCATCGCGCCCGATCGACCCGCCGCCCGCGCGCCGCAAGCTCAGCTACAAGGACCAGCGCGAGCTGGACCTCCTGCCCGCGCGCATCGAGGAGCTGGAATCCCGGATCGCGGCGCAAACCCGGTCGATGAGCGATCCGGCTTTTTTCCGCCAGCCGCACGACGTCGTGACCGCCTACCAGACCGCGCTCGACCAGGCGCAGCGCGAGCTGGACGCCTGCTACGCGCGCTGGGAGGCGCTGGAGGCGATGGTTTCCTGAGAGCGCCTTCGCGGAAACGGCACCGGCCGCGATGGGTTTGCCGGAACGATGGCCGGCACGACGTTGACCTGCGGCCCGCACTGCCCCGAAGCTAGCGCGCCTGAGCCGCGCATTCGCGTTCGGCGCACGGACAGCCCGCATGAGCGTGAACGTTCCCCTCGTCACCACCTTCGTCATCTACATCCTGGCCATGGTCGGGATCGGCTTCTACGCCTGGTGGCGAACCCACACGCTTTCCGACTACATCCTCGGCGGCCGCAGCCTCAACCCCTTCGTCACCGCGCTGGCGGCGGGCGCCTCGGACATGAGCGGCTGGCTGCTGATGGGCGTGCCGGGCGCGGTGTACCTGTCGGGGCTGTCGGAAGGCTGGATCGCGGTGGGGCTTTGCATCGGCGCCTATCTCAACTGGAAGTTCGTGGCCGCGCCGCTGCGCGTCTACACCGAGCGCGCCGGAAACGCGCTCACGTTGCCCGACTACTTCACCCAGCGATTTTCCGACGACCGCCGCCTGCTGCGGGTGTTCTCGGCCCTGGTCATCCTGGTGTTCTTCGCCATCTACGCCGCATCGGGCGTGGTGGCCGGCGCGCGCCTGTTCGAGAGCATCTTCGGGATGAGCTACTCCAGCGCGCTCTGGGCCGGCGCCTCGGCCACGATCCTCTACACCCTGGTCGGCGGTTTCCTCGCGGTGAGCTGGACCGACACGGTGCAGGCCAGCCTGATGATCGTGGCGCTGATCCTCACCCCGGTGGTGGTGATGGTGCTGCTGGGTGGGCCTGCGGCCAGCATCGCGCAGGTGCAAGCCATCCATCCGGACCACCTCGACGTGCTGCGCGGCACCAGCGCCGTGGGCATCGTCTCGCTGCTGGCCTGGGGTTTGGGCTACTTCGGCCAGCCGCACATCCTGGCGCGCTTCATGGCGGCCGATTCCGCCGCCTCCATTCCGGCCGCGCGCCGCATCGGCATGACCTGGATGGTGCTGTGCCTGGCCGGTGCGATCGCGGTGGGGCTGTTCGGTTCGGCGTGGTTCGCGGCGCATCCCGATCCGCAGGTCACGGCCAATTCCGAGCGGGTGTTCATCGTGTTCGCCCAGACCCTGTTCAATCCCTGGATCGGCGGCGTGCTGCTGTCGGCCATCCTCGCCGCGGTGATGAGCACGCTCAGCGCCCAGCTGCTGGTCTGCGCCAGCGCCTTGACCGAGGATTTCTACCGCGCCCTGCTGCGCCCGCGAGCCGGCCAGCGCGAACTGGTCTGGGTGGGACGCCTCACCGTGCTGGCGGTGGCGGTGCTGGCCATTGCGCTGGCCAGCGACCCCGAATCGCGCGTGTTCGGACTGGTGAGCTACGCCTGGGCGGGCTTTGGCGCGGCCTTCGGGCCGGTGATCCTGTTCTCGCTGCTGTGGCGTCGCACCACCCGCAACGGCGCGCTGGCGGGAATGCTGGTCGGTGCGGTCACGGTGCTGGTGTGGGGCTCGTTCCAGTGGTTCGGGCTGTACGAGATCATCCCCGGATTCGCGCTGGCGAGCCTGGCCATCATCGGCGTCAGCCTCGCCGACCGCGAGCCGTCGCAGGCGGTGCGCGCCACCTTCGAGCAGGTGCAGGCCGAGCTTTCCGAACTGCACCGCTGAGGCGTTTGCGCGCCGGGCTCAGGCTGCGCCCGGAGGATGCGGCAGCTCCTCGGCTTCCGGATGCAGATGGCCGCCGTTGCGCCCTTGTGCGAGGTAGTGGCAGATGCGCCAGATGTGTTGGGAGGTGCGGTCGAGCCAGCGGAAGGTGTCGGTGCGCGCCAGCACCTGGGCCGTGGCGGAAGTCGTGGTGTGGTCGAGTACCTGGTGGCGTACCTGCCGCGAGAGCGTGGTGAGCGTGGTCGCATTCAGCTCGATTTGGGGCAGGTGGCGGGCGAGCTCGTGCCGGAGGATGCCTTCGCAGGCCAGTTCGAGGATCTGCCGGCTGTTTTCCAGCGCCCAGTCGTAGCAGGGTTCGGTGAGATCGACGTGGGCGTGGCGCAGGTCGGTCAGGCGGGTGCGGAAGCGCAGCAGATGGTCGATGGCGTGCAGCTGCGCGATGCGCTGGGCGGTACCGGCGGTGTCGCCGGCTTCCACCGAGATGCGGCTGACGAAGGCATAGGCTTCGTCGAGCGAACCGCGTGCCTGTTCGAGTGAGAGGACGTCGCCTTCGGAAATCTTTCCGGAAAGCATCTCGCGATAGACCGACAAGAGCCGCGTTCCGATCTGTTCCAGCGCGCGCTGCGAAGCTTCCAGCGCGACCGATGGAATGCCCAGCATCGAGTCGTCCAGCATCTGCGTTTCGCTCACGACCCGCTGCGGAAGCAGGCGCTCGACCAGCCGCGCGAACGGCGTGATGAAGGGCAGGAACAGCAGCACGCCCACGCCGATGAACAGCGTGTGGAAGGCCGCAAGACTGGTGGCGCCGGCATCCATTCCCGCGTGCTGCACCAGCCAGTCGATGATCCAAAGGAACAGCGGCAGCAGGGCGATGGCGAGCAGGCCGGAAACGAGGTTGAACAGGAGGTAGGCCAGCGCGGTGCGCTTGGCGTGGATGGTGCCCCCGACCGTCACCAATGCGCCGGTGATCGTGGTTCCGATGGCCGCGCCGACCACAAGGGCCGCGGCCTGGTCGAAGTTGATGGCTTGAGTGTGCAGCGCGGTCAGCGTGGTTGCGATGGCTGCGGTCGAGGATTGCAGGAGGACAGTGAGCACGAAGCCCGCCAGCATGGTGATGAGCAGGGCGCCGTATCCGCCGGCGGGAAGACTGGCAAGGTCGATGACGGACGACAGCCCGCGCATGCCCTGTTGCAGGGTGTCCAGGCCCACGAAAAGCATGCCGAAGCCGGCGATGGCCACTCCCAGCTGCGCAGGCTTGCCCCTGGCCAGCATCTTCATCAGCGCGCCGATGCCGACCAGCGGCAGGGTGTAGAAACCGAGATTCACCTTCAGCCCGAGCGTGGCGACGATCCAGCCGGTGGCGGTGTTGCCGAGACTGGCGCCGATCAGGACGCCGATGGCCTGGGAAAAGCTGATCAGCCCGGCGCTGACGAAGCCGATCAGGGTCACGGTGGTCGCCGTGGAAGACTGCACGATCACCGTCGCCAGCGTGCCGGAGACGAAGGCCATCGTCGGCGCGCCGGTGAAGCGTGCCAGCGCCCGCTTCATCACCTCGCCGCCGAAGGCGATCAGGCCCTCGGAAAGCAGCATCATGCCGATGAGGAAGAGGCCGATGCCGCCGATCAGGGGAAACAGCAGTTCAGCCATCGTCGATGCGTCGGAAAGGTCTTCACGGAACCCTGCATGTATCACCGCAGGGAGGCAGGCCGCAAATCCGGTGATTCCGAGGGGCCTGGGATGCGCGCCTGACTCCTCGGTAGCATTGAGGCGCCCAGTCCACCCGCGTCTTGAAATCGCCCTTCCACGATCAATAGTCCTGCGCCAATGCTCCGGAAAACAGGCTTGCGGCATCCTTCGCCGCAGCGATGGCCTTGCGGACTTCCTCGCGGGTCAAATCCAGCGCCCTGAGATTTCCCTTCGTCTCGGTCACGGAAACCATGCGCCGATAGCAGGCTGCGTGGGTCTCGGCATACAGCGCCAAGCCTTGCAGCTTTGGCAGCGCGTCGGCCAGGTGCAGGCCGTGCGGGTCAACCAGATCAACCACCACCTTGCCGCCTTGCTTGGCGAAGAACAGGAAGTCGGGGCGGACGATCTTGTACTGCTCGGCCTCGATGTAGGCGATACCCAGTGACGACTGCCCCGGGTGCTGGGGGTTGCGATACTCGACATAGCTGCGCGACACGTCCGGGCTGAAGATGCGTGCTGCGCGACGGTATCGCAACGCCCGCAGACTGTCCGAGCGCCGCCTCACAAGGCGCTGAGAGCCAGCGGAAGTGGACTGGAGCGCGGATGGGGCCGGCAGGGTCACGGAATCAGGTAGAAGACAATGGGGTGACACCATGAACAATGTTCTGACCATCGAAGGGCACAAGGCCGTTGTTTCATTCGACCCGGACATCGGCATGTTCCGAGGAGAATTCACCTGCCTGAGCGGCGGCGCTGACTTCTACGCGACCGACGTGGAAGGGCTGCGGCGCGAAGGCGCGGCATCGCTGCGCGTATATCTTGAGGCCTGCGAAAAGCGCGGCATTGAACCCCTGGCGAAGGCATCCGGGCAGTTTGTCCTGCGCATTCCGCCGGAGGTGCATCGTGCCGCCGTCATCGCGGCGAAGGCGTCCGGCAAGAGCCTGAATCAGTGGGCTGGCGACGTGCTGCGCGAGGCGGCGCACGTCTGACATGACGAAGCGACCGGCCAGCGATGAGCTTGAGCAATTCGAGGCTGCGCAGCGCGAAACCGAGGCAATGCTTGCCGCCGACCTTTCCGAAGTTCGGCGGATCCCGAGCCTTCCTGACAGCCGCTGCGCGCGTCCTGCTGGTGCTGCGCCTGATCGTCTTGCGCGCACGAAAGCGACACGGTTTCCTGCTGCCCTGTGGGTGCGCGGCGCTGGTGCGGGGAGGCTGGGCGGTGTCTATTGCCGTTACGGTGCCAAAACGAAAAACCCGGCGCATGGCCGGGCTTGTCGTGGCATCCGTAAATCGTTGATTTAGCGGATGATTTTGGTCGGGGAGACAGGATTTGAACCTGCGACTTCTACGTCCCGAACGTAGCGCTCTACCAGGCTGAGCTACACCCCGAAAGTTCGAGCCGCGCATTCTACAGGGGCGGATGGACGGCAATCAAGAGATGTACGTCGAGGCCCCTTGCGCGGGCGCTGCCGCGAGCGGGAATGCAGGATCCAGGCGAAGCCGCGCGCTCGGTGCGCAGGTTCGCGCAGGTACAATGCCCGGCTCCCGTTCGGCCCACCCATCGAGGACTTCGCCTTGATCAAGCCCCGCACTCCGCCCGGCGTCATGGAACTGTTGCCACGCGACCAGATCGCCTTCCAGCAGATGCTCGACACCATCCGCCGCAACTTCGAGCGCTTCGGCTTCCTGCCGATCGAGACGCCGGTGTTCGAGCTGTCCGAGGTGCTGCTGACCAAGAGCGGCGGCGAGACCGAGCGGCAGGTCTATTTCGTGCAGTCCACCGGTGCGCTGGCCAACGCGGCGGAAAGCGGGGGCGCGACGCCGGAAATGGCGCTGCGCTTTGACCTCACCGTGCCCTTGGCGCGCTATGTGGCCGAGCACGAGCACGAGCTGTCCTTTCCTTTCCGTCGCTACCAGATGCAGCGGGTGTATCGCGGCGAACGCGCGCAGCGCGGGCGCTTCCGCGAGTTCTACCAGTGCGACATCGACGTGATCGGCAAGGACGCGCTCAGCGTGCGCTACGACGCCGAGCTGCCGGCGGTGATCTTTGCCGTGTTCAGCGAACTTGCGATCGGCAAGTTCACCATCCAGCTCAACAACCGCCGCCTGATGCGCGGCTACTTCGAGAGCCTGGGCGTGGCCGATGCGGCGCTGCAGATGGCGGTGCTGCGCGAGGTGGACAAGCTCGACAAGCGCGGTGCGGACCATGTGCGCGAAACGCTCACCGGCGAAGGCTTCGGGCTTTCCGGCGAAGTGGTGGAGAAGATCCTCGGATTCGTGCAGATTCGTTCCACCGGTCACGCCGACGCGCTGGCCAGGCTCGATGCGCTGGGGCAGGGCGGCGAGGACCTCAACCTCGGCGTGGCCGAGCTGCGCCAGGTGCTGGAAGCCGTCAAGGCGCTGGGCGTCCCCGAAACCCACTACGCGCTCAACTTCTCGATCGCGCGCGGGCTCGACTACTACACCGGCACCGTGTACGAGACCCTGCTCGACGACTACCCGCAGATCGGTTCGATCTGTTCTGGCGGGCGCTACGAGAACCTTGCCAGCCATTACACGAAATCGAGGCTGCCGGGCGTGGGCATTTCGATCGGGCTCACGCGCCTGTTCTGGCAGCTGCGCGAGGCGGGGCTGGTGGATACCGCCGAAAGCTGCGTCCAGGTGCTGGTGAGCCAGATGGACGAGGCGCGTCTTCCCGCCTATCTGGCCATCGCCAGCGAACTTCGCGCCGGCGGGCTCAACACCGAGGTGCAGCTCGAACCGCGCAAGCTCGCGCGCCAGTTCCAGTACGCCGACCGCGCCGGGATCCGTTTCGTGGTGATCGTGGGCGAGGACGAGGAAGCGCGCGGCGTGGTCTCGGTGAAGGATCTGCGCCGTGCCGAGCAGTTCGAGGTGGCGCGCGGCGACCTTGCCCGCACCCTGAAAGTGGAATTGGAGCAGGCGCGCGCGATGGGCGCGGCTTCCGATCCGGCTTCCTGAACCTGGCAAGCATTCGCGCCGCCATCCAGACGCAAACCGGGATGACGGCTTCAAGTCAATCGCACGGGAATCTGCCCGGAGGGCAACGCATGAAGATGATTCGTCTCAACGGCACGACGCTGACGCGCGCCCAGATGCTCGACGTCGCGCGGTACGGCGCGCGCGTGGAGCTGGATGCCGCGCAGCTCGAGAAGGTGCAGACCGCGGCCGACTTCCTTGCCGAACAGGTGGAAAAGCAGGAGCCGATCTACGGCGTCACCACGGGTTTCGGCAGCAATGCCGACAAGCTCCTCGGCGCCCACCGCGCGCGCGCCGGTCTGCCCGGCGCGCCTGCGACCGAGGGCAGTCTGGTGGAAGAATTGCAGCGCAACCTCATCATCACGCACGCGGTGTGCGTGGGCGAGCCTTTCCCGGCGGAGGTGGTGCGCGCGATGCTCGTCATCCGCATCAACACCCTGATGCGCGGCCATTCCGGCATCCGCGTGGAAACCCTGCAGGCGCTCGCCGCGATGCTCAATGCCGGGGTCGTTCCGGTGGTTCCGAAGAAGGGCTCGGTGGGGGCGAGCGGCGATCTGGCGCCGCTGTCGCACCTGGCCATCGTGCTCCTGGGCGGCGGCGAAGCCTTCTTCCAGGGCGAGCGGATGCCCGGAGCCGAGGCGCTGCGCCGCGCCGGCCTTGCGCCGGTGCGGCTGTCCTTCAAGGAAGGGCTGGCGCTCAACAACGGAACCGCGCAGATGCTCGCCACCGCCGCGCTCGCGATCGAGCGGATGGAGCAGATGCTGGAATCCTCCGACCTCGCCGCCGCGATGACGCTGGAAGCCTTCGCAGGCCGCACCCGCGCCTTCGATGCGCGCGTCCACGAGCTGCGCCCGCATCCGGGTCAGGTCGAGTCGGCCGCCCGGCTGCGCGAGCTGCTGGATGGCTCCACCCTGGTCGACATTCCCTATCACCTCGTGCCGCGCTTTCGCACCTGGCTGCCGGAGAGCTGGTCCGATATCGCCGATCAGGCGCACCACTTCGACATCAGCTGGGAGTGGGTGCCGCCTTCGCAGCGCCACGGGCGCGAGGCGTTCTACACGCGCTTCCTGCCGTTCCGCGGCGGCAAGAAGCACCAGCCGCAGGACAGCTACTCGCTGCGCTGCATCCCGCAGGTTCACGGCGCGGTGCGCGACGCGCTGGCGCAGGCCCAGCGCGTGATCGATATCGAGCTCAACGCCGTCACCGACAACCCGCTGGTGTTCCCGGACACGCCGGATGCGCGCCAGATCGAGGATCAGGTGATCAGCGCCGGCCACTTCCACGGCATGCCGCTGGCGCTGGCGATGAGCTATCTCAAGGCCGCCATTCCGGTGCTGGCGTCCATCTCCGAACGCCGCCTCAACAAGCTCGTCGATCCTTCCACCAACGACGGTCTGCCGGGCTTTCTGATCGGCAACGAGGACGGCACCGATTCAGGCTTCATGATCGTGCAGTACACCGCCGCCGCCCTGGTCAACGACCTCGCCAGCCGCGCGCATCCGGCCAGCGTGTATTCGATCCCGACCAGCGCCAACGCCGAGGACCACGTTTCCATGGGGGCCAACGAGGCGCGCCATGTGCTGGAGATGGTGGACGACCTCTCGCGCGTGCTGGCGCTGGAAATCCACACCGCCGCGCAGGCGCTGGACTTCCGCCGTGACATGATCGAAGCCGCGCGCACGCTGGCGCGTCGCGGCGACGTGCTGGCCATCGCCGCCAAAGTGTCGAACGCGCCCCTGCCGGGCGATGCCGTGCACGCGCAGTTCCTGGCCGAATGCGCCGAACTGATGGCCCAGCTCGCCCAGGACGCCGACTTCCACCCCTCGCCGCGCGTGCAGCGCGCCCACGCTCGCCTGCGCGAGCACATCGCCTTCATGCAGCGCGACCGCGCGATGGACGGCGATGTGGCGAAGGTGTGCGAGCTGGTGGAGCAGGGCGCGCTGCTGGGTTGAGGACCCCCGGAACGAAATCGCGCTGCGCGCCGCTCAGGCGCGCAGCGACGGGACCGCGATGCCATCGCCCGGTGCGAGCCGCTTCCCGCGCCGCAGGAATTCGTGCAGCGGGCATCGATGGCTGTGGATCATGATCGGGGATCGGGTGCGTCGGTGGCGTCGATCACCGCGCCGCCCAGGCATTCCTCGCCAGCGTAGAACACCACCGACTGGCCGGGCGTCACCGCGCGCTGGGGGCGCTCGAAGCGCACTTGCAGCGCGCCGTCGCCAAAAATCTCCACGCGGCAGGGCTCGTCCGGCTGGCGATAGCGGGTCTTTGCGGTGCAGGAAAACTGCGCGGCGGGAGCCTCTCCGGCGGTGAATGTGGCCTGCGAGGCGCGCAGCACGCTGGATTGCAGGTACGGGCTGTCGTGACCCTGATCGACGTAGAGCACGTTCGCAGCGGCGTCCTTGCCCACGACGAACCACGGCGCCTGCGCGCGGCCTTTCACTCCGCCCAGGTTCAGCCCTTCGCGCTGGCCGAGGGTGTAGTGGAAGACCCCGGCGTGCTCGCCGAGGGTTTCGCCGTCCGCCGCGCGGATCAGGCCGGGGCGGGCCGGGATGTACTGGCCGAGGAAAGCGCGGAAATCGCGTTCGCCGATGAAGCAGATGCCGGTGGAATCCTTCTTCGCGTGCACCGCAAAACCGGCTTCGCGCGCCAGTTCGCGCACCCTGGCCTTGGGCAGTTCGCCGACGGGAAACCAGGTGGCGGCCAGGGCTTCCTGTCCAAGCGCGTGCAGGAAATAGCTCTGGTCCTTGGCCTGGTCCACGGCGCGCAGCAGGCGGAAGCGGCCGTCGCGCTCGGTAACGCGGGCGTAGTGGCCGGTGGCGATGCGCTGCGCCCCGAGCGCGCGGGCTTCATCGAGGAAGGTGCGGAACTTGATCTCGCGGTTGCACAGCACGTCCGGATTCGGGGTGCGGCCGGCGCGGTATTCGGACAGGAAGTGCTCGAACACCCCGCTCCAGTATTCCTTCGCGAAGTTGCGAGCGAAGAACGGGATGCCGAGCCTGCCGCAAACGGCCACGGCGTCGCGGCGGTCGTCCTCGGCGCGGCATTCGCCGCTGCCGTCGTCGTCCCAGTTCTGCATGAACAGGCCGGCGATGCGGTGGCCGCCGCGTTGCAGCAGCAGGGCGGCGACGGAGGAATCCACGCCGCCGGAGACGCCGACCATGGCATCGAAGGTTGCCGGATTCATCCCCGGATCGTTCGCGCAAGCGAAAGGGGATGGCGCGAACCGCCCAGCCAGTCGTTGACCAGTACTTCGACCAGCGGGCTGCGCAGGCGCGCGCGCTGCGCAGCAAGCTCGGCGGGACTCAGCCACAGCGCGCGCCGGATGCCGGCATCGAGCGTGCGTTCGGGCTCGTGGCGCAAGGGCACGGCGGAAAAACCCGCGCGCAGGAATTCCTGACCGTTCGGCGCGCGCCACTGGTAGAGGCCGATCAGATGGGTCAGCCGGACGTGCCAGGCGGATTCTTCCAGCGTTTCCCGAAGCGCCGCTTCGGCCAGTGACTCGCCTGACTCGAGATGGCCCGCAGGCTGGTTCAATACCAGTCCCTGCGGGCTTTCTTCCTCGACGAACAGCAGTCGTCCTTCGCGGGCCACGAGCGTGGCGACGGTGATGCGCGGGCGAAGTTCGCCCGCTTGGGTCACAGATCGTCCCCGGTGACCAGTTTCTGTTCCATGCGGTCGCCGATGGAGGCGGACAGGTCGATGGCTTCGTCGAGCGTGTCGGCATCGGCATCGGCAGGAATCTTGAGCACCAGCACGGCGTTGCCGTCCGAGCGCGCCCAGGCGCCGAGGATCAGTTCGAAGTTTTCGGACAGGAGGCGGTTGGCGACGTTGGAAGGAATGCGGCGCTCTTCGGAGCGATAGCCGTAGGTCCAGATTTCGCGAATGCGCTGCTTGTCGGTCTCGTGCACCACGCTGCGTACCCAGACGAGCTGGCTGCGATCGTCACCCACGTCGACCAGGATGCGGTAGTCGCCGTCCTCATCGACCGTGAAAGGCGTCTTGCGCGCTTCCAGCAGCGGGGCGATGCTCGGATCGGCGGTGGCCGCCGTTTCGGTGTCGGAAGCCTCGACCTCGGTTTTCGCTCCGGCCCAGGCCGGGGCGGAAAGCAGCAGGCCGGAAAGCAGGAGGCAGGCGGCGGAATTCAGGCGAAAAGGCATGGCAAAGATCCATCGTGGCGGGAAACGGATTGTGTGCCCTGCCTCGGAAAAACGCCATGCCCTCGCCAGTGCGCTACTGGTTGAAATCGAACTTCATCTCGCGCTCGGGCGGGGCGAGGAAGTTGCCGTACACGTACTGGACGTTGCTGGTGAAAAGGATGGTCATGCTGCCCGCATCCTGTGCACCTTCGGCGATGGTCTTGCGGCCGAGCTGGGCGGCGCGGTCGGTGATTTCCCGCACCTTGGCCTGACTTTCCGGATTGCGGCTGAGGTCCTCGATCAGGCTGTGGTCGATGCCCAGATAGTCGGCGGGTACATGGCTGAGCAGCTGGAAGGAGTTGAGCCCCAGGCCGAACTGCTCAAGGCACAGGCCGCAGCCCATGGTGGAGAGCGCGGCGTGCAGGTCCTGCACGGCCTTGAGGTTGGTGAAGGCCTTGGATTCGGGCAGGCAGAGCACCAGGTTTTCGGCGGGTACGTCGGCCTGTTTGAGATTGGCACCGATCCAGGCGGCCAGTTTCGGGTCCTGCAGGCTTTCGACGGTGACCTTGACGAAGAGCCGGGTATTGCGGCCGCTGCGACGGCGCTGGGCGATGGCGGCGATGGCGCGCTGGAGCACCCAGCGGTCGATGCGCGCCATCATGCCGTGCTCTTCGGCGATGCCCATGAACACGCTGGGCGAGACGATGTCGCCGTTGGGGCCGGTCAGGCGCAGCAGCACCTGATAGGTTTCCTCGGGGTCGCCGGTGAGATGGATGATGGGCTGGAAGAAGGGCACGAAGCCTTCGCCCTTGAGCGCGCCTTCCATGTGCGCGACCCACTGCGCGATGCGCTCTTCCTCGGCGCGGTCGCGGGCGGCGGGATCGAAGACCAGGCAGCGGTTGCCGCCTTCGGCCTGGGCCGACTGCAGTTGGCTGACGGCCTTGTTGAGCACCTGCTGGGCGCTGGCGATCTTCTGGCCGATCTGCACGCCGCCGATGCTCAGCGAGGCGTTGAGCGAGTGTTCGCCGATGTCGAGGATGGTGTTTTCGAACGATTCACGCAGCACCTTGGCCAGATCGCGCGTCTGCGTGTGGCTGGAGCCGCGCAAAAGGACCGCGAAACCGTGGTCGCTGAAGCGGGCGGCGAGGGCGCTGTCGGGAAGCTGGGGCGAGATGCGTTCGGCGGTGCGCTTGAGCAGGGCGTCGGCGTTGGCCACGCCGACCGCGCCGGTCAGTTTGCCGTAGTTGTCCAGCTCCATCAGCAGCAGGGCCTGATCCGAAGCGCCCTCGGCAGCCGCTGCGATCATCACGTCGAGTTCGCCGAGGAAGTGCTGGCGGTTGTAGAAGCCGGTGGTCTGGTCGCGCTGGCGCAGTGCGTCCAGCTCCCTGACCATTTCCGCGTCCATGAGCTGCGGGCGCATCACGATCTGGATGCAGGGCTCGCCCTCGTAACTGGCCTGGGTGAACTCCATCAGGGCGTCGAAGGTTTCGCCGTCGGCACGCCGCGCCTTGAGCTCCAGATCCTTCGGCGGCGGCTCGCCACGGCTGAGGTCCTTGAGCAGGAGCTTGAACCGGTCCGCGTGCTCGGGTCCGACCATGTCGAGCAGCGGCAGGCCTTCGATTTCCTCGAAACTCTCGTAGCCGAACATCTCCAGGTACGCCTGGTTGGCGCGGATGTGCATGCCTTCATGCACATAGGCGATGGGATCGCGCGAGGAAGCGATGAGGGCGTCGCAGCGGCGCTCGGTTTCGCGCAGCGAGGCCTCCAGCCTGCGCACCGTGCGGCGACGCTCGGAGATGCGCGCCTCGCGTTCGATCACGTATTGCAGGAACTTGGCCCGGCCGCGCAGGGTGAAAGCACGCGCGCCAGAGGAGAGGACGTCGTTCACGCTGGCCTCGTCGAGCTGGTCGAGCAGGGCGATCAGCACCACGTCCTTGCCGCTGGCCTGCGCTGCCTCGGCCACTGACTTGAACGGAATGGTCTTGGCCGTGTAACTGGCCAGGATGATCTCGCTGCCGGTATTGGCCAGCGCCGCTTCCAGCTCGGCCAGCGACTCCGGGCGGCTCGGGCGCACCGGAATGCCGCCGTTGCGCAGCAGGCTGATGCTGTGCTCGGCGTCGTCGATCCTGTCGTCGACGAGCAGGAGGCGGATGACGGGTTGCTGCTTGGCCATGGAGAGCTGCTTGGTGAATTCGTCGGATGTTTTTACACGCTCGTCGGACAATGTCCAGCGCCGGGCGTCATGAAGTGCCGGAAAGCGGCAGTTTTGCGGGTGCGCCTTGCACTTCCCGGACCAGTCGCGGCAGGAGATAGCCCGGCAGGCGCGCGCGCAGGGTTTCGTACAGCGCCAGGGCGTCCGCCTCGGGAACTTCGAAGTGCGCGGTGCCGGCAACGCGGTCGAGCTGGTGCAGGTAGTAGGGTTGCACGCCGATCTCGAACAGCTTCTCCGAAAGCGCGACCAGCGTCTCGGCGCGGTCATTCACCCCGCGAAGCAGCACCGACTGGTTGTAGAGCCGCACCCGACGCGCGGCCAGCGCGGCGCAGGCTTCGGCCACCGAATCGTCCAGCTCCTGCGCGTGGTTGGCGTGGATCACCATGACGGCGGGCCAGGGCAGGGAATCCAGCCAGTCCAGCAGCGCCGCGTCCACCCGCGCCGGCAGCACGACCGGCAGGCGAGAGTGGATGCGCAGCCGGCGCAGGTGCGGCGCGGCGCGCAGTGCGTCGGTGAGTTCGGCCAGTTTTGCGGTGGAGAGCGAAAGCGGATCTCCGCCGCTGAGCAGCACCTCGTCGATGTCGGTGTTGGCCAGAAGGTGCTCGATCGCGGCGCGCCAGCCGTTCGCCGCCGCGGTTTCCTCGCCGTAGGGAAAGTGGCGACGGAAGCAGTAGCGGCAGTTGACCGCGCAGCTTCCGGTCGCAACCAGGAGCGCGCGGCCCTCGTACTTGTGCAGCAGGCCGCGGGTTTCGCGCGCGGCAAGATCGCCCACCGCATCGGTGAGGAAGCCGGGGACGTAGCGGGTTTCCTCGTCCAGCGGCAGCACCTGGCGCAGCAGTGGATCGTCCGGGTCGCCGCGCCGCATCCGCGCCACGAAGGCGCGCGGCACGCGCAGCGGGAATCCTGCCGCATCGGCCGGCACGCGGTGGGAAAGGTGTTCCAGGCCCAGTTCGGCCAGCAGTTCGCGCGGGCAGGTGATGGCGTCGCGGTAGTCTTTCCGCCAGTCGGATGGCTGCGCGAGACGGGTGGATGCAGGTATCATGGCGTGCTCGGTCGGCATGATGCCGACTTTTCTTTCCCCCATTGTAGCCGCGCGCGCGGCAGGAACCGGAGTCCGCCTATGGCCACCCTCGGCATGAACGACGTCAAGAACGGCTTGAAGATCATCGTGGACGGCCACCCGTGCGTGATCGTGGATACCGACTTCATCAAGCCCGGCAAGGGTCAGGCCTTCACCCGCGTGAAGTACCGCAACATCAAGACCGGCCGCGTGGGCGAGGTGACGATGAAGTCCACCGATTCGGTGGAGTCGGCGGATGTGGTCGATACCGACATGCAGTATCTCTTCAGCGACGGCGAGTTCTGGCACTTCATGCAGCCGGACACCTTCGAGCAGCACACTGCCGATGCCAACGCCATGGGTGACACCGGGCAGTGGCTCAAGGGCGAGGAAGAGTGCGTGGTGACGCTCTGGAACGGCGTGCCGATCGCGGTGGCGGCGCCCAATTTCGTCGAACTCAAGATCGTCGAGACCGATCCGGGTCTGCGCGGCGATACCTCCGGCGGCGGCGGCAAGCCGGCCAAGCTGGAAACCGGCGCGGTGGTGCGCGTGCCTCTGTTCGTGGGGCAGGACGAGGTCATCCGCGTCGATACCCGCACCGGCGAATACGTCAGCCGGGTCAAGTGATCGACCTTCCGGTCCGGGGCTGAGGTTCCGGATCGGGCTGTGTCGGCGCAAGGCTTTCCGATGAATCCGCGATCCTGCGATCTCCTGATCGAAGCCGGCTGGGTGATTCCGGTCGAACCGCACGGCGTGGTGCTGGAAAACCACGCCGTGGCGGTGGACGAGGGGCGCATCCTGGACCTGCTGCCGATCGCCGAGGCGCGTTTGCGCTATGCGCCGCGCGAGCGGGTGGAACTGCCGCAGAGTGCGCTCTTTCCCGGGCTGGTCAACGCCCACACGCACAACCCGATGACCCTGATGCGCGGGGTCGCCAACGATCTTCCCCTGATGCAGTGGCTCAAGGGCCACATCTGGCCGATCGAGGCCGCCGTGCTGGGGCCGCGCTTCTGCGCCGACGGCGCCGAGCTGGCGGTGGCCGAGATGCTGCGCGGCGGCACCACCTGCTGCAACGAAAACTATTTCTTTCCCGATGCGATCGGCGCGGTCTACGCCCGCCTGGGTTTCCGCTGCCGTCTGGGCCTGCCGGTGATCGAGTTCCCCACGCCTTGGGCGCGCACCCGGGACGAATACTTCGACAAGGCCGCCGAAGTCCACGACGCTTTCCTCGGGCATCCGCGGGTGTCGACCGCGTTCGCGCCGCACGCTCCCTACACGGTGAGCGATGCGAGCTTCGAACGCATCCGGATGCTCTCCGACCAGTTCGAGATCCCGGTGCACTGCCATGTGCACGAAACCGCGCGCGAAGTGGAGGATTCCCTGCGCGAGCACGGCCAGCGCCCGCTGTCGCGCCTGCAGCGGTTGGGGCTGGTGAACCGCCACCTGATCGCGGTGCACATGACCCAGCTCACCGAGGCGGAAATCGCGCTGTGCGCGGCAGAAGGGGTTTCCGTGGTGCACTGCCCGGAATCCAACCTCAAGCTCGCCTCCGGCTTCGCCCCGGTCGAAGCGCTGCGCCGCGCCGGGGCCAACGTGGCGCTGGGCACCGACGGCTGCGCCAGCAACAATGACCTGGACATGATCGGCGAGATGCGCAGCGCGGCGCTCCTGGCCAAGGCCGTGGCGCAGGATGCCGCCGCGGTCGATGCCGCCAGCGCCCTGCGCATGGCCACGCTGGATGCGGCCCAGGCGCTGGATCTGGATGGCGAAATCGGCTCGATCGAGCCGGGCAAGCAGGCCGACCTGGCCGCAATGCGTTTCGACGACCCGGAAACCCAGCCGCTCTACGACCCCATCGCCCAGCTCGTCTACGCCGGCGCACGCCAGCAGGTGCACTGGGTCTGGATCGCGGGCGAAGCCAAGCTGCGCGAGCGCGAGCTGACTGGCATGGACCTGCCCGGAATCCTTGCGCGCGCGCGCGAGTGGCGCGAGCGCATCGTGCGCCTGCCGCGACCGGCCTGATGGACGCACGGGCCTTGCGCCTGCCGTCGCGCGGCGGCCGTTCCATCGCGCGATCCGCCGGCGCCTGTCCCGGGTGCCGCGTTCTGCGGGAGATTGAATGAACACGATTGCGCCGCTGGTGCTGTTCGACCTGGACGGAACCCTGGTGGATTCGGTCGGCGACCTGGGCGCCGCGCTCAACGACGTGCGCGCCAGTCTCGGCCTTGCGCCGGTCACGCTGGAACGGGTTCGCACCGCCATTTCCTCCGGCGCCCGCGCCATCCTGGGGCAGGGCCTGCCGGAACTGGTCGAGTCCGAGCGCGAGGCGCAACGCGAGGCCTTTCTGGACTGCTATCGCGCGCGCATCGGCGAGAACGACCGCCTGTTTCCCGGCATCGCCGAGGTGCTGGTTTCGATCGAGGCCGCCGGCTCGCGCTGGGGCGTGGTGACCAACAAGCGCGAGGACCTGGCGCGGCGCGTGGTCGAACGGCTCGCCCTCGACTCCCGCTGCGCGATCCTGATCGGAGGCGACACCCTGGCGCGCTGCAAGCCCGATCCGCTGCCGGTGGCCACGGCCTGCCAGCGGCTGGGCGTGCCGGTCGATCATGCGGTCTTTGCCGGCGACGATCGCCGCGACATCGAAGCCGGGCGTGGCGCAGGCACGCGAACCATCGCGGTGCGCTGGGGTTTCCACGCCGATGCGGACGATCCGTCCCGATGGGGGGCCGATGTCGTGGTCGAGTACCCGCTCGACCTCCTGGGCAAAGGCGTGCTGGACGCGGGTGCGCGGCCGTGAACGCGCCTCGGACCCCGCTGGACGAAGAAAGCCGCAGCCATCTGGACAAATGGCTGGCGCGCGAACCGGAAATGGAAACCGCGCGTCTTTTTCTCGGCGCCGAGCGGCCGCTGGCCGAGCTCTGGGGCACGGTGCTGGACGAATGGCTCGACGCCTGCTTCGGCCTGTCCGATCCTGGCGTGGCGCGGATCAAGCTGGCCTGGTGGGGCGAGGCGCTCGGGCAGGCCCACGCCGAATCCGCCCATCCCCTGGTGCGCGCCTTCGCGCTCGCCGGCGGCGCTGCGGTCGGGGTCGAAGCCTGGGCGCGCGCGACGCAGGCGGCGCTGGAGCTTGCGGATTCCGAAGGATTGCCGGCCGATGCGGCGGCGCTGCTCGCATCGCGCATGGAGCTGGCACGCGCGCTGGCGCGGATCGAGGCGCTGCTTTGGCCGCAGGCGGCCCAGGCCGATGCCGCCGCGCTGGCGCGTTCGCTGGTGCTCTGGCAGTGGCGCCACCACCGCGCCGGTGACGAACCGCGGCCGGACTGGCTGCCGCTCCAGCTCCTGGCACGCTCTGGCCTGCGGGCGCAGGAGGTCTACGCACGCCCCGGAGAATCCTCCTTTGCGGCATTGCGGTCGGATCTGGCCGCGGCGCTGCTCGGGGGGGCGTGCGCGGCTGCCGGCGCGCGGCTGCGGCGGATGCGCACCCGGCTCGATGCGCTGGCGCTGCACCGGCTCCGTGCCGGGCGCGATCCGGCCTTTCCCGCGAGCGGCCTGCGCGTGCTGTGGCGATGCTGGCGCGCGGCGCGGGGCTGAGCTTGCCCGCGTGGTGGGATGCTGCATCCAGAACCGCGAAGCTCGGGTTCATGCGAGCTTACGCCCCGCTGCAGCATCCTTGCTCGTTCGACTGGAACCGTGACCTTTCGCCATGACCGACTTCCTGCCGCCCAGTGATGCGCCCGATGCCCTCGCCGACGAGGTGGCTCGGATCCATTCCGCGCGGTTCGCGCCGCTGGATCAGGTCGGCATGCGCGGCATCGAGATGCCGGTGCGCGTGCTTCTGGCCGAAGGTCCTGCGCTCTTGCCGGCGCGCGTCGCGGTTGGTGTGAACCTGCACGACCCGACCGCGCGCGGCATCCACATGTCGCGCCTGTACCGCCTGTGCGACGCGCATCTGTCCGCGCCCGAGGCGCTGGATCTGCGCAGGTTGAAGCGGCTGCTGGACGCCCTGCTGGAGTCCCACGAGGGGCTGTCGAGCGCCGCGCGGCTGACGGTCGGGTTCTCCCTGCCGCTGCGCCGCGAGGCCCTGCTCAGCGGTCTTTCGGGCTGGCGCCAGTATCCGGTGCGGATCGAGGCCGGATTGCGCGAGGGGCGCTGGCACTGCGCGCTGTGCGTGGATGTCCTTTATTCGAGCACCTGCCCCGGATCGGCCGCGATGGCGCGCCAGGTCGTGGCGCAGCGATTCGGCGAACGCTTCGGTCGCGGCGCCGTGGACGCGGCCGAGGTGGCGCGCTGGCTGGAATCTCCCGAAGGTGGCTCGGCCACGCCGCACGCGCAGCGTTCGCGGGCGCGAATCGAGGTGCGGCTGCCTCCGGAACCGGAAGAAACCGTCCTGCCGATGGCGCGCCTGATCGACGCGGCCGAACGCGCGCTGGCCACGCCGGTGCAGGCGGCGGTGAAGCGGGTGGACGAACAGGAATTCGCCCGCCTCAACGGCGCCCATCCGATGTATTGCGAGGACGCCGCGCGCCGGCTGGCCGCGGCGCTGGACGCGCTGCCCTGGATTGCCGACTACGCGATCGAGGCCGCGCATCTGGAAAGCCTGCACCCGCACGATGCGGTCGCGCGGGTGACCAAGGGCGTTCCGGGCGGGCTGGAATTCCGCTGAGGAAAGCGCGCCGCGAAGGCCTCAGCTCTTCGGCGGCGGCGCCGGCTCGGACTTGGGTGCCGGACGCACGAGGATCGGCGCGCGGAAGCCCCAGCCGCCGTAGTAGCCGGGCCAGAACGGATCCTGGAAGTAGATGGGATCCTGCGGCAGGCGTTCGGGCCAAAGATAGATCACCTCGGCATCCAGACGCGGATAGCGGTAGTCGAAATCGCCGATGCGGCGGGTTTCGAAGTCGACGATGCGGCCGGTGATGGTGACATCGCGCTCGCTGGTGAAGATCGCCGGGTCGTAGAAGCCGCTGCGGCAGGCGATGAAGCGCCCGAGGCTGTGGTCGGCCGAGGGCACCGGACGGGCGCTGGAGCCCAGCTCGCGCGCGAGGATCTCGAAGCAGGTCCGCTGCGGCGAGGGCGCGACTTGGATGATGCGCCCGCCCCAGCGCACCGGATCGCCGGCGCGGCCCTCGATGGCGCTCTGTTCGGGGGCCGTGGCCGCGAACTCTCCGCGCAGCGGTTTGGGCGCGGTCGCGCAGCCGGCCAGCGCGGCGGACAGGACGAACAGGAACACGGTGCGGTTCATGGCGCTCTCCTTGCGGCATGGGTACGGGGTCGGAACTGCCTGAGCGCGCGGATCAGCGCCCGGATTTCGGGCGGATCGCGCAGGCCATCAGCGTAGCGCTGCGCGACATAACGCGCGCTAAGCGCATGCAGCTGCGCGGCCTCTTCGGGCAAGGCGAGGGCAGCGCGCGCGATGAACCGGTCCGGCGTTTCCGCCGCGGCTTTTGCCACGCCCGCGGCGGCCAGGCGTCGGCACAGCACCTGCCAGGCCGCCAGCAGCGGGTCGCGGGTGCCGCCGGGACCGGCGCGCCAGAGCAGGGCGAAAGACAGCGCCAGCGACAGCGCGATGGCGGCGATCAGGACCACGCCGAGCTGGCGCCAGTCGTCCATGTCCAGGCCGAGCTTGCGCAGCAGCTCGCGCTGGCGCGCGGCGTTGAAGTCCACGATGACGAAGTTCCAGCCGCGCCGCATCGCGTCCACCAGGTTCCAGAGCGGCTCGCCGAAGCGCGACAGCGCGCCGGGGGGCGGGATCACGCCGGAAAGTCCGTCGCGGATGCGCTCGGGCGCCACCGCCGCGGTCGGATCCACCCGCACCCAGCCGCGCCCTTCCAGCCAGACCTCGGTCCAGGCGTGGGCGTCGGAATTGCGCACCAGCCAGTAGTCGCCGATGCGGTTGTGGAACCCGCCCTGATAGCCGGTGACCACGCGCGCCGGGACGCCGGCGGCGCGCATCATCACCGCGAAGGCCGAGGCGAAATGTTCGCAGTAGCCCTCGCGGGTGGCGAAGAGGAAATCGTCCACGCTGTCGCGCGCCAGCGGCGGCGGGGTGAGACTGTAGGTGAAGCTGCGGTTGAACAGGGCAAGGGCGCGCTGGATCAGTGCATCGGGGCGCGCGTCCTCGGCCTTCCACTGCGCCATGAGCTGTCGGGTCTGCGGGTTGTAGCCTTCCGGAAGGCGAAGCTGGTGCTGGCGCTGCTGCCCGGGCAGCTCGGGCTCCAGCCGGTAATCCAGCGCGGAACCGATGCGGAACTGTCGTACCGAACGGCTCAGGCGCGCCGCGTACACGGTGTGTCCGGGGCCGATGCGGCTGCCCTGGGGCGCCACGGTGGGAACGTCCAGGCCGATCAGGTAGCGATAGGTCGTGGGTTCCTGCATCACTTCGTGGAACAGGGTGGGACCGTGGGCCTCGATTTCCGGTTTGGTTCCGAAGGCGTCGCCTTCCCAGCGCGACCAGCGCCGGCCGTCGAAGTCCGACAGCACCGGCCCGCGCCAGTACATCGCGCTGGCCGGCGGCGGTTCTCCCTCGAAGGTGACGCGCAGCGCGGGGCTGTCATCGAGCAGCATTTCCACGATGTCGCCCGGGCTCATGTCGTTGGAAAGGCCGGTGCGGGCGCGGTCTTCCGGCCCGGGGCTGCCCCACAGCGGCTCGGGAAAGCGCGGGAAGAGGAAAAAGGTCACCGCGGCGAAGGGCAGCGAGATCGCCAGCAGCTTCGCGCTGGCGGTGAGCGCACGGAGCGGCGTCGGCGCGGGTGGTTGACCGGGAAGCTCGATCCGCGCCAGGCGTGCCAGCGCGGTCAGCACCAGCAGGCTCGCGCCCAGGGCAAGAAACAGGGTCAGCGGCCCCTGGTCGCGCAGGAAGCCGGCCATGACCGCGAACAGCGCGAAACTGCAGGCGCTGCGTCCGTCGCGCACGCTGCCGGTTTCCAGCAGCTTGGAAGCGAGCATCGCGGCCAGCAGCGCCGCGCCGGTGTCCTGCGAGACGCTGGAGCCCGAACCGACCACGGCGGCCACGGCGGTGGCGAGGGTGAGGATCAGGCGCAGCAGGGTGGGCAGGCGACGGCGGCGCAGGCCGAGCCCGATGCCGAGCGCGATGATCGCGACCAGAAATGCCGCCAGCCAGCCGGGAAAGGCCGGCAGCACCGGCAGCAGCGCGGCCGATACCGCCGCGGCGATCCACAGGAAGCTGGCCCGGTCCAGCGCGTCGCGCTTCACGGCTCAGGGCTCCAATGCCAGGGCGCGGAAGCAGGCGTGCAGGTGCGCCTGTCCCTGCGCCGGACCAAGGCGTTGGGACGGCATGTGGAGGGTGGTGGATTCCCCCGCGCGTTCGGCGTCGGCGAGCCAGCGCGCCAGGCGCCGCGCGCGCGCCTCGCTGTCCAGCGGTGCGAGCGCGTCCCACGACAGCAGGCGTTCGTCGCCGGCCGGCTGCTCGTATTCGCGCACCAGCAGGCGATCGAGCCGCGCGCTGTGCTTCCAGGCGATCTGCCGGGTCGAATCTCCCTGACGCCAGTCGCGCAGCGCGATCGGCTCTTCACCGTCGCCGCGCCGCGGCTGCGGCCGGCTGCGGCCGCCGCTGCCCGGCGGGGGCGGCGGGTCTTTTTCCAGCGCGGGCCACACCAGTGGCGCGGCCTCGGGATGCAGCCAGCTCCAGACTTCGAACAGGCCCAGCGGCTGGCGGCAGGAAAGCTTGAATCGCCCGGCCGCAAGCAGGCCGCGGCGCTGCGTGCCGCGCGCCAGCTCCAACTGCGCGGTTTCTCCTGTGGCCAGGCTGAAGGCGGTGCGCCGTCCGCCCTGTTCCAGCACCAGCCCTTCGCGCGGGCGGTTTCCTTCTGCGGAGAAATGCAGGTGCAGCGGCTGCGGGCTGCCGGCGTGCACGGGTGCGGCGTCGAGAGACACCAGCCGCACGCCACTCAGGTTCAGATAGCCGCGCAGCAGCGCGCTGAGCATCACCGAGAGCATCAGGAAGCACAGGATCAGCGCCGGATTGTTGCTGTAGTTGAGTCCGCCGAGCGTCATCGTCGCAAGCAGCGAGGCGAAGAACAGCCCGAAGGGCGTGGGCAGCACGTAGATGCGGCGGCGGTGCAGGGCAATGGGCAGCGGCTCCGGGCCGCGCGGCCGGACGAAGCGACGCAGGAGGTGCGGGATGCGCGGGCGCTCGTGCGAAAGCGCGTCGCGCTCGGTCGAAGGCGGTCGGGCGCGCGCGAAACGGTTTGCCACGGAGGCGCGCCGGCTCAGTCGACCGCCACGCCGGCCAGGATCGACTCGGCCAGCGCGCCGCCCGAACCGCCTTCGGCCGCGGGGACCAGACGGTGGCCTGCGACCGGCACGAACAGCGCCTGCACATCGTCCGGCAGCACGTGGGTGCGGCCTTCGAGCAGGGCACGGGCGCGCGCGGCGCGCAGCAGGGCGAGTCCGGCGCGTGGCGACAGCCCCACTTCCACGCGCGCATCGCGCCGACTGCGCTCCAGCAGCGCCAGCACATAGCCCACCAGCGCCTCGCTGGCGTGTACCCGTTCCACCGCCGCGCGCAGCGCCAGGACGTTCCCGGTGTCGAGCTGGGCCTGCGTCACCGCGATCTGCGCGCGGCGGTCGCTGCCGGTGAGCAGGGCGCGCTCGGAATCGGCGTCCGGATAGCCGAGCGAGAAGCGCAGCAGGAAGCGGTCGAGCTGCGAATCGGGCAGGGGAAAGGTGCCGGAAAGATCGACCGGGTTCTGGGTGGCGATGACGAAGAAGGGTTGCGGCAGGGTGTGGGTAACGCCATCCAGCGTGACCTGGTGCTCGGCCATGGCTTCCAGCAGCGCGCTCTGGGTGCGCGGCGGGGCGCGGTTGATCTCGTCGGCCAGCAGCACGCGGGTGAACACCGGGCCGGGATGGAAACGGAATTCGCGCGAGGGCGCGTCGTAGACCGAGATTCCCAGGACATCGGCCGGCATCAGGTCCGAGGTGAACTGCACGCGCTGGAATTCCAGCCCGAGCGTGGCCGCCAGCGCCTGCGCCAGCGTGGTCTTGCCCAGGCCCGGGAGGTCCTCGATCAGCACATGGCCGCCGGCGAGCAGGGCGACGAAGGCCAGATCCACCTGTGCCGCCTTGCCAAGGATCAGCGCGTTGACCTGGGCGCGGGCGCGGGTGAGGGCGGCCAGCGGCAAGTCGGGTATCGTGGATGCGTGGGCGGGAGCAGCCATCCGGTATCTCGCGGGAACGGTCGGTCGGGAGTGTAGCGGGATATGCGGGATGAACGAGGCGCGCGGTTCACGTTTCTCGCGCTGTGGATTGCGCTGTGTCTGATCAAGCTGGCGATCGCGGCGCGCCTGCCGCTGTTCGTGGATGAGGCCTTCTACTGGCAGGAGAGCCGGCATCTGGCGCTGGCCTATTCCGACCTGCCCGGGTTGACCGCCTGGCTGATCGCACTGGGCACGGCGCTGGGCGGCGAGAGCGCGCTCGGAGTGCGCTGGCCTTTCCTTTTGATGGGCAGCCTGCTGCCCTGGCTGGTGGTGCATCTGGCCTGGCCGTTCGGTGCGAGTCAGGCCTGGCGCGCGGGCAGCCTGGCCCTGCTGCTGCCGCTTTCGGGTTTTCTCGGCGTGCTGGCGCTGCCGGATGTGCCGATGAACCTTGCCGCCGCGCTGTGTCTTCTGGGCGGCGCGCGCGCGCTGCGCGGCGTGGACTGGGCGGCGGTCGCGTGGCTGGCATTGGGCCTGATCGCCGGGGCCCTGAGCCACTATCGATTCGTCGGCGTGATCGCGGTGGGCCTGGTCGCGCTGCTGATCCTGCCGCAGGGACGTCGCGCGCTGCGCGATGGGCGGCTGTGGCTCGCCATCGCGCTTGGGGCAGCGGCCTGGCTGCCGCTGGTGCTCTGGAACCTGGATCACGGCGAGGCCGGCTGGCGCTTCCAGTTCGTCGACCGCCATCCGTGGCGCTTCCAGAGCGAAGGCTGGCGCTTTCTCGCGGTGCAGGTGGTGCTCGTCACGCCGCTGCTGCTGGCCGCTTTTCTTGCCGCGGGACTTCGTTTTCGCGCGCACTTCGACCTGCACTCGCGCTGGCTGGCGCTGTGCGGCCTTCTGACCGTGGCGGGCTTCTTCCTGCTGGGCTTCGTGGCCGACGCCGAGCGGGTCAGCTTCCACTGGCCGCTGCCGGGGTATCTGGCGCTGCTGGCGCTGGCACCCGCGGTACTGACGACCTGGCCGCGCGCGCTGCGCCTTGCGACCTGGATCCTGCTTGCCGCTGCCTGCGCTGCGACGGCCGCCGGGCACCTGCTGGTCGCCAGCCCGGATGGGCGCGTGCGGCTGGCCGGATCCGGCATGCATCCGGCCAACTTCTCCGGCTGGAGCGAGCTGGCCGAGGCGGTGCGCGCGCGGCGCGCGCGCTTGCCGGAAGGCACCCGGATCGTTGCTGACCACTTCAAGCTCGGTGCCGAGCTGGGCTTTCTGCTGGATGACCCGGACATCGCCGTGCTCGACCATCCGCTCAACCACCGCCACGGTCGCGCACGCCAGCTCGATATCTGGAACCTGCGTCACGACGGCCGACGCGACGATTGGCAGCTGCTCGTGGTCGGGCCGGACGATGTGAAGTTCCGCAGCCTGCTCGCGCACTACCAGTCGCTGTGCGCGCGGCTGGGGGCGTTGACGCCGCCCGAGACGGTCGAGGTGGACGGCGGTGCGCGGCACTTCCTGCTGCTGGCGCTGCCGCCCGATCCGGCACCTGCGCCCTGCGTCACGCCTGCGGTTGCGCACGTCGATGTGCCGGCGGAAGGCGAGACGGTGGGCGCGAGCTTCCGGGTGCGCGGCTGGGCAGTGAAGGATGGGGTCGGCATCGAACGCATCGATCTGTGGCTCGATGGACGGCACCTGGCGCAGGTGCGACGCGAGTACGACAACGCCTGGGTGATGGATTTTCTCGGCGGCATCTCGCGCGATCCGGCCGCCCCGCGCGTCCAGTTCGAAGCAAGGCCGGATGCGCGGGGCGACGCGCCCGGCTGGCATCGCCTCATGCTGGAGCTGCACGGCGGCGATGGCAGCGTGGAGCGTTGGAGCGGACCGCGCGTCTATCTGGATCCGGCGCGCTGAGCGGATCGCTTCATTCGCCGCGGCGGGTGAGCGCGGGCGGTTCGCGCGCGGCCTGTTCCAGCGCCGCCTGGGTGACATCGGCCAGCTCGGCACCGGCGTTTTCCAGCCGTCCGAGCTGGTTTGAGATGGACTCGTAGGCGCGGTCCATGGCGCGACAGGCCGCGTCCAGCTCCTTCTGCGGCGCGGTCAGGCCGTGACGCGAGATCCACAGGCGGTGCTCCAGCACGTCGCGCAGGCCCTGCTGGACCTGGTCCTGGGCATCGAGCGAGGCATGTGCCTGCGCGGAGATTTCCTGCGGTACCCGATCCACGACCTGGCGCATGTCCTTCATGCGCTCGCGGGTGCGGTGAAGGAGCTGCTCGAGCGCGTCGGCGCGATCCAGAAGGTGTCGCAGGCTGCGCTCGCGGCGCAGCCCGCGATGGCGCAGCCAGGCGGCGATAAGGGCCAGTGCGCCCACGGCAAGGATGGCAAGATGGAAGTGGTTCACGCGCGTGCCGGAAAACCTGCGGCCTGAGAGTCTGCCAAATCGCCGGCATCAGCGGCAAATGAGGCATCGGGCGCAAGGCCGGGTACCAGTCGTCGCGCCGCGTGCCGCCGCACCTTGCCTGGCACGGCCGCAGGGCGGAATTGACTGCGCGGGTCGATTTGATAGAATGCGCGGCTTATGTCCAATGCACTGCCCGAAGCGGTCGACGCATGGCGGATGGTGTCGGGAAGGCGCATTTTCGAGGGCCGCATCCGGCTCGATTCGATGCCAAGGCTGGCGATGTATCTGGCCGACACCGAAGGCGAATGCGGATACCTGCTCGAATTCGATCGTGATGCCAGCGGCGTCGCCACCCTAGGCATCCACGCCCAGGCGCGGCTGCCGCTGGTTTGCCAGCGAACGCTGGATCGCTTCGAGCTTCCGGTCGCGGTGCGCCAGACGCTCGGGCTGATCCGCAACGAGGCCGAAGAGGCCGGGCTGCCGGAACGCTGCGAACCGCTGCTGGTGCCGCCGGACGGGATGCTGCGGCTTGCCGACGCGATCGAGGACGAGCTGATCCTCGCGGTGCCGGTGGTGCCGGTTTCCGAGGTTGGCGCGCCGGCCGATGGCCGGGTGTGGCAGGACAACGAAGATACGCAGGAGCCGCAGAAGGCTCCGGGGCAGGCCAACCCCTTCGCGGCGCTGGCCGAATGGAAGAAACACGCGGGCTGACAGGCGCCCGCAGGCAACAGAAGTCTGTCCAATTCGAGGAATGATTCCATGGCTGTCCAGAAAAGTCGCAAGACCCCCTCCCGCCGCGGCATGCGTCGTTCGCACGATGCGTTGAGCGCCAAGCAGCTCGCCACCGACCCGACCACGGGCGAGACGCACCTGCGCCACCACATCACCAAGGACGGCTACTACCGCGGCCGCAAGGTGGTCGACGTCAAGACCGGCGTCGTTGCCGAGGATTGACGCTGCGCGCGGTGCTTGCGCCGCGCCAGACGTTGCCCCGCTGATTTCCCGACGCGACGTGCCTGCCGTGCAGGCGCGTCGCGTTGCCGTTTGCCGCGGTACGATCCGCGGCAGCCACCTTGATACCCGGAGCAGAGCATGACGCAGGCGTACGCGCGCATCGTCGGGACCGGCAGCTACCTGCCGGACAACATCGTCACCAATGCCGATCTGGAAAAACAGGTCGAAACCAGCGACGAATGGATCCGCGAGCGAACCGGCATCCGCCAGCGCCACATCGCCCTGCCGGGGCAGACCACCGGGGACCTGGCTTTCGAGGCGGCTACCCGTGCCCTCGCGGCGGCCGGGGTGGATGCTTCCGAAATCGATCTCCTGGTGCTGGGCACGACCACGCCCGACATCATCTTCCCGTCCACCGCCTGCCTGCTCCAGCACCGCCTCGGGGCCAACGGCTGTGCGGCCTTTGACGTCAACGCGGCCTGCTCGGGATTCCTCTATGCCCTGGGCGTGGCCAACAACTTCATCCGTGCCGGGGCGGCGAAGACCGCGCTGGTGGTCGGTGCCGAAACCCTTTCGCGCATGATCGACTGGAGCGACCGCGGCACCTGCGTGCTCTTTGGCGACGGTGCCGGTGCGGTGGTGCTGAAAGCCGATTCCGAACCGGGCGTCCTGTCCACCCACCTGCACGCCGACGGCGGCCACGAGAAGCTGCTCTACAACCCGGTCGGCGTTTCCCGCGGCTTCACCGACGCACCAAATCACGGCGTCAAGGTCCACATGACCGGCAACGAGGTGTTCAAGTTCGCGGTCAAGACGCTGGATGCCGTGGTCGACGAGACCCTGGACGCCAACGGGCTGGCGCGTTCGGACATCGACTGGCTGATCCCGCACCAGGCCAACCTGCGCATCATCTCGGCCACCGCCAAGCGCCTGGAGATGCCGATGGATCGGGTGATCGTGACGGTGGACCGCCACGGCAACACCTCGGCCGCCTCGGTGCCGCTGGCGCTCGACGAGGCGGTCCGCTCGGGCCGCGTCAAGCGCGGCGAGCTGCTGCTGCTGGAAGCCTTCGGCGGCGGTTTCACCTGGGGCTCGGCCCTGATCCGCTACTGATGCCGCGCGCCGCTGGCTTTTGCCGGCGGCACCCTACGCAGTGGTACAGACGATCCGCACGACCCTGCCGTATGATTGCCTGCTTTTCCTGACGGACCGGCCATGACGCAATCTCTCGCGTTCGTATTTCCCGGGCAGGGATCGCAGTCGATCGGCATGCTGGCCGGGCTTTCCGACCTGCATCCGCTGATCCGCGACACTTTTGCCGAAGCCTCGGAAGGCGCCAAGGTCGACCTGTGGGCGCTGTCCCAGCAGGGGCCGGAAGAGCAGCTCAACCGCACCGAATTCACCCAGCCCGCGCTGCTGGCGGCCGGCGTCGCGGTCTGGCGCGCCTGGCGTGCGGCCGGCGGCGCCGAGCCGACGCTGTTGGCGGGTCACAGCCTCGGGGAATACACCGCCCTGGTCGCCTCCGGCGCGCTGCCGCTGGAACAGGGCGCGCGTCTGGTTCGCCTGCGCGGTCAGCTCATGCAGAACGCCACGCCTGCCGGCAGCGGTGCCATGGCCGCCGTCCTCGGCGCCGACGAGGCGCTGGTGCGCGAGGTCTGCGAACTGGCGTCGCAGAGCCAGGTGCTGGTTCCCGCGAATTTCAATTCGCCCGGCCAGATCGTCATCGGCGGTCACGTGGAAGCCGTGGATCGCGCGCTGGCGCTTTTCGCCGAGCGCGGCGTGCGCAAGGCGGTGAAGCTGGCGGTCAGCGTGCCATCGCACACCCCGCTGATGCGCGACGAAGCCAATCGCCTGGCCGAGGCCATGGCGGCGCTGGACTGGCGCGCGCCGCAGATTCCCGTGGTGCAGAACGTCGATGGCGCCGTGCAAGGAGACCTTTCCGGAATCCGCGAGGCGCTGGTTCGACAGCTCTACCAGCCGGTGCAATGGACCGCCTGCGTCGAGACGCTTGCCGCGCGCGGCGCAGCGCGCGTGGCCGAATGCGGTCCGGGCAAGGTGCTGACCGGCCTTGTCAAGCGCATCGACAAGTCCCTGGACGCGCGTGCGCTGGGCACGCCGGAAGACTTCAACGCGGCCCTGGAGGCCTGGGCATGAGCAAGATTCTCGCGGGCGAAATCGCCCTGGTCACCGGCGCCAGCCGCGGCATCGGCGCGGCCATTGCCGATGCCCTGGCCGCGCACGGCGCAGTCGTGATCGGAACCGCCACCTCGCAGGCCGGTGCCGACGCCATCTCGGCGCGGCTGGGCGGGCAGGGCGGTGCGGGCCGCGTGCTGGATGTTTCCGTCCCGGGCGCGATCGAGTCGCTGGTGGACGCGGTAGGTTCCGAGTTCGGCACGGTCTCCGTGCTCGTCAACAACGCCGGCATCACCCGCGACAACCTCCTGATGCGCATGAAGGACGAGGACTGGCAGGCGGTGATCGACACCAACCTGACCAGCATCTACCGCGCCTCCAAGGCGGTGATGCGCGGGATGATGAAGGCCCGGCGCGGACGCATCGTCAACATCGCTTCGGTCATCGGCGTCACCGGCAATGCCGGGCAGGCCAACTACGCCGCCGCCAAGGCCGGCATCATCGGTTTCTCCAAGTCGCTGGCCAAGGAAATCGGCTCGCGCGGGGTGACCGTCAACGTGGTGGCGCCCGGCTTCATCGAAACCGACATGACCCGCGACCTGCCCGAAAGCGCGCGCGAGGCCATGCTGGGCCAGATCGCGCTCGGTCGCCTCGGTACGCCGCAGGACATCGCAGAGGCGGTGCTGTTCCTGGCTTCGCCGGCCGCCGCCTACATCACCGGCGAGACCCTGCACGTCAACGGCGGCATGTACATGCCCTAGGCAATTTCAATTCGGCGCGCCCGGGCATTCCGGGGCGCCATTCCGACCTGTGCCGGCGGCTGGCTCGCCTCGCCGGCGTCCACTACAATGCGCGGGCTTTTTCCCGGAGGACAACAAGCAATGAGCAGCATCGAAGAGCGTGTCAAGAAGATCGTCGTGGACCAGCTGGGCGTCAAGGAGGAGGATGTCACCGCCAACGCCTCGTTCGTCGACGATCTGGGCGCGGACTCCCTCGATACCGTGGAGCTGGTGATGGCCCTCGAAGAAGAGTTCGAGTGCGAGATTCCGGACGAGGACGCGGAGAAGATCACCAGCGTTCAGCAGGCGATCGACTACGTGAAGGCACACGTCAAGTCCTGACGGATTGCCAAGGCGCCGGGGCCGTCCCTGCCGGCCCCGCGCGGGTCGCAATGGTTCCGGCGCCTGCCATCCCCGAATTCCTGAGGAAACCCGCGCATGAGTCGACGTCGCGTCGTGGTCACCGGTCTGGGCATCGTCTCGCCGGTCGGCAACACCATTGCAGCCGCCTGGGACGCCATCGTCAGCGGGCGCTCGGGCATTGGCCCGGTGACCGGTTTTGACACCACCGGCTTTGCCACGACCATCGCGGGTGAAGTCCGCGACTTCGATCCCACCGCGTACGTTCCGGTCAAGGACGCGCGCAAGATGGATCCCTTCATCCACTACGGCGTGGCGGCGGCCAGCATGGCGCTGGAAGATTCCGGCCTGGAAGTGGGCGAACACAACGCCGAGCGCATCGGCGTGATCGTGGGTTCGGGCATCGGCGGCATCTACGGCATCGAAGAAACCGCGATCCGTCTGCACGAGGGCGGCCCGCGCAAGATTTCCCCGTTCTACGTGCCCAGCACCATCATAAACATGCTGCCGGGCCAGATCAGCATCCTGAAGGGCCTGAAAGGTCCGAGTTTTTCCGCCGTATCGGCCTGCGCTTCGTCCAACCACTCCATCGGCATGGCGATGCGCACCATCCAGTACGGCGACGCCGACGTGATGGTGGCCGGCGGTGCCGAGCGCGGCTCCTCGCCCACTTCGATGGGCGGCTTTTGCGCAATGAAGGCCATGTCCACGCGCAACGACGACCCCGTGCGCGCCTCGCGCCCGTGGGACAAGGACCGCGACGGCTTCGTGCTGGGCGACGGTGCCGGTGTGCTCATCCTGGAAGAATACGAATACGCCAAGGCGCGCGGCGCGCGCATCTACTGCGAACTGGCGGGCTTCGGCGCCAGCTCCGACGCCTGGCACATGACCGCACCTTCGGAAAACGGCGAAGGCCCGGCGCGCTGCATGCACGCCGCGCTGCGCGACGCGGGACTGGCGCCCGAGGCGATCGGCTACCTCAATGCGCACGGCACCTCGACCCCGCTCGGCGATCTGGCCGAAACCCTCGCGGTGAAACGCGCTTTCGGCGATCACGCGCGGCGCGTCCTGGTGTCGTCCACCAAGTCCATGACCGGGCACCTTCTGGGTGCGGCCGGCGGGGTGGAGGCGATCTTCACCATCCTGGCGCTCCACCACGGAATCGCGCCGCCCACGATCAATCTGGATGAACCGGGCGAAGGCTGCGACCTCGACTATGTGCCCAACGTGGCGCGCCAGGTCGCACTGGAGGCGGTGATGTCCAACGGCTTCGGCTTCGGCGGCACCAACGGATCGCTGGTGTTCCGACGCGTCTGAATCGGGCGGACTCGACCGTGCCCGCGATCAGGCTGCCCGGGCGGGTCGACCCGCTCGCGCTGCATCGGCGCGATCCCGCGCGATTTCCGCTCGTCCTGCAGAGCGCCGCGTTCGAAGCCGAGCGCGGCCGCCATGATCTGGCGCTGGCGTTCGCGGGCGAGGGCCTGCGGCTGGATCGCGACGGCCGCACGCGCCGGCTCGACGGACGCCCCTGCGAACTGCCTTTTTCCGCGGCGCTGGATGCCGAACAGCGCCGCGCGGCCGAAGCCTGCGGCAGCGATGCCGCGACCGGGCCTGACGAGGTGCTGCCGTTTCGCGGCGGCTGGGCGCTGTTCGTCTCCTACGAATACGCCGGCGTGATCGAGCCGATCCTGAGGCTGCCGCCGCCGCCCGAGCCGCTGCCGCTGGCGCTGGCCCTGCGCTGCCCGGGCGCGGTCATCATCGACCATGGCGAAGAGGCCACCTGGATCGTGGCCGAGCCCGGACAGGAGGCGCTGCTGGAAGCCCTGCACCGGGACGTGCTGGCCTGCCGCGAAACCGCGCCCGCGCAGCAAAGGGTCCTGGCCAATGCGGTGCGTGAGGCGCCCGACGCGGATTTCCTGCGCGCGGTGCGTCGCGCCAAGGCGTGGATCGGGGCCGGCGACGTGTTCCAGGTGAACCTGTCGCGGCGCTGGTCGCTGGACCTGCCGGCCGAGGTTTCGCCCGCCGATGCCTTTGCCGCCCTGCGCGCCGCCAACCCCGCGCCGTTTGCCGCGCTCCTGGCCTTCGAGGACTGGGCCGTCGCCAGCTCGTCGCCCGAGCGGCTGGTGGAAGTGCGCGGCGACCGCGTCCAGACGCGCCCGATCGCCGGCACCCGGCCGCGCGTGGCGGGCGATGACGACGCCGCGCGCACGCGCGAACTGGTGGGCGACCCCAAGGAGCGCGCCGAACACATCATGCTGATCGATCTGGAACGCAGTGACCTGGGTCGGGTTTGCGCGGCCGGCAGCGTGGAGGTCGACGAGTTGATGGCGGTGGAAAGCTACGCCCACGTCCACCACATCGTTTCCAACGTGCGCGGGCGGCTGCGGCCCGGGGCTTCGCCCGGCGAGGTGCTGCACGCGGTGTTTCCCGGCGGCACCATCACCGGCTGCCCCAAGGTGCGCTGCATGCAGATCATCGCCGAGCTGGAAGGCGAGGGACGCGGCGCCTACACCGGCGCGCTGGGCTATCTGGGCTGGGACGGACGCATGGACCTCAACATCCTGATCCGTACCCTGACCCTGCACGGCGGCCGCGCCGGCTTTCGCGCGGGCGCCGGCATCGTGGCCGATTCCGATCCCGAACGCGAGCTGGCCGAAACCCGCGCCAAGGCGCGCGGGCTGCTGCGCGCCTTCGGCCTGGGCGGCTGAGGGCGCAGGCTCCGGTATCCTTGCGCGATGAGTTTTCCTTTTCCCATGGCTCCCCGATCGCCCGTGCGCGGCCGATGCGCGGCGCGCGGCGCCCAGCGCGGTTTCTGGCGCGGCTTGTTCCTGTTCGCGCTGCTGCTGGTCCTGCTCGCGGCGCTGGCCGGTGCCCGGCTGTGGCGCGACTACCAGCGTTTCCTCCACGCCCCGCTGCGGGCCGACGGTGCCCCGCAGGTCATCGACATCGCGCGCGGGCAGTCGTTTCGCGGCGTGCTCGGGCAGCTGCGCGATGCGGGCCTGGACGGCGGCGCGCACGAACTCTACTGGCGCGCCCTGGGCTGGCAGCGCAAGGCGCGCATCCAGGCCGGCGAATATGCCGTCGAACCCGGGCTGACGCCGCCGGCGCTGCTGGACAAATTCGCGCGCGGGCAGGTGATCCAGTACCGCATCACCCTGGTCGAAGGCTGGACCCTGCGCGAGCTGCGGCTGGCGCTGGCGGCCGACGCGGTGCTGGTGCAGACCCTGCCCGGGGTGCCCGACGACGAGCTGCTGGAGTTCATCGGCGTGGACGAGACCGTGGAAGGCAGCGACGGCGCCCTGCTGCCCGAAGGCCAGTTCCTGCCGGAAACCTACCAGTTCACCCGCGGTACCACCGATGCGCAGATCCTCGCGCGCGCCCATCGCGCGCTGCGCGAGGTGCTGGACGCGGCCTGGGCCTCGCGTGCGCCGGACCTTCCGCTGGCCACGCCCTTCGAGGCGCTGGTGCTGGCCTCGATCGTGGAAAAGGAGACCGGCCTGCCGGAAGAGCGCGACCGGGTGGCCGGGGTGTTCGTGCGCCGCCTCAAGCGCGGCATGCGGCTGCAGACCGATCCCACCGTGATCTACGGTCGCGGCGCAGGCGTTTCCGGACCGATCACGCGCAGCCAGCTCGACACCGACACGCCCTGGAACACCTACACCCGCGACGGCCTGCCGCCCACCCCCATTGCGCTGCCGGGCCGCGCCGCGATCGAAGGGGCGCTGCGTCCGGACGCGGGCGATGCGCTGTATTTCGTGGCGCGCGGCAGCGGCGGGCACGTTTTTTCGCGCACCCTGGACGAACACAACCGCGCCGTGGCCGAGTACCGGCGCAGAGTGCGGCAGCCGTGAGCGGTCGTTTGATCACGCTGGAAGGCGGCGAGGGCGCGGGCAAGTCCACCGCGATGGCCTTCGTGGCCGAGCGCATCGCCGCGCGCGGCGTGGAGCTGGTGCAGGTGCGCGAACCGGGCGGCACCGAGGCCGGTGAGGCGATCCGCCGCGTGGTGCTGCAACCCGGTCACGGCAGCCTGTGCCCCGAAGCCGAACTGCTGCTGATGTTCGCCGCCCGCGCCCAGCTCGTGCGCGAGGTGATCCGCCCGGCGCTGGCGCGCGGTGCGGTGGTGCTGAGCGACCGCTTTACCGATGCCAGCTTCGCCTACCAGGGCGGCGGGCGCGGCATCGACGTCGGTCGCATCGCCGAGCTGGAGCGCTGGGTCTGCGGCCTGAAACCGGACCTGAGCCTGCTGCTCGACCTGCCGGTGGATCAGGGTCTGGCGCGCGCGCGCGGACGCGGTTCGGCCGACCGCATCGAAGCCGAGCGCGAGGAATTCTTCGAGCGCGTGCGCGACACCTACCGCCGCCGCGCCGCGCAGGAACCGATGCGCTGGCGCGTGATCGACGCAGGCCAGCCGCTGGAGGCGGTGCTGGCGGCACTGGGCGCGGCGCTGGATGCCCACTTCGAGGCGCGGCCATGACGGATTTCTCGCCCTGGCAGGCGCGCGCCTGGACCCAGATCCTCGGCGCGCTCGACGCCGGGCGACTGCCGCACGCGCTCCTGATCGGCGGACCGGCGGGTCTGGGCAAGCGCGCGCTCTCCGAGGCCCTGATGCGGCGCCTGCTGTGCGCCACGCCGCGCGAAGGATTCGCCTGTGGCCAATGCCGGCACTGCGCGCTGCTGGACGCCGGCACCCATCCGGACCGCATCGAGGAAACCTTCGAGCCCAACGACAAGGGCGAGCTGCGCCGCGAAATCCTGATCGCGCAGGTGCGGCGGCTCGGTGAAAAGCTCGCGCTCACCCCGCAGGTCGCGCGCGCGCTGGTGGCGCGGATCCATCCGGCCGAGGCGATGAACCGCAGCGCCTTCAACGCCCTGCTCAAGACGCTGGAAGAGCCGGCGGCGGGGCGCTACCTGATCCTCGTGGCCGACCAGCCGCAGCGGCTTCCCGCCACGATCCGCAGCCGCTGTCAGGAACTGCGCGTGGACCTGCCCGCGCGGCAGGAGGCGCTGGACTGGCTGGCCGGACAGGGGCACCCGTCGCGCACGGCCAGCGAGGCGCTGGAAGCGGCGCAGGGCAATCCCGGGCTGGCGCGCGAATACCTTGCCGGCGATGCGCTGGCGCTGCGCCGCAAGGTGGCGGCCGACCTCGTGGCGCTGGCCGCAGGCCGCGCAGGTGCCGCCGAACTTTCCGCACTCTGGTGCGCCGATCGCGCGGCGCTGCGCCTGCGCTTTGCCGGCGAACTGGTGCGCGACCATCTGGCCCGGCGCGCCGGCAGTATGCGATCCGACCCGTTGGCCGAGCTTCCGCGCGCCGCCGATGTTCTTGCCCTGGGGACGTGGTTCGATGCGGCGGTTCGCACGCTCAATGCGCTGGACGGCCCGCTGCGCGACGAGCTGCAGATCGCCGAACGCCTGGTGCGCTGGCGCGAACTCTTCGTCTGATCCCGTGCGCCGCTGATCGGGCGTCGCGCCCGTTGGGCCTGTTGCGGCCTGCGGGTGCCGCCTAGAATCCGCGATCCCGTTTTCCCGCCGGAGGTATGCCGTGGATCGACGTGACCTGCTCAAGGCGATGGGGGCGCCGCGCTCGCCGCCGCCAGCCCGCGCGCCGTGCGCTCGAGGTGGTTTTTCGACGGGTTCGGGATGACGCTTCTCGATGACGCGCAGCTGCCGATGGTTCTGGTGTTTTCGCGCTCATGAATCCTGCCTTCCCTTTTGCGATTTCCGCCCTGCTGGCCGGATTCCCGGCCCAAGCCGCGCCGCCGCGTGCGGCGCCGCCATTGCCCCCGATCGACCCCACGCACTACACCATCATCCACGTCGCCACCGCGCAGGAACTGGCGGATGCGGCCTGGAATCTGCAAAGCCACCAGGCCATCGTGATCGCCCCGGGGGAATATCGCCTCGACCAGGTGAACTTTCCGAACGGCCAGGACGGCCGAATCACGGTAGGCCGCTACGGGGCCGCGCCGATCGTCGACGTGCAGATCCGGGGCGCCACCGGCAATCGCGACGACGTGGTGCTGCGCGGCGCGGGCATGCTCGATCCGATCGTTCCCTACGGCATCCAGATCTTCACCGCCAGCCAGGTCGTGCTGGCCGATTTCAGCGTGGGCGAGGTCTACTACCACGCCATCGGAATACAGGGCCCCCAGGGCGCGCGCGCGGTGCGGATCCACAACGTGCGCGCCTTCGATGCCGGCCAGCAGATCATCAAGGGCTCGGGCGCGGGCGCCGACGACGTGGAGATCGCCCATTCGCTCATCGACTACACCGTCGGCGCCGTGAACCATCCCGAGGGTGCGCCGTCGGGAAGCTGCTATACCAACGGCATCGACGCCACCGGCGGCCACCGCTGGATCATCCGCGACAGCCGCATCGAGCGCATCCGCTGCCAGGACGGCAGTCTCGCCGGGCCGGCGATCCTGATGTGGCAGGGCGCGGCCGACACGGTGGTGGAGCGCAACCTGATCCTGGATTCCTCGCGCGGCATTTCGCTGGGCCTTGTCGGCGGCAGCGACCACAGCGGCGGCCTCGTGCGCAACAACCTGATCCGCTGGAATCCGGGAGCCACCTACGCGGTGGACGTGCCGATCTTCACCACCTCGCCGGGCGCGCGCATTCTCTTCAACACCGTGCTCACCCGCGGGCGTTACGGCAACGCGATCGAGGCGCGCTTTGCCAGCGCCGCGAACGTGGATGCCGCGGGCAACCTGCTGGACGCGGGCATCCAGCCGCGCAATGGCGCATCGATTACCCAGGCCGACAACCGCAGCGACGCCCAGCCCGGCTGGTTCCTCGACGAAGCCACGGCCGACCTGCGGCTTTCCGCGCAGGGGCTGGCGGCGCTGGCGCCGATTCCGCGCAGGAGCCAGGCTCCCGACGACTGCATGGCCGAGGCGCGCACCGATCCCACCGAGCCGGGCGCCTGCACGCGCGACCGCCAGCGCGTGTTCGGCGACGGTTTCGAGCCGGGCGGCTGACGCGTCGCCGGCTTCGAGCGGCGGCACGCAGGCGCCCGCAACGGCCTCCCGTGCGGCTTTTGACCATCCCTTTGACTTGAGATTCAACGCGGTTCACCGCTATAATTCCGAGGCTTTGTTTCCGCAAGGCACCCGATTCCCGCCCACGGCGGGCCTTTCACGGCGGATCAGGCGGTGCGTTCGGTTGATGGCCGGCGTTCCTGCAGGTCCCGCGTCACATAGAGGTCACCATGTCCATCGATACCGCAAAGATCATCAACGACTACAAGCGCAGCCCCAACGACACCGGCTCGCCGGAAGTCCAGGTCGCCCTGCTGTCGGCCCGCATCGAGCAGCTCACCGAGCACTTCAAGGTCCACAAGCAGGATCACCACAGCCGCCGCGGCCTGCTGATGCTGGTCAACCAGCGCCGCAGCCTGCTGGGCTATCTCAAGGACAATGACGTCGAGCGCTACAAGACGCTGATCGAGCGTCTCGGCCTGCGCCGCTGACATCCCCGTTTCCTCCGCGCGGCGCAGAAATGCGCCGCGCTTGTTTTCCCGGGTGCCCAGGCGCCCGGCTCCCCGCAGCGGCATTCCGGCCCGCGGAGCCAACACGAAGTCCTAAGGAATCCAGATCGTGGCGAAAGTTAGCAAGACATTCCAGTACGGCAATCACCAGGTCACCCTGGAAACGGGCGAAATCGCCCGCCAGGCCAGCGGTGCGGTGATGGTGAACGTGGACGGCACCGTCGTGCTCGTCACCGCCGTCGCAGCCAAGAGCGCGCGCGAAGGCCAGGATTTCTTCCCGCTGACGGTCGATTACGTCGAGAAGTTCTACGCCGGCGGCCGCATTCCCGGCGGTTTCTTCAAGCGCGAAGGCCGCCCGACCGAGAAGGAAACCCTGATCAGCCGCCTGATCGATCGCCCGATCCGCCCGCTGTTCCCCGAGGATTACAAGAACGAAGTGCAGATCATCGCCCAGGTGATCTCGCTGAATCCGGAAGTGGATGGCGACATCCCCGCCCTGATCGGCGCTTCCGCCGCGCTGTCGCTGGCCGGAACTCCGTTCAAGGGGCCGATCGGCGCCGCCAAGGTCGGCTACAAGGATGGCCAGTACCTGCTCAACCCGACCGTTTCCGAACTGAAGGAATCGCAGCTCGAACTCGTCGTCGCCGGCACCGCAAACGCCGTGCTGATGGTGGAATCCGAAGCGGCCCTGCTGTCCGAGGACGTGATGCTCGGCGCCGTCACTTTCGGTCACCGCGAGATGCAGAAGGTCATCAACGCGATCAACGAGCTCACCGTCGAAGCCGGCACCAAGCCGTCCGACTGGGTGGCTCCTGCCAAGAACGACGCGCTGATCGCCGCCCTCAAGGAGGCGGTCGGCAGCCAGCTCGCCGGTGCCTTCAGGATCACCGACAAGCTCCAGCGCCGCGACGCCATCGCCGCCATCAAAAAGGGCGTGACCGAACAGCTCGCCGGCCGCGTCGAAGCCGAGGGCTGGGACAAGGCCGAGCTTTCCAGGGAATTCGGTGAACTGGAATACCGCACCCTGCGCGACGCGGTGCTCGATACCAAGATCCGCATCGACGGCCGCGCGCTCGACACCGTGCGCCCGATCACCGTGAAGGCCGGCGTGCTGCCGCGCACCCACGGCTCGGCGCTGTTCACCCGCGGCGAGACCCAGGCCATCGTGGTCACCACGCTGGGCACCGCGCGCGATGGCCAGATCATCGATGCCATCGCCGGTGAATACAAAGACAACTTCCTGTTCCATTACAACTTCCCGCCGTTCTCGGTGGGCGAGTGCGGCCGCTTCGGCGCGCCCAAGCGTCGCGAAATCGGCCACGGTCGCCTCGCCAAGCGCGGCGTGATGGCGGTGATGCCCTCGCTGGAAGAGTTCCCCTACACCGTGCGCGTGGTGTCGGAAATCACCGAATCCAACGGCTCCTCCTCGATGGCCTCGGTCTGCGGCAGCTCGCTGGCGCTGATGGACGCCGGCGTGCCGGTCAAGGCGCCGGTCGCGGGCATCGCGATGGGGCTGGTGAAGGAAGGCGACCGCTACGTCGTCCTTTCCGACATCCTGGGCGACGAGGACCACCTCGGCGACATGGACTTCAAGGTGGCCGGCTCCGCCGAGGGCATCTCCGCCCTGCAGATGGACATCAAGATCGACGGCATCACCGAGGAAATCATGAAGGTGGCGCTGGCGCAGGCTCGCGGTGGCCGACTGCACATCCTCGGCGAAATGGCCAAGGCGCTGACCACGCCGCGTGCCGAGCTTTCCGAGTATGCGCCGCGCCTCCTGACCATCAAGATCCACCCGGACAAGATTCGCGAGGTGATCGGCAAGGGCGGTGCGACGATCCAGTCGATCACCAAGGAAACCGGCACCCAGATCGACATCCAGGACGACGGCACCATCGTTATCGCCTCGGTCAACAACGCCGCCGCGCAGGCCGCCAAGGCCCGCATCGAGCAGATCACCAGCGACGTCGAGCCGGGCCGGGTCTACGAGGGCAAGGTCGCCAAGATCATGGACTTCGGTGCCTTCGTCACCATCGCCCCCGGCAAGGACGGCCTCGTCCACGTCTCGCAGATTTCCAACGAGCGCGTGGAGAAGGTCTCCGACAAGCTCAAGGAAGGCGATCTGGTCAAGGTCAAGGTGCTGGAAGTGGACAAGCAGGGCCGCATCCGCCTGTCGATGAAGGCATTGGACGAGAACGGCGGCGAGTAATTTTTCGCCAACGGAAACGCCAGAAAAAAGCGGGCCTTGGCCCGCTTTTTTCATGGAATTTCCACGGTGACTTCAACGCGCGCGGGTTGTAGAGCGCAGCTTGCTGCGCTTTCGCAGAGCCATCGCCCGCGGGAACTCAGCGAGCCCGTGCGGCCTGTTCGAGCATCTGCCGTGCGTGTGCGAGCGTGGTTTCGGTGATGTCCACGCCGCCCAGCATTCGCGCCAGTTCCTCGATGCGCGCCTGTGGATCGAGCGCCTCGATCCGGCTCTGGGTGCCGTCGCCGGTGTCGGCCTTGCTCACCCGCAGGTGCTGGTGCCCCTGTGCGGCCACCTGCGGCAGGTGGGTGACGCACAGCACCTGGCGCTGCGCGCCGAGCGCGCGCAGCTCCTGTCCGACGATCTCGGCCACGGCGCCGCCGATGCCCGAATCCACCTCGTCGAACACCATGGTCGGCACCGCATCCAGTCCCAGCGCGGCCACTTCGATGGCCAGGCTGATGCGCGACAGCTCGCCGCCGGAAGCCACCTTGCGCAGCGCGCGCGGCGGCTGGCCGGCGTTGGCGCTGACCAGGAATTCCGCGCGCTCGGCACCGTCGGGCTGAGGTTCGGTGCGGTCGAGGGGTTCGAGGGCCACTTCGAAGCGGCCGCCGCCCATCCCCAGTTCGCCCATGAGTGTGCTGACTCGCACGGACAGCGCCTCCGCGGCGCGCCTGCGGCCGGCGCTGATGCGTGCTGCGGCCTGCTGCCATCGCGCCAGCGCGTCGTCGCGTGCGCGTTCGAGCGATTCCAGCCGGCCTTCGCTGGCACCCAGTTCGTCCAGCTCGCGCTGCAGCTCGGCCTGCCGCGGGGCAAGTTCGGGAAGGGGAACGCGGTGCTTGCGGGCAAGGTCGTGCAGGCGCGCCAGGCGCGCTTCCAGTGCGGCGAGTCGATCGGGATCGAGATCCAGGCCGTCGCGCAGGCGTTCCAGCGCTGCCGCGGCTTCGTCGATCTGGATGCGCGCGCCTTCCAGCAGCGCGTCCACTTCCGCCAGTCCCGGTTCGTGCGTGGAAAGGCGGGAGAGGTCGTGGCGCAGGCGGCGCAACTGGTCGGGAAGTTCGCCTTCCAGCGGGGCTGCGGCGCGCCCGCAGCCTTCGATCAGCGCGGTGGCGTGGCTGTGGCGGCGGTGCTCGGCCACCAGGGCCTCGATAGCCTCGGGCGCCAGGTTTTCGCCGGCCAGCTCGTCCAGCTGGTGTTCGAGGAATTGGCGGCGATCTGCCGCATCGCCGCGCGCCAGCAGGGCGGCGATGGACTGCGTGGCCGTCTGCCATTCGCGTGCGCTGGTGCGCAGCGGCGCGAGGTCTTCGCCATGGCGTGCAAAAGCATCGAGCAGGGCGAGCTGGTGCCTGCGTTCCAGAAGCGCCTGCTGTTCGTGCTGGCCGTGGATTTCCACCAGCATCGCGCCCAGCGCGGCGAGCTGGGTCACGGTGGCAGGGCGGCCGTTGATCCAGGCGCGCGATCCGCCGTCGGCGCGGACCACGCGGCGCAGCTGGCATTCGGCTTCCTCATCCAGCGCGTTGTCGCGCAGCCAGGCGAAGACGGGGGAATCGGCGGCGGGGGCAAAGTGCGCCGTCAGTTCGGCGCGTTCGGCACCGTGGCGAACCATGCCGGCGTCGGCGCGCGCGCCGGTGAGCAGGAGCAGGGCGTCCACCAGCAGGGATTTGCCTGCGCCGGTTTCGCCCGAAACCACGGTCAGGCCGCCGGCCGGCTGGATCTCGGCTTCGCGGACGATCGCAAAATCCTTGACGAAAAGGGATGTCAGCATGGAAATCGGAAGAAGGCGCGGTGTCGACGCGGCGGGCGCACGCTAGCACGGGCGACGGCAGGCGCCAACGCTTGTTCCCGATGGATCACGGCCCCATATCGAGCGCGAAACCCGCTACGATCCCCGCCGTGAACCTGTCGCTCGACGCCCGCTCCCGCCACCTCCTGCAAACGCTCATCGCCCAATACATCCGCGATGGCGCGCCGGTGGGTTCGCGCACGCTGGCCAAGACCGCCGGGCTGGACCTCTCCCCGGCCACCATCCGCAACGTCATGGCCGATCTGGAAGAAGTCGGGCTGGTGGCCACGCCGCACACTTCCGCGGGGCGCGTGCCCACCGCGCAAGGCTACCGGCTGTTCGTGGACAGCCTGCTGCAGGTCGAGCCGCTGGACGAGCGCCAGATGGCACAGATCGGCCAGCGCCTGACGCCGCAGATGGGCACGCACGGCCTGCTCAGCAAGGTTTCGGAATTGCTTTCGGCCATGACCCACTTCGTCGGCATGGTGACGGTGCCAAGGCGCGACCAGTTCGCGCTCAGGCACATCGACTTCGTGGCGCTCGATCCCGAACGGGTGCTGGTGATCCTGGTGTTCACCGACAACGAGGTGCAGAACCGCATCGTCCACACCCGCCGGGCTTATTCGCCGGCGGAGCTGGAGCGCACCGCCAACTACCTCAACCAGCATTTCGCCGGGCTGGCGTTGCCGACCATCCGCGAGCGACTGCGGGTCGAACTGCGCGAGGCGCGCAGCGAAATGGACCGCCTGCTGGCCGTGGTCGCCGACGTGGCCGAAGGCGCTTTTGCGCCGGAGGGCGAGGACGACATGCTCGTCTCCGGCCAGACCCAGCTCATGGGCGTGCAGGATCTTTCCGATCTGGAGCGCCTGCGCGAGCTGTTCGAGGCCTTCTCGCGCAAGAAGGAGCTGCTGCAGCTCCTGGAAGGCTGCGCCCACGCCCAGGGCGTGCGGCTGTTCATCGGCGAGGAAAGCGGCGTGGCCCCGCTCGGCCAGTGCTCGGTGGTGACCGCGCCCTACGGCGTGGACGGTCGCGTGCTGGGCGTGCTGGGCGTGATCGGCCCCACCCGCATGGCCTACGATCGGGTGATTCCGATGGTGCAGGCCACTGCCAACGTGCTGGGCGCGGCCTTGAATCGCGCCGGCCAGTCCCAATAAGGCAAACCGGATTCCGGGGATCGCGCAGGCCGCACCGGCCGGACGCTTCCGGAACGGGATTTCGTCACTCCACGGAGCACTACCCATGACCACCGAACCCCAGCCGCACGAGAATGCGGCCGATGGCCACGAGACGGCCGACGACCTGGCGCTGCGCGTCGAGGAGCTGGAGCAGCAGCTGGGACAGGCGCGGGACGAACAGCTGCGCGATCGCGCCGAGCTGGAAAACCAGCGCCGCCGACTGCTGCGCGAAGCCGAACAGGCGCGCAAGTTCGCCAACGAAAAGCTGCTGGCCGAACTCCTGCCGGTGTTCGACAGCCTGGAAGCCGGGCTGGCCGCCAACGGCGAAGCCAGCGCCCTGCGCGAAGGCATGGAGCTGACCCTGCGCCAGCTCGCCCGCGTGGCCGAGGGCAACGGACTGCTGGTGGTCGATCCGGCCGGGCAGCCGTTCGATCCCGAGCGCCACCAGGCCATGAGCCTGGTGCCTTCCCCCGCGCATGCCCCCGGCAGCGTGGTGCAGGTCTACCAGAAAGGCTATGTGCTCAACGAGCGCCTGCTGCGTCCGGCGCTGGTGGTGGTCGCCGCCGACTGACGGCGGCAGGGGCCGATTCGGCGCGATTTTCGCGCGGCGGCCCTTGAAGCGGCGAACAAAACCCCTACATACCGCTCAACCCCGGTCGCAGGACCGAAGACAACTTTCCGGAGGAAAAACATCATGGGCAAGATCATCGGCATCGACCTCGGCACCACCAACAGCTGCGTGGCGATCATGGAAGGCGGCAAGGGCCGCATCATCGAGAACGCCGAAGGCGACCGCACCACACCGTCCATCGTGGCCTACACCAAGGATGGCGAAGTGCTGGTGGGTGCGGCGGCCAAACGCCAGGCGGTCACCAATCCGAAGAACACCTTCTACGCGGTGAAGCGCCTGATCGGGCGCAAGTTCACCGACGCGGAAGTGCAGAAAGACATCAGCCATGTGCCCTACGGCATCGTCGCGCACGACAACGGCGACGCCTGGGTGCAGAGCGCCGACGGCAAGCGCATGGCGCCGCAGCAGATTTCCGCGGAAGTGCTTTCCAAGATGAAGAAGACCGCAGAAGCCTTCCTCGGCGAGACCGTCACCGAGGCCGTCATCACGGTGCCGGCCTACTTCAACGATTCCCAGCGCCAGGCCACCAAGGACGCCGGCCGCATCGCAGGCCTCGACGTCAAGCGCATCATCAACGAGCCGACCGCCGCGGCGCTGGCCTATGGGCTAGACAAGTCCACCAGCGGCGACCGCAAGGTGGCGGTGTACGACCTGGGCGGCGGCACCTTCGACGTCTCCATCATCGAGATCGCCTCGATCGACGGCGAAAAGCAGTTCGAGGTGCTGGCCACCAACGGCGACACCTTCCTCGGCGGCGAGGACTTCGACAACCGCGTGATCGAGTACCTGGTGGAAGAGTTCCAGAAGGACCAGGGCCTCGACCTTCGCAAGGACCCGCTGGCGCTCCAGCGCCTGAAGGATGCGGCCGAGCGCGCCAAGATCGAGCTGTCCAGCGCGCAGCAGACCGAGGTCAACCTGCCGTACATCACGGCCGATGCCTCCGGTCCCAAGCATCTTGCGGTCAAGCTCACCCGCGCCAAGCTCGAAGCCCTCGTGGACGAGCTGGTCAAGCGCACCATCGAACCGTGCCGCACCGCGCTCAAGGACGCCGGCCTGCGCGTGTCCGACATCCACGACGTGATCCTCGTCGGCGGCCAGACCCGCATGCCCAGGGTGCAGGCGGCGGTGGCGGAGTTCTTCGGAAAGGAGCCCAAGAAGGACGTCAACCCGGACGAGGCCGTGGCCATGGGCGCGGCGGTGCAGGGCGGCGTGCTGGCGGGCGACGTGAAGGACGTGCTGCTGCTCGACGTGACCCCGCTCTCGCTGGGCATCGAGACCATGGGCGGCGTCTTCACCAAGCTGATCGAGAAGAACACCACGATCCCGACCAAGGCCTCGCAGACCTTCTCCACCGCCGAGGACAACCAGACCGCCGTTACCGTGCACGTGCTGCAGGGTGAACGCGAGCAGGCCCGCTTCAACAAGAGCCTGGCCAAGTTCGACCTCGCCGGCATCGATCCGGCACCGCGCGGCATGCCGCAGATCGACGTCACATTCGACATCGACGCCAACGGCATCCTGCACGTCTCGGCCAAGGACAAGAAGACCGGCAAGGAGCAGAAGATCGAGATCAAGGCGGGTTCCGGCCTGTCCGAGGAAGAAATCCGGAAGATGGTCCAGGACGCCGAGCTCAACCGCGAGGAGGACCAGAAGTTCCATGATCTGGTCAACGCGCGCAACAAGGCCGACGCGGTGCTGCACGCCGCGCGCAACGCGATCAAGGAGCACGGCAGCAAGGTTCCGGGCGACGTGATCGGTCGCGTGGAAGCGGCCATCGGCGACCTCGACGGCGTGATCAAGGGCGACGACAAGGCCCAGATCGAAGCGCGCACCGGCGCCCTGGAACAGGCCGCCCAGTCGCTCTTCGCTGCCGCCAGCGCCGGCCAGCAGGCCCCCGGCGGCGAGGCCCCGCAGGGCGGCGCGCACGACGACGTGGTGGACGCCGAGTTCACGGAAGTCAAGGATGACCAGAAGCCGTGATTCGGGAATCGAGGATAGGGAATGGGAGGGTGCCGCTCGGCAAGGCTTCCCGATTCCCGATTGACCGATACGAAAGCCGAGCGCGACCTGGCGCGCCGGCTTTCGCCGATTCCCGTCTCCCCATTCCCCATTCCCGTCTCCAATGAAACGCGACTACTACGAAATCCTCGGCGTGGCGAAAAGCGCCGGCGACGAAGAGCTGAAGAAGGCCTATCGCCGCTGCGCGATGAAATACCATCCGGACCGCAATCCGGGGGACGCCAGCGCCGAGGCCGCGTTCAAGGAGTGCAAGGAAGCCTATGAAGTCCTGGCCGATCCGGCCAAGCGCCGCCTGTACGACCAGCACGGCCACGCCGCCTTCGAGCAGGGCATGGGTGGCGGAGGTGCTGGCGGGCCGGATTTCGGCGACATCTTCGGCGACATCTTCGGCGACATCTTCGGCGGCGGTCGCGGGCGCCAGCAGGCGCGGCGCGGCGCGGACCTTCGCTATGTGATCGAACTGGACCTGGAAGACGCCGTGTTCGGCGTCGAGCGCACCATCCAGGTGCCGACCCTGGTTTCCTGCGAGGCTTGCAAGGGCGCAGGATCGAAGGACGGAAAGACCGACACCTGCTCCACCTGTCGCGGCCACGGCCGGGTGCGGATGCAGCAGGGCATTTTCTCGGTTCAGCAGGCCTGCCCCAACTGCGGCGGCAGCGGCCGACACATCACCAACCCCTGCGCCGACTGCGAAGGCCATGGCCGGGTCGAGCGCGAGAAAACCCTGCAGGTCAAGATTCCCGCCGGCGTGGACAACGGCGACCGCATCCGCCTCGCGGGCGAGGGCGAAGCCGGGCCGGCCGGCGTACAGTCGGGCGATCTGTATGTGGAAGTGCGGGTGCGCGAGCACGCGATCTTCCAGCGCGACGGCGACGACCTCTATTGCGAACTGCCGATCCGGCTTTCGCAGGCGGCACTCGGCGCGCAGATCGAGGTGCCCACGCTCGACGGCACCGTCGAACTGAAGATCCCCGCCGAGACCCAGACAGGCAAGCTCTTCCGCCTGCGCGGCAAGGGCGTCCAGTCCGTGCGCAGCCAAGCGCCGGGCGATCTCATGTGTCGGGTGGTGCTGGAAACCCCGGTCAACCTCACCCGCCGCCAGCGCGAGCTGCTGGCCGAATTCGAAGCCACGTTCGAGGGCGAAAAGGGCGCCGCGCATTCGCCGCGTTCGAGCACCTTCCTCGATGGCGTCAAGGCGTTCTGGTCGCGCATGACCTCCTGACGCGCGGCCGCGTCGACGCATCGGCAGCGCGGCTTCCGGTGCCCGCAGCCGAGCCGGCGGGGCGCTGCTTCTGTTAAGATTTGCGGCCGTTTTTTCGCAGTGCAACACGCCCGGCCGCCATGATCGAACTCAATCCCGTCCGCTCGCAGATCGCCGACCTCACCGAGCGCCTCGCCGCGCTCAGGGGGTATCTTTGACTACGACCTCAAGGTCGAACGTCTGGAGGAAGTGACGCGCGAGCTGGAAAGCCCGGACGTCTGGAACGACCCCGGGCGCGCCCAGTCGCTGGGGCGCGAGCGCGCCGGTCTGGACAAGATCGTCAGCGGCCTGCGCCGCGTCGGAGAGGGACTGACCGAGGGTTCCGAACTGCTGGAACTGGCCGAAGCGGAGTCCGACGAGGACACCGCGCAGGCGGTGGTCGGCGACGTGGCCCGCATCGAGGCCGAGCTGGCCAAGCTCGAATTCGCGCGCATGTTCGGCGGCAAGATGGACGCGGCGCCCGCCTTCGTCGACATCCAGGCCGGCGCCGGCGGCACCGAGGCGCAGGACTGGGCCGAGATGCTCTTGCGCATGTACCTGCGCTGGTGCGAGGACCGCGGCTGGAAGACCGAGCTGCTGGAAGCCTCAGGCGGCGAAGTCGCCGGCATCAAGTCCGCCACGATCCGCGTGGAAGGCGACTACGCCTACGGCTGGCTCAAGACCGAGACCGGCGTGCACCGCCTGGTGCGCAAGAGCCCGTTCGACTCCGACAACCGCCGCCACACCAGCTTCACCTCGGTCTTCGTTTCGCCCGAAGTCGATGACGACATCGAGATCGACATCAACCCGGCCGATCTCAAGACCGACGTGTACCGTTCTTCCGGCGCCGGCGGCCAGCACGTCAACAAGACCGAATCGGCGGTGCGCATCACCCACGTTCCCTCCGGCGTGGTGGTGGCCTGCCAGACCGAGCGCAGCCAGCACGCCAACCGCGACCGCGCCATGAAGATGCTCAAGGCGCGCCTGTACGAGCTGGAACTGCAGAAGCGCAATGCCGAGCGCGACGCGGTGGAAGCCACCAAGTCCGACATCGGCTGGGGCAGCCAGATCCGCAACTACGTGCTCGACCAGAGCCGCATCAAGGACCTGCGCACCGGGATCGAGCGTTCGGACACGCAGAAGGTGCTCGACGGCGATCTCGACGAATTCGTCGAGGCCGCGCTCAAGGCGGGCCTCGACGCAGGTTCCAAGCGCAGCGACGCCGCCTGATGCCTCGTCGCGTCGCAGAGCGGAGCTCGCTCCGCTTCGGCGCTCGGGAGATTCCAGCCGAGCAAGCTCGGCTCTACGAGATTGAATTGCCATGACCGACCCTGCCACCCCGCCCGTTGACGAGAACCACCTGATCGCCGAGCGCCGCGAGAAGCTCACCGCGCTGCGCGGGCAGGGCGTGGCCTATCCCAACGACTTTCGCCGCGAGCACTACGCCGGCGACCTCCAGGCCGAGTTCGCCGACGCCGAACGCTGGAGCGCCGAGGCGCTGGAAGCCCTCGGGCGCGAGCTGCACCTGGCCGGCCGGCTGATGGCCAAGCGCGTGATGGGCAAGGCCGCCTTCGTCCAGATCCAGGACGAATCCGGGCGCATCCAGCTGTTCCTCCAGGCCAACGCCCTGGGCGAAACCTACGAGGCCTTCAAGGGCTGGGACGTGGGCGACATCGTGGCCGTCACCGGCACGCTCACCCGCACCCGCACCGGTGAACTTTCGATCCGCGCGGCCAGCCTCCGCCTGCTCACCAAGGGCCTGCGCCCGCTGCCGGACAAGTGGCACGGCCTGGCCGACGTCGAGCAGCGCTACCGCCAGCGCTACGTCGATCTCATCGTCACGCCCGAGTCGCGCGAGGTCTTCCTCAATCGCTCGCGCATCGTGCGCACGATCCGCAACTGGCTCGACAGCCGGCGGTTTCTGGAAGTGGAAACCCCGATGATGCAGATCATCCCCGGCGGCGCCACCGCGCGACCCTTCGTCACCCACCACAACGCGCTCGACATCGACCTCTACCTGCGCGTGGCGCCCGAGCTGTACCTCAAGCGTCTGGTGGTCGGCGGTCTGGAGCGGATCTACGAGATCAACCGCAACTTCCGCAACGAGGGCGTCTCCACCCGCCACAACCCCGAGTTCACCATGCTCGAGCTGTACGAGGCCTATGCCACCTACAGCCAGATCATGGACCTGACCGAAAACCTCATCCGCGACACCGCGCGCGAGGTGCTGGGCACGACGACCGTCACCTGGGAGGGCAACGAAATCGACCTTGCTCCCGACTTCCGGCGCTGGCGCATGGACGAGGCGGTGCGCCACCACAACCCGGAAATCCGCGTCGAGGACTGCACCGACCGCGACGCGCTGGCGCGCCACTGCGAGCGCCTCAAGATCAAGTTCAAGCCCGAGTGGGGCTGGGGGCGCCTGCTGCTGGAAATCTTCGAGGCCACCGTCGAGCACACCCTGATCCAGCCGACCTTCATCACCCAGCACCCCGAGGAAGTCTCGCCCCTGGCGCGGGCTTCCGACACCGAGCCCGGTTTCACCGACCGCTTCGAGCTCTTCATCAACGGCAAGGAGCTGGCCAACGGCTTCTCCGAGCTCAACGATCCCGAAGACCAGGCCGCGCGCTTCCGCTCCCAGGTCGAGGCCAAGGACGGCGGCGACGATGAGGCCATGCACTTCGACGCCGACTACATTCGCGCGCTGGAATACGGCCTGCCGCCCACCGGCGGACTGGGCATCGGCATCGACCGCCTGGTGATGCTGCTCACCGGCTCGGACTCGATCCGCGACGTGCTGCTGTTCCCCTACATGCGCCCCGAAGCCACCCGCGCGTAGAGCGCTGTAGAGCGTAGCTTGCTGCGCTTCGGAACCCGCACTGCGCTTCGCGACAGCCCCCACCCACCCCGTAGAGCGCCGCTTGCTGCGCTGCTTTGGCCCAAGCGCAGCAAGCTGCGCTCTACGACGGGTGGCTTTCAGTGCGCGCTGCTGGTGGAGGCTGGTGCAGGATCGCGCAGCTCGCGCCGCAGGATCTTGCCGACGTTGGACTTGGGCAGCTCGGTGCGGAACTCGATGATCTTCGGCTGCTTGTAGCCGGTCAGCTCGGTGCGGCAGAAGTTCTTGATGTCGTTCGCGGTCAGTCCCGGATCCTTGCGCACCACGACGAGTTTCACCGCCTCGCCGGACTTCTCGTCCGGCACGCCTACCGCGGCCACTTCGAGAACGCCCGGCATCTGCGCCACCACGTCCTCGATCTCGTTGGGATACACGTTGAAGCCCGAGACCAGGATCATGTCCTTCTTGCGGTCGACGATGTAGAAGAAGCCCTTTTCATCCATCTTGGCCATGTCGCCGGTGTGCAGCCAGCCGTCGGCCGAAAGCACCTTGACGGTTTCCTCCGGGCGCTGCCAGTAGCCGGCCATTACCTGCGGACCGCGCACGCACAGTTCGCCGACCTCGCCCATGGGCAGGATCCGGTTCTGTTCGTCCATCACGCAGCAGTCGGTGGAGGAGATCGGCAGGCCGATGGCGCCGTTGTACTCCGCGAGATTCATCGGGTTGATGCAGGCGGCCGGCGAGGTTTCAGTGAGGCCGTAGGCTTCCACCAGGGTCACTCCGGTGGTCTTCTTCCAGCGCTCTGCCACGGCGCGCTGCACCGCCATGCCGCCGCCCAGGGTCAGGTGCAGGTGCGAGAAATCCAGACGGTCGAAGCCGGGGGTGTTGAGCAGGCCGTTGAACAGCGTGTTCACGCCGGTGATGGCGGTGAACGGAATGCGCGACAGCGTCTTGACGAAGCCGGCCATGTCGCGCGGATTGGTGATGAGGTGATTGAGGCCGCCGAACTTCATGAAGACCAGGCAGTTCGCCGTCAGCGCGAAGATGTGGTAGAGCGGCAGCGCGGTGATGATGTGCTCCTCGCCTGGCTTGACGTTGGTGCCGAGCCAGGCCGAGGCCTGCTGCATGTTGGCGACCAGGTTGCCGTGCGTCAGCATGGCGCCCTTGGCCACACCCGTGGTGCCGCCGGTGTATTGGAGGAAGGCGATGTCGGCGTGCGAGAGCGCCACCGTCGGCAGCGCCTTGCCCGCGCCCAGCGAGAGCGCGTCGTTGAATCGGATGGCGCCGGGGATGCTGTATTCGGGGATGGCCTTCTTCACGTGCTTGAGCAGGAAGTTGACCAGGGTGCCCTTGGGGAAGCCGAGCAGGTCGCCGACGCCGGTGGTGATGACCTGACGGATCGGCGTGTCGTGCAGCACCTCGGAAAGAGTGGCGGCGAAGTTGTCCAGCACCACGATGGCGCAGGCACCTGAATCTTCCAGCTGGTGGCGCAGCTCGCGCGCGGTGTACATGGGGTTGGTGTTGACCACCGTCAGCCCGGCGCGCAGCGCGCCGAAGATGGCGATGGGATACTGCAGCACGTTGGGCAGCATGATGGCGATGCGATCGCCTTTCTTGAGCTTGAGTTCGTACAGCAGGTAGGCGGCGAACTGCTGGCTGAGCGCATCGATCTGCGCGTAGCTCAGGGTGCGACCCATGTTCTCGTAGGCCGGTCGGGCGGCAAAGTCGCGGCAGGCCACGGCGAGCACGTCCGGTACCGATTTGAACTGGCTGAGGTCGATCTGCTCCGGGACGCCTTTCGGATAGTTCGCCAGCCAGGGACGCTCGATGCTCATGGGTTGTCTTCCTGCGGAGTGTTTGAGGGCGAAAGCCTGCGCGCGCGGGGCTTTCGCGGTATGTTCACCGATTGGAGCACAGGGCAAACGGGCAGGGCAAGGCGAATGAATCGGCGTACTCCCGCACGCAGGCGAACGGGCGCTGCGATCTGGCTGCTGCTGGCGATGGCATGCCTGGTTTCCTGTTCCCGGACTCCGCCCGAGAACAGGCTGCGCGAGCGCGTCGCGCAGATGCAGTCGGCGCTGGAATCGCGGGAGATATCGAGCTTCATGGGCGGCGTGGCGGTGGATTTTTCCGGAGAATCCGAACTCGACCGCCGCGGCCTGCACAATTTCCTGCGGGTGCAGGTGCTGCGCCACGCCGCGATCGGGCTCACGCTGGGGCCGCTGGATGTCCGCTTGCATGGCGAGCGGGCCACGGTGAATTTCAGCGTGATGGCCACCGGCGGCCAGGGCGGTCTTTTGCCCGACAGCGCGCGGCCGTGGATCGTCCGCAGCGACTGGCGCGACGGACCGGATGGCTGGCAGGTATTCCGCGCCGAATGGGAGCCGGCGCTTTGAAGTTCCGGGCTGCGTTCGCTTGCGTGCGAAGGGCCGCATTGACGCCCCCGGGGCGCGCGTGCACCATCGCCCGACGGCACCGGATCGGAACAGGCGATGACTGAAGGCAGGCGCAGGCGCGAAGCCATGTCCAAGGTGGACACCGCGTGGCTTCGGATGGAAAAACCCACCAACCTGATGATGATCACCGGCGTCCTGATGTTCGGCCAGCGCCTGTCGATCGAGGCGCTGCGCACGCTCATCGCCGAGCGTTTCCTCGCCTTCCGGCGCTTCCGCCAGAAGGCGGTGGACGGCGGTACGTCCTGCCATTGGGAAACCGACGCCGACTTCGATCTGGAATGGCACGTGCGTCTGACCGCGCTGCCGGGGGCGGCGGGAACGGCCGAGCTGCAGCGTCTGGTGAGCCAGCTGGCTTCCACCGCGCTGGATCATTCCAAGCCGCTGTGGCAGTTCCATCTGGTGGAGAACTACAACGGCGGCAGCGCCATGATCTCGCGCGTCCACCACTGCTATGCCGACGGCATCGCCCTGATCCAGGTGCTGCTCTCGTTGACCGACGTTTCTCCGGCACCCGCGCCCGACGAGAATCTGGCCGAAGCCTGGCTCAAGCAGGATGGGGAGAAGATCACCCGAAGATTCTTCTATCCCGGCCAACGCCAGGTCGATCAGGCGATGAAGCTCGGCGGCAAGATGATCGACGGCAGCCTGGCGCTGTACCGCGATCCAAGCCTGGCTACGGTGCTGGCGCGCGAAGGTGGCGAAATTGCTCGCGAGCTGGCGCAGGCGCTTACCCTGAGCGACGATCCGCCCACTGCGATCAAGCGCCCGCTGGGCGTCATCAAGCGTTGTGCCTGGGCCGAGCCGGTCCAGCTGGATGAAGTCAAGGCGGTCGGGCGCGCGCTGGGATGCACCGTCAACGACGTGCTGCTGGCCTGCGCGGCCGGCGCGCTGCGCGATTACCTGCACGAGTGCGGAGAGGATCCCGACGGCCTCACGCTGCGCGCCACGGTGCCGGTCAACCTTCGGCCGCTCGAACATGCGAAGAAGCTCGGCAACCACTTCGGGCTTGTCTTCCTCGAACTGCCCGTGGGCGAAGCCAATCCGGTGGCGCGCGTGATGGCTGTGGCCGAGAACATGAACCGCATCAAGTCTTCGCGGCAGGCGCTCATGACCTTCGGTGCGCTCGCCACGCTGGGCATGACGCCCACCCCGGTGCAGCGCATGGCGCTGGACCTCTTCAGCCGCAAGGCCTCCACCGTGGCGACCAACGTGCCGGGTCCGCAGATGCCGCTCTATCTCGCCGGCGTGCCCATCACCGAGTTCATGTTCTGGGTGCCGCAGACCGGCAGCATCGGCGTGGGCCTGTCGATCCTGAGCTATCAGGGGCGCGTGCACTTCGGCCTGATTGCCGATGCCAAGTCGATTCCCGATCCGGGCTGGGTCACGCGCCGCTTCGCGCAGCAGTTCGAAACCCTGCTGTACGCGGTGCTGATGGAAGACTGGAGCGACGCGATCGAGCCGGGCGACGTGCAGGACACCTTGCGCCGCCTTTCGGCCCATTCCTGACCGCATCGGCGGCAGCCTGAAGGAATTCCGAACGCACGCGCAGGCGCGGGGACTTGACCGCGCCGCAAGGCTTGAGAAACGCGGTGCAGGCTCCATTTTTCCGGTCAAGCGGCAGCCTGCCGCACCACCTCGGAACGAAAGGAGCAATCCCATGAGTACCTACCAGAATCCGATCTCCCGCCTGGCTTCGCAGTACGGCTGGCCGATGGAGTTCAAACAGTTCTTCGACCGCGCCCTGCACGAGGCCGATGGCGACCAGAGCAACGTGGTCACCAGCCAGTGGGCGCCGCGCGTGGATATCAAGGAAGAGGACGGCCGCTTCGTCATCTTCGCCGACATTCCCGGCGTGGAACCGGCCGACATCGAAGTCCACATGGACAAGGGCATACTGACGATCAAGGGTGAACGCGCCACGGTGACCGGCGAGGAAAGCCCGCGATATTCGCGCATGGAACGCGCGCAGGGGGTCTTCCATCGCCGCTTCTCGCTGCCCGACAGCGCCAATGCGGAGGGAATCACGGCCACCGGCCGCAACGGCGTGCTGGAGATCAGCATTCCCAAGAAGGCCGAAACCACGCCGCGCCGCATCCAGGTGCAGTAAGGGGCAGCGCGCGGCTGCAAGAGCGCCGCCGCGTGAATCCACAAGGCATGGCAGCGGCCTGCGCGGGCAACCACGCAGGCCGCTTCGTTTGTCGTCGGATACGGCGCGGGGCGATGCTGCGGGTATCATCGCGCCGGCCGAAGGAGCAGGGGCACAGATGGAATTCAAGGACTACTACAGCGTGCTGGGCGTGGAGTCGGGTGCCGACGAGAAGGCCATCAAGGCCGCCTATCGCCGGCTGGCGCGCAAGTACCACCCGGACGTGAGCAAGGAACCGAACGCCGAGGAGAATTTCAAGTCGGTCAGCGAAGCCTACGAGGTGCTGGGCAACGCCGAGCGGCGAGCCCAATACGATCGCCTGCGCGCCAGCGGCTATCGCCCGGGAGACAGCTACCAGCCTCCCAACTGGGGCGGTTCCGGTGCGGCCCATGACGGCTTCGAAGGATTCGGTGGTGACAGCGGATTCAGCGATTTCTTCGAATCGCTGTTCGGACGCGCGCGCGCCGGACAGGCGAGGGGGCCGCGCGCGCCGGCCGAATCACGCGCACGTCTGGACATCGACCTGGAAACCGCCTTTGCCGGCGGCCAGGCGCGCGTGGACGTCGGCGGACGCACGCTCGACATCCGCATTCCGGCGGGCATCGCGCCCGGGCAGAACATTCGCCTCAAGGGGCAAGGCTCGGGCGGGCGGGATCTTTTGATCGAGATCGGCTACCGCCCCAATCCGGTATTCGAACTCGACGGGCGCGACGTGATCGTGCGCCGCAGCGTTTCACCGTGGCTGGCGGCGCTTGGTGGAACGCTTGACGTGCCGACGCTCGGTGGTTCGGTCAGCCTGAACGTGCCTGCGGGGTCGGGGAGCGGCAAGCGCCTGCGGCTGCGCGGACGCGGCATGCCCGGAACCCCTGCGGGCGACCAGTTCGTGGTGCTGGAGGTGCAGGCGCCGGCCGCCGCCAACGAGGCGCAGCGTCGCGCCTACCGGGCGCTGGCCGCGGCGTTCGGGGACTCTTCCGTATCGGATGCGGCGGCAGGCGCAGGCTGATCGGCGCGTCGATCGAACCGACCCGCGCGTGCGCGGTTCAGTCGCCTTCGGCTTCCGTCGGGACGGCAGCTTTCGGCGTCGATCGGTAGCCGTAGAAGCCGCTCAGGATCTTCTCTTGACCGGCGTATTCGTCGGCCGTCGCCGGCAGGAATCGCGTGGCGCCGATTTCGGCAAGCACGTCATAGAGCGCCGGATCCTCGTGCAGGGATTGCAGCGCCTTGGCCACGGCCGCTACATCCGCCTCGGGTACTTTCGGTGAAGCGGTGAAAGCCTTGCCGGGCAAGGGTTTGCTGCGCGCCAGCGTGGGCAGGTTGTAGTAGGTTTCGGCAAGGAAGGCCGGCACCAGCGCGCCCTCGACCTCGCCGGCGAACAACATCTGCACGCCGTCGCGCCATGAGGATACTTCCGAGCGGATGTCCGGCTGGGCGAGCGGATTGTTTTCGTACATCTCGGCCAGCAGCGCGAAGCCGAGGCTCGGGGATGGCATGCAGGCGACCGGTCGGCCGATCAGGGCGTCCGCGTCCTTGCCTTCCAGTTCGGGTTGGCCGAGCAGGGCATACACCGTGGGCTGCTCGTTGCGAACGACCGGGATGAAGCCGAAGCGCTGGATGCGAAAGTCCACGAAGTGCGGCTCGTCGAAGGCGAAATCGACCGGGTTGTTCTGCCGCAGCTCCCGCCAGTAGGTGTGGTAGTTGCGCGAAAGCACCAGCTCGAACTGGTGGCCGGTGGACCGGTTCAGGTACTCGATCAGCGGCTTGTAGACCTCTTCGGCCTGATCGGGAGGGTAGACCGGCTCCACCGCAAGCCGGTAGCGCGCTGCCATCGACTCCGATGCGGACGCCAGGAGGAACAGAAGTGCCAGACCCGATGCGAATATCCGATGCTTCACGACGCCACCCCCGTGAGTTCGTGGTTCTTGCTTTTTCGCTGCGGCCTTCGATCACTCGGCCACTGTACGCTGGCGTCAAGTAGACACGCATCCGGGAAATGGCGCAACCTGACGCGGCCTCCTCACGACCACCTGCCCCCTCAGCGCCTGCTTGATCAGACAGGGGTGCTGGGAACGTCTTCCCATGCGTCGATTCCTGTTGCATGCCGCCGCCATGACTGGCTAGAATGTCACGCTCGCATGGGGCCATAGCTCAGCTGGGAGAGCGCGTCGTTCGCAATGACGAGGTCGGGAGTTCGATCCTCCCTGGCTCCACCACTATTGAAGCCCCAACTGTTCTCAGTTGGGGCTTTTTCTCGTCTGTTGCCGACAGTTCCCGCGTGTTTGCGCGGGTTCATGCGGACACCTGCGGACTTCGCTGGTTGCCTGTCTGGACCGTTCTCGGCCGCTTTTCGCTCTCTCCTGGCCATTCTTCTCCAGGGCTTCGCTCTCCGCGAATGGCCCGGAGTCCGCAAAGGCACAGTTCAGCACCATTTCAAATCAACGGGTTACGCGCGGACGGTTCAAGCGGTTGGATCGCGGCATTGCCTACCCGGCGGGGAACTGCCGCGGCCAGGAGGCTGTCCGTTCCGACCTTACCGCCTTGGCTCGACAGCAGCGGCCCGCTGAATCTGCTCGAACAGACCCTGCGCGGCCTGCTTGGCCGCCGCATCTTGCTCGGCGCTGATAGGGGCGAGA